>JAFRPF010000021.1 GCA_017429285.1 Bacilli bacterium
AAATGCTTAAGATTATTAGGATATTTAATCATCCTTTCATTCTTATTCTATTTACCCGTTGTTATCTTTGCGGGTACGTATAGTTGGGTTGGAATGCTCATGCTACCAAAAACAATCTGTTACATGGTCGTTGGTGTCATTGGATACTTAGATTATAAATCTGAGTATTGAACTATCACATATAAATGGATAAAATCATTAATAGTAGTAAAGTCATGAAAGCTACTAATAGCTCTATAGGCATCATCTCCTTTCAAGTCCTAACGTGCTAATAATCGGTCACAGGAGATGCCTAAAGAAGTAAGGGAGAAGCAATTCTTCCTTTTCTTTTTCTTGAATGTTCTTATGAAGCAATTTAACATATTGATGTAACAATAGTTACGTATAGGTAGATTAATTAGTTCGTTCTAATCTATCTATCTTTTTTTAAAGTCATTATTAGCAATAACAATAAAACCATGAAAACTATTACTAGCCTCATAGGCATCATCTCCTTTCTTTTCTCAGCTTTTTAATAACCGATCGGCCATAGGAGACGCCTATACGTAACTACGAGGAAGATAAATTACCCTCCTATATCACAAATAGGGGGTGGAAATTCCAAAATGTTCAAAAAAATGAGAAAAAAATTTATTAATCAAAGATTAAAAATATTTGCATATATGTTGATATATCCTGATATTGTTCTATAATATAGACACTTCAGGGTGACGAGAATTACGTCGACTGGTGGTATAGCCCACGAGCTTTATAAGTAAAGCATGATTAGGTGAAATTCCTAGGCCAACGGTACAGTCCGGATAGCAGAAGTTAATTGCTATATATAATCCCACCTGAAGTATGGAGGGATTTTTATTATGAATGTAGAACAATTAACCGCGTTTATGTCGTGGTTTAAATGGGTATTGATGGGACTAATGATTGCTTTAGCAATTGGTTTATTAGTCATCTCTATTTTTAGATTTAAAAAGAGAAATGTTAATCTTGTTAAATTTATTACCGTTACCGGTATATTTGGTGCTTTAGCGACAATACTATATGTTTTAGTGCCTGATTTTGGATTAGGTTTTACCCCTCCATGGTTAAAAGTTCATCTTGATGAAATCGCCATCTTTTTAGTGGGGTATATGTATGGTCCTTTATCCGCGGTGGTGGTGACTTTAATTAAAACTTTAATCAAATTACCGATGACAAGTACCGCAGGGGTGGGGGAAATTGGTGATTTCTTCTTTACTATTGTCTTTGTTTTACCCGCGGTCATTCTCTATGAGAAAAGAAGAAAATTATCTTCGGTATTCATCGGTTTAGGAACTTCAATGTTACTTCAATGTGTCTTTGCGATGATCATGAATGTTTATGTTTTAATTCCGTTTTATTCCGCGTTATATCACCTACCTTTAGAAACACTTGAAGGAATGTGTAGTTCAATTATGCCGGCGATCAAAGGTGATAATTGGGTTTGGTTATACGCTTTATTTATGGTGTTACCGATGAATCTTATTAAAGATGCGATTGTTATCGTCGCGGTATTATTGTTATATAAGAGACTCCATATTCTCATCGAAAGAATTGGAAATAACGAATATAAAAAGGAAGTCGTGGAACCACAAAAAGAAGAGTAGTTTCTATTGTTTATATATAAAAATCGTTATATATTATTTTTGTAACAATAGTTACGTATAGGTAGATTAATTTGTTCTGACTAATCTATCTTTTCTTTACTTCAATCAGCATCAATAGAAGTAGAGTCATGAATAGTATAACTAAATTCATAAGCACTTCCTCCTTTTCATTTTTTTGTTTTTTCTTAGCTCAAACTGGAGAGAGCGCCTATACGTAACTACGAGGAAGATAAAATATCCTCCTACTATACAAATAGGGGGTGAAAATTCCAAAATGTTCAAAAAAATGAGAAAAAATTTAAATTAATCTTCTCAATAGGCAATTAAAGTTTATATTAGATATGTATTGTATGTACACGAAGAGCGTGTATATTATAGTAATGATTAGATAATACGAGAGAATTATGAAGAAAACCGAGGCACCAAAAATCAGTGAGATATTAAAAGAGGAATTTATGATTCCTTTTGGTCTTTCCGCATATAGATTAGCGAAAGCTATTGATGTGCCAATATCAAGAATTCAAGACATTCTACACGATAGAAGAAAAATAACCGCTGAAACATCAATTAAGTTAGGCAAATATTTTGGGCTTAGTGAAAAATATTTCTTAAATTTGCAAAGCGATATTGATATTAGAAATGCGGAAGTTTTATTTTCTGATAGCATTTCAAAAATAATCCCTTTAGAAGCGTAATATATTTTAATCTTTTTCTAATAGAAAAAAATCGCCATTATTCGTGGTGATTCTTTTCGTATTTAGCTTTAGCTTTTTCCGGATTATATTTCCTAAATGGAATATATTTAGAAACATAGCATAGATAATATTTATATTCTGGATATTTAGAGTTAGATATTCCTTCTCCAAACATGGAACTACCTAAGAATAAGATGACAATAAATAACGCACCAAACATACTCCAGTTAAAGAAGAAATATGTATTTACATTAGCGCCAAGAGTGAAGAGAAATAGGGCTAGCCAGAAGCCTTGTTCACCACAGTAATTAGGGTGACGGGAATATGACCATAATCCAACTGTGTTAAAACCTCTTTTATAAGGTAATTCTAATTCATCTAATTTCTTACCTTCTTTTAGAAGTTTTTTCTTGGTTTGTTGGAATTTCCATTGTTGTTCATCCGCGATTAATTCAATTAATAAAAGAATAAAGACTAAGGAAGAGGCGATATAATCAAAGACTCCAAAGGAAACACCGCTATCCATGACCGCCACCATTGGGAGGGTCATCGCTAAGACTAAAGCGTTTTGGAATAAAGAGATGAAGAATAAATCGAATAATGCCCAACGGACATAGTGACCTTTAAACATCTTATTATTTCTTAAGACCACCCAGCGATAATCTTCTTCACCGGTCCAGAATTTAATCGAATAGGCCCCTTTTCTAGCGAAATTAAATGTTAATCTTATTCCCCAAAGGGTAATAAGTACCGCCATAACGACTAGGCGAGGATGAAAATCACCTTTAACAGTAACTACCCAAGCATAAGCAATAGGTAATAATGACCATAATTTATCCATCTGGGAATTGTTTCTAGATATTTCACCAACGATGAAACAATATAAAACACTAGATCCACAGATGATACCTAAGATAAGTAAAGTATCTAATTGATTAGAAGATAGATTAAAGCCATTAAAGACAAATCCTAATACCGCTAAAGTGATACATATTAAAGCGGTGATAACTGTTCCAATATACTTTTTCATAAAACAATGTCCTTACAGAAAACGTAATATTTGTATCATACATAGATAGAAATTAAAAAGTATTTTGAAATATATAGATACATAATTAGGTTTTTGTCTCGTGTTTTAAAGCGAAAAAAGCTTATAAAAAATTTATTAGCTTTTCATTGAAAAAATACGCACATCAGTATAATATATATTTATTCATAAGCACTTCCTCCTTTCTGTACGAGCATTTTATCTGTCGTGGGTGAAGAAGCGCCTATACAAGTAAGGGAGAAGTAATTCTTCCTTTTTTCTTGAATAATTTACTAAAGACACTTAATATAATCTTGTAACAATAGTTACGTATAGGTAGATTAATTAGTTGGTGCTAATCTATCTATTTTCTTTTATCGCTAAAACTAATAGCAATAATAGTGTTATGAAAATAATTAACATTTCCATAAGCATCATCTCCTTTCTTTTCTCAGCTTTTTAATAACCGATCGGCCATAGGAGACGCCTATACGTAACTACGAGGAAGATAAATTACCCTCCTATATCACAAATAGGGGGTGAAAATTCCAAAATGTTCAAAAAAATGAGACAAATTTTTTATTAATCTTTGATTAAAAATATTTATGTTATAATGATATAGTTATGAAATATTTAGTTATTGTTTCCACGTTATTCGTAATCGGCTCATTAGTGGGATGGGTTATTGAATTGTTCTTTAGAAGATTTGTTTCACAGAAAAAGTGGATGAATCCTGGCTTTTTGACTGGCCCATATCTCCCAATATACGGATCAGGAGTAGTGGTTTTATATGCGATCAGCAATGTGCCTTTAGGTATTTCGATTAAAGCTTGGGATATTATCGTTCGTATTGTCATCATCGGTGTGGGGATGACATTAATCGAATTCATCGCTGGTTTAATTTTTATTAAAGGCTTAAAAGTTAAATTGTGGGATTATTCAGATCGAAAAGGTAATATCATGGGTATTATCTGCCCACAGTTCTCTTTAATTTGGATCATCGTTGGTTCTTTATATTATTTCTTTGTGAATCCATTTTTAGTGATGGGTATTAACTGGATTAGTGAAAATTTGATCTATACCTATTTTATAGGCGCTTTTATCGGGATGATGGTTGTGGATTTCGCTTATTCGATTCATCTAGCCACAAAATTAAAAGAATTTAAAGAACTTCAAGATATGCGATTTGAAGATTTTAAAAAAGAATTTAAAAAACGTATCAAAAGTATCAATCTAATTAAGAAAGAAAAAGATGAATAAAATCGATTTAATAATTGTGGATTATAAAAATATGAAAGAGGAAGATATTCCCTCTCTTTCTTTTTTAAGTAAAGAAGATTTATCTTCTATTAGTAAAATAAAACTAGAAAAAGTGAAGGTAGAAAAAGCTATTTCCACCGCTATTAAAAATAAATATATAAAGGATTATTATTTATCTAATAAAGGTAAACCTTTATCTAAAAATATATATTTTAATATCTCCCATAGTGGTTCTAAATTAGTTTTAGCCTTAAATAAATCTTATCCAGTAGGTGTAGATATAGAAGAGATTAAAGAAAATAAAATCGATTTAAAAGATAAAGTCTATAGCGAATTAGAAAAACAATATGTTAAAGATTATAAATCTTTTTTAGAGATTTGGACCAACAAAGAATCTTTAATTAAATGTATTGGTGAATCGATTTTTAAAGATATTAAATCAATCACTTCTTTACCGATAAATGGAAGAAAGATTTATGAAGATGAAATATATTTTTCTAAAACGATAGAAATCGATAACTATATATTAAGTGTCACTATTAAATATAGTGATGAATTTGATTTAAACATCATTAATATCTTTCCCTCATCCTTATGAAAATAGTGAATTATATTAACGATAAAAATATTAGAAAGGATGTTGAACCTTTATTTCTTTTTTCTTTTCCAGAAACTGAAAGACCAGGTCCTGATATCTTCTTTTCTTCTTTTAAGAAGGAATCTAATGTTTTATATGCTTTTTATGATAATGATAAGTTTATTGGATTTACTTCTTTAATCATTTATAAAGATATCGCTTATATCTTCTTTTTAGCGGTATCTCCTATTTATCAACATCAAGGTTATGGTAGTCAAATATTATCTACGATAAAGAATACGTATAAAGATAAAGTCATCTTACTTTGTTATGAAGAAGTAGATAACAAATATGACGATTATGAAAAAAGAAAGAAAAGAGAAAGTTTCTATAAGAAAAATGGTTTTATTTCTAATAATCTAACCACAGAAGAATTTGGTGTAGTTTTTACCGTAGCGAGATACGGTTATAGAGAAGTGAGTTTTGAAGAATATAAAAAGATATTTATCTTTGGCTTTGGTGAATTTGCGAAAGATTATATTAAAAGAGTAAGATAACAATATGAAAAACGCTTGGATACAACTAAGAAGACATTGGTTATATAACTTAATTACTCTATTTATCTCCTTAGCTATAGGAGCG
>JAFRPF010000008.1 GCA_017429285.1 Bacilli bacterium
AATATGACATACTCTAACAACAGGTCTACGACATACGTCTATGATGCGACGGGCAGGAAGCTCCAGGTGGAATATGTTAACCCCGCAACGACATTTGACTATTGCGGCAATATGATTTATGTAAATGGGAATCTAGACCGGATTCTTGTAGATGACGGATATATTGAACCTTACGAAGGAGAGATGTATTATAGCTATTATCTGAAGGATCATCAGGGCAACAACCGCGTGGTTGCCTATGACAATGGTGTGGTTGCAGAGGTAAACCACTACTATCCCTTCGGCCTGCTCTTCGGCGAGAGCGAGGATCCAGAGACTCAGAAGTACAAATATAACGGCAAGGAGTTCGACCGCTATCATGGTCTGGACATGTATGACTACGGAGCCCGCTTCTACGATCCCTCCATCTGTCGCTTCACCACCATGGATCCCATGTGTGAGAAGTATTATAACCTTAGTCCTTACATCTATTGCGGGAATAATCCGATAAATGCTGTTGATTTGCATGGTGATAGTATTTATATTGGTTACGAGCATCAAGAAGAGCTTTTAGGAATGATCAACAAGTTATCTGAGGGAGAATTTGGAGTGTCTGAAAATGGATTTCTCTATTTAAAGCATACTACAAAACCCGCTGTTGATGTTAACAATTATTCTTCGTTTTATCGGGATTTAATTGTACAAGGAATTAATTCTAGTAATACTATTTCTATTAAATATTCCTCAGAAGCTAATTTTAAAGGCAATTCATATGACCTAAAAAAATATGGAGAAGGATTGACAATAGTAGACGGCCAAAAAGCATATGTTTATATTCCTGGAAAGGAGCACACGACACTTAGTGGAACATACAGTAATCCTGAAATAATATTAGCTCATGAATTAGCTGGACATGCGATACCATCTGTAACTTGTTCTTTCCTTAGCCCTCAATATGATGGAATGGCTGTAACTGCAGAAAATATCATTAGGGAAGAAGTGGGAATGTCAAAAAGAATTTGGGGGAAATCTGAAAATAAGCATTATTCAGTACCTTCTTTAATTAATCCATTTGGACGAGTGTTTATAAATAGACAGTTTCAAATATATTATTAACAATATGTGTAGGCTATATGAAGCATCTAAACTATTTTTACATTATCTTCTGTATCATATTGATGGCATGCAACTTCACTAGGAATTCAAGTGTGACTGATAAGCCTGTAGTTCCTCTTGATTCGATTTTCCTACTTTCTATTAACGATATTGACGAATTTGGAGAAAAACACGAATTCCTCTTTTTCTTAGATTCTATCAATAACCGTCTCAGTGTAGTTGGCAAATATCACCAGATAATTAGCCATTACAATATCTATACTATCCATCCTGGTGAATCCATTGAATATGACAATGAACTTGATGGCCACGTAAAGCTATTAATAAGAGAGGGTTTAATAATAGGTTCTATTACAGAGCAGGGTAGAGGCATACAATACGAATATGATTCTTTGCGCCATCTAAGTGGTATTAGACTAAACAAGACTAAAAAGCTGGTTTTATGGAAAGGCGACTCTGTGAAACATGTTGTTATGATTGACTCCATCATTAATAGTCATAGATATACGAAGAATATTTATTATTCAGACAAAGAACGATCTTCAAGCTATTCACCAGAATTACTAAAAGAAATCATCAATTTAAGTTGGGATGAATATTTGTTTACTCATTTGGGGCTGTATGGTAAATTACCAATAGGCAATAACTATATTGTTGAAGACCTATCCTATGGGTATGAAGGAATAATATATAGAATTTCAAATGAATATAATGAGAATTATTCTGATAACGGCTACCAAATTAAAAGTAAAAAGCAATCCGGAGGAAGTGAAAGGATGAGAATAAGGGAATATGAATGGAATCAGCCAAATGTATTAGCTCTATTTAGAATTCTGAAATATAAACCCTAGTTATTACATATTTTGATTATGAGAACAATTATTTCTATTCTTCTTATCATCTCATGTCTGTCCATTTGCGGACAAGAGATAAACCATATGCAAAATACATTTTATAACAGAGATTCACTGGTGCTGAGAAAGATGAATCTCAAAGAGTTCAATGTACAGGGAAAAGATCATACGTGGAGCCTTGAAGGGATAAAGGCAGACAAAAAAGAGTATCGTTCGAGGTTTTTAGAAGAAAAGGGAACCATTATAGGCATGGAGCCCTGTAACCGCATGACCTATGAGCAGACAAAGGACGGAGTGAAAGTGACTGCTACAGAGGACAACCTGACTCGTATCAAATACGATATGCCCGAGGAATGGTTGCGCTTCCCGATGAAGCAAGGAGACTCTATC
>JAFRPF010000001.1 GCA_017429285.1 Bacilli bacterium
ACCACGCATAATATATTTTCTAAAAATTAAGAAGAAGATAAATAATGGGATGGTCGCGAATAACGAACCTGTCACTTTTGCAGGATCATCACTAACGAATTCAGAAGATTGGAATTTGCTCATCAAACCATTACTGACTAAATGCATATCATGGTTTTTAGCAGTACCAAAGTTCAACCATGGGTGAGTGCCTGACGCCACTAATTGTGGCCAAATGTAAGCGTTCCACGCACCCATTAAGGATAAGATCATAATTGTCACGATTGTGGGCATGGCAATTGGGATCATACATTTCCATAAATATTGGAAATGACCATAACCATCGACCTTCGCGGCTAGGAATAATTCATTCGGGATTTGTTGGAATGTTTGTCTTAAATAGAAGATATAGAAGACACTAACACCGTGAACAAAGATTAATGCTGCGAATGTATCTTTCCAACCTAAGGACATGGTGGTTTGGAAGTTTGTAATCATCATCATTTCACCAGGAATCATCATCGTTCCTAATAAGATGGTGAAGATTAAGTCTTTACCTTTGAAGTTAACTCTAGCGAAAGCGAAGGCTGCTAAAACCGAAGTTACTACTGTAAAGGCAGTAGAAACGACTGCGGTATAAACAGTGTTTCCGTAGAATAAACCGAAGTCACCGGATTTACCCATGACTTTGCCATATTGTTCAAAGGAGAAGTTTTTATTAGTTAACAATAGATTTAATTGTCCATTGGCAACTTCAAGATTGTAAGCATCGGTAGATTTAAATGATGTGATAATCATGTAATAGAAAGGAATGATAATGAATAAGCCCATGATTGTTAAGAAACCATATAAGAGCACTTGGGTGATGATTTTTTGTGCTTTATATCGTCTCATCTGAGCTTCACTAGCGAAATACATAACATGTTCAGCCATATTATTTTCTCCTTTCTAGTAATGGACCCTATTCTTACTAACACCGAATTGGATGAGAGTAAGTAATAAGATGACGATTAATAAGATAACGGAACCAGCAGCCGCTCTACCGAGCGCGGATGCAGAGTTATCTTGCATATACTTATAAATGAAACCAACGATGGTAATCCATTTTGTACCATCAGTACCACCAAAGTTAACTGGACCAGCACCGAACAAGGAAATAATTTGTGAATATGATTTCGCTGCTCCGATGAAGGATGTAACAGTGATATACAAAATCTGTGGTGATAATAATGGAACGGTAATACGGGAGAAGATTGTGAATTTAGAAGCACCATCGATTCTCGCCGCATCATAATATTGTTTATCAATTGTGGATAAGCCACTCATAAAGACTAAGATCTTAAAAGCGATACCATTCCAAATTGAGTAGATGACGATAACGAAGAACATGCTCCATTTGCTCGCGGAAACACCTAACCAGTTAACTGGGTTAATGCCAAAGACATGTAAGAAGGTGTTAAATAATCCGCCAGGACCAGAGGAGAACATGACGTTAAAGACCATACCTAACGCAATAGCGTTAGTGACATAAGGGAGGAAGAACACTGTCTGATAGAAACCTTGTAAAGGCTTAATCGAATGCAAACAGACGGCGATAACTAAACCCACTAAGATGGTTAACGGAACTTCGATAATAACGATTAAACCGGTATTGCCCATAGCTTGCCAGAATAATGGATCTGAGAAGACCTTGACATAGTTATCGAAACCGATTGATTGAACAACACTACTTCTGGTATTTGACTGAGAAGCAATAAAGTTCACGATCGCTAATGAGGAGTTACTACCACCAACCCAATAGAAGTTATTGATGAAGGAGATCATGAAGGAGTTGATGATCGGATAAATCATGAAGACGATCAAGAAGATAAGTGCTGGAATCAAAGCGATCCAACCCTTAGCCCACTCCGGCAAAATCCACTTATGTTTTTTGACATCTAAGTAACCTTTATTAGTTACTGCATCAATATAAGGGGTGTTTAAAACCGCACTGCCGCTGGCATTGACGACGATAGTTTCATTCCTTTCTACATTATTTGCCATAATTAATTAACCAAATAACTTAAAAGTTATTTAATCCTTTCTCCAGATTCTTCAAAGACGTAGAAACGTTTTGGAGCGAATCTGAGTTCTTCTTTGCCAACAACATCAGCCCAAGATTCACTTGGAATGATGATTTTCATACCTGATTCTTGGCCTTTTACACGACCGATAACGGAGACGTCACGACCAACGTGTTGGACGAATTGAACGTCGATTGGTAATTTACCTTTCTTATCGTAAGTAAAGGCTTCTGGTCTAACACCAATTTTGACGGTGCGGTCTTTCTTGACCACTTCTTCATCTTCTCTAACGATTTCTAGTTCAGGATTTTCTAAAGCTTTGATTTGGCTCTTCTCTAAACCTTCAAGTCTTTCTGGATGATCCGCTAAATCGGCTTGGTATTGTTCTAAGGTTTTTCTTGTACCTTTAACGAAGGTGTATTCGTGATGAATTACGCCACGATATTCCTCTTTGTATTTAGGATCGGTATCAAAGACTTCTCCAGCGACATATAATTTGCCATCTTTAATTTCACCATCAAAGATGTTGATAGCAGGAGAACCTAAGAATTTAGCGACGAATAAGTTAATTGGCTCGTCATAAACTGTTTGAGGTTCATCGATTTGTTGGATGACACCAAAGTTCATGACAACGATAACATCGGAAATGGACATAGCTTCTTCTTGGTCATGGGTGACGAAGATTGTGGTAATACCAGTTTCCTTTTGAATACGTCTAATTTCTTCACGAGTTTGAAGTCTTAAACGAGCATCTAAGTTAGATAATGGTTCGTCAAGTAATAAGACACGTGGAGATTTAGCAAGAGCACGAGCGATAGCCACACGTTGTTGTTGACCACCAGAGAGCTCTTTTGGTTTTCTCTCTAAATAAGGTTCGATATCAACGAGTCTCGCCATCTTGTGAGCGATTTCGTCTTTCTCTTCCTTAGTTAATTTCTTCTTTGTTAATTTGGCGTAGCGTTCTGGATCATCCGCTTTAATCTGTTCGAGTTCAGCGGTGGCCTTTTGTAAGGCTTCGTTAGCAGCTTCGACTTCTTTTTGAGCCTCTTCCACTACCTTTTGTGCTTCGCCAACATCTCCGCCGTTTTTCGCAGCGGCTTCTAAGGCCTTATGAGCCTTCTTTAATGATGAGTTCGCTTCTTTCACTCTTGTCTTATATCCATCAAGAGGATGTGGGAAACGAACGTTGTCAAGTGGGAAGGTGATATTCTGTTTCACAGAAAAATGAGGATATAAAGCGTAGTTTTGGAAAACTAGACCAATACCCCTATTCTCTGGTGGAACGTTAGTAACATCTTCATCACCGAACCAAATGTGTCCGTCAGTTGGTTTGTGTAAACCCGCAATCATATAAAGGGTTGTTGATTTACCACAACCGGAAGGACCAAGTAAACCGACGAGTTTGCCATCAGGCACAACAAAAGACATGTCGTTAACGGCGGTAGTCTTGGAACCTTTCTTACCAACGAAAGTTTTGGTAAGATGTTCAATTCTTACTTCCATAGAGATAACTCCTTTCGTTTATAGTATGGAAAATTTGTACAATTTGATATTACCACAAGTCGCCTTATTTTAAAAATAAAATCGTGCGCTATAGGTGTGCTAAAAAGATAAAAAAAGATTAACCAGAATTAACTGATTAACCTTCTTTATCATCTTTCTTTTTGTTGAAGTTTTCATTGACGTATAAAACTGAGTCATCCTTTGGCATTTCTACATCATGAATGACAGATTGTACGGAATTAATTTCTTTTTTGATTCTATCTTCCTGAGTGGCGTTTTCAAATATCTCAGAATGAACTTTATCCACTACTATAGTGCCAGCGATGTAGTCATGGATCGCTTTATGATCTTTTGTAAATATCGCAAGTCCATAGCTCACTAACGCTAAGAAGGTCACAATACCTAAGAACCAAATATTCGCGCCTAAGAATAAATATAAAGCGATAATAATTACCATCATAAATAAGAAACGAGGTATAAGTTGTAAACGATTATATCGATAGCCAAGTTTATTTACTAAACATAGATGGAAGATTAATTTTCCTAATGTTTCACCATTTTTAAAGATCATTGGGATAGCAAAGAAGAAGACTAACATGGAGAAAGAAAAGCAAAATATAATCGGTAAATTATAATAATGGTTCCACCAATTATCATAAGCTTTAGAAACATGTTTCAAATTACCAACACTAATTGTCGCAATATGATAAATCGTTTCTTTATTCTCTTTATTATCCGCATCTGGGATATAGAAATAACCAGTTAATTTCTGTTGATTTTCATTACTGATAACACCGGTAGTTTCATTATTTAAACATCTAGGGATAGCCACTTCATCATAGATGGGTTTATTATCAGTGTCTAATTTATAAGTATATAATTCTAAACCAACGGTCTTAATTAAATCGTTTAATTTTTTGACATCGTTTTCATATAAATTTAAATCATCAGGTTGTCCTAAGATATGGACGTTAAACCAATAATTTTCTTTACCGTTATAATTAACACGAGATTCTTCTGGTGCTTTGTTCACTAAATAGTCTGTGTAATAGGAATAAAACATATCTTCATAACCTTTATAATTTTCAAAAGTTTTTTGTTTTACTCCACCTTTTTCATAATCGTAATCGAATAACCCACTTTCGACATTATATTGATAATATTGTTCCTCATATTTTTTTGCGTAAGGTGCCGCGGGAACAATCACTCTTTGAACAAATATCAATAAGCCAAAAAAGACGAATGACATAATCGCTAAATCAACGATCACAGCGACAAATCTCGCAAATAATCCAGCGTGATTAATATTAGATAAACCATCGCTACTAGTACGGGCTACATTACTCGAATTTTGATAAACATTTTCTTCCATATAGTAAACTATAACATATTTAAAATATTTAATATAACAATATCTTATTTAGATAAAACAAAAACCCATCAAACGATGGGTAGTTGTTATTAGTGATATTAAATAAATTATTTAATAATTTCGCTAACTGTACCAGCACCAACGGTTCTGCCACCTTCACGGATGGAGAATTTGGTACCTTTTTCCATAGCGATTGGGTGAATTAATTCAACGGTTAATTCCACGTTATCGCCAGGCATAACCATGTCAACACCAGCAGGTAATGTAATGACACCGGTAACGTCTGTGGTACGGAAGTAGAATTGTGGACGATAGTTTGTTAAGAACGCTGTATGACGGCCACCTTCTTCTTTGGTTAAGACGTAAACTTGACCAGTGAATTTGCTGTGTGGTGTAACGGAACCTGGTTTCGCTAAGACTTGACCACGTTGGACTTGGTCACGGTTGATACCTCTTAATAAGACACCAACGTTGTCACCAGCTTCAGCGTAATCTAAGATCTTACGGAAGGATTCTAGACCGGTAATAACGGATTTTTGGGTTGGTTTAATACCAACGATTTCGACTTCATCACCTAATTTAGCTTGACCACGTTCGACACGGCCGGTAACGACGGTACCACGACCAGAGATGGTCATGACGTCTTCGATAGCTAATAAGAATGGTTTGTCGGTTTCACGAGCTGGAGCTGGGATATAGGTATCACAAGCTTCCATTAATTCGAGAATAGCTTTTTCAGCTTCTGGATCGCCATCTAAGGCTTTTCTAGCAGAACCACGGATGACTGGGACGTCATCGCCTGGGAAGCCGTAGCTATTTAATAATTCACGGACATCCATTTCGACTAAGTCTAATAATTCTGGATCATCGACTAAGTCAGTCTTGTTGATGAAGACAACGATGTATGGAACACCGACTTGACGAGCAAGTAAGATGTGTTCACGTGTTTGTGGCATAACGCCATCAGTACCTGCGACAACAAGGATTGCACCATCCATTTGAGCAGCACCGGTGATCATGTTATTAACATAGTCAGCGTGCCCTGGGCAGTCGACGTGAGCATAGTGTCTCTTGTCTGTTTGATATTCGATGTGGGCTGTGTTAATTGTAATACCACGAGCCTTTTCTTCTGGAGCGGAGTCGATTTGTGCATAATCGGTTTTGACAGCACCGCCCTTTTTAGCTAAGACAGAAGTGATAGCAGCGGTTAATGTGGTTTTACCGTGGTCAACGTGACCAATTGTACCGATATTAACGTGTTCTTTGGTTCTGTCAAAATGTTGTTTTGCCATAAAATTGAAATCTCCCTTCTCTTTCGTATATGCAACTTTGCAACGAAAACATAATATAGCAATTGTTTTTTATTATCAATACCAATTTATTAGGTATTAGGTAATATTTTAGCGAGCGGACATCCCACTCTTTTTGATAATTTCTTCTTGAACGTATTTTGGACATTCGCCATAGCGATCGAATTGCATGACGTAGTTACCACGACCTTGTGTCATAGAACGTAAGTCTGTGACGTAACCGAACATCTCGGAAAGTGGTACTTCTGCTTCAATAGTTTTCGCATTCGCTCTTTGGCTTTCACCGGTAATGTTACCTCTTCTACGAGAGATATCACCGATGACATCACCATAATATTGTTCAGGAACTGTAACTTCAATCTTCATGATTGGTTCTAAGATGACTGGGTTACATTTCTTAGCCGCTTCTTTAAGCGCTAAAGAGGCAGCGATCTTATAGGCGGCTTCGGATGAGTCGACATCATGGTAAGAACCATCGAATAATGTGGCTTTAATATCCATGACTTCGAATCCCGCAACCATACCTCTTTTTAAGGAATCCACTAAACCATCTTGAGTTGGTTTAATATATTCTCTTGGGACAGAACCACCGACAATCGCATCGACGAATTCAAATCCTTTGCCTGGGTTTGGTTCAAATTTGATCCAGACGTGACCGTATTGACCACGACCACCAGATTGTTTGATGTATTTACCTTCGCAATCCGCGGTTCCTTTAATGGTTTCTTTATATTCAACTTGAGGAGCACCGACGTTCACTTGAACGTTAAATTCTCTTCTCATACGATCAACGATAATGTCTAAGTGTAATTCACCGACACCAGCGATGATGGTTTGACCAGTTTCCGCATTAGTACGGACTCTGAAGGTTGGATCTTCTTCCGCGAGTTTTTGTAAGGCGATAGACATCTTTTCTTGATCGGCTTTGGTTTTTGGTTCCACCGCTTCTTCGATAACTGGATCTGGGAATTCCATCTTCTCTAAGATGACTTCATTCTTTTCATCACATAATGTATCGCCAGTAATTGTGGATTTTAAACCGACAACCGCACCGATATCACCAGCGTGTAATTCTTCGACTTCTTGTCTGTGGTTGGAGTGCATGAGAACGACACGGGCGATTCTTTCTTTAACACCTTTGGTGCTGTTCATGACATAGCTTCCGGCTTTTAAGACACCGCTATAGACACGAACATAAGCTAATCTACCAATGAATGGGTCAGTAGCAATCTTGAAGGCTAATGCGGCTAATGGAGCATCGTCTGTTGGTTTACATGTGACCTCATTACCTCTATCATCTGTTCCTTTTGCAGGTGGGATATCAAGAGGGCTTGGTAGATAGTCGATAACGCCGTCTAATAATAATTGAATGTTCTTATTCTTATAAGCACTACCGCAGAAGACAGGATGGAATTCACCAGTTAAAACGGCTTTACGAATAACTTCTTTAGTCTTTTCAACGGATGGTTCTTTTCCTTCTAAGACGAGCATCAAGATTTCTTCATCGAAATTTGATAAGGCTTCGAATAATTTCGCTCTTAATTCAACGACTTTATCCTTATATTCTTCAGGGATTGGCTCTTCATGTGGTTCTTCATGAATATCAGAGGAATAAACCCATGCTTTTTGTTCGATAATATCGATACATCCCTTAAGAGTAGATTCGATACCGATTGGGTATTGGACAGCAGCAGCGTTAGCACCTAATCTGTCATATAATGAACGGACGCTCATTTCGAAGTCCGCACCGATCGCGTCAAGTTTATTGACGAAGACGATTCTAGGAACACCGTATTTGCTACCTTGTCTCCAAACGGTTTCTGTTTGTGGTTCAACACCGTTTTTACCATCTAAAACAGTGATCGCACCATCTAAGACACGAAGTGAACGTTCAACTTCAACGGTGAAGTCGACGTGCCCAGGAGTGTCGATAATGTTAATTCTATTGCCCTTCCAGTGAGCGGTTGTGGCCGCGGAGGTAATGGTGATACCTCTTTCCTGTTCTTGGGCCATCCAGTCCATCGTGGCCGCACCTTCGTGGGTTTCACCGATCTTATGGATTTTACCAGTGAAATAAAGAATACGTTCTGTGGTTGTAGTTTTACCGGCATCGATATGGGCCATAATTCCGATATTACGGGTATGGGCTAAGTCAAATTCGCGATTTGCCATATGTTTTTGCCTCCCCTACTACCAACGATAATGGGCGTAAGCTTTGTTGGCTTCGGCCATCTTGTGTGTATCTTCTCTCTTTTTGACGGAAGCACCAGTGCCGTTAGCGGCATCGATGATTTCGTTAGCTAAACGTTCTTCCATGCTCTTTTCGTTTCTTAAACGTGAGTAGTTAACTAACCATCTTAATCCTAAGGTTACTTTTCTATCTGGAGTAACTTCGGTAGGAACTTGGAAGTTAGAACCACCAACACGTCTCATTTTTAATTCGACAGTTGGCATGATGTTGTTTAAAGCTGTGGCGAAGACATCCATGGCTGGTTTTCCAGTTTTGTCTTCGATTTTCTTGAAGGCGGAATAGAGAATGTTTTGAGCGGTTCCCTTTTTACCATCAAGCATAATTTTGTTAATTAAACGAGTGACTAACTTATTGTTATATATTGGATCTGGTAAGACGTCACGTTTTGTTGCATTTCCTTTACGCATAATGTTTTCCTCCTCCTAACTATTCAGCTTTCTTTGGCTTTTTAGTGCCATATAAGCTTCTGCCTTGACGGCGAGCTTCGATACCAGCGCAGTCTAAGGTACCACGAACGATGTGATATCTAACACCTGGTAAATCCTTCACACGTCCACCTCTAATCATAACTGTGGAGTGTTCTTGTAAGTTGTGACCTTCACCACCGATATAGGCTGTGACTTCGTATCCGTTTGATAATCTAACACGGGCGTATTTTCTTAACGCAGAGTTAGGTTTTTTCGGAGTCATTGTACCGACACGGGTGCAGACACCACGTTTTTGTGATGAGGCTTGGTCGATGTTCTTTTTCTTTAAAGAGTTCCATCTAGTACCTAAGGCTGGAGCTTTGGTCTTCCAGGTCTTATTGTGACGGCCTTCACGAACTAATTGGTTAATGGTTGGCATATAATTGCTCCTTTCGATAACTATTTTAATTTGGTAAATCTTTATCCACGCCACCAGGTGTATCGACCATCTTCTTTAAAAAATGGACCCACTCGGTCAGCGTAGTTTCAATTCACACGCTCATATATATTAAATAAATCGGTATTTTGACGCAAGCAAAAATTTATATTTTTCTTTACTTTTATGTTCAACATAGCCTGGTGTATCAAATATCCATATAAAAAATCTGGAATCAATTGACCCCAGATCCTTTATTTATCTAATTTAAATTACTTTTCTTCTTTTTTGCCGACAAAGACTTTTTCTTTGACAACGCCTGGAACGATACAAAGCGCTAAGAACATCACTAAAGCGACGACGAGGAAAATGATTTGTAAACTAGGGTTTGATTTAGCAAATTCGAAATCATTTAATTTTAGATTTGTTAAAGCGGTTACAACTGCCAATGCGACGAAAGCTGGGATAATGGTAATAGCTAAGAAAGGAATGGTAAGTCCTCTTGCACCTTTAGGTGTTGGCATAAAGAATGAACCAACAACAGCTAAAGCATCAATGATTAAGATAACCATCATCATTGTGCCCATCGCACCGACTGTACCGTTAGTGATATCAAGAACAGATTGGATGGTTTGGCTATCCGCATCTTTTGCAATAACAGGGATGGAATAGACATATACTGGATTAAATGGTTTACCAGATTGTAAACCTAAGATGGAACTTTTCGCGGTTAAACCGAGTAATGGACCATAATTCACAGTAATTGTGGTGACGAATGCTAAAAAGAAAAATAGCAAACATAAAAGTGCAATACCAGTGATCAAGCACTTCTTTAAGGTAATTCTCATTATAAGTATCCTCCAAAAAACCTTATCTTTATTATAAATTAATTTAATGAGATTTCATCAATATTTTATCTTGTAATAGAAATAGTAATCTCTTTAGTGGAGATCGCTTCCACTTTCAAAGTGAAGTTAGCTTTACTACCATCATTAAATGTAAAGTCTTTAAATGTGGTGATGCCAAAGTCATCACCTAATCTAAATAGAGTGTTATTATTCGAAGGGATACTATCTTTAAAGGTATTAGAACCACTACTTTCTAATAGATGATATAAAACTGGATAATCTTTATTAGCTTGTTCATCATTTATGGAATTATTATATGCATAATCTAAAGCCACACTTTTACCCTCGATCTTTTCCTTATAATTTGGATCATCCACTGTGGCTAATAAAGAGGAATTAATACTACCTAAAGTGTAATATCCAAGTGTCGCGTTAACATGATAAATCTTTAAGCCATGGTATTCAGGATAAGTATAAATACCTTTATTTCCGTTTTTATCCATATAGGAAAATTGACCAGAAAATCTATTTAGTACTTCAGGGATAAAATATTCCACTAATAAATATTCGCTAAATGGAGAATTATTATATTTCTTAGATGGTATTAATAAATAATCACCAGAAGATATAAATGGTTTTAATTTATATTTAAAATTAACACCTTCTTTAACCACTAAAGGAGAGGACCAATTTAGTAAATATTTACTAAATGCGCTATGATCACCGATATTATAATCCATCATATCGAATAATCCTAAAGGCTGATAATGATAATCTCTACCCCCATAATCATCATAGATATAATGGGTATTATAATAGTCGCTTAATCCTAGTAAATGACCTGTTTCATGGATTAAATAATTTGTATAAGAACGATTATCTTTTTGAATAATTGTTTCTACACTAGTCCAAGAATAATTATTTAAATAAGGAGCTTCATTGTTGTAGCCATTTTCTCCTTGATAAGTGTAATAGGTATAAGCCCAGAATAAATTATCTTCATTGCTCTTATTATTTGAGGAAACATATGGATGATCATAGATTAGATAAACACCATCGATATTGTTATCATTATCTAAATCATATTTACTTAAAGTAATAGATTTATCTTCTTTAATTTTATCAATAGCTTTCTCAGCGATAATACTAGAAGCATTCATATAACTTGAAGATATCGATTTCCAGTTAGAAGAGTCCACTCCGATGTTATACCAAGGGGCGACTTCCCCTTTAATTCTTAAAGTGCCATAGCTAGATTTATTATAATAACCAGCGACTGAATCATAATTAGTCATCTTATGATCACCAAAGAAAGCATTTTCTATAAATATCGTTTTCTTTTCTAATAAGGAAATATCACTATCAGTGAAATAAACTGGAACCACTAATAAGTTGATATCGCCTTTAGATAATAATGTCTCTCTTTTACGACCGGTTTTATTATTTTCTAATAAATTAGAAATATTATTTATTTCCCCTATATCAGTGGTCACACTATTACTTTTGCTATATCTAATAAAATGTTCATCTTCATAATCAATAACATAGTTATGTTCTTCGATATATTTATCAATCGGAACAAATCTTAAATTAATCGCCCCTTGGCAACCACTTATTAATAAAGATAATAAAGATAAAGAAAATATTTTCTTTTTCATATCTATTATTTTGATATTTATCCTTATTTTTGTAAAGAATAGGGTTATAGTTAATATATGGATAAAAAGAAATTAATTGAAAATATTATTAATACTTCGAAAGTCTTAGCCCCGGCGATTATCGCGGAGAAGATATATGAAAAGATGTTTAATCATCATATCTATACCTTTACTCCTCTATATTTTTCTAATGAAGATTTTCCAAATCTAGTGAATCATCGACATGAATTTAGAAGTGAAAATAAAAATTTACTCGTCGGTTATATATATAAAAGTATTAATAATAAGGATATAAAGGGACTATTTATCTTCTGTCATGGTTATGGGGGAGGTGGCCACCACTGCTATTTAGATTTAATAAATGCAATATGTGAACTCGGCTATTTAGTTTTTGCTTATGATATGACCGCTAATGACGAAAGCGAAGGTCATAATATGAAAGGCTTTAGCCAAGGTATGCTAGATTTAAATTCGGCGATCAAATATGTCGAATCCTTACCAGAATATCAAAATATGCCTTTATATTTATGTGGTCATTCTTTAGGTGCCTATAGTGTCACCACTAATCTAGGATGGCATCCTAGTGTTAAAGGAGCGATCGCTTTTTCTGGTTTTAATACTTCTACTTCTCCTTTTAAATATAACGGAGAGTTATACGCGGGAGATAAAAGCCAAGAATTTCTACAATATGTTGATACTTTAGAACATTTAATATTTGGAGATATATGCAAAAGAGATTCTTTAACTTCTTTAAAAGAAAGCAAAGCTAAAGTAGTTATCGTTCATTCAGAAGATGATAATATCATCCCAATAAGTGCTGGATATGATATTTACTATAAAGAATTTAAAAATGATAAGCGCTTTAAATTCGTCAAATTATTAACTCATGGACATGGCACAGTCTATTACACCTTACAAGGTAAGCATTATTACGATAAGATAGGCCGTAATTTCCACGTTTTTTGTAAACGCATGGAAAGATCTATAGAAGATAAAAAAGCTTATCTAGATAGCCAAATTGATCGAAATATCTATAACCACTTAGTGGATATAAAAGCTTTAAAGTCATATATCGATTTCATAACTAAATAAAAGGACCCACAAATTGAAGTGAGTCCTATTTTATTATTTTAGAAGTTATTTCTTCTCTTCCGTGGCTTTACGGATTTTTTCATGAATTTCGTTAATGACACGATCATGTTCTTCAACGTATCTATCACTAACTTCTTTCATCTTTCCTTCAACGGAGAAATCTGCCACTAAAGCATCTTCATCCTTGGCGGATAATAATCCACGGCCCGCAGGAATTAAGTGACCGGTAATAACATTTTCTTTTAAACCATGTAAATTATCGCGTTTGCACTTAATCGCCGCATCAGTAAGAACACGTGTTGTTTCTTGGAAGGAAGCAGCGGATAAGAAGGAATCGGTTTCTAAGGCCGCTTTAGTGATACCTAAGATAAGAGGTGAGAAGACAGCTGGACGTTTACCTTCTGCTAAAACTTTCGCGTTCTTGGCGGTAAAGGTTGTTAAGCTGACTCTTGTACCAGAGAGCATATCGGTGTCACCCGCATCGACAACGAAGACTTTTCTTAACATTTGTCTAACGATAACTTCGATATGTTTATCGCTAATGCCGATGGATTGTTCACTATAAACTTTTTGAACTTCTTTTAAGATATAGTTCTCCACCGCTGTCACATCAGCGTTTTCTAATAATTGTTTTGGTGAGATAGCACCTTCGGTAATCTTACCACCGTTAGTAACTTTATCACCTTTCTTGACTCTTAATCTCGCACCGAAATTGGTCTTATATTGTTTTTCTTCTAAATCGTTTCTGACAGTTACTAGATAGCAGCCACCTTCTTCTTTAATATCGGTTACTGTACCAGTAATTTCACTAATTAAAGCTTCACCTTTAGGTGTACGAGCTTCAAATAATTCTTGAACACGAGGTAAACCTTGAGTAATATCGCTACCCGCAACACCACCGGTGTGGAAGGTTCTCATTGTTAACTGAGTACCAGGTTCACCAATGGATTGGGCCGCCATAATACCGACAGCTTCACCAATTTCCACTTTACGACCAGTTGCTAAGTTTCTACCATAGCAGTGGACACAGACACCATCTTTAGTTTCACAACCAAATAAGCTTCTAATTTCCACTTCTTTAATACCAGCGTTAACGACCTCTTTAGCTTGGTCTTCATCAATTAAGGTATTGCCTTTAACGATGACTTCGCCAGTTTCTGGATTAACGATATCGTTAAGAGCGAATCTACCGACTAAACGGTCTTCTAATTTCACGATAACGGTATTTCTGGCGGAATCTCTAATTTCTTTAACTTTGAAGCCACGATCAGTGCCGCAGTCTTCTTCTCTAACGATCACATCTTGAGAGACATCGACTAATCTTCTTGTTAAATAACCAGAGTCAGCGGTCTTTAAGGCTGTATCCGCACCACCCTTACGAGCACCGTGGGTGGCAATAAAGAATTCGGAAACGGACATACCTTCACGGAAACAACGTTTAACTGGTAATTCGATGGCACCACCTGATGTCGAACCCATCAAGCCTCTCATACCTGCTAACTGTAAGATGTTAGAGATATTGCCACGAGCCCCAGAATCGCTCATCATGAAGATAGCGTTATTCTTATCTTTATTAAATTGTTCAGTTAATTTAGCTTGAACTTCGTTCTTCACATTTTCCCAAACGGAAACGACTTGTTTATGTCTTTCATCGTTAGTTAATAAGCCCATTTGATACATTTCTGTTAATTCATGAACTTTATTATCGCCTTCTTTTAAGATTTCTTCTTTACCTTGAACCATATGGATATCGCTTAAGGCAATGGATAATCCAGCGACTGTTGAATAATGGAAGCCTTGGTCTTTAATCTTATCTAAGACGGCGGAGGTCTTTGGATTACCTTGACGGTCATATCTTTGGAAGACCGCATCGATAATCTTACCTAAGTCTTTCTTACCGAATGGTTTTAAGACAGGACGTTTAGCGATTTCCGCACGGACGTCTGTACCTTTTTTCACCACATATTTCGCAAATGTTTCTTTATTTCCAGTTAAGGAATTAGAGCTAATTTCGTTTAAATATGGGAAATCTGCAGGGAAAATGAGGTTGAAGATCACTTTACCAACAGAAGTGATGATGTAATTGTTATTTTCTTCTTCAGTGAAATGAGATTTAAGTAAAGCGCTACCTAAAATCGCAATTCTATTGTGTAAATGAATTTGTTTAGTTTGATAAGCCAAGATGACATCATCAACATTTCTAAACACTTTACCTTCACTCATCGCGAATAATTCGTATTTTTCCGCTTCTTCATTATCGCCCATTTCTCTTAATTCTTTGGCTTTCGCTAAGAATTCATCTTTGGTCTTTTCGCTAGTTAAATAATAGTTACCAATAACCATGTCTTGAGAAGGTGTAACGATTGGTTTACCGTCTTTAGGACCTAAGATGTTGTTGCTAGCTAACATTAAATCTAAAGCTTCTTCTTGAGCGGCTTTACTTAATGGGACGTGAACCGCCATCTGGTCACCATCGAAGTCAGCGTTAAATCCGGTACACACTAATGGGTGTAAACGGATAGCACGACCATCGACTAAGATTGGTTGGAAAGCTTGAATACCAAGTCTATGTAACGTTGGAGCACGGTTCAGTAAGACTGGGTGTTTAGAGATAATTTCTTCGACGATATCAAAGACGACATCTTCATATCTATCGATAATCTTATCAGCTTGTCTATGCGCGTTAGCTAATCCTCTTTTTAATAATTCACAAGCGATGAATGGTCTTAATAATTGGATCGCCATTTCTCTTGGTAAACCACATTGATACATCTTTAAGAATGGACCAACAGCGATAACGGAACGACCAGAATAGTCGACACGTTTACCGAGTAAGTTTTGTCTGAAACGACCTTGTTTACCTTTAAGAGCGCTACTTAAGCTCTTTAGAGCTCTGCCACCAGGACCTTGGACTGGTTTATTTCTTCTACCGTTATCGATTAAAGCGTCAACGGCTTCTTGAAGCATACGTTTTTCATTCATCAAAATAACTTCTGGTGAATTCATATCGATTAATTTCTTTAAACGATTATTTCTAGAAATAACTCTTCTATATAAATCGTTTAAGTCAGAAGTGGCAAATCTACCACCATCTAATTGAAGCATTGGTCTTAAATCTGGTGGAATAACCGGGATGACATCAAGAACCATCCATTCTGGTTTATTCTTTGGATTTCTAAAAGCTTCAATAACTTCCAGTCTCTTGGTTAATTTTTGTCTAGATAATGGAGAAGTATCTTTCATCTTAGAAGAGATTTCTTCCGCTTCTTTATCTAGATCGACTTCTTGTAATAAACGTTTAATCGCTGCCGCACCTTCGGAGAATTCACATCCGACATATTTCTTTAAGAAATTAGCGATGCTTTGGAAGTCAAAGACTTGAACAGGAGATTCTAAGTTTTCTAATAACTGAGCACTTCTATTCCAATCTTCACTACCTTCGATTAAACCCCACTCCTCACCATGTCTTTGAAGTTCTTTAATGGCAGGAATAAAGATTTCTCTACCGTTTCTTTCATTGATGAATTCACGATAATATAAAACTTCACTCTTACCTGGATTTAAACAGATGTGAGCGGCGTAATAGACCACTTCTTCTAAGTGTTTAGGAGAAATATCTAAGACTAAGCCAATACGGCTTGGAATACCTTTTAAATACCAAATATGGGTACATGGAGAAGCGAGTTCAATATGACCCATTCTCTCACGTCTAACATCTTTGGTGGTAATTTCGACACCACAGTTTTCACAAACCACGCCAGCAAATCTAATCTTTTTATATTTACCACAATAACATTCATAATCCTTACTAGGACCAAATATTTTTTGGCAGTATAAGCCATCTGGTTCTGGTTTTTGGCTGCGGTAATTAATTGTTTCTGGTTTTAAAACTTCACCATGCGACCAGCTACGAATCTTTTCAGGAGAAGCAAGCCCGACTTGAATTGCGGTTAATTTTTTAACATCAAACATCGTATTTTTCCTCCTTATTCTTCTTCGCTATAATCGCGAACATTCATGCCGAGAGCTTCGGCATCAACTGTGCTTTCTGGACCACTTTCACCAGTTAAGTTACGAATTGAAGAATTAATCTTTCTTTCTTCTTTTTGTGCTTCTTTAGCTAAAGCGTCCATATCGATGGAATTACCTTCACCATCGAGTAATGTGACATCCATGGATAGAGCTTGTAATTCTTTAACCAAGACTCTGAAGGCTTCTGGCATACCTGGTTTTGGTAATTCTTGGCCTTTGATGATGGCTTCGTAAGTTTTTCTACGACCGACTCTATCATCGGATTTAACAGTAATAATTTCTTGTAAGACGTGCGCTGCGCCATAGGCTTCAAGAGCCCAGACTTCCATTTCACCAAATCTCTGACCACCATTTTGGGCTTTACCACCTAAAGGTTGTTGTGTGACTAAGGAATATGGACCAGTAGCACGTGCGTGTAATTTATCATCGACCATGTGGACGAGTTTAATCATATACATGACACCAACCGTGATTCTTTCATCGAATCTTTCACCGGTGGTTCCATCGTATAAGATGGTTTTACCATCTTTAGCCATCTTGGCTTTTTCCATCATGTCGAAGATTTCTTCATTAGAGATGCCATCGAAAACTGGAGTGGCAATCTTATAACCGAGTTTCTTTAAAGCCATACCTAAATGGACTTCTAAGATCTGACCGATGTTCATACGGGAAGGAACACCTAATGGGTTAAGCATAATATCCACTGGGGTACCATCTGGTAAGAATGGCATATCGGCTTCTGGTAAGATACGGGAAATAACACCCTTATTACCGTGACGACCAGACATCTTATCACCTTCGGAGATCTTTCTCTTTTGGACGATATAGACTCTGACGATTTCATTAACTCCTGGAGGGAATTCGCTGCTTCTGCCTTTACCTTCATTTTTGAAGATTTTGACATCTAATACGATACCTGCACCACCGTGAGGTACTCTTAAGGAAGCATCTTTTCCTTCCACAGTCTTTTCACCGAAGATCGCCATCAATAATTTTTCTTCTGGGGTTGGTTCGGTTTGACCACGAGGAGTAATTTTACCGACTAAGATGTCGCCTTCTTTCACTTCACTACCAGGGATGATGATACCTCTTTCATCTAAGAAAGCTTTCGCACTTTCCGAGACGTTAGGAATATCTCTTGTAATCTCTTCATCACCTAATTTAGGAATGGAACGACATTCTAAATCGTATTTTTCAATATGGATTGATGTATAAACATCATCTTTCACAAGTCTTTCGGACATGATGACCGCGTCTTCATAGTTATAACCATTCCAGGTCATGAAGGCGATAGTGACGTTTTGTCCTAAAGCTAAATCACCATTTTGCATAGCTGGACCATCAGCGATGATATCACCACGTTTAATCTTATCGCCGACTTTAACGATGCTAACTTGGTTGATACATGTACCTTGGTTACTACGTTCAAATTTTTGTAAGTGATAGACTCTTGGTTCTTTTTGACCTTTTTCTAACACTTTAATAGTTCTTGAATCACTATATGTGACCACACCATCATCGACAGCAACGACCGCTAAACCACTATCACGAGCGACTTGATGCTCTAAACCAGTACCCACTAAAGGAGCGTGTGGTTTTAATAAAGGTAAGGCTTGACGTTGCATGTTACTACCCATAAGGGCACGCATGGTGTCATCGTTTTCTAAAAATGGAATGCTACCAGCAGCGATCGAAACAATTTGTTTTGGGCTAACGTCAACATAGTCGACCTCTTCTTTAGGAGCCATGATGTTTTCGCCTTTATATCTAGCGATAACTTGGTCGTCTAAAATTTCACCGTTAGGACCTAAATTGATGTTCGCTTCAGCGATACATTTATCCCATTCTTCATCCGCGGATAAATAGATAGAATCTTTCGCGTCGTTTAAAACACGGCAAGTTTTCTTGTCAACTTTACGATATGGAGTTTCGATAAATCCATATTTATTAATCTTCGCGTATGAGGCGAGGTTATTAATTAAACCGATGTTTTGACCTTCAGGGGTTTCAATAGGACAGATTCTACCATAGTGAGAAACGTGAACGTCACGAACTTCAGTAGAGGCTCTATCACGTGTTAAACCGCCCGGGCCTAACGCGGATAATCTTCTTTTATTAGTTAATTCCGCGAGAGGGTTAGTTTGATCCATGAACTGAGATAATTGAGAGGAAGCAAAGAATTCACGGATACTCGCTGTTAATGGACGAGTATTGATTAATGATTTTGGCTTCACATTACCTAAATCAGAAATGGACATCTTTTGTTGGACTGTCTTTACCATTTTGGCAAGTCCAATACGGAATTGATTTTGAATTAATTCACCGACACAGCGGATACGTCTATTACCTAAATGGTCGATATCATCAGTGGAACCAAATCCATCGATTAAATTTAAGAAATAGGAGAATCCCGCTAAGATGTCACTAATAGTGACAGTTTGTGCGGTGCTATTTAAATCAGTACCGACAATCTTACAGATTTTCTTATCTTTGTCGTTGTTATAGACTTTCACAATGTTAACTAAGTTGTGATTATCTAAACGCTCATTGATATTGAGCTTATGTAGATGCGCGCCTTTTTCAAAGAAATCTTCATCTCTTAAAGCGTCGACATCCGCCGCTGTTAGGGTATAA
Source organism: Bacilli bacterium (assembly GCA_017429285.1). Lineage (GTDB taxonomy): Bacteria > Bacillota_I > Bacilli_A > RFN20 > CAG-826 > RUG13091. The sequence goes on from JAFRPF010000001.1 coordinate 19,586, forward strand.
CCACGTTTGAATCTAATCTCGCCATCGGCAGAGACTAAATTTTCCGCTAATGTTCTACCCGCTAAACGGTTATAGACAGATAATTTCTTAATGTATTTATAACGCCCAGCACGTCCTAAGTCATTACGTTTATCATCGAAGAATTTTTGCACTAAGAAGTTATTTGTACCTTCTTCAGTGACTGGTTCACCAGGTTTCATCTTCTTAAAGATATCGATTAATGCCCCTTTGACGGTTTTTGTTTTGGCGTCGTTATCTTTCGCTAATGTTATTTCTAACGCTTCGTTTTTACCAAATAAGCTAATAATATCTTCATCACTTTCGATACCTAAGGCACGAATTAAAGTGGTCGCATGCATCTTTCTTTGACGATCGATACGGACACTTAAGATGTCTTTATTATCACTTTCAAATTGTAACCATGTACCTCTTCCAGGAATAAGGTCACATTCATATAAATATTTTCCAGCTTTCATCTCTTTAGAGAGATAGGCACCAGGGGAACGGACTAATTGAGAAACGATAACTCTTTCCGCACCATTGACGATAAATGTTCCGCTACTAGTCATAAGTGGGAATTCACCCATATAGACTTCAGATTCATTGATCTCACCAGTCTCTTTATGTGTTAAACGTAAATTGACATGGATTGGGACACTATAGGTGAAATCCTGAGCTTTACATTCTAATAATGTGTGCTTTGGTTCACCAAATCTGACGGAGACATAGTCGATAGAGAGGGTTCCAGTATAGTTAACAATTGGGAACGCTTCTTTAAAAACTTCGTCTAAGCCTTTTTCCTTAAATTCCTCATAGGACTTTGTTTGAATTTCCACCAAGTTTGGGAGTGGTAAATCTCCGGAAAGATGGGAGTAATCATAACGTCCATTATTGAGTTGTTTCAAATCTTTAATATTTCTTATCATTGAAATGGCTCCTTAAATCAATTATTTACTTGTCATTTTCTCTGCGACATAGATGTAATAACCTTTATCTCTTTTTAAAAGAGTGATGTTTCCAAATAGATTTTCGATATATCTAGAAGCACTTGGACCACCTTGGTTTTTACGTATGACGATGAATAAATGACCGCCATCAATTAAGTGTGATAATGCCCCTTCATACATTGCGTAAGTAACGATTTTACCCGCGCGAATCGGGGGATTAACCACTATTGAATCATATTGTTTTCCTTCTAAATTTTTATAGACATCACTTTGAAGGATAGTGACTCTATGGCTTAAACCTAATGATTCGGCGTTTTTCTTGCATAAATTAAGTGCGCGCGAATTAATATCAGCGAGATCCACTCTCGCTTTTGGACTAGTTAAGGCAATCGTTAAGCCAATAGGGCCATAACCGCATCCTAAATCTAAAATATTACCCGCGAGTCGAAGGGGGACAAGAACCTTTAAAAAGGCATACGTCCCCTCATCAATTTGACTCTTCGAGAATACACCGTTATCAGTTAATAAAGTTATGGTTTTCCCATCAATAAAGTAACTTATTTCTCTCTCATTTGACGCACTAGAGGGATTTAAATCGTAATAATGGGCCATAGATAACGGATTTAACTAAAGTTAATTATTTAACTTCGACTTCTGCACCAGCAGCTTCTAAAGCTTTCTTGTGTTCTTCAGCTTCAACTGGGGAGATGTGTTCTTTGACAGCGCATGGAGCACCATCGACTAATTTTTTAGCATCCATTAAGCCTAAGCCAGTGATCGCTTGAACAGCTTTGATGACTTGGACTTTGCTCATGCCAGCGCTCTTGATAAATAAAGAGACTTCAGTTGGGCCAGCGGCTGGTCCTTCTTCTTCGGCTGGAGCAGCAGCAGCTGCAACAGGAGCGGCGGCGGTAACACCGAATTCTTCTTCGACCGCTTTGACTAAATCATTTAATTCCATTACAGACATTTCTTTTAATGCTGCAACGATTTCTTCTTTTGTTAACTTTGCCATTTTCTTTTCCTCCTAATTGGCGTTATTTTGCATCCGCCACAGCTTTAACTGTGCAAGCAAATTGACGGATTGGTGCTTGTAAGCACGATAAGAACATTGAAAGTAGTCCTTCTCTGCCAGGCATTTTTGCGACTTCTTTCATCTTGTCGGCATCAGCGAATCTTCCTTCGACGACACCACCCTTGATTTTAAGAGTGTCACCAAATCTCTTGGCATATTTAGCGGTCACTTTCGCACCACCACTCACTTCTTTAGAGAAGATGATGGCGTTAGGTCCGCTCAAAACATCTTTAAGTTCATAACCGAGTTCTTCACTAGCTCTTTCCACTAATGAATTCTTATAGACGCATAATTCAGATTCTTCTTTACGTAAAGCACGACGAAGTTCTTGAAGTTGAGCGACTGTTAAGCCACGGTATTCCGCAACGATAATGGTTGAAGAATTTTTCGCTTTATCAACGATTTCCTTAACGACACTTTGTTTTGCTGCTAAGACTTCTTTATTCATTATTCTTGACCTCCTTTTTCTAATTTGTTTTTGAGGCTCCAATATACTTGAGTTATTAGAAATATGTTTCTATGCCTCGGTAACATTATTAAGACTCACGACGTCCGTTACTGTCTTCGGTATATTGAAATCTTTTTTAATTAACGACCATTAAATGTGAAGTTGATCGCTGGACCCATGGTCGTATGGATGACAGCGGTTTTAATGTAATTGCCTTTGATGGCAGCTGGACGAGCCTTTAAGACGGCGTCGACTAAAGCTTGTAAGTTTTCAGCAATTTTCTTTTCGTCGAATGAAACTCTACCAATAGAGACGTGCATATTTGCTTCTTTATCAGTTCTATATTCGACTTTACCGGCTTTGATTTCAGCAATTGCTTTGCTTAAGTCAGTAGTAACAGTACCAGTCTTTGGGTTAGGCATTAAACCTTTAGGACCTAAGATTCTGGCGATTCTACCGATTAAACCCATCATGTTTGGGGTCGCGACGATGACATCATATTCAAACCAGTTTTCACGTTGAATCTTTTCAATCATCTCTTGGCCACCGTAGAAATCAGCACCAGCGGATTTAGCTTCTTCAACTTTATCTGTAATAGCTAAGACCTTTTTGGTTTTGCCATTGCCGTTAGGTAGGACGAGAGTTCCTCTAACTTGTTGATCAGCTTGTTTTGGATCGATGTTGAGTTTAAATGAGACATCAACTGTGGCGTCAAATTTCACAGTGGATGTTTCTTTGACTAATTTGCTAGCTTCTTCGATAGTGTAAAGTTTTTCAGCATCAACTTTTTCTAAAGCAGCGCGATATTTCTTACCGTATTTCATAAGTTACTCCTTAGTCCTTGACGACAATGCCCATATTGTTGGCAGTGCCTTCGATGACTTTCATAGCAGCCTCAACATCATTGCTGTTTAAGTCAGGTAATTTGTACTCCGCGATTTGGCGAAGTTGTTCACGGGTAATGCTTCCAATAACAGTTTTTCTACCTAAAGCGTTACCTTTTTGTAATCCAGCAGCTTTTAAGATGAGACCTGCAGCTGGTGAGGTCTTGATGACGAAATCATAAGATTTGTCTTCATAAGCAGTGATAAGAACTGGAACGACTTCTCCACGTCTATCGGCGGTCTTGGCGTTAAAGTCTGTACAGAATTTCGCCATATTGACACCGGCAGAAGCGAGTTTTGGACCTGGTTTAGCGTCGCCACCAGGAAGTTCCATCTTCACGACTTTTGCGATTTTTTTACTCACGTGACTATTCCTCCTATTTTAGATTTGTCCGTGCCGTGGTTAATGAGTGAATCGCCACCCTTCCACGATACTACTTACACGCGTATCACACCTCTCGTGTGTGAAGGCAACATGCTTAAATAATTTATCAAATGTGTATGAGTGAGCGCAAGCAAAATTTTTAATTTTTACTTAAGGTTATTCTCGTATATGAATAAAATTGCCTTTCAAATTATAAATAATTTGGTAAAAATAGACTTTTATATCAGAAAAGTTGTATAATAAGGCGAATATGGCCAAATTACTAGACCTAAAACCCAAGAAAAAGATCTGGCAGATGAACCCTTATGTTCTTGTCATTCTTTCCTTTGCGTTTGTGATTTTAATCGGATCGGTACTTTTAACCTTTCCATTTTCTCAAGCTAATGGCAAATGGGGAAACTATATGGACTCCTTATTCTCCGCGGTATCCGCGACTTGTGTGACTGGTCTATGCACATACGGTCAAGGAATAGGAAATCAACTAACGTTCTTTGGACAATTAGTGATCCTTATCATGATTCAAATCGGTGGTTTAGGATTTATTACTGTCTTAACCTTCTTTATTACATTATTTAGAAGTAAGTTGCAATTTAGGGATCGTTATTTAATCTCTCAGATGGTCGGCTCCACTTCTTTCGCTGATGTCGTGAAATTTGTCCGTCGATTAATCTTCATTTCCTTCACTGTTGAGGCTATTGGATTTCTAGTTGGACTACCTGTTTTCTTTGAAATGTTCCCAAATAATCCCTCTACGGCGATGTGGAATTCCTTATTTACATCCGTCAGCGCCTTTAACAATGCGGGTTTTGATTTATTCGGTGGTACATCCTTAATTAGAGGGGTGGGAAACGAACTCATCGATTCTTTACCTACATGGGCATATTATTATTTATGTACTTATATCATGATTTTAATTGTCACAGGCGGTATTTCCTTCCTTGTTATCATCGATGTGTTTTCTTTTAAAAGACATAAACAATGGAGAGCCTTTACTAAGATTGTCTTAGTGACCACTGGTGTCTTATTGTTATTAGGTTGGGGTATTTTCGTCTTAACTGAATGTTTTAAACCTGACGCAATGAATACCTTTGAAGCATTATTCCAAAGCGTCACCTTAAGAACAGCGGGATTCGCTAATTATGATCAAGATAGTTTATCGATGACCGGTAAAGCATTTAGCTGTTTCTTAATGTTTGTCGGTGGATCTCCATTATCCACAGCTGGTGGTATTAAAACCACGACTTTATTTATGATTACATTAGCGATGTTCTCCTATTTTAAAGGATCTCAAGTAGCAGCCTTCAAACGTCGTTATTCCACAAATATGATTGTTAAAGCAATGTCATTAGTCTTTTTAGGAATTTCATTAGTTTTACTTGGATTCTTAGTTATGGCGTCATTTGAAGCAAATAATTTAAGAGGAGATATTATCGTTAGTGAAAAGACTACCGCGATATTTTTCGAAGTATTCTCAGCCTTCGGAACAGTCGGAGTTTCTACAGGTATCACTCCATATATCACTATCGGTAGCAAAATTACCTTATGCATTTTAATGTTCTTTGGTAGATTAGGTCCTATGACTTTCTTACAAATCTTCCAAGCGAACTTAGATAAAAAACAAAATATACATTATGACTATGTGGAAGAAGACTTCCTTATCGGTTAATATATAAAGGAGAAAAATTATGGCAAAAAAATCATTTGCGGTTATTGGACTAGGTCAATTCGGACGCGCTGTCGTGGACGAACTTTTAGATAATGGTATGGACGTTATCGCCATCGATAACAATCGTGAAGCTATTGAAAAAGTAGCGAAATATTTACCAACTTCTTTCGTCGCTGATAGCACAAATGAACAAGCTTTAACAGAACTCGGTATTCGTGATGTTGATGCGGTTATCGTCGCTTTCGGTGATAACAAAGAAGCCTCTATTTTAACTACCGTTATCTTAAGAGAATTTGGTATTGAACAAATTATTGTTCGTGTCGATGATGACTATTATGTACCAATTATGAAAAAACTCGGTGCTACCGATGTCATCACTCCTCAAAAAGCCGCTGGTGCTGCCTTAGCAAATAGATTAGGTAACTCTGACTATAAAGACTTCTATCGTTTAGATAGTAAATACTCTATCATCTCAATTATCATCAATCCTGGCTTCATTCCAGTGACATTAAGAGAACTTAATTCCAAAGAAGTTTATGGTGTCTCTATCGTCTTAATTATTAGAAATAATAGATCATTTGTTCCTGGTGGTAATGACTCATTACTTCCTGATGACACTATTTACGTGGTTGGTACCACTAAAGAAATCAAAAGCTTCCGTGAAGAACTTAACGGTAATAGAAAGATTAAAAAATAGTTTTTACAAAGTAAAAGACTGGCAATTGCCAGTCTTTTTCATTTCCATTAGATCTTTTCGATTTCTGAGAAATCGACTTCCACTTTCGTACTTCTACCAAAGAAGATGGTTTCCACTTCGACCACACCGTTTTCGCGGTTGATACTAAGAATGTGACCTTCAGTGCCTTCAAGAGGACCATGAATAACTTTGATAAGGTCGCCTTCTTTATAACGATCGTACATGCTTTCATCGACCATGCCCATTCTCTTAAGAACTGGTTCAACTTGTTCTCTTGGAACAGGGAATGGTTTTGTACCTTTACCAGAAGATCCGACGAAGCCGGTGACACCTGGAGTATTACGGACAACATACCAAGCATAGTCAGTCATAATCATTTCAACGAAGACATAGCCTGGGTATAAGTTTTTCATTCTGGTTTTGCCACTTGGTAAACCAGTTTCTCTATCCATCACAGGAACTTCTTGCTCAGCGACAACAATTCTAAAAATTAATTCTTCTAATCCCATGGATTCAACACGTCTTTTTAAGTTATCCGCAACTTTTCTTTCGTGTGTTGAATAGGTGTTAACGACATACCAAGCTTTTTCGCCTAATTTATCGCCCTTTCCACTATCAGATTCTTCAGAGAAATCTGTCGTGGTATCTGTAAAACGATTTTCATCAATCATCATTAATTACCTCCGATATTTTTAAATGCATCTTTAAGGAGTGAGATTAATCTCGCACCCGCAGCATCTTCTGCGAATAGCAATAAACCCGCTACCACTGCGATAACAATGACAACGATAATGGATGGGATAAGAACATCCCTCTTCGGCCAACGAACACGTTTGCCTTCTTTGACGACACCTTTGGCATAACTTTTTAAACCCATAATGTCTCCTCCTTATTTACTAATCTTGTGGAGCGTATGCTTACCACATTTAGGACAATACTTTTTGATTTCGAGAGTTTTTGTGCGATCTTTGGTAATTGTTGTTTGATAATTACGAGATAGACAGTCTTGGCAAATTAAAAGAACTTTTTCTCTCATCTATTTGCCCCTCCCCGTATCTTAAGTTTGCTTAATGAATTTATCACAACATTTCGCGCTTGTAAAGAGTGCACGCAAAATAATAGTGTTCATACGCTATATTTCGGTTATGATTAAAGCATGAAAAAGAAACTATTATTTCTATTTGTGGGTGCTTTATCTTTAGGTGTATCTGGATGTACATTAGGTACTGATGAAAGAAGCACAACTTCAATTAAACCAACATCTTCAACTTCCACTTCAGAAGAAGATGAAGGTGAGATCGATTGGGCTGGTGCGTTAATTATTAACGAACAAAATCCAAATGCCGTTGAATCATCAATTAAACAAGTCATCCAACATAACGGTACAACTGATAATAAAACAGTGCTTTATCGTATAGCAGGAACAGTAGAGTACCCCACTGATTATTCATATGGTAATTTTGACCTTGTTGATAAAACCGGAAATATCAATGTCTATGGCTTATCAAAATTATCTAGTTCAATAACTTATAGCGGAGGAGAATATTCATTTCGCAATAAAGCTACATTTGGTTCACTAAATATTAAAGCGGGAGATCTCATCGAAATCGAAGGTATTTATAAATACTATTCATATTCAGGTGAAGGGGGAGTTCCAGAATTCCAAGGTTATCCTACTAAGCATTTGAAGAAAAATATCCCTGCAATCGAACCGGTATCATATACTCAAGCTGAACCAACTGATCAATCAGGTAGCTATTATTCATCCATTAGTTCATCTTTGAAAGGAGATTCTTTACTTGGTGAACTACATAATTTAATGACAAATACCCATCAAAATTTCTTGGATTATTACGGATTAAGCAGCCATTTCAGATATTCTGATAATTATAATGGTTCATATTACCGTTGTTTCTATTCGGGAAGTAGATGCACTCAATTATCAAGAGAACATGTTTGGGCGCAATCCTTAAGCGGTGGATTATTCGGTAAAGAATATGCCGGAAGTGATTTACACCACATAAGACCTTGTAATGAAGATATTAATAGCGAACGAAGTAACGCTCTATTCGGTATTGTTTATGGCCCTAAATCAGGAATGAATTCTTTTGCCTATGAAGGTGGAGATAAAGTTTATTACACAAGAGGGGTATTTGAACCTGATAATTCTATTAAAGGTGATATCGCAAGAATCATCATGTATGTTTATCTTCATTACACAAAAAGAAGCGGAGACACACAAAGATATTATTCGGAATCCGCTTTAAAATTTGAAAACATTATGTCTCCAAGAACAAAAATAGAAGCTATTAATCTATTAAGAAAATGGAATGCTGAAGATCCAGTAAGTTCTGCTGAAATATCAAGAAATAATTATGTTTATTCTGTACAAGGAAATAGAAACCCATTTATCGACCATCCAAAATATGCCGATATGATTTGGGGTTAACCGATAAGATTCTTGGTTTTTAATAAATAGAATATAGTAATCGAAGTCATTCCTAAGACTGCGATAAAAATAATTAATATAATTGCACCCGTTTGATTCCACTCATTGTTCTTTTTAGCCGGTTCTGGGTCTACAAAAACTCTCACTAGTTCTTTCATCGAGTCAGCAATTTTTGCTTTCGCAGAATCTTCATATTCATTCACTACCGCCAAATCTTCTTTAGAAAGAGAAGAATATAAGGAATATACTTCGTTAAAGGTCTTTTCGTTAATATCGCAAATATTAGCTTTTTCTACCGGTCTAATATTTTTATTCCAATAATTAATAAAACCTTCATCAACTGCGTAATAGGTAACATTAATACTATTTAACTCAAGGTTTAAAGAATCAAATTCTTCTTTCGAACCTGTAAATCTAATATTTTTAATATTAGAACTATTAAAAGTATCACTGGAAACATGTGTGATAGAATTAGTTAAAACAAGGTTATTAACATCAAACCCATCGAAGGCGTTACTAGCGATTTCATCAATTAATAGATCATCGTATCGATAGAGGCGAAATTCATTATCGTAATCAATATCATCGATAGATTCTAACGTGTAATTATTTCTTTCGTTTAAAGTAACGTGTAAGTGCTGCTTATAATCAAAAGATGGTCCAGCATTTTTAGGGCCTAAAAAAAATAAAGAGGCAAATAAAATAGGAAAGAAAGATTTTACCATTGATAAAACCCTCCATTACATAAAATGACAATGACACAGACAATCATCAAAGTAACCACTATTCCTGTTAAGATTAGAAATCCTTTTAACGGGAATGAATAATGGTCAGTCATTGGCTCCCCTTCTTTAGCAGGAATGGTACCATCATCAATTTGTTCTCTTTCAATTTTTTCTTTTTCTTCCATATAATGACCTAATTATAAAAAGTTTCGGGTTTATTGTAAAAACGATTAGTAATTCTAAGTAAAAGAATTAATAGCCAAGTGTTCAATGGAACATTTATAAATAAAACGATAATCTGCGTTAATAAAATCATTGGGTAAGTGGCAAAGCCAAAAGCAAAACCTTTCATTAGTGTTCCGAACAAGACCATGACTGTTACTTCAATAACAAAACAAGAAAAGGAAATATTAATTGGACTTATAATTAAATTCCATTTTTCGCTTTTTTTATCAAAAATAATCGAAGAAACAAATAACAACGATAATAAGAGGAATAAAACGATCGGAATAACAATCTTTTGCCACAACTGCACTTCATAAGTAGAAGAATATAATTGAAGGTTAGTATTTAAACATAAATATAAAGTGATAAAGACCAATAGTCCAATAAAAGTCGCACCTTCAATAATAAGCATCAAAGTCTTGTTTTTAATGAGCTTAAACAATAAAAACACAAAATATGAAACTAGCCCTAAAACTGCATAAATAGCTGTGATTTGAGGGAAAAACGCATTTGCTTTTGGGTCAAATATAAAATAGCCAAGAATATCAGAGGCCGCTCCAATAAATAGGCCATAAATCGGACCTAAGAATAAGGACGAGAAAATAATTAATGCCGGTCCACCTAATGAAATTCTTAAAAACGGAACAATCGGAATGTAGTTTATCGCTAATATCTTTTGCAATATGATAACAACCGCTATCAATAAACCGGAAAAAGTGATCTTTTGTATGGGAGATATTTTGACATTTAAAAGCGGTTTAAACATTAAAAAGTTCCTTTATCAAATAATTCTTTCATATAAGCAGCAAAAGCTAATGAACCAGTAATTAAAATCGCATCATCTGGAAATTCATTCATCTTTGCCTTTAATAGTTCTTTTGCGTCACTAAAGAAAGGATAATCACCCATGAATAAGAAATATTCATCTTCAGTTCTAGCTCTAGGATGATCAAATGTTGTTAATGATATATCATTACTAACCGCCCCTAAAGAAGAAAACATGTTGCCTAAATTCTTATCTCTAAAGCAAGCAAATATGACATGTATTGGTTTATCTTTAGTAACTAAAAATAGTTGATTTGAGCAAAGCTTCTTCATGGCTTCTGGATTATGCGCACCATCAATAATGACTAATGGTTTTTTGCTAACTACATTCATGCGACAATCCATCACTACTTTTGCTAAGCCCTCTTTAACTTTGTTAACGTCATAGTTAAATCTATCTTTTAAGACTTTAATGGCTTCTAAAGCCATAGAAGCATCAGTCACACTATAATCAGCCACTGAAGTTAATTTCACATCGTTAAATTCACCATAATCAAAACTATATCCAGTTTCAGAATAGGTCATATTAACATAATGGCCCATATAACAAATCTTTGAATTTGTTTCTTTGCTCTTTTTAACGATAACTGTAAGAGCATCTTCTGATAAATCACCAATCAAAACCGGAACTTCATCTTTAATAATGCCAGCTTTTTGAGTGGCGATTTCGGTAATTGAATAACCGAGATATTCCGTATGCTCTAAAGAGATTGTAGTAATAATTGATAACACAGGAGTAAAGATGTTAGTAGCATCCACTTCTCCTCCCATACCACATTCAATAACGCTGATATCGCAGTTATTATTTTTAAAATAAATAAAAGCGATGAAAGTTTGAACCTCAAAGGCGGATAATTTATATTTATCAATTTGTTTTTTGTATTGATTATAAATTTCTAAGAATTCTTCATCTTTGATATTATTTCCATTAATGGAAATCATCTCATTAAATTCGTGTAAAAATGGGGATTTAAACAAACCAACTTTATATCCATTAGCGGTATAGGCACTGGCAATATAGCAGGCTGTACTACCTTTACCATTAGTGCCAGTAATATGGATGGAAGGAACTTCATAATGGAAATTTACCGCGCTTAAAAAATCTTCAAAGTTGCTTCTTTGATAATCACCAGTTCTAAACTGATCAAAAAATGTTTTTTCCATTAATACTCGTCCCCCTTTCTGAGTTTTCTTTCGACATCACGTTTTTTAATCGTTTCACGTTTATCGTAATTCTTCTTACCTTTACCTAAAGCAATCTCCACTTTGCATTTACCTTTTTTAAAATAAATCTTCGTGGGCACTATTGTGAAACCACCTTTTTTGACTTGTTCTTCAAACCATCTGATCTGCTTTTTATGTAATAAAAGCTTTCTAGTTCTTAACGGATCTTGATTAAAGATATTTCCTTGTTCATAGGGATTAATATGCATATTAATAATTTCTGCTTCTTGATTACGGATAATGATATAAGCATCACCAATAGAACAAGAATGAACACGTAAAGATTTAATTTCTGTTCCTTTTAAGACGATTCCACATTCCATAAAGTCACTTAAAAAATAATTAAATGAGGCTTTTTTGTTTGTGGCGATGATTTTAATTCCAGTTACTTCTTTAGCCATAATATTGTTCTCCTTTTATGACTAATTCTTTCTGATAATTAATCATCGTGTTATTTAATTTATTAAATACTTCTTTTCCTTGTTTCGATGGGAAGAAATATAACAAAGCGTAATAACCAGTAAAGGAAATAAATGGCACAAGAACATAAATAAACATGTTCATATAACCAAGGTTTTCCATCACTAGATATGGAATCGCTCCAAAGAGTAAGCCACCTAATATAGCAATTTTATTAATATAGAAACCACCGACAAAGGTGATATTCGCCCACTGTTTAATGCTTCCTTTTTTAATTAATGAATAGAAGATAACTTCTAATAGAAGCATACCGGTGATAATACTTGGAATTAAATATGGAATTAAACTCTTTAGTTTAGGATCTCTATTAAAGAAGATGAAACAGAAGCTAACCGATAATCCCATTAATATGAAGTTAAATGCAAATCTTAAAATAAAGAATAATTTATCACTGTTTTTATAATATAAAGCGATGAGATATGGGATGAATATTAAAGCGATGCTCGAACCGATGATGATATTTAATAATAAATATCTTAACCAATTAGAATTATAAGAAATCGGAGACATAAACATAGTTCCGGTTATAACTATGACTGACATTATAACAACAGATAAAACTTTGCCTAATGAAATGTGGTCGAACTCTTTACCAGTTACTTCACTATTTTTGATTTCTTCCACTTTCTTATAGTGGTTAACAAATTTAGCGTCTCTAATGACTGGCATAACAAATAAACAAGTCATAAAGATTTCTTTAACACCGGCATCAAAATATGAACTGGATTCACAAAAGTTATATACTGCACAACTTAGACCTACGAATAAATAGATGAAAACAAAATGGAATCTCTTCTCAAGAAGTAAACGAATAGAGCAATAAATGAAATAACTCACTAAGATAAGATGAATAAGAACTCCAAATAAACCGTATTCAAATAATATTTGTAGATATCCGTTATGAGCGGTTCTCACTCCAGGAAGATTGTTATTATGCATCGCTCCTGTAATTCCTAAGATGGTTTTTTCAGAAATCATAAAACCATGACCGAGAAATAAATGAGTAAAGTTATCAAAGCAATATGGGAAGACGCTCTTCCAGATATCAATACGACCACTGAAAGTCATAAAATTCTTCTTTTGAAACATCTCTGTTAAATAAGCATCTAAACCAATAAAGCCGTCCCACATATGGGTCACACCATAGAAGAAAAGAATGACTAAAGCTAATACACAAATTATCGAAAACGTTGCAAAAAAGGAATATAACCACTTCTTTTTAATAGAAAAGCGGATGACTTCTTCAAATAAATAAATGAGCAAAGCAACAATAGAAATGATGGCTGGAAGCATAGAAGCAGATGCTAAAATTCCTAATGGGAAAATGACTGCTAATAAGAAGGTATAAAATCTTGGTTTATAGTAATTTGCGATAATACAAGATAGGAAACCAATAAATAATACACCACCATAATAATTCTTATTGCCATAGAAAGAATCAATCGATGCACCTGGATCAACCGTTCCTTTAAAAATGGAGATATAAACATCTTTTTCGGTGATTAAAGAATAAATTAACGATATTAAAGCGGCGCCCACTCCCACTAAAGCCAAAAATCTTATTTTCTTAGAAAATGGAGAGTTGATATGTAATGAAAAAAACATTGCATAAGAAAATATTAAAAATACCCATAAAGTGATTGTGGCTTTAATCTTATCGTGATTAGAGATAATAACTTCGAAAGAACCACTACCATCAGCAAATGGATATTCACCACCCTTATTTAGCCAAATCGATAATGTGAAAATACCACCGACAATAATAAAAGCGGGAAGTAAAACCCAATCTATCTTCATCTTATTGTTCTTGTGATTAATGAAATAGAACATAAAAAGAGATGCTAGACAAGCGAAAGTTAATAAAAATAAAGTTGGATAGTCAAAACCAGCTTTAGGATTAGGTGTTAGATGGGCAAGGTTTTCAGTTAAAAAACAAACTAAAATCATCGCTACCCAAAACCAAATATTAACAAGTGTAAACTTTAGTTTTCCCATAATTCTTATACATTATAATTAGTGTTAAAACTAATAACAAGAAAGAACTTTGTTCTTGTATTTTATTAAAGAAATTGCCCAATAAAGGAAAGATATATATCTTTAAATATCAAAAAAATATATAATAATGCCATGAATAAATACGATGAATTAAAAAGAATTATTGATCATTCTTCCTCAATAGTAGTTTTTACTGGAGCAGGAATATCCACTCCATCAGGCATACCAGACTTCCGTAGTGCAGATGGTATTTATAGTCAAAAAAGAAAAGATAAATACACACCTGAAGAAATAATTTCGCACACTTTCTTTATGAATAATCCCGAATTATTTTATGAATTTTATAAAGAGAAAATGTGCTATCCAAACGCTAAACCAAATGCGGCGCATAAATATTTCGCGGATTTAGAAAAGAAAGGTAAGAACGTTACGATCGTTACCCAAAACATCGATAATCTTCACCAAGAAGCTGGCTCAAATAGAGTTTATGAGTTACATGGCTCAGTTCATAGAAATTATTGCGAGAAATGTGGAAGATTATTTGGCCTTAAATATGTGCTATCTCATAAAGGAGTACCACTTTGTGATAAATGTGGTGACATGATTAAACCAGATGTCGTTTTATATGAAGAACCTTTAGATGAACTAACTATCAATCTTGCTATATCCGCAATTATGACTTGTGACACCTTAATTATTGTAGGTACATCCTTAACAGTCTATCCTGCTGCCGGCTTTATCCGCTATTTCCGTGGATCAAATCTAGTCGTTATCAATAAAGATGCGACAAGTTATGACAACATGTGCGACTTAGTTTTTAATGAAGATATCATCAAAGTGATAGAAAATATAAAATGAAAAAAGTCATTGTTTTTGATTTAGATGGAACATTAATCGACACTCTAATTGATTTAAGAAATGCGGTTAATTTTTCTATGCGTTATTTTAACTACCCAGAAAGATCTTTAGAACAGGTCAGAAAAGACATCGGTAACGGTGTCGCAAAACTAGTTGAAAGGTCCATTCCTAATGGGATTTACAACAAAAATTACCAGAAATGCTTAGAAATCTTTAAAAATGAATATCGCAAAAAATATGATGTTTTTACCTTGCCATATGAGGGTATGTATGAGCAACTTTTAAAACTACAAAAAGAAGGTTATATTGTTACTGTTGCCACAAATAAGATAATCGATGTTGCAAAAATATTATTAGACCACCACTATCCGCATATTTTCGATTTTATTCAAGGCGATGCTATAGGCGTCAAAAAGAAACCGGATGCCAATATGATTGAAAACATAATTAAACATTACAAAGTATCAAAAGAAGAAGTTTTATATATTGGCGACACGAATGTCGATGAAGAAACAGCACTTAACGCAAATGTCGATTATATGCTTGTCACATATGGTTATAGAACGATTGAAGAAATAAAAAGAACGTGCCAATGCACGAACCTTATATATTCAACAAAAGAAATATTCGATAAAATTAGAAAACTTTTTTAGCGACGAATTCGTCAATTTTATCTCTATCAATTTTATAAACGATTGATAATTCATCAAGAAGATTTTTCGCTGCAAAATTTAACATATCAAGATCAACCGGTCCATATTTAATGGAACCATCATTATGATTCTTATAGAAATCTAATTGTTTATATAAAAACATAATGTCTTCGACATTTCCGGAAGATAATCTTCTTTTTAAAGCGTCTCTTCTCTGCTTAGTGTTGGAATTAAATTCAATACCAAAGGATTTTGCTTTTTCTAATAAAGCATCCGCTTCATTAATCGTTAATAAAGGTCTAATAATAACTTCCGCTCTTTCCACAGGAACATAAACATTTTCACCTTCACCACGAATTGTTTTGGCGAGGTAATATTCTTTATCCCCCATAAAAATTCTATCAATGATGACGGCTAAGCCATCACGACAATGGACAACTTGTTCACCCTTTTTATAATCCTTCATGCCTATATTATCGCATTTTTTGACCTTTTTTGTAAGTTTAGGATTGGTTTTCTGTCTTTTTTTCAATTTGTTTCACATCATTTTTATTCTTCATCAAGAATCTTTTTGGTGAATAAGCAGTTAGATAATATCTTCCTAATGATTTAAAAATTTCTTTTGTCTTTTCTCTTCTTTTTACCGTATAAGATTTAAACTTTTTCTTGCCGTTACTAATAATACGAGAAGCATTAAGTAATAAATCATAAATTGTTTTTGAATCACCTAAAACGTCAAATAGCACTTCGATCGCTAAACGTTTATCTTCATCGCTTTCATTAGTGAGCCAGTTCATCATCGCTTCTTCACTTTTTCTGGAAGAAAATGATCTAGCTCTAGTATAGGAGAAAGTCATATTATGATAATTAACCATCCATTTAAAAGGATCGTGCCCACCTAATAGAACACCTGTTGAATATACAATCTTCGCATTAGAAGCGTGATTATAAACCACACCGATAACATCATGAGTGGTTAAATACTTTTCTAATTTATCTTTAATACGATTAAACGAATCTAATTTTTCAACATCTTCTTTTAAACCTGGACCATCAAATGTATAAGCTTTAATTAATCTTTCTTCTAATTTTTCTCCCATAAATAAGACGGCGCACATGGCTAGATAGCCACCTTTAGAATGACCACCAACATAAAATTTACCTTTAAATAAAGTAGTGGCTGTTCTTATATATTCCACTGCTAAGTCTTTACTTGGCATTGCTTCTTCATAAACCAAAGATAATGATTCTTTCCACCCCAATAAAGAAGTATCCGTGCCACGATAAGCTATATAAGCAACATGATTAGGAAGGAGTAAAGTCATCGCAAAAAATTGCTTTCTACTTTCATGATTATTTAATAATTTACAATATCCAATTTTTACATTTTGGTAGCGTTTAGATTTCATCATCGCTTCTAATAATTTCTTATTATTTTTCGCGTCAACACTGCCATAATAAAAAGCTTTGGAATCTTTAATCTTTAAATCTTTGATTTTAATAAAATCAGTGGAGTCGATTTCTAGATCAAAATTAATATATGAAAGTTCAGAAAATATTAAAGAATCTATCTCGTTAAAAGGTAGTTCTTTAAATTCTTTGTTACCAAAACTTTTCACATATTGGGTAATATTCATACTTCTATTATATGAAACTTAATATATTAAAAGTTATGCTTTTCTCTAATTTTTCTAATTGCCCCAGTTTTAATGATTAATGAGGCCACTATTCCCACAAATACACCGGTAATAATCGCTGATAAAGCAATGACAGGTAAATAATAAATGACATATCCAGTTTCTAAAAATATCATCGCAATTAATATTTGACCGATGACATGTAATAATGATCCGATAACACTTACTCCAATAATGGAGAATTTTTTAATTAATAGATAGAAAAGAATCATAATTCCTAAGGAAAATATCGCTCCAGTTAAAGACATTAAAAATCCCATAGTAAATAAAGATCCTCTTAATAGGCCCACCAAAAAGACTCTTAAAAAATCAACAATAATAGCTTCCACAATACCTAACTCATAAAGAGTTAATATAATAACGATGTTTGCTAAACCTAATTTAATTCCTGGTATGCCGATACTTGGAATAAAAGATTCAATAATCGCAATGACTATGGCTCCAGCTGTTAATACACCTGTTAAGGCAATCTTATAAGTATTCATCTTATATCTCCACATCAACATTACTAGCGCCTTCGATGGCGATATAAACAGCGTTATAAGCACAAATTATTGGTTTATTGGTTTCATGAACATATCCCATTTTCACACAATCTTGATGCGGGCAATTAGATTCAACTATGGCAATCGCTCCATCTTTGGTGTGAACATGTAATTCACCATTTAATCCTTTAATAAAATAATCATGTTCTTCCTTTTTGGATAAATCGATCGTCTCCACGACATTATTTTGAACAGATATTTTAGCAATCAAATTATTGGTTTTTCTTAACGATAAAACTAGCGCTAAAGAAACCGCTGCTACGGTAATTAAAGAAAGGATAAGTATTAAATCATTTCTTAACGTTTTCTTATTCATCAGCGGCTAAAAACCTCAATACTTTCATTTTTATATTTTATTTCATTATCTTTGATAACTAATACTTTCACATCTTCATCTTTTTCGATTTGTTTAATCTCATCAATAGAAGAAAACATCATCGATGTAGATAAGGCATCTCCTAAAGCCCCATTATTAGAAATTACAATAACAGCATCATATAAATTGATCGCTGATCCATCAAATGGATTAATGATATGAGAATAAGTAATATCACCAATTTTCACACCTTGCAAAGAAGTCGCAGATGTAGAGACAAAACAATTCTTCGCTTTGATATATTTATTATCCAAATCAGAAATACCAATAGAGAATAAACCGTCTTTATTTTTCTTCTCTCCTAATAATAAAGAAGAGGAACCACCATTAACGAGATAACTTTTAATATTTTGACTTTTTAAATAATCTTTGGCCTTATCCAAAGCATATCCTTTAGCGATGCCGCCTAAATCAATTTCAGCCTCTCCATTTCTTTGAATAATATTATTTTCTTTAAAGTCTAAAGAAGATGAATTTATCTTCAAAATCTCTTCATTTTTGATGTTTTCATCAAGGATATGCTTGCTTTTTAAGCTTTCTTTCCATTTATTCGCTAATGAACCACATAGAGGATTAAAGTATTTTGCGCCATGGTTTTTAACGTCAAAAGAAGTCTTTAATAAATCATATAATTCACTAGATACAGTGATCTCTTCATTGCTCCTATTAATCTTATAAACATTCACTAAATCGTTATCATTGTAGTTATCACTAATCTTGGAATAATAAGTAAAAGATTTTTCTAGTTCTAAAATATTGTCTTTATTACCTTCATAAAGGGAAGTAGAAATATAGGTATCAAAACAAAAAACCTTGCTCTCAATAACTTTTGACGCTTGGGAACAAGATACTAAAGATATAACGAATAAAGATAAAATTTTTTTCTTCATGTTATAAATGAACTTTGACTTTACTACCGTCCTTATTGGGGTGTTTATCTAAATATTCGATAATCGGTTTGAAGTTAGTATCTTCTTTACCAGGTTTACATTTTCTTAAATTTTCTTCTTTGCCTGTAACAATGGCTTCCGCTAAAGATTTACAACCCGCATAGCCACAACTACCACAGTTATAATTCGGAAGTTTCTTCGCCACTTCTTCAATTCTTTCATCTTCTTTAACATGTAAAACCTTCGCCGCTATCGCTAAGCCAAGACCTAAGATGAGTCCAATTCCTAATAAAATAAGAGCAGCCCATAATATTTCCATAATTATTCTTGACCTTCTTTCTTATAAAAGGAACATTCACTATGTGAACAACTAGCACATTTCTCTTCGCTAATCTTCATATCTTCGCATCCTTTAGGAGCGGGTGTTTTCACATATAAAACGAAAGAAACAATAAAAGTTATTAGTAATAATACTAAAACAGATATTCCAATCACTAAATATATTTCTTTACTCATAATTGAATACCTGAGAATAAGCCTTGTAAACCAATAAAGGCTAACGCCATAATCGCCGCGGTAATAAGAGCGATTGGTAAGCCTTTAAAAGCTTTTGGTGTATTAGCGCTTTCAAGTCTCACTCTGATACAAGAGAAGACCACGATAATGGCTAAAAAACCAACGGAAGTACCGATACCATTAGCTAAAGATTGAAGGAAAGTAAAACCTTGATCGGTATTACCTTGAGCGACACCTAAAACCGCACAGTTTGTGGTAATTAATGGTAGATAAATACCTAAGTTCTTATATAAAGTTGGTGAAAATTTCTTAATGAATAATCCCACTAATTGAACTAATGAAGCAATAACTAAGATATAAGCCACCGTATCCATAAATGCGATACCAGCGGGCACTAAAATAAAGTTATATAAAGGCCAACAAATTAAAGTCGCTAAGATGATGACAAAGACAACGGCAATACCCATGCCTAAAGAAGATTTCACTTTTTTAGAAACACCTAGGAATGGACAGATACCATAGAATCTAGATAAAACAACATTATCGATTAACATGCTAGAGATAATCGCTAAGATAAATGAAACAAAAATACTCATTATTTATTACCTCCATCAGTGTTAGCTTGTTGAGCGGCTAAAGCTTCCTGCTGTTTTTTAATCTTTTCTTGTTTAACAAGATAAGCCTTATATTCATCTTTTCTATTCTTAATAAAAGCTAAGACCGCTAGGATCAAACCAAAGACGATAAAAGCACCAACAGGATTAGAGAATAAACTGATTGTGTATGGAGCAGGAATAATCGTTAATTTAGCCTTTGGAATAAAGGTAAAGATTTGACCAATAGTAAAGCCACCTGTACCTAATAATTCTCTAAAGAAGGCCATCGATAATAAAGCTAAGGTATAACCAACGCCCATACCTAAAGCATCGATTAAGGAATCAAAGACTTTATTTTTGCTAGCGTAGGCTTCCGCTCTACCTAAAACGATACAGTTAACAACGATTAAAGAGATAAAGACACCTAATGATGAATATAATTCTGGTAAAAATGCATTAGTGAGCATCTTAACAATGGTGACGAATGTCGCGATTATAACAATATAAGCTGGAGTTCTAATTTCTTCAGGAATTAATTTTCTTAATAAAGAAACAAGCATATTAGAACAAACTAAAACAATGGTAAATAAAATTCCCATACCTAAAGCCGCCTCTAGCGTTTTGGTGGTCGCTAAAGCGGGACATGTACCGAGAATCGAAACAAATAATGGATTCTCAATGACAATACCTTTTAGAAAATTCTGTTTAGTCTTTCCTTTAGCCATCTTTATTCCTTCCATAATTCTTCCGCGGCGCTTGTCGCTTCATTAATCATTTCTTTTACTAACTTTGCGCCAAATGTCGCACCGCATTTCACATCATCAACATCTCTTTCACCTTTGTTAACTAGAGAGATGTAATTATCTTCTAAAGTTGTGTTATAAGTTTGTTCATCAACGACAATACTAATACCTTTAAAGGCGTGTGTCGTTTCATCAAAACCGACAATTAAGGTAATTTTTCCATAGGCATTTGAACCGTTAGTTCTAAAGGCATAACCTTGTTTATTGTTATCTTTATCGCTTACTTCATAATATTGTTCGACAGTCTTATAAACATTAGCAAATGTATCCGCTTTAACATCGATTTTTTTAGAAATTAGGGCGTTTTTGCCATATATTTCACTAATTCCACTAGCGATTTTCTTCTCTTGGTTTTTTTTAATACTGTCTTTAGTAATGATGTTCGCGCCACCGATTAATAAACCAGAGGCCATGGCAATCACACCTAATGTCACGGAGGCAACAATGTATTTTTTCTTACTAGCCATGATAGACACCTCCGAAACGAATAACAATGAAAGTAATTAAAGCTGGAATGACCACTAATAAAGCCATACCGATAATCTTCTTTCTTGTATAACGAGGGGAACTCCATTCGTAATGATCCAAAACAACCGCAAGCATATTGGCGATTAGAATAGAGAAACCGACACCTTCTGGTAAGGCGGCAAATAAACGTATAAAGACAGTAACAACTGCCGCAATCATGCCATACATAATTCTTGATGGGGAATTAATTGGGCTAGTGACTGGATCGGTTAACATAAATACGGCACCGAATAAAACGCCACCACTTAAAAGATGATAAGCAGCATATTCAAAAACGTTGATATCAACTTTTAAGGCTAATAATGATAATCCAGCAGTTAAGATTAAAGCTAAGAATGTTCCTAAATAGGAAACAACAATTCGATAATCAATACTTCTTCTAATTAATAGATAAACTAGACCAACTAAAATTGTAATGGTATAAACTTCACCAAGAGTGCCTGGAACTTTACCTAAAAATAGATTTAATAACGAATATTGATGGATGTTAGCGAAATATCCTTCGTTTAGTAAACCTAATGGAGTCGCTCCAGCCGCGGCATCTGGAATGGTGTAATACCAAGTTGAAACATTTGTTACATATTGTGAGCCAAAGCAGACTTTAGCAAATAACATGCCAACAACCGCTGGGTTAAAGATATTGCTACCTAATCCACCGAAGACTAATTTACCAAAAACGATACCAACTAAAGCCCCTACTATCACAGCGTATATTGGAGCACCAGCGGGCATTACTAAAGTAAAGATAACTGCTGATACGCAAGCGGACAATATATTATTTTGATTAAATTTGCCTTTATAAGAATAGATGAATCTTTCTTTTAATGAATGCTTTTGTCCATCTTTAGGCATCATATTTTTTAATCCAACATAAACAAATTCTGAAGCCACCATAATAAAGACGGATAAGACGTAGAAGATTAATGTCTTAATTGGATAAACAACAAATGAAAAGATAAGCGTTGGTGCTAACGCGATTAAAACATCGAGCATCATTCTAGTGACGGTCGCTTTTCTTCTAATATGAGGTGAATTTTCCTTAGTTATAATCATAATTTTGCAAAAAGCTTCGCCCTTCTAACATAATCAGTCACATTAATCTTTGAAGTACATGAATAGGTGCATAAACCACATTCAATACATCTTAATGGATTAAGTTTTTTAATTCTTTCTTTATCTAATGTTTTCACGGCATTCATAATTTGTACTGGTTCTAAATGTACAGGACAAGATAAAACACAGCTACCGCATCTCACACATGGCTCTTCTTGATAATCAGTTTTATCCAAAACGATAATTGAAGTCACGGTTTTAGTAATAATACAATCATCACTTGGAACAGCCATGCCCATCATTGGGCCACCTAAAATAAAGACCTTTTCTTTATCAGGATTTTTATATCCTCCACACAGTGGAATTAAATCTCTTATAGAAGTTCCAACACGAACTCTAAAGTTCTTTGGAAACATAATACCATCACCAGTAACAGTAATATCTCTTTTAATAACGGGCATATTATATTTAATAGCCTTATATAGACCCACGATCGTGGAAACATTGAAGTTAATAATGCCACGATTAGATGGAAGCTCACCTGGTTTTAACTGTATACCAGTTGCAGATTTAATCATCTCCACTTCCCAACCTTGTGGGTAGAAATTGCCAACACAGCAAAGTTCGATACCACTACCTTCATATTCTTTAATGACTTGGGTATAAACTTCTTTAATGTCTTTATATTTAGATTTGATACAAATCTTCGCGTGTTTACACTTAAAAGCCTGCATCACATATTTAATGCCTTCCATGATACGATATGGAAATTCAAGCATTAAACGATGATCGGCGGTAATATATGGTTCACATTCGATACCATTAATAAGAATCATATTAATTGGTTTATCGGTTTGAAATTTAACGTATGTTGGAAATGAAGAACCACCTAAACCCACGAGAGCACAATCCTTTAAGATTTGAGTCATGTCTTCTTTTGTTAAAGAGGCAATTTCTTCTGGCGTTCTAATAAAACAAGATTTATCTAATGTATCTTTAAAATCGTTTTTGATTTTTATAAAATCAGTTAATTTACCATTTCTATGGTAATGCTTCTCTAAACCCACAAAGGTACCAGAACAAGTCGCATGGATTGGTTGTTCAAAAAATGGACCATGACGCATACCAATCACTTGGCAAGAATCGACATGATCGCCTTCTTTAATATATAAATCCGCTTTAGCGCATCTAGCGTTACTGGTAGCGATATATAAATATTCTGGTTTTGTAAATCTAATAGCAGGTAATCTACTAGTTAAATTCTTTGTATCTTTAATACCTTTTGTTTTCGCAATCATTTTTTATACCAAATAGAGAATACCACAAAATACATTTCTTATCTATAAATAGTTAAGAAAAAAGATTGGCGTTTTCTAATAGTTTTTACCAATCTTTATTTATCAAATAGTTTTTCAATTTGTTTTAAATATTTTTGTTCTCTTTTTTTCTTATATCTAGAAGAACAAACAATTTCTTTTATATAAATGGTTTTATCCGCTAGGGTGATAATTCTAGCTTCTTTACTGGAGGGAAAATGAGTGAAATTAATGGGCCACATATGAGTTTCGATGGCTTTTTTAACAGGTTCATGAATTCCAAAATCTCGAACGGCATTTTGAATTGCGATAGAAGGGTGCTTATAAAGGTGTTCATTCTTCTTTTCTTTTTCGACTCGCCAATCGTATAGATAATAGTCATGTAAAATTGCCGCAAGAAGTATTACTTCCAGATTACCTTTTTTGTGTCTTATCGCTCTTTTAATCGCTAGTTTTGTGACTTTAAAAGAGTGAATATAACAATTCGATCCACGATGCATCGGAATATTTTTCATTTTTAAAATCTTTTCATCGTGTAAAAAGGTTTGATATATCTCTTCTAATTTAGCTTTTAATTCGTTAGATATTTTCATCGTTAAGTATCATAAATATTTTTTGTTCATATTAAAAGAAATTAATTATCATAGAGGTTATAAAATAAGCATATTGAGATTCCAATTCATTAACAATTTTAATAAGTTTTCTCATAGTATTGGCTTATATATTCTGATAAAATAACAATACAGTTATTTGCGGTCTTAACATATCATTCCGCTCCAGTGAAATATACTTCTTAGCTATTAATTATTCCCATAGTGGAGAAGTGTATAGAATGGAGTTTTTTTATGTCGAAATTCGAAAAACATTTCCGTATTTATTTAGTCAGTGGTCATCCCGCCTACATAGTAGATGAAGAAGGTAATTTCTATTACTTCCATAGAGTTACTTCTTCTCCTAAAAGTGGTCATCACAAAAATATAGAGATTGACCCAAATCCAGATTCATCACGAGACACACCAATGTATATTGTAAAAATGGAACAAAAAGACAAAAAGAGCCGCTTTGGTAAAAAATTGAAATATAATATCGATATCGAGATTATAGGAAGAAAAAAAGATTAGTCCAGTAGTTATCACTACAGCCGCCAGGGGTCTTTGAACCTCAGCTTATACTAATCTGTTTTCGCCATTCCCGTAGATTGGCTTATCTATAGATACCATTTCTGGTAGCGGGTATTTCTGGTGGATCTGAAGGGGATCGAACCCTCTACCTCCTCCATGCCATGGAGGCGCTCTCCCAGGTGAGCTACAGACCCATAACGCTAATGATTATAAAAGAAATATGGATTATATTTCAACTATTTATTTAATTTAAACAGGCGATTACGAATATAGAGATATCTTTCAAATTTTTCTTGGCTAGCAAAATGTTCAACTCGTTTTTGTTCAGGACAATTTTCATAATCTAATTCGGTATCACCAAATTGTTCACTTGTTAAATCAAATTTTTGTCCATCAACAACATTAAAACAATGATAACCACCATCAGGAAGTTTAACGCCTCTTACTTCTCCACCGAAGATATCTTGTACTAAAAATGCGGTAATAGAACATTGGCCTAATGTCATGTTCTCTTTACTCCATTCATTTCTATATTTAGGAGCGCAGCTAAATCTATCCCAAACTTTAGTCATTAATTCATATAAATGTTGCGGACTAATAACAAAAGAATAAGCGTCATTAATCGGCTTAATATTTTTGACATCATGACCATAAAATTTGAGATTTTCCATGCAAAACTCCTCTTTTTTTATCATTTTAGTGTATTTTGCTTTAATTAAATAAGGCCGTTAAAGGCCCTAAATAAATAAAGGCTGGCGCGCCCGAGGCGATTCGAACGTCCGACTCCCTTCTTAGGAGGAAGGTACTCTATCCAGCTGAGTTACGGGCGCGTTTACTAACTATTTTGTTAGTCCTTGTTTAAAGAATAAGACGATATCTTTATAAACTTCTTCTTTACGATCTTCGTTTAAGATTTCGTGTCTTAATCCTTGATAAATTTTGCTTTGAACATTGTTTAAACCATATTTATGATACATCTCAGTTAATTTCTTAACGGAAGCACCATAACCGGTAACTGGATCATCACTACCAGAGATAATAAAGATATTAGTGTTAGGATTTAATTTCTCCAAGTTCTTAGCTTTATGAATTTGGTTCATGCCTTTTACAAATTCATAGCAGAAACCATTTCTTGGACCAAATCCACAAAGTGGATCAGCAATATATTTATCGACATTTTCTTTATTAACAGATAGCCAATCAAATGCTGTTCTTGGATTAACAATTTTCTTATTGAAATTACCAAACATTAGTTTGTTTAATAAGCCCGCTTTTTCATCTCTATTTTTCTTATTAACAATTATCTTCGCTAATAAATAACCGGCGGGGACAGCGGGGTTTTTCGCACCACTACCACATAAGACAACTCTATCGCAGTGATCAGCATATCTTTCAATGTAGTCTTGGCACATGAATGAACCCATAGAATGGGAGAAGATAAAGACAGATTTTTTCGTACTCTTTTGTAATTCGGTAACTAATGTATCAACCGCTTTTACTTGTCTAGCAAAACCATTTGTTGGCCAGATACCTACTTTGCTCATATTATCCTTAACATTTTCGCCTTGTCCAAAAGCGTCAATCGCATAAACATTAAATCCTTCTTTATTTAAATATTTAGCGAATGCATCATAACGGGAAGTATGTTCTTCCATACCTTCCATAATAACGACATTAGCCTCAAATGTTTTCTCTAACCAGCAAAGACCAAATAATTCATCGCCATTTCTAGAAATTACTTTCAGTTTTTTTGCTTCACTCATAATCTTTTCTCCTATCATTTATCATATCCATTTGGATTATTCTTTTGCCAATTCCATGAATCGCGGCATGCATCTTCAATTGTTAAAGATGTTTTAAAGTTCATTTCTCGATATGCTTTCTCCGCATTAGCGTAATTTTCATCAACATCACCAGGTCTTCTTGGACAGATGACATAAGGAATTTTAATCTTATTAACTTTTTCAAAAGCGTGAACAAGCTCTAATACGCTTGTCCCTCTACCAGTACCTAAATTATAAATAACTAATCCTGGTTTTTCTTCTAGCTTTCTTAAAGCGCATAAGTGACCATAAGCTAAATCCACAACATGGATATAGTCTCTAACCCCTGTTCCATCAACGGTTTTATAGTCATTACCATAAACATTTAAGTGATCCCTTTTACCCACAGCAACTTGAGTGATATATGGCATCAAGTTATTTGGGATGCCGTTTGGATCTTCACCAATAAGTCCACTTGGATGAGCGCCGATAGGATTGAAATATCTTAAGATGGCGATATTCGCATCAGGATTTTCTTTCGCATAATCCTTTAAGATATATTCGATATCTAATTTCGTTTGTCCATATGGGTTTGTACATCCACCCACCTTATCATCTTCTTTAAGTGGTACATGGTCTGGAACGCCATACACAGTAGCAGATGAAGAGAAGACAATGTTATGAACTTTATATTCCTTCATGAGCTTTAATAAGACCTTGGAACTACCGACGTTATTAGAAACATATAGTTCTGGTTTTTGGACACTTTCCGCCACACTTTTTAATCCCGCAAAATGAATAACATCAGTAATCTTTTCCTTTTCAAAAACTTCCCTTAATTTAGGTTCATCTTGCACGGAAAGTTCGTAAAATCTTGGCCTTTTGCCAGTAATTTTATAAATCCTTTCTAAAACTTCAGGTTTGCTGTTGCAGTAATTATCAACGATTACCACGTCATAGCCACGGTCTAATAAATTGACCACAGTGTGTGAACCAATGTAGCCGGTTCCGCCTGTCACTAAAATCGCCATTTTATCTCTCCTTAAGCTCTTGGACAATTAGTTTATTTGTTAAAGCGGGGTTAGCTTTTCCTTGGGTTAGTTTCATCACTTGACCCACTAAGAAACCTACCGCTCTATCTTTACCATTTTTATAATCAATAATCGATTGAGGATTATTATCTAAAACTTGTTTAACAATCGCTAAGATTTCACTTTCATTACTAATAAGTGTAGTGCCCATCGCTTTTACTAGTTCGTTAGGGTCAGCGTCATTTTCTTGCATCTTCACAAAAATCTCACGAGCTTGCTTATTACTAACAGTTCCTTTTTCGATTAGTTTAATTAAGTCCGCTAAATGTTTTGGACTAACTTTAAACTGTTTAATCGATATATCTTCTTTATTTAATATCGCCTGAATATCTACTAATACCCAGTTAGCAGCTAATTTCGCATTTGCCCCATTAGCAACTACTGCATCGAAATATTCACAGTTATCTTTATTAGATATCAATAGATTTGAATCATAATCATTTAATGATAATGATTTATATCTTTCTAGTTTCACTTCCGCTAATTCGGGAGAAGAAGAAATTGCATCTTCAATAAACTGTTTAGAAAGTTTAATTGGAGCGATATTTGGTTCAGTGAAATATTTATAATCAACTGCGTCGGTTTTAACACGCATCAAAACGGTTTCTTTTTTCGCTTCATCAAATCTTCTAGTTTCCTGTTGCACCACTCCACCAGAAAGTAAGACAGCTTCTTGACGTTTGATTTCAAAATCGATCGCTTTTTGAATGTTCACTAGAGTGTTTAAGTTTTTAATTTCCACTTTAGTACCGAAGACTTTGCTACCTACTGGCATAATTGAAATATTGACGTCACATCTAAGTGAACCTTCTTCCATCTTTCCATCACTGACTTCTAAGAAGGAAACAATAGAACGAATCTTTTCAACATATTTCATGGCTTCTTCACCAGTTTTCATCTCTGGTTTAGAAACAATTTCCACAAGTGGAATGCCTGCACGGTTATAGTCTAATAAGGTGCAATCCCAAGAGTGAAGTTGTTTACATGTATCTTCTTCCATATGAAGTCTTTCAATATTGATTCTTTTCTTTCCGGAAGAGGTTTCAATTTCTAAATATCCTTCACTACCGATTGGTCTTCTTTGTTGAGTAATTTGATATCCTTTTGGTAAATCACTATAGAAATAATTCTTACGATCAAACCAAAGTTCATCATCAATGCTCATATGTAAAGCGTGACACACTCTAATCGCATTAATAACAGCTTGTTTATTAACTACAGGCATCGTGCCAGGAAAAGCCATATCTAAAGGAGCAATATTTGTATTTGGATCATCACCAAAAGTTACAGGAGAGGTAGAAAACATTTTGCTTTTTGTTTTCATCTCAACATGGATTTCTAAACCAATAACAGCTTCAAAATTCATATTATTTGCCCTCCTTACTTGATAGATTTTTTAGTCCTGTAATCTCTTGTAAACCTAAAGAGAAATTCAGAACCATTTGTTCATCAAAAGCACGACCGGTAATATTACCGCCGAATGGTAAACCTTCTTTTTTACCTAAAGGTAATGTTAATGAAGGTAAGCCCGCAAAGTTACCAATCGCTAAGTAGTTATCCGCAATTAAATATTCATCAGATAATTTATCTGCTGAGGCATTAAATAATGGCGCAGTTGTCGGTGCGGCAGGTAAATAGATAACATCATTATCTTTTAAGATTTCATTAACTCTATTAACGATCAGACGACGGCATTTTTGAGCTCTTAAAAATACATCTTTTTGGTTTTCGCTTAATAATGAATAAGAACCAAGAATAAATCTTCTTCTAATTAGTTCCGAGAAACCATTAGTTCTAGCTTTGGTCATTACTTCTTGATAGTCACTGCCTTCATAGCGAGGACCAAATTTAATGCCATCTAAATTAGCGTTGTTACTTGTGGCTTCCGCACAAGAGATGATGAAATAAGTTGGAAAGATCGCTTTACATAATCTAATATCCATAGAGACATAGTTAATGATCGCGCCTTTAGCTTTAAGTTCATCAACAGTTTTTAAATAAGTTTCTTTAATATACTGATCAGAAATTGAATCTAAAATTTCTTTAATAATCGCGACTTTCACGCCTGAAATGCAGGGTTTTAGGTTCTTAAAGTAGTTTTCAACAGGTTTAAATGAACTAGTCATATCTTTATCATCTCTACCCGCTAAAAGACCTAAGGTGATCGCACTATCTTCCACGCTTCTTGTGAAATAAGCCACATGATCTAATGAAGTGGCAAATGGAAATAAACCAAATCGAGAAATTCTTCCCCAGGTTGGTTTAAAGCCAACTAATCCAGCATGGCTAGCTGGTTTTCTGACACTATCACCGGTATCACTACCAATACCTAAAGGAGCGATATTGCTACTTGTGGCGGCAGCGCTACCACAAGAAGAGCCGCCAACCATATGTTTATGAGATGGGTCATATGGGTTATATGTAAATCCTTTATGTCCAGTCATACCTGAACCACCCATTGCTAATTCATCTAAAGTGGTTTTACCAATTGGAATTCCACCGGCGTTAATTAAACGGACATAAACTTCACTAGAAAATACTGGAGTATAGCCATTTAAAATATTGCTTGATGCAGTTGTGGGAATATCTTTTGTGGAGAAATTATCTTTGATAACAAATGGAATTCCCCACATTAAATTATTCTTATCTTTATTTTTTAATGCTTCGACAGCTTCTAAAGCTTCATTTTCCGAGATATATTCAAAAGAATTATTAGTATCCGCTTTCGCTCTAGATAAGGCTTCTTTAGCAAGTTCTAAAGGTGTAACTTTACCATCTAATAAGGCTTGATGGATTTCATAAATATTTAAATCTAAATATGACATTATCCCACCACCTTTGGTAAACGAATTTGACCATCGACAACGTCACTAGCATTCTTTAATGCCACATCTCTATCTAATGGTTTTTGAGTAACATCTTCTCTTAAAAAAGAATTGGTGACATCGAAAGGAAATGTCATCGGTTCGACTTCATCAACACCCGGAATTTCTCCGATTAATTCTAATTGACTCAAAATAGTATGAAACTCTTCAAGTAGAGTGTCATATTGTTTTTCATCCATTTCAAACATTAATTTTTGTGCGGCTTCTTCCAGCACGCTTTTGTTAACAGGTTTCATATCTTCTTGACCTTTTGACCGATAAGTATTTTAACACGATAGAATTTTTTTATATATAAAAACATGAAGTAAATAATTTTTTACAACAAAATATTATTAATTTTGTTAACATATTAAGGTATGAATGACTTACAAAAAAAGCAATTAGAAGTCTTAAAAGCCTTTATTAGAGTTTGTGATAAACACCACTTAAGGTATTTTCTCGTTGGTGGAACATGTTTAGGCGCTGCTAGACATGGAGGATTTATCCCTTGGGATGATGACATAGATGTTGGTATGCCTAGAGAAGATTATGATAAATATCTTGAACTTCAAAATG
This sequence comes from Bacilli bacterium, assembly GCA_017429285.1. Classification (GTDB taxonomy): domain Bacteria; phylum Bacillota_I; class Bacilli_A; order RFN20; family CAG-826; genus RUG13091. The sequence continues at coordinate 50,857 of JAFRPF010000001.1, forward strand.
AATATAACGGCACTCCTTATTTCATTCAAACTTGGAAAACTGACCCACGTTATTGCTATAACTTTGCTAAATTAAGAGATTCCTCCACCACATTTATTGAATCCTATTTCTGGAAGCATCGTATTAATCATGGTGTTTGGATCGATATCTTCCCTATCGACGGCATGTCACTAACAGATGATAAACCTAGAGATAAATACGCAAAACGTGTGAAATTTATTTGGAGACAAGTTTATTTAAGTTATGTTCCACAGCTAATTAGAAAATTCCACAAAGGAACATTCTTCCTAGATTTATTAATAAATATAGGAGCTATACTTTTCTATCCATTTGATATCGCTCATTATCGTAGGAAAAGATGCGAAAAATATATGAGAAAAGTCCCATATGATAAAGCTGTTTTAGTGGCTAATTTATGTGGCACAAACGCTAAGAAAGAAGCGATGCCAAAATCTTTATTTGAAGAATTTACTAAAATCAAATTTGAAGATATCGAAGCTAGTGTTCCAAAAGATTATGATGCTTATCTAACTTACCTATATCGTGATTGGAGAAAACTCCCACCTAAAGAACAACAAATTGGACATCATTACGATAAAGGTCTATCATTAACACAAGATTATAAATCTTACATGAGAGAACATAAAATTTAAGAGGAAATAGATATGAATTTTGCACTTATATTAGCAGCAGGTACTGGCTCAAGAATGGGTAATACCGATAAACCTAAACAATTCTTACCAATATACGGTAAACCTTTAATGGTGCACACGATTGAAGCTTTTGAAATTAATGATGAAGTTGATGCAATTATCATTTCCACAAATGAAGAATATATCGATGATGTTAAAGTCATGTGTAAACAATATGATTTAGGTAAAGTTAAAGCCGTTGTCGCTGGTGGATCCACTAGACAAATCTCTGTTTATAACGGACTTAAAGGTGTTATAGGAGCTGGCGCTAAAGATGATGACATTATTGTCATTCATGATTCCGCTAGACCATTAATTAGTCAAAAGATTATTTCTGAAAATATTAAAGCCTGTAAAGAGTTTGGAGCGGTTGATACTGTTATCAAAGCTTCTGACACAATTGTTCATAGTGAAAAAGGTGAAAAGATCACCGATATTCCAAATAGAAGTGAATTATATCAAGGCCAAACCCCGCAGACATTTAAATTAGGAATTATCAGAAAAGCTCATGAAGCAGTTTTAGATAAAAACATTCCTAACGTCACAGACGATACAAAATTAGTTTTGATGCTCGGTCAAGATGTCCACTTAGTGGAAGGCGATAAACTTAATTTCAAAATCACCACTTTTGATGATTTGATGATGCTTAAAGCTTTATTAAAGATTGGCAAATCTGAGGTTCTATAATGTTTCAAACAATTTATAAAGTTACATCTCCTGGAGTCTTAGAAGAATTTATTTCTAATGTTGAGATAGATTCTAATCATACTTTAGTTAAGGTTGATTATATGGCTATCTGTAAAGCGGACATCCGTTATTTTTTAGGTAACCGTGATCAAAATGTTTTAAATCATAAATATCCTTTAGCTCCAATCCATGAAGCAGTTGGCCATGTCGTTAAAGATCCAACCGGAAAATATCAACCTGGAGATAAAGTGATTCTTATTCCAAATTCCGTGGAAGAAAAATATTTAAAAGATTTTGAAAATAGAAGATGCGCTAGAGAAGAACTAGGAAATAACTACGCGATTCATTCCACTTTTAGAAGTTCCACTACCGATGGTTTCTTAAAACAATTCTATTCTGCTGAACCTGACCTTTTAGTGAAATATGACAGCAAAATCCCTGCAAATCTTGCTGTTTTTAGCGAATTATTATCAGTTTCAGTTGCGGCTTTAAGAAGAATTAATTTTAAAGAAACTAATCATGTCGCAATCTTTGGAGATGGCATTTTAGCTTATATCACCTATATCGCTTTTACCGCTTTACATCCTGAAACTAAACTGACTATTTATGGTGTCGATAAAAATAAATTAGCAATGTTTAAAGGTGCTATAGCACGTACATATGATGAGTATAAAAACGAAAAATACGACACAATGATTGAAATTGTCGGTGGCAAATATTCCGCGGACGCTATTAATAAAATGATTGACTGGGCCACTGTCGGTGCGGATTTAATCCTTATGGGTGTCAGTGAAGAAAAAGTGCCTCTTAACACTAGATTAGTTTTAGAAAAAGGACTATCTTTAAAAGGCGTTACTAGAAGTGATAGAAAAGATTTTGAAACTGTCGCTAAATTATTAGAGGATAAAGAAGTTCGAAACAAATTAAAACCGATGGTTATCAGCGAAACTGAAATCAAATCTGTTATCGATATCTATCATTGTTATGAGGCAGATATAAATAATAAGACTATCATCGGTAAGAACTTGATGAAATGGTAAAAGAAAAGGGCATAGCCCTTTTTATTTTATTAATTCCAAGAATTCGCTTTCGCTTAATACGGCTATGCCTAACGCTTGCGCTTTATCTAATTTGCTACCTGCGTCATGGCCAGCCACAACTGCATCAGTGGCTTTACTGACTGAGCCAGTGACCTTTGCTCCTAAATTTTCTAAAATTTCCGTAGCTTCTTTTCTACCCATAGAATCAAGTGTTCCAGTTAATACAACTGTTTTACCTGAGAAATAAGAATTAGCGGCTTTAGAAGTTGAACCGAGGAAATTAAAGTTAACATTTAAGTTTCTTAATTTTTCAATGAGTTCTTGATTGTTTGGATCTTTAAACCAATTGGTAATACTTCTAGCCACGACAGGACCGACATCAGGAATTGTTAATAATTCTTCTTCACTAGCTTTCATCAAATTATCTAAATTTTGATAAATGCGTGATAAGGTTTTGGCCATCTTCGCACCTACTTCTTTGATACCTAAACCAAATAGTAATCTTTCGACAGAATTATTTTTACTCTTATCGATAGCCTCAATTAAATTATCAATTGATTTAGATTGCCATCCATCAAGAGAAATAATTTCTTCTCTATGATCCATGAGATTATAAATCTCAGCGATATTACTAAAGAAACCTTGGTTAAAGAATTGTTCGACAACTTTTTCTCCCATCCCTTCGATATCCATAGCATCTTTACTAGCATAATGAATAATGCTCTCAATTTGTTTAGCAGGGCAAGATGGATTAACACAGAAGTGCATCGCATCTTTTCTAATTAATGGGAATCCACATTCTGGACAATTAGTGATCATCTGGAATGGAATTTGAGTTCCATCTCTTCTTTCAATGACTGGTCTAACAACTTCTGGGATCACATCTCCCGCTTTTCTTAAAACGACGTAGTCACCAATCATTAATCCTTTTTCATTAATGAAATCTTCATTATGTAAGGTTGCTCTTTGAACAGTGGAACCTGCCACTCTAACCGGTTCTAAAACAGCGTTAGGAGTAATCTTACCAGTTCTTCCAACTGTAAAGATAATGTCCGTTAATTTAGTAATCACTTCTTCAGGTGGGAATTTATAAGCAATCGCCCATCTTGGCGTTTTCGCGGTATAGCCTAATTTATCATATAAGGACATATCATCCACTTTAATGACAATACCATCGATATCATATGGCAAATCTGGTCTTTTAATGGTGTATTCTTTAATATAATCAATGACTTCATCTATGCCGTTACAAAGTCTTCTTTCAGGATTAGTTTTAAATCCTAAATCATCCGCCATTTTAAGAGCTTGACTATGATATCTAATGCCAAAATCTTTGGCGTTAACAAAATAATACCAGAAGGCATCAAGTCCACGACTAGCCGCTATCGCACTATCAAGTTGTCTCACGCTACCAGCAGCCGCGTTTCTGGCATTAGCGAATAATGGTTCACCATTTTCTTCTCTTTCCTTATTTAATTTAAGAAGAGATTTTTTGGGCATAAATACTTCGCCACGAATTTCAAAATCTCCCTCTAAATTAATATGAGAAGGGATGGATTTAATAGTGATGACATTAGATGTTACATCTTCACCTACTGTGCCATCTCCTCTAGTCGCTGCATATAGCAATTTCTTGTTATAAACAAGAGACATACCTAAACCATCGATTTTCATCTCGGCCATATAGGTCACTTTATCCCCACCTATAACTTCTCTAACTTTACGATCAAAATCGTATAAATCATCTTCGTTAAATGCATTAGCTAAAGATAGCATCATTCTTTGGTGGGTGACTTTTTTAAACTCATCTTGAACTTGTCCACCCACTCTTTGTGATGGAGATAAAGGGGAAAGAAGTTCAGGATGCTGTTTTTCTAAAGAAATTAATTCTTGCATCAAACGATCATATTCCGCATCGCTTACCGAAGGATTATCTAAAACATAATATTCGTAGTTATATTTCTCTAATAATTTAGTGATTTCTTCTACTCTTTCTTTTGGACTCATGCTTTATATCCTCCTTTGCTCACTGATGGGTGATTACCCATAATGGTTTTAACACCATGATCTTTAAAATTAACTTTAATAATATCGTCGCCTTCTAAAGAAATAACCGTTCCTTCTCCGAATGTTTTATGAATGCAAATATCTCCAACCTTCCATTCATCAACATCATTTGTAGGTGTTGAAAAATCTTGTTTAATTGGAGCATCCAAATCAAAACTTAAATTAGGCCCATCATCAAAATGGAAAGATGTTTGTCTTTTATTTGAACGGAATGGATTATATTCTTCTTTCTTCACTACTTCGTTTCCACTTTCCTTAAGGAACTGAGAAGGTAATAAGTTACCGCCTAATACATAGGAATAGTCACTAGCATATGTTAAGTAAAGTAACGACTTAGCTCTAGTCATTGCAACATAAGCAAGTCTTCTTTCTTCTTCTAAACCTTTAAAACCATTCTCCGCGAATGATCTAACATGTGGAAAAACTCCGGCGTTCATTCTAACCACAAAAACGACAGGATATTCAAGTCCTTTAGCGGTATGAACAGTCATTAAAGTCACATATTCACCATCAAGCAACTCATCTTGAGCGGATAATAAAGCGATGTTTTGTAAATATTCATCAAATGTTGATTCTGGATTAGCTTGTAAATAATGTCTAATATCCTGGAATAAGGCTTTGACGTTTTCCACTCTTTCATCACCATCATCTTCTTTAAGAAGATATTCTTTATATCCAAATGACCAAATCATGTCTTCTAATAATTTAGAAAATACTTCTTCATTCTTATTGATTTCTTCTCTAGTTTTTTCAATAACAGTAATCATCATCTTTAAAGAATTAAGCGCTTTTCTTGGCATATCAGAATGAGTGATTTCATTATCTAAAGTAGCGATGTAATCATACATGCTCATATTATTAGCTTTGGCTTCTTCTTTAATAATATTAATTGTGGTATCACCGATGCCTCTTCTCGGGACATTAATAATTCTTTCAAAAGAAATATCGTCTTTCGTATTTGTAATTAAATGGAAATACGCTAAAACATCTTTAATTTCTCTTCTTTGATAGAATTTAGTGCCACCAAAAATCTTATAAGGAATCCTTGATTTAGTTAACGCAGTTTCAAAATCCATAGTGATATAGTTAGAACGATATAATATAGCGATATCTTTATAAGAATATCCTTCCACTTGCACTAAACGATTTATTTCTCTAGTGACATATTCAGCTTCACTTCTAGAACTTGGAGCATGATGAACTATAATTGGTTTACCTGCTTCGTTTTCTGTATATAAATCTTTTTTAACTCTCAGTTTGTTATAAGCAATTAGTTTATTCGCACTATCAAGGATTTTTTCTGTACTACGGTAGTTGCGATTGAGGATAATTGTTTCCATATCCAAATAATCTTTATTTAAATTAAGGATAATATCTTGATTAGCCCCTCTCCAGGTATAAATGGTTTGATCTGGATCTCCGACTACATAATGACAAGTAGATGGTTTAGATAATAATTTAACAAGTTTATATTCCACATCGTTTGTGTCCTGAAATTCATCAATTAAAATATGATCGATTCTTTCTTGCCACTTTACTCTTGTGGTTGGATAATTTTCTAAAATATAGATTGTTTTTAATAATAAATCATCAAAATCAAGCGACATTTGCTTGGTTTTTTCTTCTTCATAACGGGTATATATCTCTAAGCACAACTTTTCATCTTCAAATAATTCTTTGATGATGTTGATATCTTCAGGATAGCGTTCATGAAGTTTTTGACTTCCAATATAATTTAAAGCTTTTCCCACTATTTTGTCGCCACGTTTAAAACCCATCGCTGCCACAATATCTTTCACTAATTTAGTTTGATCTTCTTCATCTAAAATGGTGAAACTAGTTGGGAAACCAATTTGATATATTTCTTTTCTTAAAAATAAGGCCGCAAATGAATGGAAGGTTTTGATGGTTAAATCTTTTTCACATTCTGGGATCATTTTAATGACTCTATTTTTCATTTCGTTAGCGACTTTGTTTGTAAAAGTAATCGCCAAAATTTTCCATGGTAAAACATGTAATTCTGAAATTAAATAAGCGATACGATAAGTTAAAACACGAGTCTTTCCACTTCCAGCCCCAGCAATAATTCTGACATTTGGAAAGGAAGTTGTGACGGCTTCAAATTGTTTTTCGTTTAAATCTTTTTCGTAATTCATATATTGCTTAGCAATATAATAACATAATATTTGAAGCCTCTCAATTTATTATTTTAGAAGTTTAGTTATGTAATTCTTTATATCTTTTGATCCCACTATATTTTCATTAATTTTATGATTAACAACATGAAATAATGTGGGTGTTCCAAGTATACCTATATCTTCAATTTTATCTTTATCAATAACTTGTTCTTTATCATCGATTAAAGGAATCTCTTTATCATAAATCACAAAATATGTTGGGCTTTGATAGTTATAAGAAAAATATATGATTTCATTTTTTATCTCATTACAATGACCACATGTTTCAGAATAGATATATGCAAAATAATCACACTCTTGCTGATGGAATAAATCAACCCATTCAATATGATTCATTTGAGCATAATCATATGTAGAGGGAGAGGAGAAATTAAAAGAAGTCGTGTTAGGATTGCATGCTGTTAAGAATGAGATGATAAGAATAGATGCAAAAAATCTCATAATTCCTCCTCTATATATTAACTACCCTCATTTCTTAATTTTTTTCCTAAAATAATGAGAAAATGTTAAACTTTTTTATATGGAATTTAAAAAACCGAGAGAATCACTAGTTCAAAACATCACTTTTATGGCGATGATGGCAGCGATAAATGTTGTCTTTGTGGTTCTTACAACATTAGTTCCTGTTTTAGTATTTCTCATTGTTTTTATTTTGCCTCTAACCTCAGTGCTCGTTACTTTACACTGCAAAAAGATTTATTTTCCAATTTATGCAGTGGCCACAATTGGGTTATGTTTGATATGTACTATTTGGAAAATAGATGACACTATCTTTTATGTTATTCCATCAATAATTACGGGTTTTGTTTTTGGCCTACTAGTTCAATATAAAGTTCCATCTTTTTGGATCATAATAAGTACCACTATTATTCAAATCGGTTTTACATATGCCAGTATGCCCTTAATTAAATTTATGACCGGAAGAGATATTGTCGAAGTCTTTGCTTCTGCTTTTGGAATACTAGATTTCAAATACTTAAACTATGTGGTTCCATGCTTCATATTCTTTATCGCGTTAGGGCAAGAAATAATTGCCTATTTTATAATTGCTGATGAGTTACCAAAATTTGGTTATGAACTCAACGAACCAAAGAACTTGCCGTTATCGTTATTTATCTGTTTGAACAGCGCTATCGTTTTATCGATTATATTCATCTTTATCTATGGACCACTTTCATATCTATTTATGCTATTCGCATTGCTATTAGCAATTTACTCCTTAATCTATCTAATTAAAGCTAATAAACCATGGATCTATGCTAGCCTAGTTAGTGGTTTTATCTTAGCTCTATTCCTTTTTGCAATATGCTATCCATTAGTCAAAGAACCACTAGGTTTAGTATTTATAAATATTTATTTCTTTATCGTTTCAATTATTGTCTTTATCAATAATTATTTGTTTAAACAAAAGAATATAGCTACAATAAAATAGACTTATGATTACGCTATTTAAAAACATTGGAAGAGGCATTTTATACATCTTTGTATTACCACTTCTTTTGGTTGCTTTAGCAGTCTATGCCGTTGTGGCTATTTTCATATTCATTTATTTAGCGATAAAAGGCTTGGTTTTATTCTTTTCCGGTAGAAGTTTATATGAAGATTTGCCAGAAGATATTGAAGCTAAAAAAAGGCTTGGTGAAAAACCAAGTGCTCAACCAATGTCGATAGCGTCAGATCCATTAGGCTATCCATCAAATGACACGGCCACATCTACGGATCCATTTTATGTACCTGAATATCTAAAACCTAACGATGAACATGTTGAAGAAGTAGCAGAAGAAAATAGAAATGAACCTGAACCAGAATATCAACCAGAAGTGTCTATTAATATCAATCGTGAAGAGGAAATAAAAGAGGAAATTCCTCAAAAAAGTGTGCAAAAACGTGATATTTATGAAGATTTAGATGAAGATGACGACTCTGATTCTGGTATTCACATTAATTATGATTAGGGAGGCAAATAGGAATGATGACCTTTATTTCATTATCTGAAAATGACAAAAGATTCCTTTTTGCAATCCTTTTAGTTTTCATCATTGTTTTAGTGCTTATTGGATATATCGGCTACCTTGTAACTAGAATTATGAAATGGCAAGGTAAAAAGATGGACACTTTAGTCGCTGATCCTGTCATCACCCGTGTTATTACCGATAAACATCACTTTATTTCTTACGCCAGAAAGAAAAATTGGAGATTGTTCTTTAAGCAATCTTATATTGGAATTTTGATCCTTCTTTTCGGTGTCATCATGCTTCTCATTAGAGATGGTGTTTATAAAGACTTTTCTTATAACCCATTTAACACTAAAGACGGATTTGGTTCATTAATCTTTGTATGGGATTATTCTGTGTGTTTTAAAAGAGATGGCGCTTCTTTAATCGTTCAATGGCCAAAACTTATTAATACACCTCACTTTGAAATTAAAGCCTGGGGTGGTTATTTATTTGCTATCTCTCTATTTGTAGGTGGAGCTTGGTATTTAGTGGCCCTTCAATCGTTAATTGCTAGAACATTTAGAATGTATTCCTTATCCAATACAGCATTTGAAAAAACCTTAAATGGTTTTAACCAAAACGTCGCTTATAATCCGAATAATATAAATACAAATAATGAGAATCAGCAATAAAAAATAGCCTTTAGGGCTATTGTTTTGTAAATATCCGAATCATTTCGTAAACAAGATAGGCCACTAGAGCAATATCTAACACAATGAGTAAGACGAACAAACGAAATCTTACTCTTTTTTTACGAAGTTCTAATTCCTCTTTGCTGACTGTGTTCTTTTCCATAATTAATATTTAATTGAACCAGAAGTACGTGGATAGGGTTGAACATCACGAATGTTTTGCATACCAGTCACATACATTAATAATCTATCGAAACCGATACCGAAACCAGAGTGACGGCAACCACCATAACGACGAGTGTCTAAATACCATTCTAGATCTTTATCGTTACCGAGTTCTTCCATCTTCTTTTTTAAGATATCATATCTTTCTTCTCTTTGAGAACCACCGACAAGTTCGCCAACCATTGGAACTAATAAGTCACATGCGGCGACTGTTTTACCATCATCATTTAAACGCATATAGAAAGCTTTAATCTCTTTTGGATAATCAGTTAAGAATAATGGTCCTTTCACCACTTCTTCAGTTAAATATCTTTCGTGTTCAGATTGTAAATCCATGCCCCATTCAATCTTAGAATTATCAAATTTATGACCATTCTTCACAGCTTCTTTTAATAATTCAATACCTTCAGTGTATGGCATTCTTTTAAATTCAGAGTTAACAACATGGTTGAGTCTTTCTAATAAAGTTTTGTCAATCATGGTATTGAAGAAATTCATTTCATCTGGACATGATTTCATAACGTAATTAATACAATATTTCACGCAATCCTCGATTAAATCCATATTATCGGATAAATCTGCGAAAGCAATTTCAGGTTCCACCATCCAGAATTCTGAGGCGTGTCTAACAGTGTTACTATGTTCCGCTCTAAAGGCAGGACCAAATGTATAAACATCTCTAAAGGCTAAAGCGAATGGCTCAACATGTAATTGACCAGTAACAGTTAAATTAACTTTACGACCATAGAAATAATTTGGATCTTTAGTATCGTGTGTGGTGACATCAAAAACGTTACCCGCACCTTCACCATCATTAGTAGTAATTAACGGTGTATGAACATAAATGAATCCTCTTTCTTGGAAGAATTCATGAATGGCCATAGAAAGAACACTACGAACTCTATAAACAGCTTGGAATGTATTAGCGCGTGGTCTAATATGAGCGATTTCTCTTAAGAATTCAAAGGAGTGTCTCTTCTTTTGAAGAGGATAATCATCATCCACATCGCCTTCAAGTTCACATTCATTAACATGAATTTCAAATGGTTGTTTATTTTGAGGTGTTAAAACAACTTCTCCAACCACTCTTATAGCAGCACCTGTTCTTAAAGCGGTTAATGTTTCATAACCTTTTGATTCTTTGTTATAAACAAGTTGAACATTCTTAAAACATGTACCATCGTTAAATTCCACAAAGCCAATTGAACCATTATCACGGTTAGTTTTTACCCAACCTTCTAGTTCCACGACTTTGACTTGTTCTTTTTCTTCCTTACTTCCATTTAGAAGGATATCGAATAATTCGAAATTAGTTGTTTTCATAGGTTCCATAGTTAAATCCTCGTATCAATTATATCAATTTATATAATAAATGCATTTAATTACTAAAATTTTTTATAGTCTTCAATAAACCAGTTTGGATCCACTCCAATATCTAATGGAGCGAATACTTTCATCTCATAAAGGTGTTCCGCTACTTTAGCGATCATCGCCGCTTGGTCAGTGCAGCACCACATCGGAGGGATAATAATTTTTATATTTCTTTTCTCCATCTCTTTTTTCATCTCACTTCTTAAGTAAGAATTCGCACTCACACCACCCGCTAAAATAACTTGTTTAACTTTAAATTCTTCCACCGCTCTTTTGGCTCTATCAATCACTAAGCCAACCGCTACATCTTGGAATGATTTACACATGTTAGCGACATTAACTTTTTCACCTTTTTGCTGTAAATTATGGACCAAATTAATGATGTTGGTCTTAAGACCAGAATAAGATAAGTCATAGGTGTGTTCACCTTTTAATGGGATAGGTAAATCATAGGTGTGTTCACCTTCTTTTGAAAGTTGATCAATTGGTAAACCACCCGGATAAGGTAGTCCTAATACACGCGCTACCTTATCATAACATTCACCAATCGCATCGTCTCTAGTTTCACCAATTACTTTAAACTGCATTGGACCATTCATAATTACTAGTTCCGAATTGCCACCAGAAACAACGACCGCTAAAAGAGGAAATTCTAATGGTTCAACGTATTCGTTAGCATATATATGCCCTGTTAAATGATGAACAGGGATAAGTGGTTTCTTATATAACATTGCTAAGGTTTTCGCGCATTGTAATCCCACATGAAGGGCACCTATTAAACCGGGTCCTCTAGTGACTGCGAAAGCATCAACATCTTCTAATTTAATATTCGCTTGTTCGATGGCTTCTTTTAAAACCACACCGATATTTTCAGCATGTAAACGAGAAGCGATCTCAGGCATAACTCCACCATAACGACGGTGGACTTCTATTTGAGTGCTCACAACATTAGAAAGGAGTTTGCCATCTTTAGTGATAGCAACAGAAGTTTCATCACAACTAGATTCAATCGCTAAGATTAAAGCCATCTTAATCCTCCACCTTTCTAATCATATATAAAGCATCTTCACCATTATCGTAATAATGTGGTTTGACAAGTTCTTCTTTAAAGCCATGTTTTAAATAAAAATTTATAGCTTTAGTATTTCCTTTTCTTACTTCTAAAGTAAGAGTTTGAACTTTTTTAGCATAACAATCATTTATGATTTCATCCATCATCGCACTACCGAGTTGTTTTCTTTGTAGTTCAGGATGAACCGCAATTTGGACAATTGTCGCAGAATCAAATGTATGCCAATAATCACAAAATCCCACAACAGATTTAAGATTTTGAGTTTTCTCTTCTAATTCAATAACCCAGAAGTTACTGACTGGGTTTTCATGCATCTCGTATTTGATATGACTCTCTGGAAAAGGATTAGAAAAGCATAAGCCTTCAATTTCCATGATGGCAGGGATATCATTATCGGTCGCTTCTCTTACTGTGACGTATAAATAATCCATAACTAATCCTTCATATAAATAGGTTTGACCGCTAAAGGATTAATAGAAGGCTCTTTAATCTTTTTAAGTTCTAATAATTCTCTAGCGATATCAGGTTTCTTACCTTCAATACCTAAATAAGACGTATTTCCACATAAAACAAAATGAGGATGCTCTTTGATAAATTCAAGCACCTTATCATTAGTCAAAATGCAATCACTAACGATGACTTTTTTATCTTCATAAACGCCGAAATAAGATCTACCACTTCTCGCATTAATGACACAAATTGAAGGGTTTTTGCGGTCTTTTTGACATCTTAATGAGCTTATTTCATATAATTTGGCATCTAAAACAGTAGCGATGGTTTTTGCTATTGTAATCGCAATTCTAACACCGGTATATGAACCAGGACCGACCGCAACTACAACCTCTTTAATATCATTTCTAGACACTTGATATTTATCTAATAATTTATCTAATTCTGGAATCATATGCTCAGACTGTTCTTGCCAAGCCTCATAAGAAATGCTTTCTAAAAGAATATCGTCTTTGGCTAGACCGACTGTTAAAGAAGTGTTTGATGAATCTAATAAAATGGTGATCATTATTTAATAATCTCCAAAAGAGAATCTTCTTTAGCTATAAATTTAATTTGACGTCTATCATCACCTAAATTAATAATTTCGACATTTAATGAATTATTAGGAATTAAATTTTCTATAAACATCGGCCATTCAATAACGGTAATTCCGGTTTCATAGCCAATATATTCATCTAAGCCAATGTCAGTATTAATATCCGCTAAACGATATGCATCAATATGAATTAATGGTCGATCTCCTTTTAAATAAATCTTCATGATGTTAAATGTGGGAGATTGAACGATTTCTTTAATATTTAATCCTTCCGCTAAGCCACGAACAAAAGTTGTTTTACCAGCCCCTAAATCACCTGTTAAACAGATTACTGTTCCATTAGTAAATTTATCTGCTAATCTCTTAGCAAGATTCATGGTTTCTTCTTTACTGTTACTAATAACAACTTTTTCTAACATGGGCAAAATTTAAAGCCTCTATAAGGCTTTTTCTTCTTTCTTTTTCGTCATTTCAAGAAACTCTTGGAAATACTCTTGTATTTTTTGATCATCGAAAGGAAACTCTTTCTTTTTCATCTTCTCAATAATCAAAGAAGTGGTATATTTCAAAACCGTATCTAAATCATCGCCATATTTATATGTAGCACGGTGATGAGCATATTCTTTTTCATCTAATACTTTTATTTCGTTATTAGTGAATAACTTAGTATCTAAATCGTAGTCGATATATAAAATCGTATCTTTAGAAATAATAGAGGGGGAAGCAATGTTGCAATAATAACAAATGCCATCTTGTTTGATCATACAGATAGCGTTCCACCACTCCTTTTTAGAAAAGATAGTAACGGCTGGCTCTTTAGTAAACCAACGACGTCCATTACTTTCAATAACTTTCGCTCTTTTAGTCGCAGTCACGATAAAATCAGCGTTATTTTCTAACACTAAAGCGCGGTCCCAATAACGATGGAGACTGCCATTATGCTTAAAGCATTTAATACCGAACCAACGACCGACGATGGACATTATTTTTCCTTCTTATTATTTAATAAATCAAGAGCGTTAAAAGCTTGTAATAAATCATTAGCAAATTGTTCATTTGGTTCCTTTTGGAATTTCTTCTCAAAAGGTAAGGCCATAATGGCGTCATCATAAGATAAATACATCGCAGAATGACCACTCCAAATAACAACCGAATAACCTAATAAATGCTTTTCAACAGCGACTTTTCTAATTTCTTTTAAGAAATCTTTGCCTAAATCAGAAGCAGGCTTATTGCCTTCTTTTCCGTATAAACGGAAATTAGGTTCTTCTACTAATACTTTTAAATCGTCGATATCAGTTGGCAAATCAACTGGCTTATCGTTAAAAGCACTTAAGATATAACGACCTTCAAAATGTAAATCGTTAGTGAATGATAAATATTTTCCAACGAACGCGGAAACTCTTTGTTTACCGGTTCCACTATATAAGCCTAAATCGCCAACTTTAAAGGTTCTATCGTTAAATTTTCCATTAACAACATTACGAGAAGCAATATTAGTTAAATTCTTAAATATCGCATCACTGACAGGATCAGATAATTCTAATTTCTCGTCTTTATCAACAGTAACATTTTGATATTTATTATCAGAGAAGTTACGAACATTCATCTGATCGTTAACTACTTTAATATAAGCGCGAGTAGCATTAGGCATGGTGTTATGAGTAACGATGTAATAAGTAATCATTCCCACTAATGCAACACCAATTAAAACCCAACCAGCAATTTTAAATCCAGAAGGTTTTAAGCCAATAAATATAACTGATGCCACCGCTAAAGCTAAAACAACACCCATCGCGATGTAGCTATTTCTTCTACTATTTTTATATTTTCTTAAGAAATCGATTCTAGCATCTTCGATGACTTGATCATAAGTCTTTTCACCAGGTACTGGTTTTTCAATAGCGACACCACTTGGTAATAAATCATTTATATCTTGTTCAGGAAGAGGTTCTGTTTCTTGAGACACTTCTTCAGCTTTCTGATTTTCTTTTTCTTCACTAATAGTTTCTTTCTTTTCTTCTAACATAATTAGGCCTCACTTCTAATAAATATATCACAATTAATTATTAATTAATACGGAAGATATTATTTGTCTAGCAATTTCGATTAATTGCAAAAAGATTTTAATCGGCATATCATAAATTCCGGGAGCTGAACGAAATTCGGCTGAGAGGGTTCTTCTTGGAACCGACCGTACCTGATCTAGGTAATTCTAGCGGAGGGAATTTTTTATTTGATATTCCTTCCCTCATTATCACGAGGGTTTTTATTTTAAAAAAGGAGATTCATATGATTAAGACATCAAATTACATTAGAACAATTTGTGAAATCGGTATGTTTGCTGCGATCGGATTTGTTCTTGATGAATTACAAGGCATTTTATCTAAAGGCCTATTTATTAATGGTGGTTCAATTGGTTTTGCCATGATTGCCGTTATCATTATTGGATTTAGAAGAGGGTGGTTACCAGCTATCCTAACTGGTCTAATAATGGGATTATTTGATATCGCCACTAGCGCTTATATCATCCATCCAGCACAACTATTCTTAGACTATATCCTCCCATATGCTTTTGTGGGCTTGGGTTGCTTATTTAAAATACCGTTTGATAAAACTGATGATAAAAAGAAAAAGATAATGTGGTTATCAATCGCTACTTTAGTAGGTGGCATTGCTAAATTCTTTTCTCACTATTTAGCAGGAGTCATTTTCTGGTCAGACCCATCTGGATTTGCTTGGAATCTAACCAATGTAAATGTCTACCTTTACTGCTTTATTTATAACATTGCTTTTATCGGTCCATCAATTATTATTTCAGGCGCCCTATTAATCCTTGTGTATTTAAGAGTACCTTCAATATTTAATGTCAATTCGATTAAGACTGAAGAGCCACAAAGAGATAATTTAAAGATATTTGATTATGCTTTTAATTCCACTCTTTTAGTGGGTGGATTATTCTGCTTCATCTGGTATTTAATCGATTATATAAAAAGCTTTGCTATCTATAAGGAAAACGGAACAATCGATTACAGTTTTAATCCAGATAGTATGTTAATTTTTATTCTTGCATTATTCTTAATTGTTTTAGCAGTTTTGTCATTTATTAGGATTAAAAAAGGCAAATATTCTGAGTTATTTGGCTCTTCTGTTGCTTTATCAATAATATTAATGTCATTAATTTATGATATTAGTAGATTAATTAGAATGTATGTTAAAGGCAAAGATCCAAAGATTTATTGGATTTGGTTTATAGTTGCTATCGTGATATCTTTATTATTTGCCAGAATTGTGATCTATTTTGCAGTTAATAAGAAGAAAGAAATTAACGAATCCAATCAACAGGCTTAATCTTATTCTTTTTTAAGAAATCATTAGCCTGACGGAAATGATTATTATTAAACCATCCTCCATGATTCGCCGCTAAAGGAGACGGGTGAGCCGACTCTAATATTAAGTGGGTAGG
Organism: Bacilli bacterium; assembly: GCA_017429285.1. Lineage (GTDB taxonomy): Bacteria > Bacillota_I > Bacilli_A > RFN20 > CAG-826 > RUG13091. The sequence goes on from JAFRPF010000001.1 coordinate 67,352, forward strand.
ATTGTGGAGGAGTTTTTTAAACTTTCTCGCACTATTACCCCAAAGCATAAAAACAATTGGATGACTTTGTTTGTCTAAAACTTCCATAACATCTTGGAAAAATAACTCATATTCTTTAATGTTATGACTCATCGGTTCATGAGCCCTAACACTTAATATGGAGTTAAGTAATAAAACACCTTGCTTTGCTAGATATGTTAAATCTCCATTATTAGTGGGGAAGCTTGTATCGTATTCATTCATTATCTCTTTATATATATTCACTAATGATGGAGGAACTTTAACAGATTCAGGAACTGAAAAGGATAAACCCATTGCTTGTCCTGGTTCATGATAAGGATCTTGGCCAATAATCACAATCTTAACTTTGTTAAGAGGAGTTAATTTAAAAGCATTAAATAATAACTGACGAGGTGGATAACAAATTGTTCTTTCATATTCTTTATCTAAAAATTTATGCAAATTAATAGAGTATTCTTTATCTTGAATGCTTTTAAAGAATTCTCCCCAAGTCTTTACAATTTTATCCATAGCAAAATGATATCATTTTTATAATTTATATAAAAAGGTTTATAATAAAAAACATGAAAACACTATTTGTCTTCAATCATCCAGCTCCATATAAAGTTAATGTTTTTAATGAATTAGATAAGATAACAAATATCGATGTCGTCTTTGAAAGATCATTTGCTAAAGATAGACCAGCTTCTTTTTATGAGAACAACGAATATAACTTCGAATGTATCTTCTTTAGAAAAGGATATTTTTCTCGCGAAAATACATTTTCTGGCGAATTAAAGAAATTCATCAAAAAGCATTATGAAAACTATGACACGATTGTGATGAATGGTTATAGCACAATCGCTGAAATGCGCGCTATACGTTATATGATTAAACATGACATTCCATATATTCTTCAAATTAACGGGGGAATTATAAAGAAAGACTTCCCGCTTAAAAAGAAATTAAAAACATATTTTATTTCTCATGCTTATCGATACTATTCACCTTGCCAAGAAGCGGATAATTATCTCATCCATTATGGCGCACTTCCTAAAAGAATTTTCCACTATCCGTATGGTAACTTTTTTGAGAAAGAAATATTAAAAACCCCATTAAAACCTGCTCAAAAACTAAAAATACGTCATAAATGGGGACTTCCCACCAATAAACTTTTTGTTAATGCTTCCCAGTTTATTGAAAGAAAAAATAATATGCAGCTCATATCCATATTTAAAGGTAGAGAAGAAAGTCTTTTATTAATTGGTTCCGGTAAAGAAAAAGAAAAATATAAACAATATATAAAAGATAATAAACTAACGAATATCATCATTATGGATTTCAAAAAGAGAGACGAATTATTTGAAATACTTTCATGCGCTGATGCTTTTATCACTCTTTCTCATGAAGATATATTTGGCCATACCACATTAGAAGCAATGGCTAATGGCTTACCAGTTATCTCATCTAACAAAGTGGTGTCTTCGTTAGATTTAATTGAAGATGGCAAAAATGGTTTTATAGTCGATAACAAAAGTAAGGATTTAATTAATAGAGCGATCAATAATGTCGATAAATTATCACCAAAAAACGCTCTTGAAGTTGCTCATAGAAATACAATTGAAAATACCGCTAAAGCTTTAAAAGAATTAATAATGAAAAGATAATGAAAATTATTTACGTTACTACCGCTCAAGAAGAAAAAGATTATCGCTCTTTCATGAAATTATGGAAGATCTCTTTAAATGCTTCTAATCAGAATTTCCATAACAAACTAATAAGAGCCTTATCTTTAGATAACCAAGTCGATGTCATATCAATAAGGCCTTTTTCAAGGCATAATTTAAAAATTAAAAAACTTGTTTCTGAAACAAAGAATGAGGAAAACATTACATGGCATTATCTAAAGAGATCTGGAAATAGAATAATAAGAAATATCAATTTAACCGGTGAAATGAATAAAGCTTTCTCTTCGATTGATACGAAAGAGGCTATTATCCTTGTGGATACCATTAATCCTTCTTTATTAAGACAAGTTTTAAAAATAAACAAAAAGTATCATCTATCAATAATGGGAATATGTACAGATTCACCAAGCAATATTTCTAAAACTAATAGATCATATACATTGTATATACTAGATAAAACCAAAGATTTTGATGGTTATATCGCTTTGACTGATGGGCTTAAGGATTTATATAATCCTAACAATAAACCATCCTATATTTTTGAAGGTTTAGTGGAAGAAAGAAAATTTTCGAAACACGAAGAAGACAAAAAGCCCTATCTCTTCTTTGGTGGCGCTTTAATGGAAAGATATGGAGTCTATAATTTGATCTCCGCTTTTAATGAACTAAATAATTCTGATATCGATCTATATATATGCGGTCATCATGGTGATAAACAAAAACTTAAAGAAGCATTTAATAAAAATCCTAACATTAAATTTTTAGGTTTATTACCGGTGAATAAAGTAATGGAATATGAACATAATGCTTTAGCATGTATTAATCCTCGTCCATATTCTGAAGATTTAGATAGATTCTCTATACCGAGCAAGACACTTGAATATTTAGTAAGCGGTAGGCCAGTTATATCTGTTAAGAACACCAAATTAATGGAGAAATTCCCAAAAGATATTATTTGGATAAAATCATCAGATAAAGATGATATTAAAGAAGGTATAAACAAAGTATTATCTATGACTGAAGTTCAAAGAGAAAACCTAGGTGAAGATGCAAAAAATAGAGCATTAAAGCTCTATTCATTAGAAAATATTGGTGGTAGCATCACTTCATTTTTGAAGCAATTCGTCAGATAAAATTTTATTAACTTTTAATCCACATTTTTCAATAGAGAGATTGCTAAAATAATACTCTCTATTTTTAATACCCATTTCTTTTCTTTCTATAGTAGATAATGAATACATTTTATTTATAGCTTCCGCTACTGATTCTGGATTTGGTTTAGCAATTATATTTCCACCCGCGTTAATTAATATATCTTTGCCATCACCATCTAATACACCAATAATTGGTTTACCAAAGGCTAAAGACATCATTAATTTATTAGGAATTGTTTTGCCAACATATCCATATCCATCTAAGGAAACATATAATACATCAGCGGAGGCAAAATAAGATGCTGCTTTATTAGCGACGATTGGTCCATGGTATATAACTTTATCTTCTAAACTATATTTATTAATTAAACCTAATAATTCATTTGATTTAGGCCCCATACCAATAACATGAAATTGAATATTGCTATTATTTATTTCTTTCATAGTTTCAGGAATAAGATCAATTAATTGAATTAATCCTAAGTTACCACAATAAAGAATATTAAATGGTTTGTTGTACTTATGAGGTTCAGCGTTATTTACTTCCACTAAAGAAGGCAACGCCACAAAGGAAGTATCAACATCAAGTTTTAAAACATCTTTGAAATAATCTTTATAAGAAGGTGAACCAATTATCACATGATCAACTTGAGAATATAGTTTTCTAGACCATTTATATAAAATCTTATAAGTTAAACTATTCTTTCTAACTGCATGAGTGGCAATAACGCTTTCTGGCCACAAATCAACACAGTGAACAACATGCTTCACGTGGTGTTTCTTTTTATAAATATTTCCAGCGGATAGAATAGTCACTGGAGACATCGACATTGAATAGACAATATCGTATTTTTCCTTGCAATTCTTTGCCCATTTCTTAGAATTTGTCCAAAAAGATAGGTAATTTCGAATAATAGATAAACGAGATTTTTTTCTTGGATATAAGTTAACACGATGAACCTTAACACCATGAATTTCTTGGTATTTAATATTCTTATATTCAGGAATAATTTCACCATACCCATAATTTGGTTTACCAGTTAAAACAGTAACATCGTTACCTAGTTTCACTAATTCTTCACAAATATTTGTTAGAACATTATTCTCTGGAAAGTAATATTGACAAACAACAAGTATCTTCATGCTCTCTATTTTATAGAGGCGTGATTTAAAATGCTATATCAAAATAAATAGTGTTTTTATCGGTGATAAAAAATATGTATGATTATAAGTAATGAAAAACGACACGAGAATAAATGTTATCGTTAACATAATAAGGACATTTGTATTGACCTTATTATCTTTCATCACTTTTCCATGGGTTTGCCGTTATTTAGGTGATTCCGCCGTTGGTGCATATACTTGGGCCAATACATTTGTGGCTTATTTTTTAATCTTAGCAAAAATAGGTATTCCAAATTTAGCGGTTAGAGAATGCGTTAAGGTTAGGGATGATAAAGAAAAGCTATCTAATAAAGTCCAAGCCTTCTTCATCTTACAACTGATTGCAACAATGTTATCTTTCGGTTTAATGACCGCTGTTGTTTTCTCTGTTCCTGCTTTAAGGAATTCAAGTTCATTAATTTTTATATTATCAATCAACTTCTTAGCGGGCGCTTTCTCCTTTGAATGGGTATTCATTGCTTTAGAAAAGCAATTTTATATGTCAGTCCGCTCTATCGTCGCTTTAACATTAAGCGCGATTTTGGTTATCGTTTTTGTTACCAATCCAAGTGACTTATATATCTACGCATTAATCGCTGTAAGCGTTACTTTAATAACAACGATATCAAACTTATTCTATATAAGAAAGTTTGTCTCATTTAAAAAGACGATGCCTTATGACTTTAAGCAATTTGCTAAACCACTATTTATACTATGTTCATTATCTTTAATCATTTCTTTATATAACCAAACCGATACTTTCATCTTAGGATTCATCAATGAAGATAAAAGCGAAGTCGCTTCTTATTCTGTAGGTATTAAGGGTATTGATATCATCATTGGAATTATAGCTGGCCTATCAACCGTCTTTATTCCAAGAAGTGCCTATTATTATCAACAAGAAGATAAGAAATATTTCAAAAGACTAACTAAATATTCGATGAATATTTGTTTCTTTATTGTGTTACCTGCCATTGTCACTATGGCGGTATTATCTAAACCAATTTGTTCCTTAATATCTGGTAATTTTGATTATCAAACTTCATCGGGAAGTTATCAATCAGCACCGACGATATTAATTATCTTAGCATCTATGATGCTCACCTATTCTTTAGGCGATATTATATATGGTCAAATCCTACTACCAATAAAAAAGGAAAAATATTATTTAATGGCAATTGGAATAGGAACTTTATTAAACATTTCTTTATCTTTAGTCTTAGGTGGTTTGCTTCCTAAATATGTTTCCTGGTTAACTCCTTCAGTAGGTGTTGCTATTGGAACCGCGATCACAGATTTATTGATTATCATTTTCCTAGTTTCCATTACTTGGAAATGGGTGAAAGAAGCTATCTTCAATAACAACACATTTAAACTATTAATCGCTAACCTAATAATACTTGGAGTAACAATTGGGTTATATTTCTTATCCAACACCATTTTTGCAAAATTTAGTTTAGCGGAATCCACTATCGCCATGCTTCAAATTGTCATCATTATTTTAATCGACGCGATTATATATCTCCTCTTCTTAGGAATTGTTAAAGAGGATTTGGTATATTCTTTTATAAGAAAAGATAAAAAGGAGATATCTAATGTCTAATCCTAATTTAAAAGAGAACAAATTCAAAAGAGCATTAGTCTCTCCTTTTAGAAATATTGTTAAAGCTATTTCAAAGACCGCTTATGTCAAATATCAATATAAATATATCACTCATCATAAGTGTGATTTAACTAACCCAACTAGATATACAGAGAAGCTCCAATATTTGAGATTATTTGTCTATCCAAAAGATCCTTTAGTCGTTCAATGTGCGGGTCGTGCAGGAGTAAGAGAATATCTCAAAAAACGCGGATTTATTGATAAATTAATCCCGATTTACGGAGTTTTTGATAAATTTAGTGATATTGATTTTGATAAATTACCAGATCAATTTGTGATGAAGTGTACCCATGCTTGTGCCTTTAATTACATCTGCTATGACAAATCTAAAATTGATAAAAAAGCTCTAGAAAAGAAATTTAATAAATGGTTAAAAACTAACTACGGTAAAAAGACCGTGGAGATGCATTACGCTCCTATCAAACCACAAATAATAATCGAAAAATTAATGCTCGAAGATGGAAAACTACCAACCGAATATAAGATCCACGTCTTTAACGGCAAAGCTAGAAGTATGTATGTTGTTACTTCTCGTGGAGTGGATATTAGATATAACAACTATTACATCGATTGGACACCATTTGATGGTTCCCAATTTAATGGTTGGAAAAAGACTGATTATCCGTTAAATAAACCCGATCACTGGAATGATATGATAGAGATGTCTGAAATCTTAGCGGAACCATTCCCATTTGTCCGTGTCGATTTATATAACATTAATGGAAAAATATATTTTTCAGAGATGACTTTTACCCCCGCCAAAGGAACACTCATCTTAGACGATGATAAGTGTGATTTTGAAATGGGTGAATGGTTAGATATCAATAAATATATTAATGCCAAGTAGTGTGTGGGAAGCTTACTTCATACACCATTAAGGCATGATAAACTTCTTCATCAACATATATAGGTTTGGCCTTGGTATTTTCAGGGTCATCCTTTTCCTCTTGGCTATATTTGCCGTTATAAATATTATCTACGCTATATTGCATTGAGAAACCGCATAATCTATTCGTATCAAATTTCTCTAACGAGAAACCGAAACAAATATACATTTCCCATCTTCCAGCGTAAGGTTCTAAGAAGTGATCATCACCAGAGTTTGTGGGAACATTACTTATTTTATAAGTAATTGGTTGATATGTATACCCGGTATCATTTTTTAAATATAAACCAATATGAAGAGAAATATCAGAATAGCATGTTGGTAAATTTTGATCGTCTTTTTTAACTACTGATCCTTTAAAATTTGTCATGAAATAAGAGGCATCATTACTTTCTTTGGGAAGTAAAACACCCATACCTTTTTTCTGATCTTTATTATTTGGTTCGAGTTGAGTTCTAGCTTGTTGGAAATCACCATTGCAGAACATTTGTCCATCAAATAGTTTAGAAGTCACACCATATTTAAATGAGTCACTATATTTGGATAATTTCACATCCGGACCATAGGCTTTTAAATCCTTATTCTCAGGAACACTATCTTTATCATATGTATAAGCATAACTAGCCCACAAAGGTTCGACTTTATGGAAGTTATTATCATTTAATGATAAGAAAACGTTATTAGTTTCTTCATCTAAAGCGACTTCGTCTTTTTTTGCGGTGATCTTATTCTTTTCTAAATTTGGATTAATCCCATCATTCCAAACGTTATAATAATTCTCTAAAAAATTCGTGGAATTATAAGGAATGCCATTATAAGTTTCTTTTAATCCATATCCACAAGCGGTAATAAGAATTGATGGAGCAATTAATAATAATTTAAATCTTGATAATTTCATCGTCTTTTTCCTCCTTATTTTCTTGTGGTTTTTCTTCTTTAATCACTGGTTTAACTTTGTTAAATGCATATCCTAATAAGAACAAAACAATAATTAAAGGTGAACTAGTAAAGAATGGAGATAAATTATTAGCGTTTATAAGTGGGTAATTATCAAAAAGAATTAAGGAGACGAATAAGAATCCTAATACGTATCCCGCAATTTGATATCTATCCGCTTCTTCATCTTCCCCATGATCTATATAATTAAATAATTTCTTAATAGCGATAATAATGCCACCAAGGAAGAATAACGCACCAAATAATCCACTACTTTGTAAGTTATCAAAAATCCAGAAACCAGACAAAACTTGTTTCACGCCATTTTCATATTGATAAGCATATAAACCTACTGGAATACCAAATATTTTCTCTTTAGAGAATAAATCTTGAAGAATAGCGTTGATACTAATAGCGAAGCGGTTGGAATTAAATAATCGATCCATTAAAGCATTCTTACTAATCGCATTTCTTAAACCAGTTGTAAATCCCCAATTCTTTTGAGCGTTTAAAAACAAAATGATTATGGCAATAACAACAATCGCTCCAATAGCGATCATCATCCAATTAAATACACCACGATATTGTTTTAATTTACCCGCTAAGATAATAATCGCAATTCCAACAATTAAAACTAAATCGCTTAATAAAGTTAATTTAGAAATAGTAAATAATAAGGAAATAAAAGCTAATATAGATAATACTAAATAGATAAGGAAAACATTTCTATTTTCTTTATATTTAATAAAGAATGAAGGAATAACAGCGGTTAATAATAAGGATGGGAATAATGACCAATAGCCAATTGAAACTTCACTAATCTGGAAGCCATAAAGCATATAAGCCATCGAACCAATCGGCACTAATGAGGCTTTGCCATCATAAACAAAATAAGAATTCTTATATATTAAGGTATAAAATGGCACGTAATAGACCATCGTCGCGATTAAGTTAATTAAAACAAATATTCCTAACGCGGAATAAATAACAAGCAAAGCGGTTCTTATTTTAAATTTAGAAATATAAGTAGATAAAAATCCAGATAATCCAATGCATGTTAAGCATATTGGAACAAATATTGATTCCGCCACACCAATCGCACCAACAGAGTTATAGTTAAATCTACTTAAAGCGGTTAATAAACCAAAAACAAATATTGGAAATATAAAAAACGCAAAAGAAGATATTTGATCAACTTTAATTTGTCTAAAAGTCACTAAAAGTAATAGTAACATTAAAACCAAGGATAAAATTCCATAAAGCAAGAAGGAATGGCCTAAATAAAAAGAGACGAAGGCTAACACTTCTAAACATAAAAAGCCAACGACTATTCCATAATTTGAAAAATCAAATCTTACTTTTTTATTTACTGTTTCTTCAGACATAACCTAATTATATTACATATAAAGAAATTTTAAGCACAAAAAAAGCGGTGACCCGCATTTTTTGAATTATTCTTCTGGTTCGAAGTAGAAGTCATCAGAAGTATATTCCATATTGAGATATTCATCAGCGGATTGATAAGCTTCAAGAATTTCAAGCTCTTCGTTTTCTGTTAATTCGTTACGATCTCTTGGTCCGAAATAATTGTCCATAATGATTCTCCTTTACCATTATACTTTTGATAACTATGTTTCTTCTTGCCCATAACTATATCACTAAGTAATAATTCCTTTAAAGACATTTTTAAAAAAATTTAGACAGTGTATAAATTCAGTATATTTTTAGTAGACAGAAATATTGAATGAAACTATCTTCTTTATAAAATAAAGGGGTTCAAAAATTAGTTGATATATTTCTTTATTAAGGTATTATTAATCTATGGACGAAATGAAGAGTAAAGAACAAATTATCGCTGATAATCTCGCCTATTATCGTAAAGCGGCTGGATTAACACAGCTTGAAATCGCTGATAAATTTAACTATTCCGATAAATCAATCTCTAAATGGGAAAGAGCGGAAGGTTTACCAGATGTTTTAGTGCTCAAATCTTTAGCGGATTTTTACGGCATTCAAGTCGATGACTTTTTTAATGAAGAAAAGAAGAAAACTCCTTTGACAAAAAAGAGTAAACACTACTTCATCGTCGGTTTAAGTGAATTATTACTCTGGTTAGTGTTCGCTGTCGCCTTTGTTTTGTTTGCTATTTCACCAATTAAAGATGTTTTTCCTTGGTGGTTAATATTTATTTACGCTTCTGCCGCTTCATCAATTCTCGCGGTTGTTTGGTCTGGTGTTTACCATAATAAATTATTACAACTTATCGCCACCTCTGGAATTATTTGGTTAAGTATTACATCTTTATTCTTAACACTATTATTAACTACCACGATGCCGATGCTTTGGCTATTATATCTTATTGGTATTCCCCTTCAAGGTTTAGCGGTGTTATGGTATTTCTTAAAAAGAAATTCACATAAAAAATAAAATCGGTTCATCGAAACCGATTTTTATTTAAGTCCATCATTGATATATAGAATACCAAGTGTCTTAGGACCACAGTGGGAAGTGATCGTCGCTTGCGCTACTGTTTCATAAATTGTTTTGAAGCCGCGTTTCTTTAAATGTTCTTTAGCGATCTGTACCATCTCTGGCGTGGCATGAGAATGAGTCACGAAGGCGATTGATAAATCAGGATTATTAAATTCCTCTAATGTGTCGCGACAATAATTATCGACACACTTTTCATTTTTACCACTATATTTCTTTTGTGGTGACATCTTTCCATTAGCCACAATAATTTGTGGTTTGATTCTGAATAAAGCAGCGGAGAACCTGGCTAAACCAGAGCATCTTCCACCTTTATGTAAATAATTCAAAGAATTAATCACAAAGCTAGCTTGAACATAAGGAACACGAGCTTTAACTTTCTCAACAATCTCTTCTGGTTTTAATCCTTCATTAGCTAATTTACGCGCATAGATTGCTAACAAAGCAATACCTGTTGATAATGATTCAGAATCGATGACATAAACATTTTTCATAATAGAAGCGGCCGCCATCGCATTTTGGCAAGCAGAAGAAATACCACTACTTAATGAAATATGAATAACTGCGTCATGATTTCTTAATAATTTTGTAAAGTATTGATCAAATTGGAATTCGTTGACCGCAGCAGTCTTTGGTAAGATTCCTGTCTTATCAACATATTCAAAAATCTCAGTGGGAGTGATATCTCCATCTAATCCACTTTTATCACCTAAAATAACAGTGAATGGAATAACACTGATGTCATATTCTTTTTGTAATTCTTTTGGTAAATCGAGGGTCGATTCAGTAGAAATGGCTATTTTCATTTCGTTAATCTCCTAATTAAATATTATAGTCAATTAATTGACTCTCAAAAAGTCCTTAATAGTCTGATCGTATTTTTCTAAGGCATTATTTCTAATATGCGAATGGCTTCCTTCAGTAAACCAAACAAACTTTTTATTCTTGCTCGGGCAAGCATCAAATACTTTAACGGCGTTCTCAGGAAGCGAATACTTATCATTTTTTGTATGGATAAATAAAACTGGAATATCAATCGTTTTAATATTATTGAGCGGTGAAGCTTTCTTAACCGATTGACCGGTGTACATCTTAAACCAGAACCATATTAAATAGAAAACTGGAAACTTCTTATGTCCTAAATCAACATAATGTCTTTCATAAGATTCTAGGAAGTTAATAAAGACGCCATCGAAGACGATTTTTTCAATGAGCTGTTTCCCGTTTTTAAAATTATAAGCAATAGTACCAGCGCTTCCACCGACACAGACGCAGTGTAAAACAAATTTTTCTTGTTTAAAATTATCGTGAATATAATTCATCCAAGCAACGATATCTTCGCCTTCTTTAATACCAACTGTGGAATAATGGCCTTCACTAAAGCCATGACTTCTAGGATCAACAAATAATAAATTATATCCAGATTCTAAATAAGGCTTTGCGTAATAATAGGCGTAGATCAAACACTCACATCTACCACATAAAAATGTCGCTGTTTTCTTATGACCGAAATCATAAAATTCACCCATTAATTTGAGCCCATCATTAATAATAGAAACTTCTTTTTTATATTTGGAGTATTGAGACATAAATTCAATACCTTCATCCCACATCTTCACCTGTTCAGGGTTATTAGGAGCAGAGCACACTCTTCCCCAACCTTCACCCATCTTATTGCTAAGGGTGTGTAAATAAACTCTTCTAGCAATGGCAAAGACAAGCCAAATAGAAAATAAAAGAGAGGATAATAGGAAAATGGAAACGCCGATAATAACCCAGTGATACCATGTTAAATTAACTAAAATTAATGGCAAAAACATTGCAAAACCCTAATTTTTGTTTATTTTTTTGCTAAAACACTGGCTAAGAATTTTCTTTCTTCTTCACAGTCTTTACTGACTGGTCTATCCGCTAGGAAAAATAAGACTGCTAAACCTGGTCCGACATTCACACCGTTAGATTGACCTAAACGACACTTTAAGACGGTAGCCTTAGGAGCTACTTTATGAGCAATCTTCACAAATTCATCACATTGTTCTTCTCTAATAGAATGAGCACAGATAATTGTGGTTTTTTCTTCTTTTGTTAAATATTCTTTTAGGAATTCTTCCGCTACTTTATAGGAAGCTTTATATCCTCTAGCGTTACCTAAAACGCATGGCATACCGGTTTCATTAGAGAAATCCGCCATTGGTTTAACACCAGCCATCGTTCCAAAGAAAGCTTTGGCTTTAGAGATACGTCCACTTCGATGAAGGAAAAATAAATTATCTAAGACACCAACTTGATGTAAGCATAATTTTCTTTCTTCTAAGAAATTAAAGTTATCTTCTATACTCATGCCTTTACTTCTATTTTCGGAAGCTAAAACTGCTAGGATAGATATGCCCGCACTATATCTTTTGGAGTCAACGACATATAAATGTCTATTTGGATATTTTGCTTCAAGTTCATTTTTGGCTTGAATAAATGCGTTATATGTTCCAGACATACCACTTGATAATGTGACCGATAAAACATCTTGTCCGTTTTTGAAATATTCTTCCACTCTTTGGGAGATTCTGAATTGATTTGGTAAACCAGATTTGAAGTTCTCTTTTTTATCTAATCTTTTATAGAACTCTTCAAAGGAAATCGTTTCCCAATCGTAATCCGCATCATGATCGCTTCCGTCAGGATATAAGACGGTTCCTGGAACTGGATTTTCAATTCCATATTCTTTTCTTTGTTCCTTGCTTAAGTCCATGCAAGAATCTGTTAAAATGACATATTTTTCCATTTACTTTAAATTCCTTTCAATGTAATCAATTACATCTTTTACATTAGTAAAATCATCAAAAGAGGAGTCTTGAAACTCAATATTAAAAGTTTGTTCAATAGAGATTGCTAAATAAAGAACACCGATTGAAGTTAAACCTAAATCGCTTCTTAAATCGCTTTCTTCACTAACATCTTCTAACAAACTTCCATTCGATGAATTAGCGAGTTTGATGAGCTCTTTTAACTTGTTAAATATTTCTAATCTAGTCATCAATATTCACCTTTCCCCTAATAATCTTCATCGCTGGAGTTCTTTTAAAATCTTCTTTTCTGATAACTATTTTACTGATACGTGAGAAAGAAGGTAACAAATTATTTATTTTTTTAATTTGTTCCTTTAAAAATTCTTCCTTATCGTTAACATCTAATTTCATCATTTCACCCATTCTTGGATAAACTGATAAAACTAATCTATTAGTGTTTTCCTCTAAATACACCATTGTGTCTTGAATGATATCTAATTCATCAAACTTATTTTCTAAATCAAATGGCGAAATCTTTTCTCCCGTAGGAAGAACGATAATTTCTTTAATTCTACCGACAATATATAAAAATCCTTCTTCATCAAATCTTACTAGATCGCCAGTTTTAAAGAAGCCATCTTCTGAGAAAGCATTTTTATTTTCTTCTTCCTCACCATAATAACAATCCATGACATTATCGCCTTTAATCCATAGTTCTCCATCGACGACTTTTAATTCTTGATGTGGATAAGGGAACCCAACGGAAGCGGGTTTATATTCACTACGCGGATTACCAGAAACAAGGTTTGCGGATTCTGTTAAACCATAACCTGGTAAAAGAGTGATGTTATATTTCTTATATTCTTTAACAAGAAATGGAGCAACCGTCGAAGCTCCGGCGATGATATAAGATAAAGAATCGCCTAACATATTTTTATTAAATTGTTTGGATAAGTTTAAACACATTTCTGCTAAAGCAGGAACCATGACCATGACAGTCGGTCTAAAAACCGCGATATCTCTAAACATATCTTTATTATTTTGAGTAATAAATAAAGCACTACCGGTTTGTAAGGAAGTTAATAAATTTCTCACTAATCCAAAAACGTGAGTTAACGGTAAAACTAATAAATATTTTTGTTTAAAGACATGTTTAATACCAAAGCAGCCGTTACAAGCGCCACGACATAAAGCTTTATTATTTAGTAGTGCTCCTTTACTTTTTCCTGTGGTGCCACCTGTAAAAATAATTGAGGCAGGATCTTTAGGATTAACACTAACACTAGGCTCCACTTTTTCGCTTGTGCTAGTGGCATCAATTAATGTCATTCTATGTGGAAAGTTAACTAAACCATCTACCTTTTCTTTTAATGAAGGATAATACACCAAAGCCTTCATTTTGAATTTTATGGAGCAGCCAAATAAAGCTTCAGTGGGCAAAAAAGGAGGAAGTAAAACAGCCACTCCGCCTAATGTTTCAATCGCTAAGTAAGCCTTGACCCATTCCAAGCTATTAGGAGCAAAAACCCCTACAAAATCCCCTTTATTTATGCCTTTTTCCTTTAAAATCGCTCTAAAATGAGCAACTTCTAAATCTAATTGTTCATAGGTCCATGAACGAGAAATATCACTTAATGCGACATCTTTTTTAAACTCTTTAACGGAGTTTTCCCATAACTCACTTAAAGAATCAAAACACTTAATTCTTTCAAATTCTTCTTTAACTGTATAACTCACAAAATGATTTTCATTTACTAACATTATTTATTACCTCTTTTATATAACTCTTTTAACTCTTGTTCTTTATCAAATAGATATTTGGTGACTTCTTCGATTTGATTCATTCCAAGATTATCACCAAATTTCTCTTTTATATTTATCGGTTCACCAATGACAATTCTTTGCCTTTGAAAAATATTTTTTCTAATCTCGCGATATGTCGGAACGATTGGAACATTAGCTTGATAAGCCATCATGATTGCCCCACTTTTAAATGGTGACATCGGTTTATCATTTGAGAATGAAATATGACCTTCAGGGAAAATAACAATCATATTACCACCTTGTAATCGTAGTACAATTTCCTTAAAAGTGGATAAGCTTGGTTTTTCTCTATCTACTGGAATGCAACCAGAATTTCTATAAAACCATCTGGAAAATGGCTTAATAAATAATTCCTTCATGACTACGAAGAACAATCTTCGATATGCGAATGCGCAGTGCAGAACCATGACGTCAGAATATAAAATGTGATTACTAATAATTAGGCAACCACCTTTTTGTTTCTTTTTTGCAAGTTCATTTTCGTATATCTTTTTGACTCTAAACCATAATAAAAATGGAATACCAAAAAATCTAAAGAGATCAAATAAAAAGTATTTGAAGTTTATAAAATGAGCTTGATACGGGTTCTTCTTTTTCACATGTATAATTATACTAAAAGTATAAAGTTTATAAAGTAAATAGTGTCAATATATGAACAAATGTTCCTTTTTGTTAGAAAGAAGGAAACATTTTTCTAAATAGCCAAGCAAATAAAACGTTAAATGAAGCGCAGAAAATGACCACTAATGGAATGGTTACATTATAGTTACAGTGTAAAGTGGTTAAAAAGATTTCTAATAGACCATGACAGGTTCCCATTCTAATCGCCGTAAATAGTAGTTCTTTCCAAAGTCTTCTAAAGAAAGATTGGCTTGGATAAATATTATTTATTAATAGGAAATATATAAATAAACAAACAGTATAAGAGAAATAGGTAGTTTCTATAATAGAAAAGGAGCTATATTTCATTAAGGTAATCATCATGAACATTAATAAGGCATTACATAATAACGCGGGTATAGCGTGTAAAAAGATAATTGTTTGAATTCTAAATGTATCTTTAAAAGGTGAGAAATGACTTCTGGAATTACCATCTAAATAGATGGTTTCAATAGGAATGGTATATAAAGAAGCCTGCATGAGTTGAATTCTCACTACTTGGTTCATCTCATATTCATATCTATTACCTTTAATTTTTATTAAATCTGGTAAATATCTAATCGGGAATCCTCTTAATCCACATTGATCATCTTGAATATATTGTTTGGTTAGTAAAGACCTTGTGGTTTTGGAAAAATAATTTCCAAATTTACTTCTAAAAGGAACATCCTTTCCAAAGCTTCTCACCCCAAACACTAATTGGTCAGTTTCCACTAATTTATCGTAAATACGATTGATATCTTTTAAAGAATGCTGTCCATCCCCATCAACGGTAATGACATATTTCGCCTCAGGATAAAAATTTAATAATTCTTTATATCCATATTTCATCGCCGCACCTTTACCTTTATTCTTTTCAAAGGAAAGGTATTTAACCTTATCTTTAATTTGATCAAAAATTGGTTCAAATTCTTTTCCTGAACCATCATTAACCACTAAGATGTTAAAATCATCGTTAATTAATTCATCCACTACTTTTATAAGTAGTTCATCTGGTTCATAACTAGGGATTAATATAATCGCATCTTTCATAAACTAATAATCATTTTATAAAAAATATAAATAAAATACCACTTATATTAAGTGGCATAATATTCATTTTGGTGGAGTCGAGGGTGTCGAAACCCTGTCCAGGGATGGCTCTTCAATAACATCTACAGTTTAGACGATATTGTGGTTTAACGTATATTCGTATATCGACTCACTAGAATACGCGAGACTTTCTATATTTCGGTTAAAAGTAACAAGTCCACTCCTATAACCTATCCTTTTGGTATGACACCCCTACCAAGCGTGAAAGGCTAAAACCTTGGGGGATGCTCTGCCCGATTTAAAGAAACCGGAATCCTATGTCGGGAGCAATTATGCTAAGCAGAGAGATTGAGCTCTAGGAGCTCTCATATAACTGTTGTCAGTTATTTTTGTTTTGATGATAACGTCATCGCTCGACTGCAGTTAGAGCCTAGCACATCTCTGTCGAATCCAATACGACCCCATGTGTTAGCAAAAAGTTGCGAGATAAATATAGCACTTTTCAAGCATTATAAAAACTATTTATTGTTAAACTATTTGAAAAATAGTCCTTATTACAATACAATTAACAAGCGAACGGAAGAAAAATATGAAACCAGAAAATAAAAGAAATATCAGAAATCTATTTGCCGGCTTAATCTCTAATGAAGCTGCAATCGATGGCGCGAAAAATTCCCCTTGGTGGATCGCAGTCATCTTATTTATCGTAGGAACATTCCTACCAATTATCCCTATTATGACCACTCAAAGTAAAACATATGGTGCATCCTTTGTCAGTGGTTATAAATATGACTATGACCAAGCATTAGTCTCATGTGGTGTGGCTTTAAAGGCACAAAAATATGAATTTAAAGTGGAAGAAAAAAATCTTATTGGAAAAGTCGATGGAGTCACTTTAGAAAACACTTGGTTTGACGATAAAGATTTAACTCCTATCTATTCATATGACGCTACTGTTAATGGTGTTACCCACCGTGTATTAAATGTTTATTATTCTGATAGACCATATACTAGTAAAGCTAAAAACGGTATTACTGATATGATCAAAGCCTTGGATTTAAATTATTTAGGTTTTGATTCCACCGATAAATATAATGCTGAGGTTCATTCTGGTTATTATATTCCTTCTTATTTAATTCTTTATAAGACTGGTATGTATTCCAAAATCTTCAAATTTAGAAGTAAGGCCGCCGCAAGTGCAACATATACTGGCTTAAATTGGAATCATACTCAATTTAATGAATTGTTGACATATACCACCACCACTAATGTGGAAGAAAATCTTAAAGATATTAACTATGTTAATGCTTCATTTGAAAACTGGAAGAATGTCTTTAATAGATCATATTTAGATCAAAAACTATCTAACTTCTGGACAACCTCTGGAATGTACTGGGGCATCTGTGTTGGTTTAGGTATCTTCATGGGCTTCATGATGTGGTTATTAACACGTGGTAAACGTAATCCAAATAGAGGTCTAAACATTTGGGTCACCATTAAGATCTCCTGGTGGATTGATACCGCTCCTGGAATCCTCGGCATGGTCCTTGGCTTTATCTGGCCAGCTGCTGCGGGAATCGGATATATCGCTCTCATGGGCTTAAGAACAATGTGGTTATCCATGAGACAATTAAATCCAGTTGTGGAATAAAAAATAACGGTTCAATCGAACCGTTTTTTAATCCCCGTAATCTGAGCCACGGGATTTGTCTTCAACAAATATTTTAAGTGGATCAGTAATATCCGTTATTTCTAAAAATATATATGAATCATCTACTTCAGTTTGTGGATATTCAAAGTTACCCACAAAAACCACTTTCTTATTCTTTTTAGCGACTTCAATGATCCTTTCGATAATACGATTATAAGACTCTATAGGATGCCTATCTTTAAATCCTTTTAATTGTGTATAAAAGACTGGTTCAATATAAAAATCAGCATCATCTATAAAATAATGAGCGGAGAATGGATTATTATTATCCTTAACTTCTTTTAGATGTTTGAATTCTTCGTAAATCATTTGTGATAAGTCTCGTTTCTATTAATTTTAAAGGCGCGATAAATTTGTTCAAGTAAAATCAGTCTAGTCATCTGATGAAGGAATGTCATCTTACTTAAAGAAATAGAGTCGTTACATCTATTTTTAAGTTCCTCTGATAATCCATAACTTCCTCCGATAACGAATGAAATATTAGAACCACCGATAACGAACTTTTTGATCAAAAAATCCGCAAATTCTACACTATTTAGTTCTTTTTTATTTAAATCAAGGCCAATTAAGTATTCGTTTTCTTTAATTAATTTAAGGACTTTTTTGCCTTCATTATTAATAGCTAATTTAATATCGGATTCTTTAGGGTTGTCCACTATTGGCTCATCGCTAACTTCGATAATTTCTATATTTGAGTAGGGTTTAATTCTTTCTAGATATTCATTAATACCGACCTTTAAATAGTTTTCTTTAATCTTACCGATTGCATAGATTTTAATCTTCATCTTTATGTCCTCCGATTAAAGAATTCCATTGATTAGCGCATCTCACATTATATTTATTTATATCAATACCGAAGTGCTTAAATATTTTTAAATATGCAGTAAGAGCAAGTTCAGGAGTATTAGCTTCTTCTGATAGATGAGCTAAAACAATTTCTTTTGTGTTATCACCAACAATTTGACAAGCCGCTATCGCACTATCTTCATTACATAGATGGCCAACATCAGAAAGAATACGAGTTTTTAATTCATATGTTCTTTTTGTAGCAAGTAGCATCTTAATGTCGTGATTTGATTCTAAAATCAAATAAGTTGGGTTTTTAATATAAGGTAAATTCTCTTCACAGAAATATCCAGTATCAGTGATATAAACTAAAGTTTCCTCTCCCCCTTTTAATAAATACCCACAAGGGTTAATAGAGTCATGAGACACCATTAAAGGAGTTATTTCAATATCACCAATTTTAAATGTTTCAAAGATATTTATCTTATTGGTTAATGAGGATAAATTACCTTCTAAAGCATACATCTTTTTTGGTGATAAAAACTTCACACCTCTAATATGATCACTATGGTTATGGGTAAATATCGCTCCAGTTATATCGTTAACTGATAAATTTATTTCTTTTAAACGTGTCTCTAATAATTCAAAAGAAATCCCCATATCAATGAGGATTACAGTGTTTTTATAGATAACCACACTAGCGTTTCCTTTAGAACCACTAGCCATAATATCAAAATACATATTAATCAACTGTGATTTGGTTAGAAATCTCTTTCATTTTCTCTTCCCATTCTTTAGGAGGAGTATCAAATCTACCAAATTCTTTATAGAAGAATAATGGGACATTACCGGTTTGACCATTTCTATTTTTAGCAATGATCACATCAACATAAGAAGCGTCACCAGGCATTTGTTCCGCTAACATCTGTTGCTTTTGACCAAAGGAGAGCTTTGCTCTTTCTTCTTCAGTTAATTCCGACATCTTCTTATTTCCGGCTGTGTTTTTACTTTCTTTGCCATAGTCTTCACGATGCAAAAGCATAACCACGTCAGCGTCCTGTTCAATAGAACCAGAATCTCTTAAATCGGATAATTGTGGTTTTCTACTTTGTTTTTCAACATCACGTGATAATTGTGATAAAGCCAAAACTGGAACTTTTAGTTCCATCGCTAATTGTTTTAAGGCTAAAGAAATCTTACGAACTTCTTCTTGTCTAGAATCGCTTCCTTTACCTTTTCCAGAAGTTTCAACTAAGCCTAAATAGTCGACAACGATTAGACCTAATTCTGGAACTTGAGCTTGTAATTTTCTACTCTTAGCGATGATGTCCATCAATTTATTTCCTGGAGTATCATCAATATAAATTGGAGCACCACCAACACGTTTCACAGCATCGCCTAATTTAATTCTTTGTTCACCAGTTAATTTACCAGTGGAAAGAACTTGTAAAGGAATATATGATTCACTAGCGATTAAACGAGTCACTAATAATTCAGAAGCCATTTCTAATGAGAATATAGCCACAGGAACTTTCGCTCTAGTCGCCGCTCTATAAGCAAAATTTAAAGCCAAAGCGGTTTTACCAACAGCAGGTCTGGCCGCTAAGATAATTAAATTGCTTCTTTGGAAGCCTTGAGTCTTTTTATTGATACCTTCATAACCAGTATTTAAACCAGTGACATCATCTTCACCGAGTTCACGGGTGTTTTTAATAATTTCTTGAACTTCTTGAGCGACTTGTTCAGTTTTCTTAAAAGTAGAAATTCTTCTTTTTTCAGTCGCATCTTTAATCATCTCTTCGCTCTTTAAAATGAAATCGTTAATGTTTTCAATTTCTTCAGTGCGATATTGTTTATCGATTTGTCTAATTGTCGCTAATAATTTTCTCAAGCAAGATTGATCATTGATAATAGCGATATAGTGATCTAAATTAGCGAATGCCACCATTGAATCACAACAAGTTTGTAAATATTCCACTCCACCAATCTCTTCGAGAGATTTCATGTTTAATAATTCTTCAGCCACCGTTAAGGTGTCAACATCAACACCTCTATTAAATAAGACGGTAATCGCTTCCATGATACGACGATGACGAGGAACATAAAAATCTTCAGTAGTTACAGAAGCTAAAACAGTATATAAAGCATCTTTGCTTAATAAGACACTACCGATAACAGCTTTTTCAGCTTCTTCATTATAAGGAAAGTCTTTTGCAACTTTAGCGCGTGACGTATTTTGCATTATTTACCCTCCTCTGAAATGTGAACATTAATAACACCGATAACACCTTTAAATAATTCGATTTTTAAATGATACATTCCAAATGAATCAAGAGGTCCTTTATCGATAAATTTTCTCTTATCAATAGTGATGCTATATTGACTTAATAATTTTTCTTCAATTTGCTTTAATGAGACATTACCAAAACATCTACCGTTACTACCACTTTTAAGGGTGAATTCTAAAGTTATTTTCTCTAATTTTTCACTAATTAAGCGTGCTTCTGCTTGGTTTTTCTCAAATAATTGCTTTTCTTGTTCTTTTTGATTTGCCAATATTTGAGTGCTTGTTTTACTGACTTGAACGGCTAATTTACGAGGTAATAAAAAGTTAGCAGCATAGCCATCACTGACCTCTACTGTCTGATCTTTTTTGCCAACATTTTTGACATCTTTAAGTAAGATAACTTTCATATAAATTAGGCCTCAGTTCCAATTTCAAATTTACGACTTCTAGCATCCGCTGTCGCTTCGTTTAAGTGTTTCTGAATAACGTTATAAATGGCTTCCTTAACGTCTTCAATTTTACTGTTATCGAACACAATAGCAGCACTGGAGAAATGTCCACCACCACCAAGTTTTTCAGCTAATAATTGAACATTAACAGATCCATCGCTACGACAGGAAACTTTAATTTTCTTTGGACTTACATGAGCGCAAACAAAGCACACTTTATTGCCTTTAAATGACATACATAAGTTCGCGGCTTTAGAAATTTCAGAATCTTCGTAAATAGCATTATCTGAAGAGAATGCACAAACTACACCATAAGCGGGGTGTTCAAGATTTTGAACAAGTTCAGAAACGGTTTTATATTCTTCAAAGTCATCTTTTAAGAAATCATCCGCTAATGAATTATCAGCGCCATATTCTTTAAGAATTGTACAAGCTTCAAATGTTTTTAAACCAGTGGCTCTGCTCTTGAAGTGGTTGCTATCAAGGATAATACCAGAGAGCATAATAGTCGCATAAGAGGCTGGAAGTTTCACTCTTGGGTTGATAGAACAGAATTTAATAAATTCTGCTAATATTTCACTCGCTGAAGAAGCGGATGGATCAATATGGTCAAAGACTGGAGAATCGATATATTCTTCACCACGTCTATGATGATCGATGACAACAACTTTAGCAGATTTATCTAATAGATCTGGAGCCATGACCATATTTGGAATATGGACATCAACAACCACTAATAAGGTGTTTGGAGTAATCAAATCTTCCGCACCAGAAGGAGCAACCATAATTTCATCAATTTCTTCTTTAGAGAAGGAAGAGTTAAATGCTGCTCTAGTTTTCACTTCTGTAGCTTTTAAATCAATAACGATACGACATTTCTTTTCGAGTCTAGAGGCAATGGCTTTAATACCTAAACATGCGCCTAAGGCGTCCATGTCCATGTTGGTGTGACCCATAACTAAAACGTTAGAGGAACCTTTAATTAAACTCATTAAAGAGTCTGCCAAAACACGGTCTTTAACACGATTTCTTCTCTCTTGAGCTTCGCTCTTACCACCATAGAATTCCATTTCACTACCGTAAACAGCGACACACACTTGGTCACCGCCACGAGACATAGCGATATGTAAAGCTTCGTTAGCTAATTCATTTAATTTATTAACATCAGGGAATTCTCTAGCTAAACCAATGGATAAAGTTAATGGCATATCAGCAGCGCTACTAACTTGTCTAACTTCATCAATGATGGAGAAGTTATCATCATGCATACGACAGTAATTTTTATAATTACAAAGCATGGAATAACTATCTTCTTTAATACGTCTAAGTAAGATGTTGTATTTTTGTGAGAACTCAAAAATTTTATTTTTAACTTTTGTCGCGGTATCGTTAAAGTCGTCATCGCCTCTAATGACATCATCATAGTTATCGATCATTAAAATACCGACAACAGGAGCTTGTTCACGAGAATAATTAAAGCTTTCTTCATAATCAGTAATATCTTTAAAAATCCATAAACCCGCTTCGATAAGAAGTTTGACGGAATAAGTTCTAGAATTAACTTTAATCTTACATTCTTTATCACCAGACATATTGGAATTAACATCTTTAAGAGCGACGAGCTCTGGTTGCCACTCTAAAATGTTAGTGTCAATAATATCGATATGTCTTTCTTTAAATAAATCATTTGTCCAAAGGACATTATCGTTTTTATCAGTAACCGCTAAACCGATCATCGCAAAGTTATAAGCTTCTTGAACGTCACTACCGATAACTTCTGCAGCATGTAAATCAGTCTTATGTCTAAGCGAAGCGATAGTCGCAGAAATAATCCAGACATAAATGCAATCGATGAAAACAAAAATAGATGCACCTAAAATCACCCATTGAGGTTCAATAAATTCTGCAAAATGGAATAAATTGGTGAAATAGAAAACTACAAATGTTGCAATAACAGCAACTTGTAGCAAGATTAAGATAAATGATAATACTTTGATAGTTCTAATTTTTTTACCCATAAACGTATACCGGTTTCATTATAAATGAATTGAATTTTATAATAAATACTTTTTAAAGAAAGATAGAGAAATATTTCTCTAAAGAGCATAAAGGGTTATAAAGTAATCACGAATAAACCTAATAACGCCATCGAAGCGGTTGGAATAGCGATAATTAATCCATATTTCACAAAATCAATAAATGAATATTTCACATCAAATTTATTTAGTAATGATGAAAACATAATTCCTGCTAACGCACCAATCGGAGTTAAAAAGGCACCGATATTACTTCCGATCACGCTACCAAAGATAGCTTTATTATAAGCCAAACCTTCTAAACCATTTGGTAAATTAGAAAACAAAATACTCATCGGAATATTGTTAATTAAGTTTGAGGCTAATAAAGAAGAATAACCATAAACCCATATTGGGCTACCTTGATTTAAAAACTTCGATATTTGTAAAGATATGCCTTGATAATTAAGTGCGACAACAATCACAAACATCGATAAGAAAAATGGAATAAGTGGATAAGGTAATCTTTTAAATGAACATGATAAATATTCCCAGTGTTTATGAGTGATTAATCTTATGATTAACGCTACTAATAATAGAATAGTCGCTGAGCTTAAAGATATAAGCCACATCTCGATATTGATATAACTAGATATCACTAGAAAAACCAGACAAATAAATAAGATAGATATACCAATAATTAAGTCTAATTTGGATTCAATTTTATAATCTTCATCTGTTACTTCTATTGGGGTTTTTAGTTGTTTTCTAAATAACAAAAAGACAATAAATAATTCTGTCAAACCCGCAAATATTGTTGGTAACCACATCACTTTAAAATAGTCGATAAAACCTATACCAGCACTAGTGGCTAAATATATATTTGTGGGATTACCAATAATAAACATCATCGACCAGGTATTGGCCGCGGCAAATTCAGCGATTAAATATGGTAATGGATTAATTTTTGTGTTCTTTGCAAAGAAACAAATAAATGGGGTTAATGTCAATATGACTATGTCATTAGATGTGAAAATAGTAAGGATAGAAGTTAGCAAATAAAAGATAAAAAATAAAACTAACTGATTGTTTTTAGCAATCTTTGTGGCTTTCACCGCTAGGAAGTGGAATAGGCCAATTTCATCTAAATAGATGGATAGGATTGTCATTGAGAAAAATAACACTAATATCTTTAAAGGATTAATCGCACTATTTGACGTTAGTTGTTTAAATACTTCTTGAATTGGTGATAAAGAAAAAGAAATAAGGATAATTGCACTTAATAAAGTGATCATCCAATATGTATCTAATTTAATCTTCCCTATTCTTATTTTCGGAAAGAAGATGATTGATATAGTCACTAATATAAAGGTAATAATGGAAATAATTAATGTTGCAACCATAAACAAATAGAAATTATGGACTTTTATTTTGAAAAATCAATAATTCTTTTATATAAATAAAAATCACCCTGAAGGATGATTATAAAATATCGTCAGAAATTATCTTTTTGTTATGAGCGATATCATCACCAGTTGGTGAGATAATCGAATAACCAATATTTGTTAAGTGGTCCGCTACTCTTTCTAACTCACTTAATAGATTTGAGTGAAAAGGAGAAAGAACCATCTTGCACTCTTTCTTCTTAATTCTTTCAAAATGAGCGTCTGCTAATTTATCTTTTAAAATATCGGTTTCTTCTTCTAGAGATTTTAGTGTATCTAAATCTGATATATCACCATCATTGAATGCTTTGTTAGCGACATCAAACATCTTTTTTAAGATATCGATAAACGATTCAAACTCTTTTTTAGCGACATCGGAAAAAGCCAATTCTTCATTTTGAAGTTTTCTGTCCATCTCTAAAAAGTTATAAGCGTGATCACCAATTCTTTCGATATCGTTGATGACATGATAATAAGATCCAATTCTTTGGTTATCATCAATATTCGCTTTGGAAGATAGAAGAATTAGATATTTACTAATCTCATTATTAATAAAGTCGATTGTTTCTTCTCGATCTTCAATTTCTTTGGCTTTCGATAAGTCTTTATTAAAAATACAATCTAGGCCTAAAAATGTATTAGACTTCGCCATTTGAAACATCGATTCAATTTCTTTTTTCACCTGAATCATGGCAATAGAAGGAGTGTTTAATAAATTGTTATTGATGAAATGTAGTGACTGCATTTTCTTTTCTTGTTCACGGTCTTTAAATAACTTATTTGCTAACTTCTCCACT
Organism: Bacilli bacterium; assembly: GCA_017429285.1. GTDB lineage: Bacteria > Bacillota_I > Bacilli_A > RFN20 > CAG-826 > RUG13091. The sequence continues at coordinate 93,122 of JAFRPF010000001.1, forward strand.
GGTGTAACTAATGGAAGCATGATGGCAATATAAATCAAATTATAGATAACTGTAAAGAGAGCTAAAACAAGTCCAACGCTCATGTTCAAACTATAGATGAAATTGAACAAAGGTTTAGATACCGCCCAGATGATTAAAGTACCAATTAAAGCCCCAAAAACACGGCAAATCACGGTTGAATAGGTCACTCTTTTCGCTAAAATATCGCTTTTAACCGCTGCTAAAATAGTCGGCATCAAAGCACCAATTGTGGCACCTAACACTAAATAAAAACCAGAAGGTAATAAGGATGAATTAGCGCCCACCATCACGATTACAATACCATTAGTCGCGCTACTAGATTGAGTAATCGCGGTTAATAAAGCGCCAATAACCATCAGCAGTAATGGGAAGTTAATTGAAGAGATAAAACTCACTAAAGCGTTTTGAATAGTTTCATTATTAAAAGCGCCTTTCATAGCTTCTAAACCAAAGAAGAGAATACCAAAACCGACAAATATCTCACCTACACTTTTAATCGTGGTTGATTTAAAGAAACCAAGGATGAAACCAACAAAGGCCATCGCCATTAAAAATATCGAAAATGAGAAAGAGGATAATGAAACTAATAAACCAGTAACAGTAGTTCCTAAGAATGCTCCAAGCATCACGGAGAAACCTTGAACGAATGTTAAAGCTCCAGCGCTTAAAAAGCCAACTACCATCACAGTAGTAGCACCACTTGATTGGATAATAGCGGTTGTTCCAGCTCCTATACCTGCGGCAACTAAACGTTTATTTTTAATCTTCTTAAATAATTTTCTAATCGATTTGCCCGCGCTATCCTTTAAGCCATGGGACATCATGTTCATGCCGGTGACAAAGACCACTAAGCCAACTAATAGTTCAATGATTACTTTAGTAATTTCCATATGATTATTATTTCACAATTTTATAATATTTTCTCTAAAAATATCGGCAGTTGATATTTCCAACTTGGCCAATCGTGGATACTATTATGATCCCAGAAATGAAATTCAATATTAATTCCTTTTTCGTCAGCGATATTTCTTAATTCATAATTTGATTCGATAACCAAATATTCATACGCTCCTTCACCCACTACTGAAATCATCTTTCTTTGATTATATAAATCTATATAGTAATGATCCTTAGGCATATTAGCTAAATAATGAGTGGGTGAATTGTTATAAATGTTTTCATCCATATAATGGAAATAATTGCCGATACTATATTCCGCACTTAAAGCGATAAAACCAGCGAATAAATCAGGTCTTCTAAAGAAGTTATTGGAAGCATGTGTCCCACCCATCGACATACCGATAAGATAAGGCATACAAAATCCACCTTGTTTATCATAGATAAGTGGCATCGCTTCATTAACTAGATATTGGTGATACATCTCAAATTTATAACCGCACTGGGCTTTATCCCAACTTGATGAATTAATTGTCTCATCATCATTAGAATCTAAACAGAATAGTTTCATTCTTCCACCTTCGATAAAAGGAGATAAAACATCAATCATCCCGTTATTATAAAAATCATCGCTTTGTTTTCCTAAGCACGGAAAAGCAATCACGGGAACCCCATAATGCCCATATATCTTGATATTCATATGACGATTTAATCTTTCACTAAACCAGGAAACTTCTTCATATTTCATATAAAAAATATTATCAAATTATTTATTAAATGATTAAGAAAACCTCTTAACGTGTCATTTACGAAAGAGGTTCTTTGGTTATTATAATTATAATTTAATCTTAAATTAGTTCTATTCTCCGATATAAATAAGTTCCATACCTTCATTACCGAATACGGTATTAACGTATGCCTGAGTATCGCAGAAAGATAAGCAACATTGTTTATTAAGTTCGCCTGTCGCCACTGTCTTTTGTTCTAACTCTGCATCAAAAGCACTCTTGCGAGCGTTGTATTCACTTCTGAGTCTATTACCATCGTCAGAGGTATCATCTTCAAAGACGTAATAATATCTTCCTTCATCGCTTGCTTTGTCATATTCAAAATAAATGATGGTCTCAGAATCGGATTTCTGATAATATTTGAAATCTTTTACTTCTTCATTAGCAAAATCGTAACCGATTTCATAGAATAAAGGACTATAGTGTTCTGTGGTTTCTTCTTTGCTTTGGCCTTGTTTACTCTTTTGATATCCAGAGAAGAACATTTTACCATTTACTTTGTCTAAAGAAGATTTCATGTCAACTTCTAATGCCATATATGAAGTTTGCGAACCCATCTTCACATTAAATTCACCATTAAAGTAAATAGGTTTAGCGGTCATATCGTAATTAGCCCTATCCATAACAGTACCTGTTAGATAGAAATAGATACCTGGTTGTCGAAGTTCAAAAGCCAAACTATCCGCAGACGCAGGCTGCCATCCTTTATGAACTGGGGAAGGATTTTGCGGCATTTTTGCTTTAGCAAGTTGAAGCATTTGATCGCCAGCTTTTTTAAATAATCTCGCATCATCATTCTCCGCTTGACTAGTTTCGGGCGTGCTTTCTTCCTGTTTAGAGCTACTACCTTTTTTCGGAGTACAACCCACTAATAAAAATAGGGAAAGAATCGATACTCCAATCGTTAATTTGTTTTTCATAATAAAATCTCCTACTTGTAATATAGCAAGTAGTTTTTATCTAATCAACATTTTTACTAATACGTTTTAACTTTTATAATTGTTTTATTTAAACATATGTGGATATTTTTTAAGCATAAAGTCTATGTCTTTATCACCACGTCCACTTAGATTAACTAAAATTGATCCGCTTTTCATATTTCTAGCACATTTAATGGCATAAGCTAAAGCATGGGATGATTCGATCGCCGGAATAATACCTTCTAATCTAGATAAAAGGAAGAAAGCTTCAGCGGCTTCATCGTCTGTCACATATTCATATTTCACTCTACCAACTTCTTTTAAGAAAGCATGTTCTGGACCGACCCCTGGATAATCAAGTCCACTTGCAATGCTATAAGCATCACCAGGAGTACCGTCTTTATTTTGTAACACTAAAGAATTAAATCCATGTAATACCATTTCTTTTCCTAAAGTCATAGTGGCGCTATTTTTTCCAGGTTCTTCACCTTTTCCCATCGCTTCTACACCCACGATATTAACTGGTTCATTTAAAAATGCTTCAAACATTCCAATAGCGTTAGAACCACCACCGACACAAGCGGTAACAATATCTGGTAATTCACCAGTCATTTCTAAGAATTGTTCTTTCGCTTCTCTTCCGATAACTTCTTGGAAATCTCTCACCATTAATGGATATGGATGAGGTCCAACCGCACTTCCAATAACATAAAAAGCTGTTTTATATTCTTTAGCATAAGCTTCAAAAGCAGCATCTACTGCTTCTTTTAACGTCTTAGTGCCATGTTTAACTGGAATTACTTTCGCGCCAAGCATCTTTATTCTAGAAACATTCGGTGCTTGTTTTTCCATATCTACTTCGCCCATGTATATTTCACACTCTAAACCGAAATAGGCTGCCGCCATAGCCACGGCGGTACCATGAGATCCAGCACCTGTTTCCGCAATCAATTTCTTTTTACCTAAATACTTTGCTAATAGTGCTTGTCCCATCGCATTATTTAATTTATGAGCCCCACCATGATTAAGATCTTCTCTTTTTAAATATATTTGGACGCGACCTAAATAATTAGAAAGGTTTTGGCAGTGATATATAGGTGTGGGTCTGCCTTGATAATTCTTTCTAATTTCTCTTAATTCAGAAATAAATTTTGAAGATTTAGCAATTGTTTGATAACCATAATAAATTTCATCCATTGCCTTCTTTAAATTACTAGGCAAATAAGCACCACCATAACGACCAAAATATCCATCATCACTCGGATATTGTTTACGATAATTTGTAAAATCGATGTTTATTCCCTTTAATGGTGAATCTTCAAATAATCTTTGTCCTTTAATACGACGGTCTAAAGGTTTAACGGCATTTTCTGGAATTAAATATTTATGTCCTTGTAATATCGCACCTTCAATGCGTTTCTCTTTTAAAAGAGATCTCACTCTTCTTTCGTTAATTCCAAACTTTTTAGAGGCTTCTGATACGGTAATATATTTCATACCTTTAAATTCCTTTCGGTATATTCTTTATGCCTATTATAACCATTTATTTATAAATATAAAATACAAATAACAAAAAATGACTCATTTCGAGTCACTAATTGTTTGTCAACCAGGTCAGCGCGCTCCTGGATCGCTGTGTACCACCTATTAAGGTGCGCCGTGGTCGTACGCTGACGTTTGCTCTCCAATATTTCTATCGCAGAGGACGTACATCTCCACCTTTGACAAACAAATTATAAATTAAATATAAATATTGGGATACTTTTTTATTTTATTTTTAAACTTTTTAAATAAACCTTATGTTCTTCGCTTACACGATATGATTCAACGGCTTTTTGAATAGCCTTATTGTGAGTGATTTTATCAAATCTTTTTTCTTCTATAGCTTTAATGAACAAATCATAATTTTTCGCTAATCCAGTAGCGAGATACCACGCTACCACCATCATGACATAGTAATCATCGGCTTTTATTTCTTGGACTTTTAATAAGTGTTCTTCTTTAAATTCATCACCTAAGTAATAATTCATTAAACATTTAACCGCGTATCTAACTCGATATATTTCTTTGCTTTTCAGCCAAACATAAATTTCTTTAATTAATTTATCTAAATGTTTATATAAGTGTTTATTACATATCGTATCGCATACCAACCAATTACTAACATAAGGAAGAAAAGAATCCACTCTTTTAATAAATTCATCATAATCTTTTATATTTGAAAGAATAAACGCATGTAAGACGTTTTCCTCATGATATTTATGAGGTAAACAATCTAAGAATTCTTCTTTATCTTTTATATCTAATTCTTTCGCGTATTTCTTAAGAATTGGAAGACGAACCCCAATAAATGTCTTCTCATCAACATTAGGAATTAAAGGCAAAGTAAAGTCACGATATTTTTGATCAGCTTGTGATAATAAATACTCTTGAATATTATTCATGTCGTTATTGTATCAAAAAAGTCGCCACAAAGGACGACTTTATAGTGTTTGTAACTAAGTTATTCGATATCTGGAAGAGTAACACTTGTTGAGCCAATATTTTTGACTTTCACTGAGACTGAATAGATATGATCTTCTTCGCCTACAAATCCTGCTTCATAAGAAACATATGAATATGACTGAAGTTCATTATATAAGAATGCGATTTGGTATTCTTTACAAACATAGTCTGTGGTGTTTTTTGTATAAGCTGTATCTTCTTTTAGATTATAAACTCCATTATCTTTATCGAAATTGAATTGATTAAAAGAGAAATCGAGAAGTTCCGCTCTAAATTTAACGACATTTAAATAGTCTCCACTGCTAGGTATCGTGTACCATTCTTGTGTACTTTCAGAGAAGTAATAAACATCAAAGTCAATTTCATGAGTGTCTTCTTTATAACTGTCTTTATCAAATTTGTAATAATTATGATCAATTTGTTCTCCGTCTTTATCACAAATTAATTCGTCAATCTTATCATTATCAAATTTAACAACACGTTGAGTTACTTCCCCACCAATATTGGACTCTATTTCAAGAGTGACATTTGATTCAAATTGGAATTTTGTATATTTAGAGACCCAGTCATTAAATGTGCCTGAATTGACATGTTTAATAAGTGGGAAACTAGCTGTTGTTGTGCCACGATTAATAGCTTTTAATTCAGCATTCATACCCATCATAGGTTGATCCTTAGGACCGAATTTAGCTTTATATGAATCTAGTTTACCATTTATGAATTGATAAGAAAGTTCGTTAATTAACATTTCATCATGGCCAACGCCTACTGTAACTGGTTCGATAAGATTATACGTTTTTGTTGCTTCGTCATAGGAAATTTTGTCGAAACCTACGACAAGAATATATGATGATTCAGTGCTTATTTCACCAACATCAAACATGCCACATTTATAATCTCCTCCGTAAAAATCTCCACCTGGTTCCACAGTGTAAGCCTGAGTATAAACCTTTCCCTCTGATAAAGTAGAATAATCGAACTTGAAGGAGTTACTAGGTGTTTCGGTGTCGCCGAAAGATGATTCCACAACATTATCAGCAATTTTTGTAATTAATGGAGCTTCATACATTCCCATAGCGGCTGTACCAGAATAAGTAACATTCTGGTGAATAAAGAAACCGCGATCAGTCATTTCAGCTTTATAAGCCTCTGCACTTATGACATTAGAATCTACTACTTCAGGTTCTGAACTTTCGGAGGATGATGATTTTTTATTTTTACATCCCACTAAACCTAATGAAGCACTTAATGAAATCATTAATAGAAGTTTAATTTTTTGCATTTTAAATACCTGCCTTTAATACTTTTATCATAGCCTTAGTTTAAATAGAAAAATATCTATTTTAAATTATTTAAAATAAAATCTTGATGCAATCGAATAAATTATTATTTGTTAAATATCGCCCATTATTAAGCTGAAAGCAATTTAGTTTATAGGAAAACATCTTGCTTATCATTTTTTATAAGAGATGGTCGATGGTCCATATTCTCCATATTCACAACCAACATTATAGACATTAATATCATCGATAAGTTTGCCTTTATGAAATAGTTGAATCCGCCCCACACCATTACCACCATTAAATAAACGGTTATGTAATTTCTTTCCGTTTGGGGCTTCATAATTAACAAGAAGCATATCCTCTTTTAAACAAGTTATATCAGTGATCATTTTATTATTCCAAGTCTTCTGTTCGACATGCCACACTATATGTGTATCTGTTTCATAACAATCAAATTTTGTTCTAGTATTTGTCCAGAATTTAGAGAAATTAAATTCATAGCATTTACCTTCATAGTAGAAAGCACTTAGTAATTTGCCTTCTAAGGCAATAAATCCAACTTTAGGACGGCCACCACCGATATCAAAGACACTGTTTTCTAGCTTTTTATTAGTGATATTACTTACCATATTGTTGCTAGATAACCAAACCCAAGGAGATGTAAAATCTTTACCCCAGTTCTTATCGGAATAGCCATAGCTATCTTCTTTTCTAACAATGTATTCTTCACCGTCCGCGATTATTGTACCTGAGAATCTAGATTTCATTCCTTCAGCGTGCCAAAACATTTCAAAAAGTTGAAGATGTCTAAATAGCCACCCCGCTCCATAACCAACATTAAAAGCGATATCTTTTTCTATTTTTAAATCCCATGAAATGGAACCATAATCGCACATATATTCAGGATGTTTCTCCGATTCTTCTTTAGAAATGGAAATATTTCCTCTACTTTGATACTCATCTAAACAACAATCATCCGCGCTTATTGAAAATGGTGCTTTATAATTAACTTTTATCTTTTTCCAGCCAAAGAAACGATGGAGTTGCTTAGCACCTTTCCCCCAGTAGCCGATTTTGACCATTAGGTATGATGGTTTGATACCGGCTTCTTGATTTTCTTTTAATTGACCAAATACGGGTTCTTCTCCACCTCTTTTTGGATTGATTAAAAAGAATTCTAAAAAGAATGGGCGTGGTTCACCTGTTTTTGCGTTATAGGCTGTAAAAGAATGCCACCACCAATCATAGCCTTTCTTTCCTTGCCCACCATATAATTGGCATCTATTTCTTTGTTGTGATTTTTTGTTAAACATAGTTTTACTCCCGATTCATTATAACAAAAAAGCCGTCCTATATGGACGACTTAATTGACATTGAACAAATTATTAATCTTCAACATATGGGAGAAGAGCCATTGTTCTCGCACGTTTAATCGCGACGGCTAATTCTCTTTGATGTTTAGCACAAGTACCAGTTCCTCTACGTGGAGAAATTTTTCCATTTGGAGTAATCATGGTCTTTAAAGTTTCAATATCTTTATAATCAATGAATTTTGATTTGTTTTTGCAAAACACACAGACTTTTTTGTGTGGTCTAACTTTTCTAAATGCCATTTTTATTTTCCTTTCTTATTAGAATGGAAGATCATCATCTGGCAAGTCTAATGAATCAAGATTTTTTCCTTCATCAGCGGTATTTGGAACATCACTTTCAAATGTGATTTGTTCTTCACCTGCACCTTGAGCTTTTGGACCCAAGAATTCGACGCTATCACAGATAACTTCGATGACAGAACCTTTGGTTCCATCTTGACGTTGGAAACTGCGTTGATTTAGACGGCCATCGACGCCCACCAATGATCCTTTTCTCATGAATTTTGTTAAATTATCAGCGTTTTGTTGAAACACGGTGCAGTTAATAAAACTTGCGGTTTTACTACCATCTGGATTTTTTCCACGATTATCAACAGCGATGGTAAATGAACAAACTGATGTACCAGAATTGGATCTTCTTAGTTCTGGATCGCGAGTTAAACGACCCACTAAAACTACATGATTAATCATTAAAGATTATCCTCCTTATTCTTGATCGGCGACGATTAAGAATCTTAAGACATTCGCATTATGTCTCACTTTACGGTTGAATTCGTAAAGAGCGACTTGCTCAGCACTAACTTTGAGGACGACATAATATCCTTTTGTTTCATCATCAATTGGATACGCGAGGTCACGTAATCCGAACTTTTCATCGACTTTTTCGATTTTAGCACCATTCTTTGTTAACAAAGCGGCTAATTTTTCTTGTTCAGCTTTACGACCTTCTTCGTCTAAGTTGGCTTTTAAAATGTACATAATTTCGTATTTGCGCATTTTCATACCTCCCTATGGTCTTCTGGCTATTAATCGCTAATAGCAGAGAGTCTGCTTATATAAAAGCATTATGTATTATACATATTAGATATTTGTTTAGCAAGCACGTATGTGCATATATGAGACAATTCAATTTAAATTGTGTTTATTTCACGTTTGGGAAATATTTGATAGCCATATCTATGTTGATAAATAAACATAAATGTCATTGTCATAGCCATAGATAAGAATTCCGCAACAATAATGGAAACCCAAATTCCATCCACACCCATAATTAAAGGTAAAACAAATACCGCAATAAGTTGAAAAACTAATGTTCTACAAAATGATATGAGTAATGATATTAATCCATTGCTAAGCGCGGTAAAAAAGGCAGAACCAAACATTGAAAAACCGGCAAATAAATAGCAGAAAGAATATATCATCATCGCCTTTGAAGTAAGTTTATGAAGCTCTGGATAATCATTAGCAAATATATAGCTAAATGGATTAGATAAAAATATTGAAGAAGTAGTCATAACTATTCCAACAATTCCCACAATAATTAGGCTTTTTCTTAAAATATTGGTCAGTTCTGCATGGTTTTTCGCTCCATAGTTGTATCCGATGACCGGAGCAATTCCAACAGAATATCCAATAAAAATAGCAAAGAACACGAAACAGACATAAGCGATAATTCCATAAGCGGAAACACCATTTTCGCCGAGGTATTTTAGTAGTTGAATATTAAAGACTATATTGATAATCGAACCTGCGACATTACTCGCAAATTCACTACTACCATTAATCGCAGCTTTTAAAACAATTTTTAGATCTTTTGCGGGTCTAGATAAATGAATTAAATGATTCCTACCAAAAGAAAAATAAATTAATGGCCCAACAAAAGAAATTAACATACCACTTAATGATGCAATAGCTGCACCAGCAACATTTAATTTCGCTACTCCGATTAATAGATAATCTAAAAGCATATTTGTTAAACCGGAAACCAAAGTAAATAAGAATCCATGAAAGCTTTTTTCATTAACAGAAAAGAAAGGATGAAAATATCCTTGCATGATATATAAAGAAATTCCACCAATCATAATTCGGCCATAAAGGGTAGCCGAATCTATCATCTCTTTTGTGGTTTCTATAGAATTAATCGAAGCAAAAGCTTGAGCAATAGGTCTAACTAAAAAGAAAAATATGCCTGTTAATATCAAACCAATAACAAATGTGGAGATTGTTATTAACGTAAAAGCCCGATTAGCACCTTCTTTATCTTGTTCTCCAAGTTTTTTACTAACATAGGCGGCACCGCCACTGCCAAACATAAAGCCAACACAAGCCACAATCATGATGACTGGAAAGATTAAATTGACTCCTGCAAAAGCAGAGCTGCCCACATAATTAGAAATAAAAAAGCCATCAACAATCCAATAAATAGATGTAAATAGCATCATTAAAATTGGAGATATCGTAAATCTAAATATCTTTCGAAAAGTAAAATGATCAGATAAATGTATCTTTTCCATCATATGTTATAGATTTTATAGGAAATGTAAGAAAAAAGGAATCAACTGATTCCTCTTTATTATTTATCTCTCATAGTTGGGAATAAGATAACTTCCCTAATTTGAGCTTGGTTAGTTAATAACATAGTTAAACGATCAATACCCATACCAACACCACCGGTTGGAGCCATGCCGTATTCAAGAGCTTCAATGAAGTCGACGTCCATATCGCTAGCTTCCTCGTCACCAAGTTCTTTAGCTTTTAGTTGATCCAAAAATCTCTGTCTTTGATCAATTGGGTCATTAAGTTCGCTATAAGCATTAGCGAGTTCCCTACCATTCACAAATAATTCAAATCTTTCAGTGAAGCGTGGATCTTTACCTTTTTTGGTTAAAGGAGATACTTCAATTGGGTAGGAATAAACAAATGTTGGTTGAATTAAATCATCTTGACATAACTCTTCAAAGAATTCATTCATTACATAACCTACAGTATTCTTGAATTTATCAAGGTGAATCTCGTATTTATCAGCTAAAGACTTAGCTTCTTCAAAAGAAGTGATTTTAGAGAAGTCAATTCCAGTCTTTTCTTTGATTAAATCGTTCATTGAAACCCATCTGAATGGAGATTTGAAATCAATTTCTTTATCTTGATACTTAACAATCGCGGATCCAGTCACGTTTTTAGCGACTGTACGAATCATTTTTTCGGTTAAAGCACCGATACCTCTTAAATCAGAGAAAGCTTGATAAATTTCAATAGAAGTAAATTCTGGGTTATGGCTTGCGTCCATACCTTCGTTTCTAAACATTCTACCGATTTCATAAACTCTTTCCATGCCGCCAACAATTAGACGTTTTAAGTTCAATTCTGTCGCAATTCTAAGGTAAAAGTCCTTATCTAAGGTATTGTGATGGGTAATAAATGGTCTTGCTGAAGCTCCACCTAAAATTGGATTTAAGATTGATGTTTCAACTTCGACGAAATCATTGCTATCAAGGAATTTTTGGATTTCTCTAATGATACGAGGTCTAGCAAAAGCTACCTTTCTTGGTTCTTCATTAACAATCAAATCAAGGTATCTTCTTCTGCTTCTTTCTTCTACGTCAGTTAAACCATGGAATTTTTCTGGTAATGGATGTAAACATTTGGTTAAGTGAGTGTATTTTTCAACACGAATAGTTAATTCACCAGTTCTGGTCATCATAACACGACCCTTTAAACCGACGATATCACCTAAATCTGCTAATCTAAAAACCTCATAGGCTTTTTTACCTACAACGTCTATACCAATATAAGCTTGGATATTACCTGTTTTATCTTGTAAATTAACAAATGAAGCTTTACCCATTCTTCTAATAGACATTAATCTACCCGCAACAGAAACAATTAGATTCATCTTATCTAATGACTTCGCAGATTTTTTATTGCAAAGGCTTCTAATATCACTCACATGATGAGTAACTTTATAAGCTTTGCCAAAAGGATCAACACCTAATTCTTTATACTTAGGTAATTTATCTCTTCTAGCTTGTTCTTGATCGTTTAATGTAACTTTGTTATCCATGTTATCTACCTCTTTGCCTTAACTAGTATATATGAATCAATTGAATTTAGAAACTCAAAATTCAATATCATTCGCCACAGCGATTTCTTTTAATATTGCGTAAAGTGAATTGAGATCAGTTAATTCACTCGCTAATTTACTACGATAATATTTTGCGTTCTGAAAATTAATTAAAAATTTTGGAGCAATAGAACGATAAATTCTCATTCCTCTTATTTCACCTTTATCTTTTGCTACTTCTTCACCAAGAGTTTTACACCATTTAAGTTGTTCTTTTAAAGAAGGGTCAGGCAATCTTTCTCCAGTTTTAAAGTAATTATCTATTTGTTTTAACAAATAAGGGTTACCAACTGCACCTCTAGCCACCATAACAGCATCAGCACCAGTTATTTCAATTGCACTTATAGCATCATCTAAAGTAAATATGTTGCCAGAAACCACTAGTGGAACTTTCATTTTGCTTCTTAAATCTTTTAATAACTCAAAATGGGGAGTTCCTAAGTAAAGTTCTTTTTTCGTTCTAGCGTGAATCGCAATCATGTCGACACCCGCTTTAGTTAATTCGTCAATAACTTCTAAAAAATTAATGGAATTATTATCCCAACCTAGTCTTATTTTTGC
>JAFRPF010000017.1 GCA_017429285.1 Bacilli bacterium
AATATATTTTTTAACGGTGTCTCGACACTCGATAGTGAAAGGCACAATTCTCTCTTTAGAGCCTTTTCCAAAGACCACTACTTTACGATTAATTAAGTCAACATCTTGAACATTTAAAGTCACTAATTCATTAGCACGTAAACCACAGTAATAAAGTAAGCAAAGAATCGCTTGATCTCTTAAGGCTAAAGGATCAGTTCTTTTGGCGTTTTCACTTAATATTTCCTGAACTTGATCTTTATATAAAGCATGAGGATATTTTTTCTCAATTTTTGGTGCGGACATTAATAAGAATGGATTATCCTTCACATACTTATGGTCCACCAAATATGAATAAAAATGCCTTAAAGAGGATAGTCTTCTTTTGCAGCTTCTCTTGCTGATGCCGTTATTTAGTTCATCAGTTAAGAAATTACGGATGACAATAACATCTACTTCATCCATTAATGTCCCTTCTTTTAAGAGAAAATCAAAAAACTTTTCAATATCGAATTGATAACTTTGAACTGTTTTAGGAGAAAACCTTCTATCGTATGCTAAATGATCTAAAAACTCTCTGGTTTGTTTATTCATAATCTTATTCTATATTTTCTAAAAGAAAAACGGAAATTATTTCCGTCTCTTTTTCACTATTCTTTCCATATATCCACAGGTTGGATAATTACGACATCCAAGGAAGTAACCATACTTGCCTTTTTTCCTAATTAAATCTCCACCACATTTTGGACATGATTTGACCGCTACTTCTTCTACTTCCTGTTTTTCTTGTTGGATATATCGACAAGTTGGGAAACCAGAACAAGCCGCGAATTTTCTACCTCTAGAGTCTTTTCTTTCCACTAATGGTCGTCCACATTCTGGACACATTTCACCAGTATAAACAACTTCTTTAGGTTCTTTCTTGACGTATTTACAAGTTGGGAAATTGCTACATCCGATAAAATCGCCATTGGCTCCTTTTTTATAAACGAGAGGCTTGCCACATTCTGGGCACATTTCACCAGTGGGAATTTCTTCATCGATATACATGATTTTACTAGCGTGATCTAATTCTTTAGAAAATTCTTTATAGAATTTAGAAAGAGTCTTTACACGAGATTCCACACCTTCTTGAACACTATCGAGTTTAGCTTCCATTTGAGCGGTATATTTCGCATCGATAATATCAGGGAAATATTTATCTAACACATGCGCGGTTTTCTTACCTTGATCAGTGCTAGTTAAAATACCTTTTTCATCATCGACATATTTACGATCTTTTAAAATTTTAATTGTGGAAGCATAGGTTGATGGTCTACCGATACCCACTTCTTCCATTAATTTAACTAATTTAGCTTCAGAATATCTAGCAGGTGGTTGGGTAAACTTTTGTTCAGCGTTTTTACTAACCACTGGGAAAGTATCACCAGGATTAATATCCGGGAACTTAGTGAAATATTTTTTAGGATTATCATCATCACTTAATACAACTTCATAACCTTGAAAAACAGTTCTATTAAGTTCAAATTTATAAGTTAATCCTCCACCTTGTAAGACAATAGTTAAAACTTCATCTTTCTTAGGTTTCATCAAAGATGCTAATGCACGATTATAAATTAATTTATAAAGACGATATTGATCATTGGTTAAATAAGGTCTAACGCTTTCTGGCGTACGGTGATTTGAAGTTGGTCTAATGGCTTCGTGAGCATCTTGGGCTAGTTCACCTTTATGAACCTTTTTAGCACTGCCTAAATATTCTTTTCCGAATTTCTCAATAATATAGGCGCTGGCACGAGAAACATAAGTCGCCGATAAACGCGTGGAGTCAGTTCTCATATAAGTAATCAAACCAACATGTTCATCGCCTAAAGAGATACCTTCATATAATTTTTGGGCTTCTCTTTGTGTTTTGGCGGTGCCAAATTTTAATCTCGCAAAAGCTTCTTGTTGCATCGTGGAAGTCGTAAATGGTTCTTTGCTTTCCTTAGTGCGATACTCTTTACTAATTGTTTTAACAATTAAATTATCAGGAATCCTCTTTAAAATTGCTTCAGCTTGTTCTTTAGAAGAGATGTCTAAAGCTTTGCCATTTTCATCTAAAATGGTTAAAGAAATGTTTTCATCGTTAACTAAGCTTTCTAAAGAAATAGTCCAATATTCTTCAGGTTTAAAATTATCAATTTCAATATCGTGATCTGCGATTAATTTTAGTGTCGCTGATTGCACTCTTCCGGCAGAACGAGAATGAATCTTTCTCATTAATAAAGAAGAGAGTTTAAAACCGATAATACGGTCCACGATTCTTCTAGTTTCTTGAGAAGCCACTAAATTACCATCAATAGTACGAGGATGGCTCATGGCTTCTAATATGGAATCACGAGTAATTTCGTGAAATTCTAATCTTTTTGTGGTTTTTGGATCTAAATTTAAAACTTCCGCTAAATGCCAAGCAATAGCCTCTCCTTCTCTATCAGGGTCGGTTGCTAAAATAACTTCATCAGCTTGTTTAGCGGCACTTCTTAATTTATAGACTACGCCTTCTTTTTCTTTATTAATAATATACGTGGGCGCGAAGCCATTTTCGATATCAACACCGAGCCCTCCTTTACCTCTTGTAGAGAGATCTCTAACATGTCCTAAGGAGGCTTCAACACGGTATCCGTCACCGAGATATTTCTTGATTGTTAAGCATTTTGCAGGTGATTCAACGATAACTAATTTCATGGCTTTCCTTCTTTTGCTATCGTCAATTATTCTCATATTTAAATCCCTTGTCAACTAATTCAAATCGTCCCTTTCTAATTAAATAAACCATATATTTATTTAAGAAATTTTCACTTTTAAAAATGGGTCATTTGCTCTATCACATCTTCTGGTGATTCCACAAGATAGGCCCCTAATTTTATCAAGACATTGCACCCAGAATCAGCGTCTATTGGATAAGGAACACACATTACATCGGCATTTCCTTCTGCGGCTAATAAACCAGTAATCATCGAACCACTGTGCTTATGGGCTTCAGTAATAATAACAGTGTGGCTTAAACCGGCAATAATGCGATTTCGAATCGGAAATTTATAAGGAGCGGGTTGGACTCCTTCTGGATATTCGCTAATCACTAAATAATTGTCCCGTATTGTTTCATATAATGACTGATTATCTAAAAGATAACAAATGTCCACTCCACATCCTAAAATCGCTACTGTTTTCATCCCGTTATTAATCGCTGCTGTATGAGCAATCGCATCAATGCCTAAAGCTAAACCAGAAATAATTACATAATCATCATTTGCTAAACCCGCGACGATTTTCTCGGTTATTTCTTTTCCATAATCGCTATATTTTCTCGAACCCACGATTGAGACATTCTTATAATAGTTTTTAATCAAGGATATATCGCCATAATAAAAGAGGACAAAAGGTGGCCGATGAACTTGCTTAAGATGAAACGGATAATCATCATCAAGCATCGTTAAAGTTTTACATTTCATCGATTGTATTTTTAATTCGTATTCACTTTCAATCTCTTCTCTAGTGACTAAAGCATTATAAATTTTTAACCAATCTCCCTCATATTTAATGGCATAAGCGATTAACTTATCTCTACCATACATAAAAAATCCCTCCTATATATTAACTAGGGAGGGAAATCTTAATTTTTTCTAAAATAATGAGACTTTTTGAATTAAATATTTCTTAACAGGGGCATATGTAAATCTATAAAGGCCTTTTTTCGGCCCATATTTTTCTAATGCTTCCATATGAATCTTAGTGCCATAACCTTTATGTTTAGCAATTTGATATTCAGGATATTTCTTATCGAGTTCTAAACAATAATGATCACGACTCACTTTAGCGATAATTGAGGCTGCAGCGACGCATAAAGACAAAGCGTCACCATGAATCAAAGGATATACTTCGACATTAAACCCCTTAATCTTTACCGCATCAGTAATTACCATATCATATTTATGGTTCATATTATTAATCGCTCTCACCATCGCTTCACGTGAGGCATTTAAGATATTCATTTTATCGATTTCTTCTGGAGAACATCTACCCACTCCATAAGCAATGGCGTTTTCAACAATGATTTTATAAGCTTCTTCTCTTTGTTTTTCACTTAATTGTTTGGAGTCGTTAATCAAATCGCACTGAAAATCAGAGGGCAAAATTACCGCTCCGGCAAAAACATCACCTAATAAACAGCCACGACCAGCTTCGTCGCAGCCCACTATCAGTTTTACTTTATCGTTATAAAATTGTTTTTCAAAATCTAAAGCCATTCCAAGGTTATCCTTCCAAGGAGCCCATCTTTAAATTCTTTTAATAATAATGATTCGGCTTTTTCAATATCTTTACGACCGTTACTAGCAAGTAATCCTCTTTTCTCGGAAATAATATTTATAACTTCATCATGATTGGTGATAGTTTCGATACCAAATCTTTCTTTAAGAGCATCTGGATAATGAACTTTTAAGAAGTCCAATAAGAAAATAACTAAATCGGAATTTGGTAAAATATCCTCTCTAATTGAGCCAATTAATGCTAGATTTGCAGCTTTTTCTTTATTTTCATAGCTCATTGGTAAAATACCAGGAGTATCTAAAAGCAAGAAATCTTTATTCACTTTTATCCATTGCTCACCACGAGTATAGCCAGGTTTATTTTGAACACCTGCAGCTTTACGTTTCGCTAATAGATTAATAAGGGATGATTTACCAACATTAGGCACACCGATGATCATTGTTCTTATCGGTTGTGGTTTCATACCTCTTGCCATCTCTTTAGCCCATTTTGATTTCCCTAATTTAATGACAGCTTGAGAGATAAGATTATAAGCATTTTTATCGGATAGATTGACCGCTAAAACATCACTATCTTCATTACGAAAATGTTTTTGCCATAATTTAGTTTGATTTGGGTCAGCTAAATCTGATTTAGAAAATATATAAAGTTTCTTTTTGTGTTGAGTGGCTTTTTCTAAATGCTCATTTACACTTGATAAAGGAGCGCGAGCGTCAAAAAGCTCGATAATAACATCGATGATTTTTAATTTCTCCTCAACTTCATGAAGAGCTTTATTCATATGTCCCGGAAACCAATGAATATCTTTAGACATAACTACTCCTAATAATAAGTCGGCCAGTGTCTTTTCTTTTTTGTACACTTATAAGATATTTTTGTTCCATCATCTGTAGGATCTACTTCAGTATTAGAAATAATCTTACAAGTACCTTCGATAGATATTAAAACACCGACGATATTATCGCGATAAATTGGGTGCTTTTTATTAAAGCAATCGGATGAAGCGCTATAATTATCACCCATCACCCAATATTCTTCTTCTTCTAGATGGTATTCAAAATTTTGGTAGGTCATAATCTTGTCAGGATTAATCTTTCTTTTAAATTTAAGGCTTTGACGAACAAATTCATCATTTTCATTAGGGCCTTTAACTTCAAATTGAATCGCTTCCTTACAGTAGAATTGAGCTTCTTCACAATATGGATTAATAAATGATTTAGCGATATTAGCTTTCTCTTCATCTACAACAAACTTAATAGTTTCACCAGGAAAACCATAAACTCTTTTAATCTTATAGGAAGCTTCGTTTGTATCAATAACATTATCCTTGTCCCTGCTATAACCACCGACATAGTCTTTAGAATCAGCGAATGGATAATATGTGGTAAGAATTTGGAATCTTTTTAAATTTTTAATCGCATAATCGTGATCATCTATCAAACCATAGTCCACTCGATCAGCGGTATTGCCATTTAATGTTGGCTCCATCGAAGAACCGGAAACGAATATTGAACGGTAATAAAAAGATCTAAAAACAAAGATAAAAGAAATGCAAACATTGATAATGAGCACTAAATAAATTACTGGCCAAATAATAAGTTTAAGTTTGCTTTTCATTTTGTGGACCTATTTCTAAATCTCATTATATGAGTTTTGGTCAATAGATGCAATTACATGCGTAAGAAAAAAGGGTTCTAATTTGAACCCTTCTTAACTTGATTAAAGAACTTCTTTAATACGAGCAGATTTACCTGAAAGCTTACGGATGTAAGTGATCTTGTTTCTTCTCACTTTACCACGACGGACAACTTCGATTCCGGCGATAACAGGAGAATTGATTGGGAAAGTTCTTTCCACACCGATGCCACTTGACATTTTACGAACTGTAAAGGTTTCGCTCACACCACCGCCACGGCGACAAATAACGACGCCTTGGAAATTTTGAATACGTGATTTGTTTCCTTCAATAATTCTGACAGAAACTTTCACTTCATCACCAGAGGAGAAGCTTGGAAGATCTCTTCTGATTTGGCTGGCGGCAACTTCATTGACTAAATTATTATTCATAATTTGTTAGCCTCCTTCATATCATTTCTCTTGGTGTTCATTCTCATTTTGACAGCGGAGCACCCGTATCATGTTCAAAAACATGCTTTAATATATTAACAACCTCAATATTCTTTTTCAATCACTTTATTTAATTTCTTCGTGCTATAATCTATCACATGATAGAAATAAAGGAAGTTAAGCTCACATCCAACAAAAATAAAAAGGAGGCTTTTTCCTATTCCTTTGATAAAGGCCAAATTAATTATCTCAATTATTGTGATAGATTCATTTTTGATCTCTTAACTTTCAAAAATCAATCGGTTGAATCCGGAGCAATTCTTATTAACGAGACGGAAGTGTTTCCTAATCAAGAAGATGTAAATACATTTTTTATCATTCGTATTAACTCTTTAGTCAAATTATTTTTATGCTTTGTAACTACTAAAGATGAGAAGGATGAAAAACTTAAAAACATCCAAGAAAATCTCATCAAATTAAGAGAGCTCCCATCAGTCTCGGATTTTGAAAAAGAGGCCAAAATTGCGGCGATTTTTGATGAAATTGTAACATTTTCACCATCTTATATACTCGTTGACTCTAACGAACAAGATGAACAATTTGTGCCAACATTGGATCAGCAAATTAATAAATTATTCTTCGACATTCCAGTCTTAGTTTTAAACAAAAAACCTGTGAAAACCACTAATGATGGAAAACAAGTTGAATACGATGAAATTATTGACATATCTATTGGTGCTGAAACTACTAGCAAAGTAGTAAAAGTCCAAAAAATAGATGATGAATTTATTCTCTTTGAAGATGATAACGAGAAACTATATAAAAAAGTAATTAACGTCTTTAAAGAAAATGCGATGGTTTTCTTCTCATTCTTAATTCCGTTAATGGGTGTTGTTGGTTTCTTATTACTAACTCCACCATATTTAAAAACTGAAAATAAATTTTTAGCAATTCCATTTATAATTACTATTATTATTTGCTTTGTTTTATATATGCTCATGACATATAAGTGCACAGCCTTTATGTTAGACTTTAAAGCCAATAAACAAAAATCAGCGATATTTTTCTCTATCAATTCCTTCGTGGCCTTAATAGGTGGAGGCTTAGGAATAGTTATTTACGTATTATTCAAAAACTTTGATACAAGTCTTAAAGGATTAGGAAACAATACCATAGGTATTGTATTAGCATTAATTGCCTTCTTAATAATGTTAACCGCAAACTTATATATCAGAATTGTGGTTGATAAAATCATTTCCTTATTTAAAAAGAAAAAATAAGTGTAAAGCAAATTTGCTTGACACCTCTATATATAAATAATAATATTATTGACGGAAAAAGGAGATTCTCATTATGTCCGTTAAAATTAGATTAACAAGAATTGGACGTCATAAAGATCCATTCTTCAGAATTGTCGCGGCTGATTCACGTTTCGCTCGTGATGGTCGTTACATTGAACAAATTGGTTATTTTGATCCAGAAAAAGGTGTCGAAAACGCTGTTATCGATGAAGAATTAGCCATGAAATGGTTAAACTTAGGTGCTACACCATCCGATACAGTTAAAGCTGTATTCAACCGCAAAGGTTTATTAGCCAAATATGCTGCTAGCAAAAAACCTGCTAAGAAAGCTGAAAAGAAAGCTGCTAAACCAGCCGCCGAGAAAAAACCAGCTGCTGAAAAGAAACCAACTGCTAAGAAAACCACTTCTAGCAAGAAATAATTAAACGATGGATTACGAAAAGATTATTCACGCTCTCATTGATCCAATTGTTGAGGAACCAAAATCCGTTTTAGTCAGAATTTTAGAAGATGAAAACGGAAAAGACGTTAATATTCTCGTCGCAGCTGAAAAAGAAGACACCGCTCGTCTTATTGGAAGACATGGCATTATTGCTAATTCCTTAAGAGAAGTATTATCTGTAGCGGGAAGAAGCGAAAATCGTCGCATTTTCTTAAAATTTGAATCATTTGAAGAAGAAAAAGAGGATTAATCCTCTTTTTTATAAATTTATGGAATATTTGAAATTAGGAACAATATTAGATAGTCATGGTTTAGATGGAACAATGAAAATTTATTCCACTACATCATTTGGAAATTTAAGATACCAAAAAGGTTCAAAAGTTTTCTGTTACAATGAAAAAACAAATGAACGTATGGAACTAACAGTTATATCTTATCGCCACGCTGGTACATTTGATTTTGTGAAGTTTGAAGATATCAATGATCCGGAAACAGCGAAACAATATAAAGGTTTTGAAGTACAAGTCATCAAAGACCCCAATGACTTAAAGGTAGGTTATTACTTTTATTCCGATTTAGAGGGATGCAAGGTCGTTGATCAAAACGAAAACGAACTCGGAACCGTCAAGAATGTTGAAGAATTCCCCGCTCAAATAACATTACGTGTTAAGAAGCTAGAGAAAGGTGAATTCTTTGTTCCTTTTATCAAACAATTTATTATTTCCGTTAATATTAAAGATAAAATTATTAAAATAAATGTAATTGAAGGCATGCTATGAAAATAACAATTCTCACTTTGTTCCCTGAAATGTTTGACGGCTTTATGACAAATTCAATCATTAAAAGGGCAATAGCTAAAAACCTTGTTTCAATCCGTATAGTTAATATTCGCGATTATACGAAAGACAAATATGGTCGAGTTGATAGCGCACCCGTAGGCGGAGGCGCTGGTTTAATCATGAAATGCCAGCCAATTATCGATTGCTTGAATGCCATTAAAGAAAAGGATTCATATGTTGTTATGCTCTCACCAAGAGGTAAGACATATGATCAAAAAACCGCACATTTATACCAAAATACCCATCAAAACCTCATTCTTTTATGCGGACATTACGAAGGCATAGATGAAAGAGTTAATAAATATGTCGATGAGATGATATCTGTTGGAGACTATATATTAACAGGCGGAGAAATAGGAGCAATGGCGATCTCAGATTCAATTATCAGATTAATAGATGGCGCCATAAGCGGTGAAAGCATAATCGAAGAATCATTTGAAAATAATTTATTAGAATATCCTCAGTACACCGAACCATTTGATTATAACGGTGATCTTATCCCTGATATCCTCTATAGCGGAAATCATACCGCGATAAACAAATGGAGAAAAAAGCAATCTTTAAAAATTACTAAAGAAAATCGTCCAGAATTATTAAAAGATTATCAATATAGCAAAGAAGAATTGAAATTATTAAAAGAATTAGATAGCAATGAAACTCCTAAATGGGAAAAAGAAGCTATTGGAAAAGGACATAAGTTTATTAAACAAAAATAGAGGTTAACGAGCCTCTATTTTTTATTGTGGAAATCCACCCATTCCGCCAAAGCCGCCAAGACCGCCTAAGCCACCTGGAGGCATTCTGCCACTTTTACGATAACTTTCCATCTGTTTCATCATATCTTTCATCTGATCATATTTTTTCAAGACACGATTAACATCCGCTAAAGTTTTGCCGCATCCATTAGCAACACGTTGTTTACGAGAAAACTTAAATACATCTGGGTTGCTTCTTTCGTATGGAGTCATCGAATTAATAATAACTTCAAAGTTTCTCATTTCTTTTTCAGCCGCCGCTTGTTGTTCTGGAGATATCTTTGGCATGCCAGGAATTAATTTTAATAAGCCACCTAAAGAGCCCATTTTTTGTACTTTTCTCATATTTTCAAGCATGTCATTTAAGTCAAACTTGCCAGACATCATTTTATTAGCGGTTCTTCTGGCTTCTTTCTCATCCATTTCCTCTTGGGCTTTTTCGACTAAAGTCATCACATCGCCCATGCCGAGGATTCGATCCGCCATACGGTCAGGATGGAAAATATCTAAATCAGTTAGTTTTTCACCAACACCAGAGAATTTAATTGGTACACCAGTCATATGTCTAATAGATAAGGCAGCGCCACCTCTAGCGTCACCATCAAGTTTAGACATAATCGCACCAGTTAATGCGAGTTGTTGATTAAATGTATTAGCAACATTAACTGCGTCTTGACCAGCCATAGCATCAATTAAAAGTAAAATTTCATCAGGATTTACAGCATCTTTGATGTCATTTAACTCTTTCATGAGTTGTTCATCGATTTGTAAACGGCCTGCTGTATCGATAATTAAAACATCATAATGTTCATTAAAAGCTTTTTCTTTAGCCTTAAGAGATATTTCAACAGGTGAAACCTTAGTTCCTAAATTAACTAAATCAACGCCAACTTGCTTTGCAATTTGATCTAATTGGTCAATAGCAGCCGGTCTATAAACGTCGCCCGCAGCTAGCAACACTTTTTTCTTTAATTTATTTTTTAATAAATAAGCTAATTTACCAGTACTAGTGGTTTTACCAGAACCTTGTAAACCAACCATCATAATGACGGTAGGACGATTATTCTGATAATGAATTTCACTATCATCACTACCTAAAAGTTCAACGAGTTCATCATGAACAATCTTTACAAGCATTTGGGAAGGGTTTAATTTTGATAAAACATCTTGTCCTATTGCTTTTTCTTTGACATTATTAGTGAATTCTTTAACAACTTTATAATTAACATCAGCTTCTAATAAGGCGACACGGATTTCTTTTAACATGTCTTCCATGTTTTTCTCGGTTAAACGAGCTTGTCCGCGCATCTTTTTAAAGATAGACGATAATTTATCAGATAATGATTCAAATGCCATGCTTTAAACTCCTTTCCACTTCATTTAGGTAAGATATAAATTCTTTGTCTTTGACTTTAGATTTAATTTCTCTAATTTTTTCAACTGTATTTAAACTACCGAGTTTAGATTCATAATCATCTAATTTCATTTTTCCCTTTTTGATTGCATCTTCTACCGCAGCACGAGAAATGTTCCTATTTTCAGCAATTTCGGAAACGGATAAATTGGCAAGATAATAGTCTTCTAATATTTCTTTTTGTGTCTCAGAAAGAAGATTTGAATAAAGACTTAATAATTCAGAATAATGTAAAACGAGATCTATTTCTTTCATTATTAGTCTTCCTCTACACATAAACCATAAAGGTATTTATCTAAATCAAATTCCTGCAAATCTTCCATTTTTTCACCTAAACCGATGAAACGAACAGGCACTCCAAGTTCATCTCTGATTGCTAAAATAATGCCACCTTTACTGGTACCATCCATTTTAGTGATGACAATACCGGTAAGATTTGTGACATCCGCAAATGCTTTCGCTTGGACAACACCATTTTGACCTGTTGTGGCATCAATAATTAAGAAGGTTTCTTGAGGAGCACCTTCAATTTCTTTACCGATAACACGTTTTATCTTCGCGAGTTCCGCCATTAAATTTGCTTTAGTCTGTAACCTACCTGCCGTATCAACGATTACAAGGTCACATTTATTCTCTTTGGCTTTTTTAACACCATCATAAGCCACGGAAGCAGGATCAGCATCTTGCTTACCAGTAGCAATATCAATTCCTAAACGTTCAGCCCAGACTGTTAATTGCTCTGTAGCCCCAGCTCTAAATGTATCAGCGGCCACTAGCATAACTTTTTTACCTTGTTTAATATAACGGTATGCTAATTTAGCGATTGTTGTGGTTTTACCAACACCATTAACACCAACGACTAATAAAACAGTGGGTGTATTTTCATAAAAAGGTAATTCGTTAACAATATCACCCTTAGAAGCATAGCCAACAAACATCTTATCAACTAGGATTTCATTAATCTTTTCAGGATCTTTAATACCTTCTTCTTCACTTTTATTCAAAACTTCTTCAATGATATTTAAAGCAAAATTGATACCAACATCAGATTCAATAAGAATTTCTTCTAATTCATCAAAATAATCTTGATTCACTTCTTTATAACGAGTCGATAGATTCTTTAATTTAGATGAAAAATTCTTACGGGATCTTTCCATTCCTTTGGAATAAGTTTCCGTAACCGCATCTTTTTTCTTAAATTTATCTTTCAAAAAAGATATTAAACCCATTAAATACTCCTCTTTTTCAAAGCATTTTTAGCAGCATTTTGTTCCGCGGCTTTTTTGCTTTTGCCAGTACCACTAGCTAAAACAATATCGTTAAACAAGACATTAACAACATAGGTACGATCATGAGCAGGACCTGTTTCACTAATAGTTACATAATGAACGCTTTCTCTATGCTCCGCTTGCATCTCTTCTTGTAATTTGCTCTTATAATCAGTTAAATCAATCTTACCGAAGTTAATGATGTCTTCATAAATCGAATTTTTGATAAAATCAAAAACAAAATTAATACCTCTATCTAAATAGATAGCACCAATTAAAGCTTCAAAAGAATCTTCTAAAATTTTATCACTTTGTTGAATTTGCTTTTCACTGATGGAATGACCGCATCTAATATAATTAGCAAGTTCAATCTTACGTGCATAATTAGATAATGAATGTGATTGAACCAAAAAGGAACGAAGTTTAGACATATTGCCTGGTTCCATATCAGGATAAGAATTAAAGATTAAATCAGCGGCCACATAATCAAGAACCGCATCACCCATGTATTCAAGTCTCTCATAATCAAAATGCTTGGTGTTTGCATCAGCGTTATATGAAGGGTGTGTTAAAGCTAACTCATAAAGAGTTAAATTATCACTATTAATATTTAATCTTTCTAATAATTCTTTAATATCACGCATTTTCTAAACCTTTTTTAATTTGTTCCACAACACTCTTTTCGGTTAACACTTTAGCCACACGTAACGCCGAATAAAACGCCACTTCATCAGAACTACCATGAGCTTTAATAACATTACCATTAATGCCTAATAGCATTGCACCACCAGTATTTTTATAATCAAGAGTTTCAGACATTTCTTTCATGCCTTTACGAACATGTAAATAACCAATCTTAGACCATAAATTCTTTTTAAAAGCCGATTTGATCATACCGGACATAATCTTAGCCATACCTTCGGTAGCTTTTAAGAAGATATTGCCAGAAAAGCCGTCTGCGACAACAACATCAGCCTCACCACTTAAGGCATATCTAGCTTCAATATTTCCAGAAAAACCTTCAAATCCTGATTCTTTTAATATCTTATAAGCTTCTTTAACTTCAGGAGCACCTTTACCTTCTTCAGCCCCATTACTTAATAAATAGGTCTTCGGTTGTTTTACTCCATAAACGGATTCACTATATAATTTGCCCATTAAAGCAAACTGAGCTAATTCTTCTCCAGAATTTTCATTATTTGCACCGATATCTAAAATAACAACATTTTTGCCTTTAATCTTGGTAGGAAATGGAGCCACTAATGCCGCTCTTTTTACGCCAGGAATTAATTTTAAATTAATTGTAGCAGCACTTAAAAATCCACCTGTAGAACCACAAGAAACAACAGCGTCTGCTTTTATTTCTTTCATTGTTCTAATAGCGACATTCATCGAAGAATTTTTTAATCTCATAACTTCTAAAGCGCCAGCTTCCATGGGAACAATATCAGGTGCATCAATAACAACGCATTTTCCTTCTAACTCGCTTAATTCTTCTTTTTTACCGCAAACGGTAATTTCCACATCATTATTATCTTTTAAGAATTGTTTAATCGCAGAAACAACGACACTAGAACCGTTATCTCCACCCATCGCATCAACTACAATTTTTACCATAAAAAATCCTCGCCAAATATTTTAGCATGTAAAGGTAATATGAAACAATTTAATTGTTTATTTACCCTTTTATTACACTATTTTTATCAACTTCTCTTTCCGCTCTAGAAATTATATATTTAAATTCTTCTTCATTTTTGTGGCTCATGATATATTTCGCATCATCTCTAGCCACAACAAAAATCTTATAATCATCAATCACATTTAAGAAAGCAAATACTGGTAAACCAGATTGCTTAATACCTGATAATTCACCAGGCCCTCTTAATTTCATATCTTCTTCAGCGATGACAAAACCATCTTCGCTATTCACTAATATTGATAATCTATTCATCGCTTCTTCATCGTTTTTATCATCTAAAGTTAATAAGCAAGTGGCTTTACTACCATCACGGCCAATTCTTCCTCTTAATTGATGTAGAGAAGCTAAACCAAAATTACTAGCGTCATAAATAATCATTAAATTAGCTTTTTTGACATCAATACCGACTTCGATAACTGGAGTGGACACTAAAATAGGAGTTTTGCCGTTATAAAAATCATTAAGTGCTTTATCTTTTTCTTCACTTTTCATCTTGCCATGTAATAAACCTACTTTTTCTTTATATCTAAGTAAGTATCTAGCATATAATTTTTCCACTGAATATCTTTCATCTTCTCGATAATCGATTAATGGGGCTACTACATAAATTTGATGACCGCTATTTAGTGATTCATCTATAGCTTTATAAATATCTTCATCTTCTGATCCAACTACCCTGGTAGTAACATCTCTTTTCTTACTTGGGAATGTCGTTAATGTGGAAATATCTAAATCACCATATAAAGATAAAGCTAAAGAACGAGGAATTGGGGTCGCTGACATCATGAGTAAATCAGCGTGTTCGCCTTTAGAAGCAAGTTGCAACCTTTGGTTGACGCCAAATCTATGCTGTTCATCTATGATTGCTAAGCCTAAAGATGAATAGATCGCGGATTTAGTAAATAAAGCATGAGTGCCAATCACTATATCAATACTTCCATCCGCTAAATCTTCATATATTCTTTTCTTTTTAGAAAGAGGGGTTGAACCTAATAATAAAGCAATCTTAATCTTCGTGTCTTTAAACACCTTTTTTGCGTTCTCGAAATGTTGTCTAGCTAGGGCATCAGTCGGAGCCATTAAAGCCCCTTGATCACCACGAATATAATTCGCATATAAACAGGTAAAGCAGACTAATGTTTTGCCAGTTCCAACATCACCTTGTAATAACCTATACATCAGACCACTTTGATTCATATCTTCAATGATTTCTTCGCAAGCTTTTACTTGATCATCAGTTAAGGAATAAGGAAGTGTATCTAAGAAAGGTTTACATAAAGATAAATCAATCGGCTCTTTTTTAATTTTGGCTAAAGATTTATTCTCTTCTCTAATAATTTGATTCTTTAAAGAGAACATGAGAGCTTCTTCATATTTTAAATGACGAAGGGATTGTCTGACTTGCTCATAATTTTCTGGAAAATGCGCCCATTTTAAAGCGAGGCTTTTTTTCACTAAACGATATTTATTTAAAAATGTATATGGAACTAAAGAAGCAATATGACCGTTAAGTTCTTCTAATGATCTTTTTACTAAATTAGAAAATAGATAATTTTGAAAATCAATCGGTAAAGAATAGATTGGTTTAATTCTTTCATTTAAAGGAATCTCGCCTTTATACATGTTAATGAAATCTATTTCCCCTCTCTTTTTATTAAAAGAGCCCACGAGAGTAAAATTATCGCTTAAATTGATATTCTTACTTAAATATTCTCGATTATACGCTACAACGCGGAAATAAGCCTTATTAACACTGATAAAATCAAATGAGGTGATACTAATATGACGGTTATGAATAATTTTCGGTAAAGAAATAACTCGTCCTAATAAGACAACTTTTTGTTTATCTTTTAAATCTTTATCAATGGTATAGTTTAAATCTTCATATCTTCTCGGTAAGTGATTTAAAACATCATAATGGTTATAAATACCCATCTGATAAAGTAATTTATTTAAACGTGGAGACTTAGTCAGTTTATCCATATTTAAATTATTTCTTTTATATAATAAAAAAGCAAATCAATTGATTTGCATTTCTATCTTTTAAGACAAATATACACTTATTAGTGTGCTTTTCTAATTCTGCCTTTAACGGAGTGAACTCTGATGCTGCCTTCTTGAGATTTAGCGAGTTTCTTCGCAAAGACGATTGCTTCCGCTTGAGTGTTGAATAATTTGATAGCTTTTTGACCATTCGCAAATTTAACTTGCCATCTCTTATCTTCTTTTCTTTTAGAGATGTGATAAATTCTTGGACCTTTATAGCCGGTTGCTAAAGTTTGATTAACAACATCTTCATCTTCTTGTTCAACTTTAATCTCTTCTTTGACTTCATCAGAGACGCTTTCTTCCATCTCTTCGATTTCTTCTTCTTTGATTTCATCTCCGATGAAGATTAAATAACAAATTCTATTTAATAACCATAAGAGAATAGAAATAGCAAAGGCTCCAATCACAAAGCCAGGGATAATAGCGGCCGCCCAATATGAAACTTTAGAGAAATCTAAGAAGACATATGGAGCTTCGCCAAAGAAAGAATAACAAGTTTTAATGTTAGATAATGGTATCGCATAACAAGCGTAAATAGCCAATAAGATAACACCGAGGAATGATAATTTGAAATTATATTTCTTATCTAGATCAAATCCGATAAAACCAAGGGTGAATAAGGAAGTAGCCACATAGTGATGGCATAAATTATTCCAAAATTCGATGGTATTAGGTCCCTTACCTAAATAATATTCTGTGTACTGCAAATAAGTAGCGACAGTAATTAAAGTAATCATCGCACTCACACTAGTGATTAACTTTAAGACAAAGACGAAATTTGGTAAAACAACCTCTTTATCTTTTTTCACTAATTTCTCGACTGCATATCCAATGGATATTAAGGAACAGACGATAATCATCTCATTAGTTAAAAGTGTGAAATATTTAATAAAGGAGACCGCCACTAAAGTATCACGGATTAAAACAAAACCAGTGATAGAAATAGTGAGGGCTAATAGATTGATGATAAGGGAAAAGATTGATCTAGTTTTCATATTATTCGACACCCACTAAGAAGGAATAGACTGGTTGTCCACCGATATGGACATCTAAATCTAAATCGCTATATGTTTCAGCAATATACGTCTTTATTTCTTCAACTTCTTCCTCTTTAACGCCTTCACCAACGATTAAGGTAATTAAAGATGAATCTTCATCGATCATATTTTTTAATAATTCTTTTAAGACATTCATCTTATCTTTATTATCAGAGATAATTTCTTTTTCCATAATGCCGATAAAGTCATCTTTTTTAACTTTGACACCATTAATTTCACTATCTCTAATAGCAAAAGTCACTTCACCAGACTTAACATTACTTAAAGCAGATTTCATCTCTTCAAAATTTTCTTTTGGATCGGCTTCGATATTAAACATAATGGAAGCACTGATACCTTGTAAGATGGTTTTACTTGGAATAACGTAAACGTTAACATCTTTTTCTTCCACCATATCAGCAGCTTGGCTAGCCGCCATCACGATATTGGAGTTATTCGGGAAGATATAAATATTTCTCGCATTAGCTTTCTTAATAGCAGCGACGAAATCTTGGGCAGATGGGTTCATAGTTTGACCACCTTTAACGATTTCACTGACACCGATTTCTTTAAAGAATTCATCGATACCAGGACCACTACTAACCGCGATCATCGCATATTCGCTCTTTTCTTTTTCTTCTTCTTCCTTTTCTGGTTCAGGAATTAAATCAGTATGAGCATCTTCTGGATGTAAAGCACCAGTGGCTAATTCATGATGTTGTTCGGTCATATTTTCAATCTTAAGTTTTAAAAATTCACCGAATTGTTGAGCATAATTTAAAACATTACCTGGAGTGAGGGTGTGAACGTGAACTTTTACAATATCTTCATCTCTTACCACCACTAAAGAATTACCATGGCTATTTAAGATATTAGTAAATCTTTTTTCATTAAATGGTTTTTTGACACTATCAGGTCCTAAGGACATGATAAATTCTGTACAATAACCAAATTCTTCCTCTTCCATCGCCGCACCAGCTGCAATGATTGGAGAATCTTTATCAACAGCAGTGGCTTGATTTCTTTCGATGAAGTTACCTTCTAAAGAGGCTAACATACCTTCATAGATATAAATTAATCCAGTACCACCACTATCTACGACACCAACTTCTTTTAAAATTGGTAATAATTCCGGTGTTCTCTTCAGAGATTCTTTACCTTCTTTAATTAATAATTCCATACATTTTTCAATAGAATAAGAAGGTTTTACATTATTATGTAAATATTGGCTAGATTCTCTAACTACAGTTAGAATTGTGCCTTCCACTGGTCTAATAACCGCTTTATAAGCGACTTCGACACCTTTTTGCCAAGCTTCTGCAAAATCTAAAGCATTTAATTCGCTTTTTCCTTCTAAAGCTTGAGCGAATCCACGAAAGATTTGAGAGGTGATAACACCAGAGTTACCTCTGGCGCCCATTAGTAATCCACGGGAGAAGACTTTACCAATTTCATAACAATCGATATCACTTCTATTTTGGATTTCTTTAGCCCCACTGGTCATCGTGAGGTTCATGTTCATACCAGTATCACCATCAGGGACTGGGAAGACATTAAGTGCGTCAACTTCTGGGTAATGATTATATAAATTATTGCCTCCAGAAATGAGCATTGATTTCAATACTTGACCATCAATAGTTTTCATTTTAAATTCCTAGCGGAGTTCAGTAACGTAAACGTTAACTTCGCGGCATTTCTTTGGAAATCTCTTATTTAAAGCAAAAATAATCGACTTTTGAGCCTCTCTAATTGCTTCCGTAATTTTAATTTCCGCCGCCAATACTAAGTAAATGCTTACAGCAAAGGTATCATCGGAGCGTTTGGTCACGAAAACACCTTCCTCCATTTTTCCTTTCTTGGTTAATTTGTTGATGAGATTAACTTCATCTTTATTAGCGATCGCGACCACACCATAAGACTTTCTGGCGGTGTCAGACGTAAGTTTAATAATTTCTTCTACTTTTTTATCTAAGCGTTCGCTACTTTTCTTTGTTTTTTCCATAAAAGTTCCCTTTTAAGGCAAAAAGTATTCTATCTTTATTATTATAAAGTGTCAAGTTTACATATAGGCGCATATGTAAGAAAAGACACGATTTAAAAATTAGGATCAATCTTATGAGCGACACGATAAGCAGGGATATCAAAGAATAAAGATGAGACAAAACCCACTGCAACCATGACAGGAATAGTTTTTAAACAATCTAACGCATATTGACCAATCGGGTAAGTTGGATCAAATATCAAACGATTAATTAAATATGAGATTGGAGAAAGAATTAACGAATAAAGTAAGGAAGAGAAAAATGTGGCTAAACAACGATATAAAATATTATGTGTATAAGTATCATTTCTCACTCCAAATAACGCGGTAAACCATCTTCCTAACCAAAGTAATGGTAGGATAAGACCAATCGCCATCGCAATCGGGAATGATATTGCGAAATTAATAAAGAAATCTGAAGCGTAAACTTGAAAACCACCATTGTTCATAAACTGCGCGGTAAGGGTCAGCATGACACAGACTGGTAGATTCAATAATAGGTTATAGATGACGTTAGATTTCGAGAAGTTCATATTAGATAGATATTATACATATAATGATGATAAGTGAATACTTATTTTTCTTTTTCTTCCTTCTTCATATTCGCTTTATATCTAGTTTCGTATAAGTTAAGTAAATTATAAAAACCACCCACACAATCCGCATATGTAATGATCATGTGATTACCGAAATCATCTCTAAATAAAG
Organism: Bacilli bacterium; assembly: GCA_017429285.1. GTDB lineage: Bacteria > Bacillota_I > Bacilli_A > RFN20 > CAG-826 > RUG13091. The sequence continues at coordinate 19,911 of JAFRPF010000017.1, forward strand.
TGATGATATTGTCTTCTTCTGGTTCAATCTCAATTTGAGTTCGGCAATAATTTGGTAAAGATAAATTTCTTTTTATATTTCCTGAGAAAGCCACAGAATCTTCAATCTTTAAAGACGGGGCTAATTTTATAACTGATACTTTACCTAAAGGCATCTCCGCTTTCACACCGATCCCAATTCCAGATTCAAAATGTGTCGTTAAAGTGTATTTTTGGGCCATATTAAGAGGCAAAGTACAATGCGCGAATAAAATAGTGTTATTCTTTAAATCGACGTAAGACGGATTTGTTTGAAAACTTGGTAAATCCGTTAAAGCTTTAATAAAAAACATGGTTAATAAAGAAGGCACATCTCCTTCGCATGCCGCTGTAATACCTTCTTCATTTAAAATAGAAAAAGCTAAACAAGAAGTATTTTTATAAGAAGTTAATAAGTCAAAGCATCTTAAAGTGAAGCCTTTTAAGTTATATCTTTTGACAATTCTTTTTAACGCACTATAGAGGGTCAAAGCCCCATTTAAGACTTCCTTATTTTTAAATTTCTTTTCAAATTGTTCTTTATGAGGAATATCTTTATCAATCCCATTTTTTAATTCAATCTCAAGTTCGAGCATCGGAATATCAATTAAGTTGATATTAAATTTATCTTTCACTAATTTATAATCGACTTTACTAGCGATTAACCAATCACTAGGAGTGCCAATAACACCTAAATTTGAATTATCGATGACTTTACTAGCATTAAAGGCTGAATAACTCCTTCTAATACCTAAAGCGATATTTTCCTCGTCTCCGGTCAGTAAGAAACAGTCTCTACCTTTTTGTCTAATATATGTTTTAATTTCTAATGAAGCTGGTAAGGAATTATTTTTACCATTAGAAAGAAGAATAATTGGATCTTTTAATTTATCTAATAAAGGAATAAATTTCACTTCTGATCCACCTGATTCCACAAAGACGACACTCATCGGAGAAGACTCATCGTTTTCGACTAACAAAAGATCATCATTCATGAGTTCGGTATTGAGTTCATCAATAAAAGCGTCATTTTCTTTTAGCATCTCTTTATTCTTTTCATGGAGATCACTTCTAATTCTAATAATATTGATATTCATAATTTATCCCTCGCTATAATTATATAAAACAATAATCAAATATTATAAATAATATTAAAAATATTTAAGATTTAAAGGGTTTTAATAAAAATCTGGGTAATAAAAAAAGCCCGGCGGCTCGCTATTTTGTCCTTGCGGATATCTTCGCCACTACGGTGCTTAACTTCTGTGTTCGGGATGGGAACAGGTGTGTCCACCGCGCCATCACCACCAGACTTTTTTTAGAGAAAATTGTTCTCTCAAAACTAGATATTATCACATGTGTTCTTTCTTGTTAATCAAAACTTAAATTTTATTTATTTATTTTTAGCTAGTAAAAATCTTACGAAATTAAGTCCTCGTTCTATTAGTATCAGTCAGCTGAATGCCTCACAGCACTTACACTTCTGACCTATCAACCTCCTAACTTTGGAGGGAACTTACTTCTTTCGAATGAGAAGTCTTATCTTTAGGTTGGCTTCACGCTTAGATGCTTTCAGCGTTTATCCATTCCGTAGGTAGCTACCCGGCCATGCCACTGGCGTGACAACCGATATACCATTGCTACGTCCATCCCGGTCCTCTCGTACTAAGGACAGATCCTATCAAACTTCTTGCGCCCACGACAGATAGGGACCAAACTGTCTCACGACGTTTTGAACCTAGCTCG
>JAFRPF010000022.1 GCA_017429285.1 Bacilli bacterium
TGCTAATGAATTAGTGACTTTAAATGTTCAAGATGTTGACTTAATTAATCGTAAAGTAGTGGTCTTTGGAAAAGGCTCTAAAGAGAGAATTGTGCCTTTCACTATCGAGTGTCGAGACACCGTTAAAAAATATATTGAAACCACTCGAAAAGAATTACTTTTAAAGTCAAAAGAGCCGACTTCTGCTTTATTTTTGAATAATAATGCCTCAAAAAATAAAAATGATGGTTATCTAACAACTAGAGGTCTTGAGTACATTTTAGATAGTATCGAAGAGAAAACAGGAACATTCGTGGGACTTCATCCACATGTCCTTCGTCATAGCTTCGCCACACACCTATTAGAAAATGGAGCAGACTTACGTATTATTCAAGAGCTTTTAGGCCACACCTCATTAAACGCCACTCAAGTTTATACCCATGTGACTGTGGAAGCGATGAAACAAACATATGCCGATGCCTTTCCAAGGGCGAAAAAGAAAGAGTAAAATAATAATCCCTTGTCTTAGACAAAGGGTTTTGCTAATATATTAAACGCTGTGAATATCACAGACTACACACACTGCGGATCGAACTCCCGTTGTGCCTAGCTAAAGATTGCTAGGTGGTTGAGTTCTTAGAAACAGTGGAGGAAAAACATAAGGAGGCTCAAAAAATGAGTGAAGAAGAAAAAGTTGTCGCTCCTATAGATGAAGCGGCTCCTGCTACTAGTGAAATGGAAGCAGTTATGCATGATCCTGATGCACCAGTTATCACAATGAAGAAATTACTAGAAGCTGGTTCGCATTTCGGTCATCAAACACGCAGATGGAACCCAAAGATGAAAAAATACATCTATGGTGCTCGTAATGGTGTTTACATCTTAGACTTACAACAAACAGTTGATTTAGTCAGTGTTGCTTACAAGGCAATGAAAGAAATCGTCGATAATGGTGGTAAAGTCTTATTTGTTGGTACAAAAAGACAATGCCAAGAAGCTGTTCAAGCTGAAGCATTACGTTCTGGTTCCTTCTATATCAATAACCGTTGGTTAGGTGGTACCTTAACAAACTTCAAAACTATCCAAAATCGTATTAGATTCTTAAAAGAATTAGAAAGACGCGAAGAAGAAGGTGAATTAGATCTCCTTCCAAAACAAGAAGCGGCTAAATTAAGAAAAGAAAAAGAAAAATTATCCAAGAACTTAGAAGGTATCAAGGAAATGAGAAAAGTTCCTAACGCCTTATTCGTTGTTGATCCACGCGTTGAACATAACGCTGTTGCTGAAGCTCGTAAATTAAGAATTCCTGTCTTCGGTATCGTTGATACAAATAGTGATCCAGATGTGGTTGACTATGTCATTCCTGCTAACGATGATGCAATTCGTTCTGTCAGCTTAATCTTAGCGGTTATCGCTGATGCTATCGTTGAAAGCAAAGGTGGCTTACCAGTGGTTGCTTATGTTAAAGACGAAGGTGAATCTGTCACAATGAAAGATGTCATTCGTCAAACAGAAAAAGAAAACGCTGAAAAATTAGCCAGAATCAGAGCTGAAAGAGCGGCTCGTCAAGAAGCTTATGAAAAAGAACAAGCCGAAAGAGAAGCTGCTAGAGCGGCTGCTAACGGTGAAGAAGTGAAAAAGCCAGCTGCTAAAAAACCAGCTCAACGTAAAAAACCAGAACCAAAAGCTGAAGCCCCAAAAGCAGAAAAACCAGCTGAAGGAGAAACCAAATAATGGCTGAAGGAAATTTAATTGAATTAATTAAAGAATTACGTGAAAGAACCGGTGCCGGTCTTATGGACTGCAAAGGTGCCTTATTAGCAAATGATTGTGATTTAGATAAAGCTAGCGATTATCTCCGTGAAAAGGGATTAGCGAAAGCTGCTAAAAAAGCTTCTCGTATTGCTGCTGAAGGTTTAGCAATTGCTAAGAAATGTGAAAAATGTGGCTCAGTTGTCGTTTTAGAAGTTAACTGTGAAACAGACTTCGTGGCCAAAGGTGATGCTTTCCGTGCTTTAGTGGAAAATGTGGCTGATGTCATCTTAGAAAAAAGACCTGCTAATGTCGAAGAAGCTAAAGAATTAACTTCTGAATTATTCGCCGATGCAACAGTCAAGATGGGCGAAAAATTCGACTTACGTAGATTTGTTGTCTTCGATTCTAAAGATGCAGCTTATGTCGCAAGTTACATCCATATGGGTGGTAAGATTGCTGTGGCTGTGGCTCTTGATAAAGAAGATGCTGAATTAGGCAAAGGCTTAGCAATGCACATCGCTGCTAATAACCCACAATATTTATCATTAAATGATGTGGCTGCTGAAGATGTTAACCACGAAAAAGAAGTGCAATTAGAAGCTGCTAAAAATGATCCAAAATTAGCGGGTAAACCTGCGGAAATGTTATCAAAGATTATTGATGCTAAAGTTACAAAATACTATTCCGAAATGGTCTTAGGCTCACAAGCCTTCTTAATGGATGATAGTAAAACAGTTGCTCAAGTTTTAAAAGAAAAGGGCGTTAACGTTTTAAAATTTGTCCGTTACCAAGTCGGTGAAGGTATTGAAAAACGTAAAGATGATTTCGCTAGTGAAGTCATGAACGAAGTTAATAAATAATGAATTAAGAAACACATTTTGTGTTTCTTTTTTTAAAAATAGGAGGAAGATCCAAATGTATAAAAGAGTCTTACTTAAATTATCAGGCGAGGCCTTAAAAGATGAAAA
>JAFRPF010000023.1 GCA_017429285.1 Bacilli bacterium
ATATCATCCACGTGTCAAATTACCAACCAATGAATATATCACTGGTTTTGGATTTGGCTTATTATCGGACGGCGAACTCGAATACGATATGCCTGCTGATAAGGAAGAAAACCCAAATTATAGAGGCTATTTACATAGCGCCACCTCTTCTGACCCATTAACGATTAATGAAAAGAATGATACAGGTAGCCAAGTCAGTGATTTAGCCGGCTATATCACCTCTTCCTTCTGGGGTACTAGATTAAATAGTACAAAGGATAATTATGAATGGTATCCAGTCTTAGCTAGAGATAAAGTCACTTTAGCGGGACAACAATACGATAATAATCGTCCATTCCCTGTTTATAACGGTGAGGTCGTTAATCCAAACGAAGATCCAAACCCATTAAAACTATATGATACATATAGAATCTATTTAAGAGACGGTGTTAGATATAACACTACCGCCACAATTGCCGGTAGAGCGGCTTTTAATGACGCTGAAGTCCAATTAGAGGACTATGAATTCGCTTTCCGTTTCTTATTAACTGGTAGCCATAAACAAAAACGTGGTACCGAAATGGCGAATGATACCTCTTATGGTATTAAAGGCGCTCAAAAATATAACACTGAATCTAAAGATAAAGATGATACCTATAACAAGAACTTATGGGACACCATGGTCAACAACGGTTCTTTAGGTGTTAAAGTTGATACAGATGATGCCGGTCAAAAATATCTCCAATTAACATTAGTTAATCCAATCGATAGATTTACCGCGATGTATACCTTATCTTCTTCTTTATATTCTCCATTGCCAGAAGAATTCATTAGACAATGTTCCTATGATCCTGCTCGTAACAATGCTTTAGCCCTTGGCGCGCAAGCATATGGTAACTTTAATGATGAATCTAGATATGAAGGCAAAGGCCGTAATGATATTAAACAATTCACCATTGCGGTTGGTCCATATCACTTAGAAGACTGGAAAGAAAATCAAACTATCGTCTTTAAAAAGAGCACTAACTGGTTTGAAAGTTCCTCTCGTTATCATATCCCAGGTGTCAAACTTGTGGTTATGAAAGCTGTTCAAAGCGATCCAGACGCTATCTATAAAGAATTTAACGCTGGTAAACTTGATAGCTGTGGTATTCCAAGTAGACACGTTTCTGAAGAACTTGGTCAAGAAGGTGTCAAACAAACTAAAGGTGACTCCACATTTAAATTAAATGTTAACTCTTGTACACAAGAGACATGGAACGATTTATTCGGTCCTAACGGCAAGATTTATAAGAATGCCAACTGGGAAGTTAAACCATGGATGAGTAATGATAACTTCTTAAGTGGTTTATTCCATTCTATTAATAGAAAAGTGTTCGCTGATAATAGAGGTGTGGCACCATCTATTAACTACTTCTCCGATGCGTACTTATCTGACGCTGAAGGTGGTAAATCTTATAATGAAACCGAAGCTCATAAAGCCGCTGTTGCGGATTATGAAACCTATGATAGAGATGGTAACTCTACTTATGGTTATGACTACGATAAAGCGGTCTTATCATTTAAAGCGGCAGTGAGAGAATTAGCTGCGGCTGGTAAGATTGAAAAAGGTACAAAATCTAAACCAACCACCATTAAGATCCATATTAGATGGATGTATCAAACCGATATTAAAGAATACGGTGAAGAAATTGCTACCTACTTTGAAGACGCTTTCAATAATGAAGCTGTCAGTGGTGGTACTGTTAAATTAAAAGTTGAACAAGAAGCTGTTACTAACTGGCAAGACGTTTATAACGTCTACCTAATGAGAGGTCAATTCGATTTAGGCTTCGGTGCCATTAGTGGTAACACTTATAACCCATTAAACTTCTTAGAAGTCTTAAGAAGTGATAACTCCTCTGGATTTACTCTTAACTGGGGCACTGATACCTCTAAAGTTACCGAAGGTAAACCAGCTGAATACGATCATAAATTATGGTCCTATGACTCCTTATGGGAAGTCGCTGATCACGGTGGTGTTGTCGAAAATGGTGTCGCTGTTAAATCAGTCCAAGAAAGTTATCTTGAAACTCCAAAGAATAGTGGTGGTCAAGACACTAACGAATTATATAATGGCTTCAACGTTGATTCTCCATTAAGATTCGTCGATGTTGGCTCATCCGTCGCCTTTGGCGTTAGTAAAGTTCAACTCTACGTCTCCGGTTCTGGTTCTTATAACTTAGATTACACATATAACGATGGCAAATTACATATCGTTGTTCCCGCTAGCCAGGCTAGTGAAATTAACACTGATATTCAAAAGACCAACCATTTAGATCAAGAAGAAAGTCCATCTTATGATCCACATCCATTTGTCTTAGATAACTATGGCAAATACTGGACAGTGGAAGTTTATTACACACTTTCCATTAATGGTGGTACACCATCTGAATCATATGTGACCGTCGCTAAGAATAAAGATGCTCAACCTAAAAATGTTAGATACTCACTATTAGGAGGTAGATAATATGAATAAAAAATTATTCTTATCATCCTTAGTCCTCTTATCTTTAGTGGTCACAGGTTGTTCTAACAAAAAGAAAAGTAGTGAAGATCCTGTTCCAGAATCATTTGAAACTTCTTTAACTACCGTTAGTAGAATTCCATTATTCTTAGAACAAGAATCTGATATCTTAGTTCAACCAGAATTTAAAGCCACTAACGGCTATAGATTCGTCTCTTTAAATCCAGAAATTGCTTCTGTTGATGAAAACGGACATCTTAAAGGTTTAGCGGAAGGTGTCGCTAAAGTGGCCGTTATCGATAAAAATGATAAAACCAAAGGCTCATTTGTCGAAGTTGATGTCGTCTCTAAGATGAAATCTAGAGATATGAACAAAGTTTGTCGTCACTTTGAAGACGTTAGTAAAACTCAAGTTATCGATAATGTCTTTGAAGATAATGTCTATCTAAGATATGTCACTAAAGACGACGAAACTACGGAAAGAGGCATTATGTATAGAAGTACAGTCTGTTCGAAAGCAGCGGCCTATTTCGGAATGACAAGTCACGATTTTGATTCTGTCGTTCAAGATGGTTCCTACCGCTATAATGAATATCAATATATCTTCTATACTAATGAAGGCTTTGATACATATTCATTTAAGACCAGTAATGGCAAAAATGGTTATTATGTCTGCCCAACCGCGAAATACATGTCTAAAGGTAGATTAGAACCGACATTAATGATTTTAGATAACTTCTTAGTAGCAGGAAGAAAAATCTTTGAACAACAATTAACTGGTATGGATTTAAGCTCAATCGCTGACACTTTGACCGGTAGCTACACAAATGTCAAAGATCAAATGTTAGGACAAATTGATGAAAATACTTATGCGGCGACATTTACTGTCACATTTAATGATGACACAGCCGATTTAGATGATGAATCTAATTATGGTATTCCATATGGTACACCCACACCAACTGAACAAAAGATGACTTATATCATTCAAAATGATGTGGTTGTTAATCAATATCTTGATGTTGTTGAAAAGTATGAAATCGATGGTCATAAATACGAACAAATTATTAGATCCCAATCTAACACTGGTATGTTTACCGCTGAAAATTCTCGTTTAATCTATCCAGATAAAACCCAATACACTTTAGCGGATACATTATTCGATATTTAATCTAAAGATTAATCAAATTGCGCTCCTCGTGAGCGCTTTTTGATTGCTTTCTTCTTACGTGTTATATAAAATATATTTAGAAAGTTGGTTAACTTGGTCAACAAAGGAGAATTGTATGGAATTAAACATTTATGATGCAAAAACTAATTTTTCAAAAATTATTAGTTATTTAGTAGATGGAAAAGAAAAAGAAATCATCATTTCTAAATATGGCAAACCACTTGTAAAGATTTCTTTAATTAATAAAAAGAATAATAAAAGGGTTGGAGGCTTAAAAAAAGATTATCCCGATTTTGATATTTCTTTAGAAGATTTTAATTCTATTCCAGTTGAAGGATTTGGTTTATAAGATGAAATTGTTATTAGACACACACGTTATTATTTGGGCTCTTACTGATTCTCCGCGGCTACCATTATCAATTAGGGATATGATAATCGATGAAAATAACGAAATTTATATTTCGACTGTTTCTTTATGGGAAATTGCAATAAAACATAAAACGCATCCAGACATTTTTGGATTTGATGCAGAAACAATAAAGCAGTATTGCATGAGGGCAGGCTATATATTTTTATCAGTAAATATAGATAATATTTCAATATTAGAAAAAATGGATTTAAGTATACACAAGGATCCTTTTGATCAAATGTTAGTAGCACAAAGCCAAAGTTCTAACATGAGACTTTTGACTCATGACGATAAACTCAAATTATTTAACACGGGTTTCGTAGAAGCCTTTTAATAGACATTTTTAGGGTTTTTTGTAAAATTTCTATCCTAATTGCCTATATTTAGGCTCAAAATACCGAATAAGAAATGAAATTTTTTATTTTACTTTTTTTCTGAATGTAGTATCATTATTCCAAATTTACAAAAATTTCAAAGAAAGAAGGTTATGAAACATGAAAAAATTTGTAAAAGGTTTACTTGTTTCTGGATTCGCGGTTGCTTTATTAGCCGGATGTAGCAATAAAAGCAAAAGCAGTGAGACACCATGTCCTCCAGTCCCAGATCCAGAAGTAAAAGAAGCATGGACCGATGAAGAATTAGAAATTCTTGATTACTATTATCATGACGAAATTCCTTTTGCTTGCGAATTGTCTTTAGATGGCATTGAAGACGGTGTTTTATACGCTGTTAGTAAAGACGAAGTAAGCGATGAAGATTTATTAGCTTATGATGATATGTTCCAAGAAGATGGTCATTTCAAAGTTTATAATGTTGGTCCAGTTACCGGTGGTCTTTCAGTTGACGTCGGTGAATTAGGTTTTGACCTAAGTGGGGATGTCTTCCAATACTATAGGCCATATAAGGATGAAGCTGGTTATTCATTAACTAGATTCTACACTATTGGTTTAAACGAAGATGGTCACTTACAAGTGGCGATGTCCGCCTCATTAACCCCATTATTCTCTCTTTCTAACGGAAAGATTGGTACTGGTGGTTTATATTCAATGTTATTTGATGATGAGGAAGGCGAAGAATTTAATTTCTTAAATGAATATTACATTTGGGCTGCTCAAAGTAACGTGTCTAGTCAAGCTGGTTCCCCAACTTTAGCTAATCCATTCTATTATTTAACAAAATATGTTTTCCCAGATCTTTTAGTGAAGGAAACAGATACCGCTACACACTATACCTTAGGTTCTTATGATTCATTAGCAGCTTATGCTCCATTTACCTCAGGTAATGTTTTCTCCGATGAATTTGATTCTAAATTCTCCATCACCTTAGCGGACTTTGATGTCGCTGGTAATAAATTATCAAACTTCTATACCGAAGAAGACTATCAAGGTGTCTTAGATTGGTTTGATGCATTTATTAATGCAGGCATTTTCGAAGTCGTTGATGCATCTATGGAAGAAGGCGAACACGGTCCTGAAGCTAGTATGTTAGTTAAAGACACTTATGGTTTTACATCAGAATTTACCGTTAGCTTCTTAACATATGGTGAAGGCGAAGATGTTGAAACATATTTAGAATTCGATTATGAATTAGTCGACTATAAATTAGTCGCTTCAGCTCCGTTTGTTGCTGATGCGTTTTTAGAAGAAATTGATTCTTCATTTGATGTTAGCACGATGCAAATTAGTGCCAACCAAGTAACAGGTGAATATACCGCCAAAGGCTATATTGCGTATGCTGAATCAGAAAACTATACTTTGACGGATGCTCTTGAAGATGTTGTTGATACATTTAAAGAAACTGGCATTGCCAAAGAATATGAGTTAACATTCGAAGCTGCTGCTGAAGATGATATCTACGTTACAGCTTATTATAAAGACGATACAACAGAAGTTACTCTTGAAGCTAATGTGTTTGCATTTGTAATTGATAATACACCAGCTATTGTTACTTATGTAACAGCTACAGATAGAAATGCAGTTGGTACGTATTTATATGGCGAAGACGTCGAACTTTTATCTAACTATTATACTGCTGTTAATTATTGGTTAAATGACTCTTATGGCCCGTATATCACTAATTATGTTAAGAGTGCAAAAGCCGCAATTGATGCTGAACTTGGCATGGCTAGATTTGGTAACCTAGCTGGACTTGATAATTTAGTTATCTCTGGCTTTGAAGCTTTAAATGCAATTAATGGCATTACTCAAAGTGGCAATTTCCTTGATCAATTATTCGGATGTACAGTGGATGTCACAACAGGCGAAATTACTTGGACAGGCACATACTCTTCTACTATTTTCCAATACGCTGCACAATATATTGAAAATGAAGAATATTACACACCAGAAGATATTGATAAGATAAAAGAAGCATATGGACTTGGTGTCAAAGGCGCATATCTTGGTAAAACTAATCATAGATACTATGCATATATTCTTATTGCTTGCCAACAACTAGATCAACTCATGGAGAGTATTGTTCCTTGGTCAGACCAAGCTAACGCATATTTAGCAGAAAAATGGACATACCAAGAATCAGATTATTCTGAAGAAAATTGGGCGACTATTCAAGCACTCTATGCCGCTATTCCAGGACAATGGTCACGTTCTGACTTTAAACAAGTTGTTGATGGCGCTGTTGCACTTGCTGATGCTGTTCCAACTAAAGCCGAAGAAGAATTAGCAGCCTATAAGCAAGAAAGATTAGCTGCTTTAAATACTCTCTTCGCAGGATATCAAGAAGCTGATTATTATGAAGCTGATTGGACTGCTTTAAATACAGCCTATACAGATGGTCAAACCGCTATCAGTGCTGCGACAGATAAAGATGGTGTTGATTCCGCTTATGGTGCTTGTAAAGATGCCATGGATGCAGTTCCAACTAAAGCTGCAATTGAAGCTGAAAGAACAACAAAATTATCTGAACTCGATGCAGCTTATGCTGGTTATAATGAAAGCGATTATAGCGAAGACAATTGGGCTATTTTAGTTCAAGCCTATAATGATGGGAAAGATGCTATCAATTCCGCAATGTCTATTGAAGCTATTGATTCTGCATGTGAAGAAGCTAAAGCTGCTATGGCCAATGTTTTACCAGAAGGCTATAAAGCAAATAAATTAGCTGAACTTCAAGCTTTATATCAAAGTTATGTCGATCCTTATGATCCTGGAAGTACACAATACGAAGCGATTACAGAATATTATAATTATGGTGTTCAAGCTATTAATGTTGCGACAACAGTAGGTGGTGTTGATTCCGCTTTTGAATCTTGCGATAACGCAATGAAATCCATCAAATAATAATTAATATATTAATTATATGTTAACATTACCAGGCACATTATGTGTCTGGTTTTGTTTTACATTTAAAATATGAAAATACAATATTATATATTGTTATGTTGCCCATAGTGGTGGATTTGTGATATATTTTTAAATAACTTTAAAAATGAAGGGAGAGGAGTGTATATGCTAAAGTATTCGATAAAAAGAATCATACTTGCCTTAGTGACAGCGTTCATTATTTTGACACTTACATTCTTCTTAGTTAAATCATTACCTCCAAGAGGGGTTTTTTCTCCTGATGAAAACGTGAGATATGCATTCTATGTCGATCAAGTGGATTTAGGATATTGTATTGATTTACCTAACGAGAATCCGTCACTTGGTAACTATTTAGAATCATTCACTATTGGTGGTGAAACTCATTACTTCTATACAAAACCGGTATTAGATCAATATTTCAATTGGATTGGTAACATTGTTACTAAATGGGATTGGGGTAGAAGTACTGTTATTAAACCAAACTCATCTGCGATTAGAATTATCGCTCAAAGATTACCAGCTTCTATTTCTATTAACATCGTTTCCGTTGTTATATCCGTGCCATTAGGTATTGCATTAGGCATTTTAGCCGGTTTAAAGAAAAATACTTGGGTTGACCATACCATTTCTACAGTGGTCATGATTTTCATCTCTATTCCTTCATTTGTTGTTATTTCATTTTTAATTTATTTCTTAGCGTTTAAATCTGGTTGGTTACCGACGATGTGGCCAACACCAGATCAATCCGCGCAAACAAAAGCCTTAGCCTTTATTATTCCAGTGGCTAGCTTATCATTCGGTTCTGTCTGTGGTTACACTAGATTCGTCAGAGCCGAATTATGTGAAGTTATGTCCAGCGAATATTTATTATTAGCTAGAACTAAAGGTTTAACCAAAAACCAAGCCATTGTCAGACACGCTTTAAGAAATGCGTTCGTCCCAATCTTACCTTCCATCTTAGCGGAATTTATCGGTATCTTTGGTGGTTCTATGATCTTAGAGAACTTATATGGTATTCCCGGTATTGGTGACTTATATATTCAAGCTTTAAATCAAAACAATCCAGATTATAACGTCTTAATGGTCGATATGGCGGTCTTTACCACCGTCGGCTTATTAGCGGGTATTATTTTAGATTTATCTTATGGATTCATCGATCCAAGAATCAGAATGGGGGAAAAGAAATAGTATGTTAGAAGAAAAAGATTTCGAATTTACTAATGAAGAACTCCCTCATGGAAATGAAGAGATTTCTGAAAAAGATTTCGAATTAGTCAAAGTTGATAACACAGTTCACGAACAAAAGTTCCAAACTCGTCCCACAACATTCTTAAAGGACTCATTAAGAAGATTCTCTAAGAATAAATCGTCAGTGGTGGCCGCTTATATATTAGGTGGTTTATTACTCATGTCTTTTATCGTCCCAATCGCGGACACAAGTAACACCAAAGTTCCTCATCCAAATGAAACTTACTTAGCACCAAAATTATTTAACGCTGGTACTGGATGGTGGGATGGTACAGAAAAATATAGCAAAATTGCTGTTGATATTTCCGAGATGCCAGAGGCCACTAGCGATGCTGAAAAACAAGAGCATTGGTGGCCAAGCGCGAGCAAATTCCCACAGAGAAGCGCCATTAGCAAAAAGAAATTTACTGATTTAGTTTATACCAATGATGCTTCCAGTTTAGGTAGCGAAGGTTATGGTAAAGAGGGCTATTTACAATTTGGTTATACCAGAAGTGAAGAAGTTGGTCATTATGTTGATTTCTCCACAGATAGATTTGCTAGCCTCTCTTTAGCGGATAATATCTACTTAACCACATTTGATACTTATGATGTTGATAAGATTAGAACTATCGAAGGTAAAGATAATTTAGGTTTACCTGATAATTATGAACTTGGACAATGTGCTTTCTATTTCAATTATGTAGATGAAGACACCGAAACTCATGAATTAGTCCATAAAGATGTTCAAATTACCGAATATAAAGTTATTCATAATATCGGTAGTGCAATCCCTTCCGTGAGTGAAGATAAGATCAACATTTCTGAAAAAGTCAAAGCCGAAACTGGTAAAGATAATTTTGAAAATGCCTATTTCTCTGTCCGTATGCAAGCGGATGGCACGAATAAATGTTCTTTAATTAGATCCATCACCTTTGAAGCGGAAAATGAATCATATAAAGATAACTTTACCAAGATGTCATTTACCGACGCGACTAAATGTATGACCACTTCTAAAGATGCTGGTTTTGAATATTGGTCATCGACAGGTATTAAACGTATCTATTTATCTAAAGCTTATTTCTGCTCATTTGTCTATGACACATATGAAGCTGCTTTCGGGGTTAGAAAAGTCCAAAACTTCTCTATTCTTAAGTTATTAGAATATGAGAGCAAAGGCTATTTATCATTTAAAGATGAATTTGGATTTGAAACCTTAATGGAATCCGGTAATGGCTTTAGTTTCGATGCCGCTCACTTCACATGTAAGATCTTAAATGCGAAGAAATGTCCATTAGCAAGACCCTTAGTGGCGGAAGATTTCTATAACTATAATCCAGATACTGGCACATTATATTGCGAAGCTGAGATTTCCTATTACAAATTCTTAGGTTATGAAACTATGCCAAGATATTTAATGGGTACAGATAAATCTGGTAAAGATATGTTCAAATATGTCTTTGAAGGACTTAGAACATCATTATTATTAGGTGTTTTAACATTCGTTGTCTGTTTCTTATTCGGTTTAGCCTGGGGTGCCATTAGTGGTTACTTCGGTGGTACAGTCGACTTAGTGATGGAAAGATTTACCGATATCTTATCCGGTGTCCCATGGATTGTGGTTATGACTTTAATTATTATCCATATGGGTTCTAATTTCTGGACATTCGCTTTAGCGCTTTGTTTAACCGGATGGATTGGAACCGCCTCCACAACGAGAACTCAGTTCTATAGATTTAGAGGTCGTGAATATGTTTTAGCCTCACGTACCTTAGGCGCCTCTGATGCAAGATTAATTGCTAAACATATCTTACCTAACGCTTTAGGAACAATTATTACTGGATCAGTTTTAATGATTCCTAGTGTTATCTTCTCTGAAGCCACAATTTCCTATTTAGGTTTAGGTTTAAAAAATGTTTCTTCATTAGGTGTTATCTTATCTGATAACCAATCGGAATTATTAACTAGTTCCTACTTATTAATATTCCCAGCGATTGTTATCGCTTTAGTGATGATTTCCTTTAACTTATTCGGAAATGGACTTAGAGATGCGATTAACCCAAGTTTGAAAGGAGAAGAATAATATGGAAGAGAATAAAAAAGAAGTTGTTTTATCCGTTAAAGATCTATATGTAAACTTCTCCACAGACCACGGTTATGTGCAAGCGGTGAGAGGTGTCAGTTTCGATCTATATAAGGGTGAAACTTTATGTATCGTTGGTGAATCTGGTTCTGGTAAATCAGTGACTAGTAAAACCATCATGGGCATCTTAGCGGCAAACGGGAGAATCGTCTCCGGTTCCATCATGTATGAAGGCGAAGATTTAACCAAAGTTAGTGAAGATGAATTCCATCGTATTAGAGGTCATAAGATTGGCATGATTTTCCAAGATCCTTTGTCCTCTTTAAACCCCATTATGAGAATCGGTAAGCAAA
The DNA here is from genome assembly GCA_017429285.1 of Bacilli bacterium. GTDB lineage: Bacteria > Bacillota_I > Bacilli_A > RFN20 > CAG-826 > RUG13091. Next base: position 11,052 of record JAFRPF010000023.1, read on the forward strand.
TTACCGAAGCCATTTTAATTAATAGTTCTCACTTAAAGAAAAAATATAACGATTTAGTTTCTGAAGAATTAACCGCTTATAAGAATGCGATTACTGAACTTAATAACGGCATCAATACGAAGAAAGAAGCTGTCAAATTCTTAAAGAGTGAGAAGAAAAAAGAAATTAATAAGATTAAGAATATGGCGGAAAATGAAGCGGATGGTAAGATCTTCGCTTTAGAACAAGATTATGGCTTAGAAAAAGTCACAATTAAACACGCCTATGATAATGTTATTGAAAATAATAAAAAGCTTCTAGAAGAAGGTAAAATTAGCCAAGAACAATTTAATGAAGAAGCGAAAATTGCTTTAGAAAAGAAAGAAGCGGAATTAAAAGACGCTAGTGAGAAATTTTTAGCGAATAAGAAATCAATTAGAGAAGAAGCTAGAGAAATTGGTTTAAAGAATAAAGCTAATTTAAATTCTGTCATCGCTTCATTTGATGAAAAGATCAAAATAGCCAAAGAAGATAGCAAATATTCTAAAAAACAATTATTAGAAAAATATCGTCCAATTATCGCGGAAACTAAAAAAGCTTATCGCTTAAAGAGTATCGAAGCGAAAAAGAAAGTGAAAGAACTTAAGAAATCTTATCACGATGATTATTTAGCTTCTTTAGAAGAAATTAAAAAGAATAATGGCACAAAAGAAGATTATAAGAAAGCTAGGGCCAAATATATTTCCCGTTTACGTGTCACACGAGCTGAAGCGAAAAAAAGAGCCTTAAAAGTCATGAAAGAAGTTGGTATTCCTAATCCAGAAACGAGATTTAGACAATACCCATTTGAATTCTCTGGTGGTATGAGACAAAGAATTGTTATCGCGATCGCATTAACCGCGAATCCCGATATCTTAATTTGTGACGAACCAACTACCGCTTTAGACGTTACCATTCAAGCGCAAATCTTAGAATTAATTAACCGTTTAAAAGCCGAAAGAAATATTTCTTGTATCTTTATTACCCACGACTTAGGTGTCGTCGCTAATATGGCGGACCGTGTCGCGGTCATGTACGCTGGTAAAATTGTCGAATATGGAACAGAAGAAGAAATCTTCTATGATCCAAAACATCCATATACTTGGGCGTTATTATCTTCTATTCCAGATGTCGATTCTAAAGAAAGACTTGACGCAATTCCTGGTACCCCACCAAATATGATCTATCCTCCTAAAGGAGATGCCTTCGCTTTAAGAAGTAAATATGCGATGAAAATCGACTTTAAGAAAGAACCTCCATTATTTAAGGTGAGCGATACTCATTATGCAGCGACATGGTTACTTGACCCACGCGCTCCAAAAGTGGAAATGCCCGCTATTGTGAAAGCTCGTATCCAAAATAGTATCAAAGCTCATAAAGCGGCGATGAAAGGAGATAAATAATTATGAGAATTTTTAAAGAAAAACGCTCCGTTACTTATCGTCCTGAACTTGTCGAAAATAATATCGAATTATCGGTTAGACATTTAAAACAATTCTTTAAATTCGGACATGGTAAAAACGCTTTTATCACCAAAGCGGTTCACGATGTGAGTTTCGATATTAAAAAAGGTGAATGCTTCGGTGTGGTTGGTGAATCAGGATGTGGTAAAACCACAACTGGTAGAAGCTTAATTAGACTATATAACATCACCTCTGGTTCTGTTTATTTTAAGGGCTATCGTATTTCCGCCGGAAAAAGATGGAATGAAAAAGAAATTAAATGGTCGAGAATCAAAGGCAATCGTAAGATTAAAGAATTAAAGGTCGAACAAGCGGACCGTATCAAAGCTTTAAACGATGAAGTGAGCGATCAAGCTTTATTAGCTAGAGAAATCGAAAAAGTTAATAAAGAATACGCCAAAAAGATCGCCGATATCAAAAAACACATCGCCGATGTCAAAAAGGAACAAAAAGAAATCATTAAGCAAATTACTTATGATACTCGTCATGTCGATAAGAAACTCATGAGTAAGATGCAGATGATCTTCCAAGATCCAGTTGATAGTCTTGATCCTCGTATGACGGTTGAAGATATTATTCAAGAAGGATTACATATCCAAGGTCACTATAATAGATTCGAAAATTCCCAAAAGGTGAAAGATGCTTTAGTGAAGGTCGGATTACTTCCTGAATACTCTTCTCGTTATCCACATGAATTCTCTGGTGGTCAAAGACAACGTATTGGCATCGCTAGAGCGTTAATTATGAATCCAGACTTCCTCATATGTGATGAGCCTATTTCAGCCCTTGACGTGTCTATTAGAGCCCAAATTATTAATTTATTAAATAATTTAAAAGAAGAAATGGGGTTAACGATCATGTTTATCGCTCATGACTTATCCGTTGTTAAATATTTCTGCGATCGTATCGCGGTGATGTACTTCGGTAAAATTGTCGAATTAGCCACTAGTGATGAATTATTCAAACATCCATTACACCCATATACACGTGCGTTATTATCAGCGATTCCAAAGCCAGATCCATATACGGAGAAGAAAAGACAAAGATATGTCTATAATCCAAGTCAAGAACATGATTACTCTAAAGAAGCTCCTTCCTTAGTGGAAATTGTTCCAGGACACTTCGTGATGGCTAATAGTGAAGAAATCGCTAAATACAAAAAAGAGTTAAAGAAAGATTAACTTGATAAGGAGTTGTGAAAACAATTCCTTTTTTCTTTTTAAAAATTGCACAACCAAATAAGTAAAATATTGAAAAGGTAGTGCAATATGATAAAATGATAATGGTGATATTATGTCAGTTATAGAAGGCGTTTTGTTAGAAGAAATCGATAGATTAGAAAAGAATATATTAAGTTATGAAAATTCGCTTAATAATCTTCCTAGAGGAACGATATTCATTAGAAAAATGGGTAATTCCTTTTTTGCTTATCGAAAAAGAAAAGAAAAACAAAAAGTGGTCTCTATATACCTTGGTAATATAAACGATGAGCAAGTTAAAAAAGAGATCGAATTATCAAATGAGTACAAAAGAATTAAAAATAATATCCGACTTTGCAATAAAGAACTAAATAAATTAAAAAGGGCTATTAAAGTATATGATTGAAAATGAACAAAAAATGAAAGAAATATTACAAGTTTTGAATGACGAAGGAATACTAAGTAATGTCATTATAATTGGTTCTTGGAGTCTATTCTTTTACAAGGAGATTTTTGAAAACTTTAGTCCAATGGTTAGAACTAGAGATATAGATTTTTATGTTCCTAGTCCTAAACAAATTAAAGAAAGAGATAATGTAATCGCTTCTTTAAAGAGCTTAAATTACGATTTCATACGTGATACTTTGACTCATAAGTCTACATTCATTTCTCCTGATGATTTTGAACTTGAGTTTTTAACTAAGCTAAATAAAGATAACTTAGCATGTGTCAAACTAGGAAATACAAATATTTACGCTGAATCTATTTCGTATGTAGAGATCTTTTCTAATAATTATGTCGAGATATTATATCAAGGGATAAAAGTGAAGGTTGCTTCTCCAGCATCCTATGTTTTACAGAAGTTATTAATCAATAATAAAAGGAAAGATAAAAAAGAAAAAGATATAGAATCGGTAAGACACGTTTTAAATTATATTAATGGTAGTAGGAAATATTCAGAGGAACTAAAAACACTTTTTGAGTCACTTCCTAAAACGTGGAAAAAGAAAATTAAATCTATCGTAGAGGCTAATGATTTAAATCTGGATTTTAAATAAAAATAATAAAAAATCAGTACTGTAGTACCGAAAAACACCTATTTTTCGATAATAAGTACATCCTTCAACTTAATAAAAACGTTACCAGTTATTCCTGATAACGTTATTTTTTATTCTTGTTCAGCTTTCTTATCAGCCTCATCAAATTTCTTTAATAAATCTTCAACGGTAAGTTTTTGTTTTTCTTCACCTTTGACGTCATAGATGATGTGACCCATATGGAACATGATTAATCTATTTCCATAAGTAATTGCGTCTTTCATATTGTGAGTAATCATTAAAGTGGTCATCTGATTTTCTTTAACTATCTTATCGGTTAATTCCAAAACTTTTTTCGCGGTTTTTGGATCAAGCGCAGCGGTATGTTCATCGAGTAGTAAGATTTGTTTAGTTAAGTCAAATTGACGGACTTTTTTATCAAATTCCTCGTAAAACTCCGCTTTTTTGTCTTTTCTGATCTCTTTTGGAAGATGTTTCAAATTCTTTAATTGCCTCTTATATTCCTCTAATGCAGGAAGATAAATATCATCAAATTCTTTTCTCGCGACTTCAGGTTTTTTCTCGGAGAATTTAATGTAATCTCTTTTAATCATCTTATGGGTTGGTTTATTTCTAATTGTCGCCATTAAAAGGGTGAGGGCTTGTCTTTGTCCACCTGACATAACGCCAACTTTTTGATTCAAGCGATCCTCTAAACCCAAATCAAATCTTTGAAGTTCTTTGATAAATTCTTTCTTGTGTGAGGATTTAAAACCCCATTTAAAAGGTGAATGAGTTCTGCCTCTAAGATAAGCAATTTCTAAATTCTCTAACACCGACATATCCCCCGACGTACCCATCATTGGGTCTTGGAAGACATGACCAAAATATCCAGCGCGTTGATGCTCATCCATTTCTGTGATATCAACATCATTTAATAAGACTTTACCTTTATCTGGTTTAATAACCCCAGTTAAGATATTCATCGTTGTCGATTTTCCAGAACCATTACCACCGATAATGGTGACAAATTCTCCAGATTCAATCTGTAAGCTCACATTATCTAAAGCCACACGTAAGTCTTCTTTGTTGCCGGTCAGGTTAAAAGTTTTTGTGACATTTTTAAGTTCTAACATGTTCTTTTCCCCTTTCCAGCTTTGTTTTTAATTTATTAATTCCTAATTTAAATAAAGGAATACATAAAGCGATAGTAATTAATATTGCGTATAGTAAGCTCATTAATTCGGTTGGTAAACCAAGTTTAATAGCGATAGTGATAATTACAAAGTAAAGTAAAGCGCCACCAGAAACAGATAATAACCAGTTTTTAAATGATCTTTTACCAAATATGGCCTCACCAATTAAGATGGATGCTAATCCGATAACTAAATATCCAGTCGCGGAAACTGTCGAGACGCTTAAAGCGTCCTGAACATATAAAGCACCTGCTAATCCGATTAAAGCGTTAGATATAGCGACGCAGGCTATAGAGGATATATTTGTATTTATACCTTGGCTTTTTGCCATCTTTTCATTCATTCCTGTGGCTCTAATCGCCATACCAAATTCGGTACCGAAGAAGTAATAAACGGTAACAATCATAATACCGACAATAACAATCATCACTAAGGATTCCACTAATTTATTCCATGGGAATGGGGCTAATGAAGCGGAAATCTTTGAAGAATAAAAAACCGAATATATTGTCTGATGTGATGATAATGATAATGGGACTTGTGAATAAAAGATTTGACCAGGAGTGGTGATGCCCATGATTAACATCGCAATAGAAGCGGATGCAGTGAGGGTAATAATGCCACTTAATAACTTCGGTATTTTTAATATTCTATTTAAAAATCCAGTTACTAATCCACAACCCGCACCGACAATCATACCTAAGAAGGTCGCTAAAAATGGATTGATATGGTTATAAATTAAACTAGCGGTTAAAGCGGCACCTAAAAGGAAACTTCCTTCTGCGGTCATATCCGCAAAATCAAGTATTCTAAAGGTGAGGAAAACCCCGATTGCTAATAAGCAACAGGGTAATCCACTCGTTAAGATATTAAATAGGATATTAACAAAATCCATATATTATTAGGCAACTTCTTTCCAACTATGAGCGTTTTTTACTGCTTCTGGCATCGTAATATTAGCAGAGGCTAAATTAGATGGAGAATAAGCATATGAACAGTTACTTGCAGGAACTGGTTCGACTTTAAAATCGGTTGGAGATTTTTCACCTTTTAAGATAGCGGCTGCCATCTTACCTGTTGAGTAACCTAAATTATAATAATCAATTGATAAAGTGACATGTCCACCAGAGGCTAACATATTTTCTTCACCACAAATAACTAAAACACCTTTAGAAGCAGCAGCTTCTTTAACAGCGTTCATATTAGCAGCGATGTTATTATCGGTTGGGATATAAATAGCGTTACAAGAATCACTTACTAATGCTTCTGCAGTAGTTTTGATATTACTAGTATCTGTACATGTTTTAATATCCGCAGTCATACCAGCGGCTTCAATTGCCGCTTTAGCTTGATCAGCTTGTACTTTGGAATTGATCTCGGTTTGAGTATACATAATTCCAACTTTAGTGGCTTCTGGATTAAATTCTTTGACTAAAGCAATTTGCTCTTCGACTGGATTAGCATCGGTTGTGCCACATATATAACCACTTGGATTATCAATAGAGGCCACTAATTCAGCTTTGACAGGATCAGTAACGGCAGTAAACAAAATTGGTTTAGTGCTACCAGCATTTTCCGCTGCACCTTTTAAGGCGACCGCTGCTGGGGTAGCGATACCTAATGTGAGAACTGATGAATCCACTAAGCTTTTAGCTAAAGAGTTTAAATTAGCGGATTTGCCTCTAGCGTTGCTATATGCAAATTTATAACCGGTAACCCCTTCATCTTTAATAGCTTGTTGAAAGCCTTTCCTGGATGCATCAAGAGCGCCGTGTTCTTCTGGTTGTAAGATTCCGATTTGTGGACGGTTATCGCAACCTGATAATGCAATCATCGGAAAAGCGAGTAATGGAAGAAGTGTTAATAGTTTCTTTTTCATAAGTTTTCTCCTTTTTTAAATAAAAAATTTGGTGTTCTCGCACCAAACCATTCATTCTATTTGGTGCTATCAATATCAATCAATAACACCATTAGCTAAAAGACCAAGATATTATTGATTATCCCTTGGAAAGTAATAGCTATAAAAGTAATAGAATGCTTTTTTCATAATCACTTTTGTTTGGAATTAATCTATCACTAAGAGATAAAATAGGCAACAATTAAGTAAAAATTAAGTCAAAATACCGAGTTAGACAATAAAATCACCCTTTAAAATATAATTTCTTTTGATAATTAATCGCTTCTTCAGTGACGTTTAAACCTAATGATTTTAAGGTGTTACGATCAACTTCAGAAAGTATAGTGGTGCTATGAACTTCACAACCTTTTAGTTTTGGTAATTGTTTAAGTGCGAGGTCCGCTAATGGATTAGTCACAGCTTGAATTGATAAAGCGATTAAAATTTCTTCAGCTCTTAAACGCGCATATGCTTTATGTAAATGTTTAATCTTTAATTGTTGGATAGGCTCGATAACATTTGGGGATAATAAGAAAATACTTTTATCAATCTTTGCTAAATGTTTTAAAGCATTTAATAATAATGCTGCGGATGCTCCTAATAATTGGGAACGATGCCCTGTAATAATCTTTCCATTATTTAATTCGATAGCTAAAGATGGTTCTTTTTCTTTATTTTGAGTTTCAATAGCTTTTTCAACACATTTTCTCTCTTCTTTTTGGACGCCTGCTTTATTCATTAGCATTTCCATTTTTTCTAAAGAGTCATTATCTAATTTGCCTAAGAAAATCTTTAATTTAGTTTCGTAATATCTTCTAATGATTTCTTTTCTAGAAGCTTCTATTACTTTTTCTTCATCTTCAATGGCTAAGCCCACCATATTGACACCCATATCGGTTGGTGAATAGTAAGGAGTATAGCCATAAATCTTTTCAAAAATAGCTTTTAAAAGTGGGAAAACTTCGACATCACGATTGTAATTTACCGCAGTTTTGCCGTATTTTTCGAGATGATAAGGGTCAATCATGTTGATATCATTTAAATCAACAGTGGCCGCTTCATAAGCCAAATTAACTGGATGATTAAGTGGTAAATTCCAGACTGGGAATGTTTCATATTTCGCATATCCAGCGCGTATTCCATTCTTATTATCTAAATAGATTTGAGATAGACACGCTGCCATCTTTCCGCTTCCTGGACCGGGGGCGGTAACAACCACTAATGGACGTGTGGTTTTGACATATTCGTTTTTACCTAAACCTTCATCGCTGACGATTAAAGGAATATTTTGTGGGTAGCCATTAATCTGGAATGATTTATAAACGGCGATACCATTATTAGATAATTGTTTTTCAAATTCTAAAACATTTGGTAATTCTTGATAGAAAGAAATAACAACACTAGAAACATATAAACCAACTTCTCGATATGTATCGATAAGTCTTAATACTTCTTCTTGATAGGTGATACCGATATCGCCTCTAATTTTATTAGAGTTAATATCATTCGCGTTAACAACGATTAATATCTCCGCTTTGTCTTTGATACCGAGCAACATTTGAAGCTTACTATCAGGTTGAAATCCTGGTAAGACACGCGATGCGTGAAAATCATCAAATAATTTACCACCAAATTCCAGATAAAGTTTGTCACCAAATTTAGAGATTCTTTGTAAAATGTTTTCTCTTTGTATAGTTAAATATTTCTCATTATTAAAGGGAAATTTTTTCATAATAAAATAATGATAATTGTTTATCTAAATTTTTTAAATAAAAATTACTTATTCATCACTAAAACGATTGATAAAATTCCTAAACCAATCATTAACATAGAAATAATACTTAAAGCGATAATATGACCGATATAAAATCTATGTCTAGTTTTATCGATCATCGTACCGATAACCACAAAGATCCAAGTGATAAACATTAACAATAATGATATGCCAACAGCAATCGGGACAATGGTTATTCCATATTGGCTAACTGTCGTTGTGGCGCTAAAGGTTCCTTGCCACAAATTCATGAAGCCTTTGTTATAAGCTCGATACGGTTCAAATGTCCAAGCCATACCTAAAGTAAATACTGTGGTGACTAGTAAAATAACTAGCCAAATAACTAAAAGAATAAAACCGATTATTGCTAAAAAGACTGGTAAGGCCAGTGTAGCGATGACAATGCCTAAGCCAATACATGTAAAAATAAAGAAGACTGTTGTGGCTTTTTTAAGTCCGGTATATGGTAATTTTTCTTTTTCCATGTTATCTAAATATATTATTTCACAAGTTCGCGTAATAATAAAATTCACTTTATTTATTTAATAAAAACACTATAATGTTTAACCGAAGGAGGATTTTGTAAAATGAAAGAAGCTTCCAAAACAATGTATAAAATCGGTAGAGTTTTCTCCTACGTTTTATTAGGCATTTATGCCCTTGTCATCGTTTTGAATATTATTCTTTTAGCAGTTGACGCTACTAAAGATGGTACTCCAATCGGTGATAACATTTCTAATATTGTTACTTGCTCTATCTTCTTGGTCCTTACTATTCTTTGTATTGTTTTTGCAACAAGAAGCATCAAAGAAATCGAAGAAGGCAGCAAAGAAGCCAAACCACACATCGTGATGATCGTTTTCGGTGCTTTATGTGGTGATATCTTCTATTTATTAGGTGGTATCTTTGGTTTAGTTGCTAACGGACAAAGCGAAGAACAAAGCAAATAATTAAGGATTTATCAAATAAAATTCAATCTCTTAAATAGGGGTTGTTTTTTATTTTTTGATACTTTCTTTTATTTTTATCAAAGATAATATAAAATTATCCAGGTATTCTATGGATTTATTGAAGTGGCATAAATATAACAAAGAAGTAGCTCATAAAAATCAATATGAACTCACTCCTTTTTTATCTAAAGATAAGAACGCTCCTGTGGTTATTATTTGCCCAGGTGGTGGTTATCGTATGGTGGCCTCTTTTATTGAGGGTGTTCCGGTTGCGGAGTTTTTCCAAAAAAATGGTTTTAACGCCTTTGTGTTAAGATATCGCATTAAAGAATTAGCGAAGTATCCACATCCAATGGAAGATATTGCTCATGCTTTACAAGATGTGATGAATATTTATAAATTATCTTTAGATAATTATTCACTTTGTGGTTTTTCCGCAGGTGGCCATATGTGTGCTTTATTTGGCACTAGTGAATATGGTTATAAAAAATATCGTCTACCTAAACCCAGATTATTAACTTTAGTTTATCCAGTTATTTCTTTAGAAAAGAAAATTACTCATCGAACCACAAGAAAATATTTCTCTAACGAAGATAAAGATTTAGTGGAGATCGGAAATATTTATAAACACATTGATAAGGACTATCCTAACGTCTTTATTTGGAGAGGAGATAATGATAAATCTGTCCCTCCAATTAATAGTGATTTATTAGTGGAACAATTAGATAAAAATAACATCGAATATAAGTATATTAAATATCCAAAAGTAGGTCATGGAGTGGGTCTAGGAATTAAGACCACTTCTGAACCGTGGTCAAATGAATGTATTAATTTTTGGAAAAATTTAATAAAATAAACCTAACAGATGAATTTACTTATTGCCTGGTACGACAATTTATATAACGTTTTAAACACTATTAACGTAGTGATTTTATATGTCATTGGTGTGCCTTTTGGCTTACAACTTATCTACATGCTTTTATTCTGGCTTCCAAAGAAAAAATGGAAGAAGACTAGTAAGATTAATCGTATCGCTGTTGTTATCCCAGCGCATAATGAAGAAGATGTCATTTATGACACGGTTAAAAGCGTAATTGAAAAGCAAAAATATCCAAAGGATATGTATGATGTTTATGTCATCGCCGATAACTGCAACGATAAAACAAAAGAACTAGCCTTAAAAGCGGGTGCTAAAAAAGTTTATGAACACTTTGATGATGATCCAAAACATCACATGGTGGGATACGCTTTAAAATATGGTTTTGCGGAGCTACTTAAAGAAGGCATTGAATATGACTTTATTATTCGTTTAGATGCTGATAATCATATCAATGATGAATTCTTCTCACTCATGAATGACGCTTATAATGCAGGCGCTAAAATTGCTCGCCCATACGAAAGCGCACTCAACATGACACAGAACGGTTTTACTAAAGCATGTGGGTTATATTATACATTCGATTCTAGATGTTCTTCTCGTGTTAGAGAAAGATTGCATTTAGATGCTCATGTGAATGGTCCTGGATCATTAACTGATTATCAAATTATTAAACGTATCGGTGGTTATGACACAGTGACTATGTGTGAAGACACCGAATTCAATTTCAAAAGAATGTTTGAAAAATATAGATGTCATTATGTGGAAGATGCGGTTGTTTATGAAGATCTTCCATCAACGATGAAAGATACATTAGCGAGAAATAAACGTTTAGGTGCGGGTAACACTAGAATGCTCATTAGATACACGCCTAAACTATTCTTCTATACATTTAAAAACCTTAATTTCTCATTTATTGAGAACTGGTTAACTTATTTATTTATTCCAATATGTCCAATTCTTTGTTTGTGGCTACCTGGTTTTTATATTTACGCCTATATCTATCATTTCATGGGCAATGAGGCTGACTTTAGCAAGAATTTCTTGTGGTTTACGAATTTAGACTGGGTTGGTTATACCACCGCCTTAATTGTCTTTATGATTTCGATATTATTCGTCTTCTGTGGAATTTTACAAGCGACACTGATGGTCTTATCGGATTATAAGAAATTAGGGGCGAAAAGAAGAAGAGATTTATTATCAGGAATTTTATTATTCCCAATATTCTCTATCGTATACGTAGTAACGATAACTATTGGAATCTTCTCTCCACCAAAATGGGAGAAAGTTAATCGTAACAAGATTAAGAAAGATGAGGCTAATTAAAGCCTTTTTCTTTTACGTGCGCATTGAATTGATTTTTATTAGCCCACTAGTGTAGAATAAAAGTCCAAGGGAGGATAGCTTATGAAAAAATCTATTTTAGCCTTAATGTTTACTGCCACCTTACTATTGACCGGTTGCAAAAACAATAAAAACGGTAATAAAAAAGGTGACATCGTTAATGATTTAGTTTTAAAAGCCAATACGAGAGAAATTAAGAAAAGCATCTATTCTGATTTCAACCTTTCAAATTATGAAATAAATGTCGAAAACATTGCAAAAGTCGTACATAATGACGGTTTTTTGATAATTACCAATACTGATAACAAGCTCTATTTCTATAGTGCTTTTAGTCATTCTTTGATATGCGGACCAGTCAGTGAAAACAATTACCAAACATTCGCTAGTAATGTTGCCGGTGGTTATTTAAGAGTAACTGAAAATGGTGAAACTGATGTTTATGATGGTTTAGGAAATTATCTAATTAAAAAATCCAAAACCCCATTCTCATCATTAACAATTACTAATCCAAATACCGCTGATACATTATATCAATATGTTTGTGATGTGAAATTTGATAATCAACATTATTATTTCGCTTATAAAGATGATGGTAGTGCTCAATTAGTGACCACAATTTATACCGATGGCAATGATGAATATGGACCAGGTAGTTCATATCAAGGTCTAACTTATAGTTCTTTAAGAAAATATGGTCATGAGGGCTATAAATTATTTAAGAACAGTTCACGTTACATCGTCTTTGACAAAAACAATCAAGAGATTTCTTCTTTCTCTGACCCAATGGGTGATGCGGAATTCTTTGTTGGTGATTTTTTGATTTTTCAAAATAGCACAAAGCTTAAAGAAACAGATTCTAATTACGACTATATTGACGCTGCAGGCGATAAGTTCTCATTAGAAACCTATAAGATTAATTATTTAACCGCCAAAAAAGAAACGTTAAAGATTAACTACTTAATCGGCACAAATGAGAACGATGTTAAACCATTCGCCTCAGAAAAAGGTGTTTATTCTTATGTATATGCGAACTTAAGAACAATTTCTGAAAAGAAAATCTTAAATAATGTCGTTGAAACTTACATCCTTGATAGTGCAGGTGCTTTACATGATAATGTCACCGGTATCGATTTAGGTTCTTTCCAAAGATTTGGTAATAATTATTACAATACCGCTTCTAAGACCATCTATGATGGTAACTTAAATGAAATTACTATCTTTAATGAAATGGCGCCAATTAAATCCGATAACGCGGAATTAATTATCGGTAATCTTGATGGTAAATACGGCGCAGTAAATTCCGAAGGTAAAATTGCTATTCCATTTGAATATGATCGTATCTTCGGTGACTATTTATCTAACAATCAATTATTAGCGGTCTATAATGGTACATTATGTGTGGTATCTTTTGATGCTTTAACATGTAAATCTTCTATTATTAGAACTTTTGCTGGTTACGACGATATCAATTACGAAAGATCAGCCTCAGGTGATTGTGGTGTCTTTAGAATTTCTGGTAGCGCGACTTCTGAACAAGGTTATCCAAATTATTTATCCTTATTTAGTTCTTCACCAGTCAACATCAAAACTGACTTAACCGCGAATATGCAAACCATTGTTTCAAGCGCGGAAGCAGTTAATAAAACTTCCTTCTCAGTTTTAGAAACTATCGGTGAAAATCTCTCTTCATTTAGAAGTGCAAAAATCACAATTTCTAGATAACATCTAGTAAAACTAATAGCCTTCCCTTGTGGAAGGTTTTTATTTAGTCTCATAATTTTATTTGAAACTAAATAATTTCTTTCATTATGTGCTATAATACGCACATGGCGAATTCTGAAGAACTTCAAAAACAAGTCGAACAATACGAACAAGATAAAAAAGCCGGAAAGAAAAAGCCGAAGAAAAGTGCGTTAAGATACATCTTAAACATTTCCTTCGTTTTAATCGTGACTGCGGTTTCTATTATCTTAACGACTTGGGGTAAGGTTGATATTATTTGGCAAAACTTAATCCGTAGTGATGTCAAATGGATTTTAGCCATTATCGGTGTGATGTCTGGAACTATTTTAATTCGTTCCTTTATCCTTTTCTGTTTCGCAAGGTTATATACGAGAAATTATCACTTTGTACAAGCGATGGCTTGTGATCAGGTCGGTGTTTTCTATAACGCGGTGACTCCTGGGGCAAGTGGTGGACAAATCATGCAGGCTTATACTTATAAAAAGCAAGGTTTACATATTTCTTCTGCTGTTAGTGCATTAGCGATGTATTCCATCGTCTTCCAGATTGTTTTAATCATTTATGGTCTACTTTCATTTATTATGAAATTTGACCTTATTATGTCTATCCCTCCTTTGACCTTGACCTTTGATCAAGTGAAGATTCAAATTCCACCTTTGTTATTAACAATATTAGGTTTTATTCTTAATATTTCCGTCATCTTATTAGTGTTATTAATGTCCTATTGGCATGGTTTCCATAATTTTATTATGGGTCCTGTTATTGCTTTATTACATAAGATTAAACTTGTGAAGAAGCCGGATAAGATGAGAGAAAATTTAAGAATTCAGGTCGAAAACTTCAAAATTGAATTTAGAAGATTATGGTCTAACATTCCGTTCTTTATTTTGATCGCGGTTAGTTTCGCATTATATATGACTTTAAAATTCTCCGTTCCATATTTCTGCGGACTAGCATTAGGTAGCGAACACCAAGGCATTGGCTATTTCTGGGAGAGCGTCTTCTTAGGAAATTATCACCAGATGATTACTGGATTAATTCCTCTACCAGGGTCAGCGGGTGTTTCTGAATATTTCTTCACCAAGCTTTTCTATAATGAAACTCATCCGGAATTAGGATTCTATTATATTTCTGCGGAATCTGCCGCGGTTATTAAAGAAAGAAGTGGAGAAATTATTACTTCTTACACCATTACCGCCTCCGCTTTATTACTTTGGAGAAGTATTACTTTTATTCTTCCAATCGTCGCCGCTGGTCTCACCACAGCTTTCTATCACGCTTCACCAAAAGAAGAAGTCGAGAACAGAGGCGATATTCCAAACAGACAAACATTTGTTTCATTACAAAATGAAACTTACGTGATGAGAAAAGAAGAAGTGGAAGCTTTAATTCAAACTCAAACATTATCTCGTAGAGCAATCATTAATAAACTCAAAGGCAATAACAAAGCGAAGAAAAAAAGTGGCGATGAATTACCGAAGAATGTCAAAGATGATTATAACAAGATCGATATCAATAGTGAGGATGATTCATTATAATGAAAATCGCTATTTTTACTGACACATACCCTCCATTTATTAACGGTGTTTCCACATCCTGTTTTAATCTTGTTCAAGTTTTAAAGAAAAACGGACACGATGTTATTGTTGTCACCCCACGTAGTGATAACGGAAAATTCGAATTTAAAGACGGAATTATTTATATTCCAGGTTTGGAACTTAAATGGTTATATGGTTATCGTTTAACCGGTTTTTATAGCAAAAAGATTATTAAAATCTTAAAAGAATTTGGTGTGGAATTAATTCATAACCAAACTGATATTACTGTCGGTCAATTCGCAAGACTTGCAGCTAGGGAATTAAAAGTTCCGATGATTTATACTTATCACACCGCTTATGAAGATTATACCTATTATTTTGTTCGTGGTTTAATGGATAGAATTGGTAAAAAGATGATGAGAGGCTATGCGAAAGGTATCGCTAATAACTGTACAGAATTTATTACCCCATCTATTAAAACCAAAGAATATATGAGAAGCATCGGTAGTGATATTTATATTAATGTCGTTCCTACCGGAATTGATTTTTCCATTTTTGATGAGAAATTAATCGATTATCAAAAGCAAAAAGAATTTAAAGAAGCTCACAAAATTGATGAAGATGCAAAAGTATTCTTGCTTTTAGGCCGTGTTGCTCAAGAAAAGAGCATGGATGTTTCGATTAAAGGATACGCTGCTTTTATTAATAAACATCCTGAGATGAAAACGAAGATGATTGTTGTTGGCGATGGTCCTCAAAGAAATGAATTAGAACTTTTGACTCATGAATTAAAGATAGCGGATAAAGTGGACTTTATCGGTAAAGTACCAGCTTCAGAAGTACCCTTTTATTACCATTTAGCGGACATTTATACTTCCGCCTCAATTACTGAAACTCAAGGTTTAACATTCATGGAAGCCATGGCGAGTAAAACTATTGTTTTAGCGAGATTTGACACTAACCTCGCGGATACGATTACCGATGGACAAAATGGTTTCTTCTTCACAGATGAAAATTCCTTTATTGAAAAAGTAGAACGTATTTTCGCTTTAGATAACGAAAGCAAAAACAAAGTCATTGAAAATTCTTTAAAAACTGTCGATATGTATTCGATCGATAAATTTTATTTAAACATTATGGAGGTTTATAACCGTGCCCTCAAAAAGTTCTGGTAAGATTATCGATAAAATAAAAATTAATAAAAAGAATGTAGTTATCACCTTTACGGATAAAAGTAAACTTGACTGTGTCCCAGAGGTGATGGCGAACTTTTATTTATATAAAGGTAAAACATTAGATTCTAAAACTGTTGCGGAAATTAAAAAATATAATGCTTCCGCCTCCCTTTTAAAAGCGGCGATGTCCTTATTAAAAAGAGGGCATTATTCCGAATGGAAGATGAGAGAAAAGCTTTATAACAAAGAAGCGAAAAAGAGTGATGTCGATAACGTTATTAAAATCTTAAAGAATAACGATCTCATAAATGACAAAATGCTCATTTTAGACACGATAGAATATGGTAATGAAAGAAATATCGGAAAAAATAAAATAATCGCTGAATTAGTTAGTAAAGGCATATTTAAAGAAAATATTCCTTCAAGCTCCTTTAACAAAGTTAATGAAAAGAAGAAAGCGATTAATAATTTAGCTAAATTAGAGAAAAAATATGATCGTTTATCCTATGAAGATAAAAAGAAACATATCTATGGCGCTTTATTATCATTAGGTTTTGATAATGATGTTGCTTTAGAAGCTATTAATAACATCAAACCGATAAAAGATAGTGATGAGAAAAATAAACTAAATAAAGAGTTTGATAAAGCTTTATTTCGTTATAAAAGAAATTATCAAGGATATGAATTAAAAAATAAAGTAGTGACCTATTTAAAAAACAAAGGATTCAAATTAAAAGATATATTAAGAAAGTGGGAAGTTAGTTATGGAGAAAATGATTTCTGAATTAAACGATGGCATGCATATTAACGGACAATATTTGATCGCTAATAGTGCGAAATGCGTCAATAACGTTGGTGCGGCTTATTTAAATTTAGAATTAAAAGATTCTTCTGGTAGCATAAACGCCAAAAAATGGGAAGTTTCTTTGCAAGATGAAGAAATCTTTAAGGTCGGGAACGTCGTTTCTATCGAAGGCGAAGTTTTAAAATATAAAGAAAGTTTGCAGATTAAAATCTTAAGCGCGGAGGCTGTTAATCCTAGCGATATCGATGTTGTAAAATTTATTAAACAGCCACCTGTTAATAAAGAAGAATTAATCAAAAGATTTAACGCCCATGTCGAAAGCATCAAAAATGAAGACTGTCGTAAGATTTTAGATTATTTAATCAAAAGATTATCTCCAAAAATATTTGAATATCCCGCGGCGGTTAGTGTTCATCACGATTATGCCTCTGGTTTATTGATGCACACTGTCTCTATGGCGGATCATGGTGTTTATTTTTCTAATTATTACCCAGATGTCGATAAAGATATCTTATTAACTGGTATTCTTCTTCATGATTTAGGTAAAACTATAGAATTTGAAGGCCCAATTATCTATAAATATTCTCTAGAAGGTAGATTACTAGGCCATATCTCCTTAATGGTTAGTGAAATTAGAAGAGCCGCGGAAGGACTAAAGATTACTAGTGAAGTTCCCTTATTACTCGAACATATGGTTTTATCTCATCATGGGCAAATTGAATTTGGCTCCCCCGTCTTACCGATGACTAAAGAAGCTTTATTACTTTCTATGATTGATAATATCGATAGTAAAATGGTGATCGTGGAAAAAGCTCTAGAAGGAGTAAAACCTGGTGAATTTTCCTCTAAAGTATTCCCATTAGATAATCGTTTTATCTATAAGCCAAAAGAATAGTTAAATATTTGTAATTTATAGCAAAAAACCCGCGAAATGCGGGATTTTTTGACTATTAAGGATATTTTATAGGTTGTCTTTAATTTCTTTAGCAAGCACTGGTAAATTGAGACCTTCAGAATTATTTTTCATCGTGATTTCGATCTCGTTTACATTGCCATAACGTGGAATGACATGAACATGGAAATGCATGACAGTTTGTCCCGCTTCTGGGTAGCAGTTCGCTAAAATATTAACTCCTCTAGCTCCTAATAATTTGATATCGACTTGTCCGATTCTTTGAGCGACATCCATGACCTTATGCATAATCTCTTGAGGAGTGGTTAAGAAATTATCAAAATGTTTCTTAGAAACTACAAGAGCGTGGCCTTTAGTGACTTGGCTAATATCTAAAAACGCTAAGACATCGTCATCTTCATATAATTTGTGGCAAGGGATTTCCCCGTCTATAATTCTACAGAAAATATCTTTTTCCATAATTTAAATACCTCTATTTATATTTATTATATAAAGGAAAAAGGAGGTTGTTTAGACCTCCTAGTAATTTTTCCTTTTAATTAATCGAAGAGATCTGGATAGTTCTCTTTGAAATAATCGTAGACTTTTGTGTCGTGATATTTAATCGCGGCTTGTTCTAACCAGTGTTTCTTAGAAGCACTTTGGTAGGTATCGTTATCAGCGACGACGTGAGCGATATGGTTAATGATATCTTCCTTAGCTTTAGATTCGTATTTTTCTTCTTCAGCAGGAACGCCTTTCGCTAATTTAGAGCCAGAAACAGCTTCTTCGATTTGGACGACATAATATTTTCCACCTTCGTAGAATAAGATGTCATCGGTATCTGGAGCAGTACCTTCTTTGCTAGCGACTTTTAAGAAGTAAGAACCATTAATTTTGGCCACTAATTTACTTTCGTTAGCAGGAACGGCATATGTATCTCCAGCCCATCTATCAACAGTGGAACTATTATCTAATGTGTTAGCCACACCGATATTGAATAAACGTGATTTGATGGTGTCTGGTAAATCGGCTAAACCACCGTTTTTAATATACCAACCTTCGGTGACACTTCCGGCTGCGGATTTAATACCGTTTTCTTTAATTTCTTTACCGACTAATGCGTCATATGTATAAGTGCCTGTGAAGTCACTTTCAATAGAAGCATCGGTGGTGAAGATGGATTGAGTAATCTTTTCAAATTTCGCCATCATATCACCGTAATCGGTACCGGAATAATAAGCATAGGTGCTACTACTATCAAAGGTTGGATAACCATTGAAAGCTTTTAATGGGAAGCTACCTGGATAAGCAGCGTTAACTGCTTCTAAGTAAGCATGCGCTTCCGCAGTGACACCTTTATAAGCATTAGAGACCGCTTTGAAATCTTCTAAGGTGATCTTTTCACTACGTTTAACGTTAATAATATTTCTAACGAAATATCTGGTTAAAGCACTTGCGGCTTTATCGTTATTGCTATTCGCGGAAATTGTTAAGACGTTAACTTTACGGGCATAGCTACGTCCGAGTGTGTTATATGATTCATCTAACAAATATTGTTCCACTAATAAGTTACGATAAATTTCTGGAACGACTTCGTCTTCAACATAAGTAGCGGTATCACCATTTTGATAGTTCGCTTTATGTAAGTAACCTTTGGTTTCATCAAAGACATCTTTTTCTTCAACATCAGGAGTAATTAATTTCTTGTCTTCTTCGGTATAAACAACTTGTTTATCCTTAGCGACAACTTTCTTTAATTGACTTCTTAATTCCGCCATATATTTTTCTTCGTCGAAATAGCCTCTCTTATTGTTATAAGATCCGCCTTTAATGGCATCATAGAATGTTTTAGCAATTCTTTCTTCGATGGTGTCCCATTTAGATAAGACACGGTTCTTTTCGCTTTCTTTAGCGTCATCAGTGGTGATTCTTTCGCCATCGTTATTGGTGGTCCAATAAGCTTTATGGCCATCGACGAATTGTCTACCTTTAGAACCGTCACCGGTTTTGAAGGATTCAACAGCTTCGCTTAATGTGATTTCGCTGTCACCTAAATTTTTAGGATTAGCGACACGGTTATATCTACCAAAAACAGAAACTGAATATTGATAGAGAATTTTGTCTAAGACTGCGCTGGCTAAGGAACCATCGCGGTAAGCATCTTCGATGATGCTCACTAAATTGTGATAAATTTCATCTTTGCTATCAGAGAAGGAAATAAGTGGGTCGTTATAGTTAGTTGGTTTGGCTTGAACTTCACCGCCACAGGCGACTAAACCCATAGTGGATAAAAGAGTGACCATTAAGATTTTCTTATTTAACATAACAGGCACCTCCTTGTTCATATTGTTCTTTATCGTGAGCAGTACCATATTTGTTGGAGAAGTTAATCTTACAACCTTCTGGTAAGGCACGTTTTAAGGTTTGACGATAAGTATGTTGAACTTCTAATAATTCAATATAGGTTTGCCAAACACTTTCCATACCGTCGACTTGTTCTTCGACGTTCTTATTTCTTTGGACAGCAATGTAATTATCAATTAAACCTAATAATTCTTTGGTTTCATCACCAGAGAAATCGGTATCACGATTTGTGGTTAAGGATTCATATAAACGATAGTCATATGTCTTATCAAAACCTTTAATCGCCGATTTAACTGTATCAATACGGGTATTGTAATCGGAAGGATTGGTGGAATAGATGAAGTTCACATATGTGTTCTTTTCTTTTCCTCTTAATTCTTCTTTAACATCTTCACCAGTACCATAGGTTGGATAACCCGCTTCACCTGGTTTAAAGCTGGTGTAGTAATCTTCTAATGAAACATCGTTTGGGCCAGCAGAGAATTCATAAACGGATTTTTGAACCACCATTAAGTGGATACCGAATTGGCTACGAACACCAATAATGACGTTTCCGGATTCATCAGATAAAACTTTTTCATTTTCTCTATCTGTTCCAGAGAAATTATCATTTGCTTTAAAGCCTGGTAATAATCCGTAATTGATAATCTTTTCACCGGTTTCGATACTTTCATAAGCATCTTCACCAGTATAGTAACTAGAAGAGCTAGTTGGATCTAATGTTTCACCTGTTAAAGCAACGGATGGACGAGAACCATTTGTAATAACAAAGATGGAGTGGTTATTGAAGAATCTATTCCATAATAAGTTTCTTGGATAAATAGCGGCTTTGCCGTCTTCAACTTGTAAACCAGTTTCTTTGTTAGCTTCTAAGTTAGCAACTTCGCCTAATTCAACAGCCACGGAATAAGGAATTTCCGCGATGCCTTTAGCAGTGAAATATGTCGCGACACTTTCATCAGAACCTTTTTGCGCTGATTTATTTAAAGCTAAGGCTTCGCTAATAACTGAGTTAGCTTTATCGCCTTTATGATTAATAATGGCGTCATAGGCATAAATGCCTAATTGGAATTCATTGACCATTCCTAATGAACCATTGGTGATCGCGTTAGTCATTAAACCGACATCACCATAGCTACTGGAAGATGAATCTTCACTTTTCTCTTTAGCAACTGTACCAAAGTTATCACCACGAGCAAGTCTTTGGATAACTTCGCTTAATAATGTCGCTTGAGAAGCGGTGACTGTACCACGTGTGTAATCACTTGCGCCGTCTTCGACTTTAACTAAGATGTGACGCACATGATATGGGAATCTAGAAGATACTTTAGATTCAGCAGCAGTACCATCGGTTTTAACACCGAGATATTCTCTTTTTAATTCATCTTTGTGCTGTTCATAGAACCAGTCTTCGATTTCTTCTTTTTCTAATTCATAAATGTATGTTTGGAGAAGTTCTTCTTCATCCTTAACATTTTTACTAGAGAGAATGGATTGCCATTCAGTCTGGTAACTTGTTCCATTTGTTTTCGCATTTCCTCTTGCGGTCTTTTTGGAACCTTCAACATTGTCTTTAGCTTCACTGACGATACGGTTATAGTTCTTCTTAATACCTTTTAATCCTTCAGTTCCTTTTGGATCCTTTTGGAAGGCATTACGGATGAGAACTTCCATAACTTGGTCATAGTATTTAGCAATACCATCTGAACTCTTCTTGTAATCATCGTAGATTTCATCTATAGAGATTGACATAGAAGTGTCGTTGGCTCCGGTGAATTCAACAAGATTTGACTTATCTTTAGTCACTGTTGAACCACAAGCACTAAGACCCATAGCAGCAATGAAACTAGTAACTAATCCGAGTGATAGTTTACTTTTTTTCATGTCTCTTTTTACTCCTTCTTCTGAATAATAGCGGTAATATTCTAAAATATTATTTATTCTTAATGCAACAAAAATTAAAACTTATTACTTAGTAATGGTGACATTGGCTATAAAAAATCAAATTTATTTATCGTATTAATTGAAAATAGACATGCATGTTTGTAGAATAATAGCCGATTTGAGGTGAAGGATATGTCTACACTAGTTATTAAAAACCTACACGCTGAAGTTGATGGTAAAGAAATATTAAAAGGTATCGACCTAAAAATCTCTGAAGGTGAAACTGTAGCGATATTAGGTCCAAACGGACATGGTAAATCTACCTTATTAAACGTCATTATGGGACACTCCAAATATGTCGTGACAAAAGGTAGTATCTTTTTTGATGATATCGATGTTTTGAAACTAACCACCGACGAAAGAGCGAGACTCGGTCTTTTCCTAGGCATGCAAAACCCAAGTGAAATTCCTGGTGTTATCAATAGTGATTTCTTACGTGCTGCGGTTAACGCTAAAAGCGAGAAACCGATTTCTACTTACCAATTCTATAAATTATTAGATAGAGCAACGAAAGAATTAAAGATGCCTTTTGATCTTGCAACAAGATCTTTAAATGAAGGTTTTTCCGGCGGTGAAAAGAAGAGAAATGAAATCCTTCAACTCATGCTTCTTGAACCAAAAATCGCCATGCTTGACGAGATTGATTCAGGTTTAGATGTGGACGCTATTCAAGTAGTGGCGGATGTTATTAGAGAAGAGCAGAAAAAAGGGAGAGGATTTTTGGTTATCTCTCACTATGCTAGATTATTCGATTTAATTCAACCTACAAGAGCGGTTGTCATTGTTAACGGAAAAGTAGCTATTGATGGTGGTCCAGAATACATCAAACGTATCGATCAAACTGGCTATGAATTTATCAAAACTGAACTCGGAATCGAGATTAGTAAAGAAGAAAATAATATGAACACAGTCTCAATTGGAAGCTGTGCTGTAAAAGAAAGCATCAAATAATGGAAAGAACTATTATTTCAAATAAAATGAGTAATAAATTTACATTAGAAAGTAGTGATTCTAAGTTCTTTTTACTTTACTTAAATAATTATTCTGAAAAAGTGGAATTAACAGTTTCAAACAATTCTAATGTTGATATTTTAATTTTAAATTTGCACGATGATACAGTAGTTCATTTTGATGTTTTAGATAATGCCTATTTGCATGTTGCTTTACTTGATCATAAAAGCACTAAAAACTTTAAAATTAGCGCAAATGTCGGATTAAATTCTACTTTTTCCGCCCATTTTGCTGATTTTATTGTTGGTGAATGTAAAGGTGAAGTGCTTGTAAATTTAAATAAGGAAGGCGCTACTTGTGATTGGCATTTAGCTTCCTTAACAGAGAAAAACGATAAGAAGGAATTTGATGTTTCCGTTTATCATAATTCGCCTCGCACTTTTGCCCAAATGGATAACTATGGTGTGTGTCGAGATGAAGGAAGACTAGCGTTTTCTGGTATTTGCCAGATTTATAAAGGAGCCCACGGCTCTAAAGCCCATCAAAATGCTAAAATTATGGTTTTTGATAGGAGCAGTCATGGTGTGGCTAAACCAATTTTGAAGATTGATGAAAATGATATTGAAGCTAGCCACGCTGCAATTGTTGGAAAAATAAATGATGAACACATCTTTTATTTAACCTCTCGTGGCTTAACTGAAGATGAAGCTAAACGCTTGATTACTTTAGGTTATTTAAAACCAATATTAAATGGTTTTGTTGATGATGACATAAAGAAAACCATCGAAGACTTAATTGAGGGGAAAATGTAATATGTACGATATAAATAAAATTCGTGAACAATTCCCAATGTTAAAAAATAAAAAGATGCAAGGAAATAAACTTGTTTATTTAGATAATGCATCAACAACTTTTAAGCCCCAATGCGTCATTGATGCGATGAATAAGTATTATTTAGAAGAAAATGCAAATTCTCATCGTGGCGATTATGATCTTTTATTTAATATGGATAAAAAAGTTAATGAATGTCGTGAACTAGTAGCGAAATTTGTTAACTCTAACCAAAATGAAGTGGTTTTTACTTCCGGAGACACAATGTCTTTGAATTTAATTGCTAGATCCTATGGCCTTAAATTCCTTCATAAGGGTGATGAAATTTTATTAAGTGAAGCAGAACATGCTTCTAACTTATTACCATGGTATGAAGTTAGTCATTTAACTGGTGCGGTTATAAGATTTATTCCTCTTGATAAAGATGGAGTTTTAACTGCTGAAAATTTAAAGAAAGCAATTAGCGATAAAACAAAAGTTGTTTCTGTTGCTCAGGTCAGCAATGTGTTAGGAAATGTTGTAGATGTGAGGGAATTTGCACGAATTTCCCATCAAAACGGTGCTATTTTAGTGGTAGATGGAGCTCAATCTGTTCCACACATGGTGGTGGATTTTAAAAATGATGATATTGATTTTCTCACCTTTTCTGGCCATAAAATGTGTGGTCCTACCGGCATTGGATGCTTAATTGGAAAATACGAATTATTACAATCAATGGATCCATATATTGTGGGTGGAGGAATGAATGTTACATTCACCAAAAACATTGAAATGATACCTTACGAAGCTCCAGTTAAATTTGAAGCCGGTACTTTAAATCTTTCTGGTATATGTGGCTTAAAAGCCGCTATTGAATTCTTAATGGATATTGGTGTTGAAAACATCCATAAACATGATGTTGAATTATGTGAATACGCCATTTCTAAATTAGAGAAATGCGAAGATGTTATTATTTACAATAAAAATTCTAAAAATGGGATTGTTACCTTTAATAAAAAAGGAATATTTGCTCAAGATGAAGCCACTTTATTAAATAGCAAAGGAATCGCTATTAGAAGTGGACAACACTGTGCGAAGATTTTAAATGACTTT
This sequence comes from Bacilli bacterium, assembly GCA_017429285.1. Classification (GTDB taxonomy): domain Bacteria; phylum Bacillota_I; class Bacilli_A; order RFN20; family CAG-826; genus RUG13091. Next base: position 36,145 of record JAFRPF010000023.1, read on the forward strand.
TTAGGTACACCTGCGACATGTCGTATGTCTACCTATTTATATACTAGTAAAGAAGATATCGACGCATTTATTGATGCTGTCATAAATGGAGGAGATATATTAGATGCCTACTTTAACTAATGATATGATGCGTTCCATAATTATGGACCATTACTCTAATCCAATTCATAAACATCAACCTAGTGGTGATGGATTTATCAAAGTTCATATGCATTCTGATAACTGCATTGATGATTTAGATATATTTTTAAAACTATACAATAACAAAGTTATTGATGCTTGTTTTGATGGTGTGGCTTGCACTATCTCAACAGCGTCCACTGATATTATGTGTGATCTATTAATTAATAAAGATTTTAAAGAAGCAAAAAACATCATTAAACAATACGACAACATGATTCATGAAGAACCCTTTGATGAAGAAGTGTTAGACGAAGCTATTGTTTTTATTAATACGTCCAAGCAAGCCGCTCGTATTAGATGTGCGATGATTGGTTGGAATGCCGCTGATCAAATCTTGAAAGGAAAATAATATGACTGATAAAGATATTAAGTTCCAAGAAGATTATAAATATGGTTTTAAAGACGAAGACGTCTCTATTTTAAAAACGGATGTTGGTATTAACGAAGATGTTGTCAGAGAAATATCTCGTTTAAAAAACGAGCCTGAATGGATGCTCGAGTTTAGATTAAAGGCTTTAAAATCATTTAAAGCTATGCCTTTACCAAAATTTGGTCCGGATTTATCTTATTTAGATTTTGATTCTTATACCTATTTCACAAGACCAAGTAAAAAGGAAGTCCAAAATTGGGATGAAGTTCCAGAAACAATTAAAAATACATTTAATAGATTAGGTATCCCAGAAGCGGAACAAAAATATTTATCTGGTGTTTCCACTCAATACGAATCAGAAGTCGTTTATCACAATATGTTAAAAGAAATTTCTGATAAAGGAGTTATTTTCCTGTCCACTGATATGGCTTTGAAATTATATCCCGATTTATTTAAGAAGTATTTCGGTACAGTTGTGCCAATTGCAGATAATAAATTCTCCGCTTTAAATGGTGCAGTTTGGTCTGGTGGATCTTTCATTTATGTGCCGAAAAACGTGCACTTGGATAAACCTTTGCAGAGTTATTTTAGAATTAACAACGAAAAATCAGGTCAATTTGAAAGAACTTTAATCATTGTTGATGAAGGTGCTGATGTTCATTACGTAGAAGGCTGTACAGCGCCGACATATAGCAAGGAAAGCTTACACGCCGCAGTCGTGGAAATCATTGTTCTAAAAGGCGGAAAATGCCGTTATTCGACAGTTCAAAACTGGTCTACTAATATTGTTAATCTTGTTACCAAAAGAGCAGTTTGTTATGAAGATGCTTCTATGGAATGGATCGATGGCAATATTGGTAGCCAAACAAATATGAAATATCCCGCTTGTATATTAAAGGGACGTGGAGCAAAAGGTACATGTATCTCTATCGCTGTAGCGGGTAAAGATCAATATCAAGATGCAGGTGCTCGTATGATTCATGAAGCTCCTGATACCACATCCACAATTATTTCTAAATCAATTGTCAAAAATGGTGGTGTAGCTAATTATCGTGGTACGGTTAGACATGAAGTTAACGCCACTAATTGTCGTAGTCACGTTGAGTGTGACACTTTAATTTTAGATGATAAATCACGTAGTGATACTATCCCGACAAACGAAGTTAAAAATGATTCTTCATATATTGAACACGAAGCCACAGTTTCTAAGATTAGCGAAGAACAACTTTTCTATTTAATGAGCCGTGGTATTAGCGAAAAAGAAGCCACTCAAATGATTATTATGGGATTTATTGAACCGTTCTCTCGAGAACTTCCTATGGAATATGCGGTTGAGCTTAACCAATTAATCAAAATGGATATGGAAGGTAGCGTCGGTTAATATGGACTTTGATGTGATTGTTGTAGGAGGTGGACATGCTGGCTTAGAAGCCGCTTTTGCTTGTGCTCATATGGGGCATAAGACGCTTTTAGTAACAATCAATATTAAGAAAATGGGCAACATGCCTTGTAATCCATCTATTGGTGGTTCCGCTAAAGGCATTGTTGTTAGAGAAATTGATGCTTTAGGTGGCATGATGGGTAAAGCGGCTGATCATCATTATTTACAGATGAAAATGCTTAATACCGGTAAAGGGCCTGGTGTTCAATGTTTAAGAGCCCAACAAGATAAATTAGAATATCCTGATTATTTACAACAATTAGCGTTAAATGCAGAAAACTTAACTGTTAAAGAAGATATTGTTAATGAACTAATTCATGATGATAAACATGTTTTTGGTGTTAAAACTACTGGTGGTAAGGAATATACTGCTATAGCAGTAATTTTAACAACAGGAACATATATGGAGAGTAAAATCTTTAGAGGTAATGAAGTTTTAAATGAAGGTCCTGATGGAGAAAAACCATCATTAGGATTATCTCCATATTTAAGAAAAATGGGCATTGTTACCACAAGATTTAAAACAGGAACTCCTCCAAGAATTAAAAGCGATTCTATTGATTTTAGCAAAGGAAGTATTCAACCTGGCACTAAAGGAAAATTAGCTTTTTCTTATGAAACAAAAGAATTTATTCCTGTAGAAGAACAAATCCCTTGTTATTTAATTTATACGCAACCTAAAACACATGAGATCATTAAAAAACATTTAAAAGATTCAGCGATGTATTCGGGTTTAATTACTGGTGTTGGTCCTAGATATTGCCCATCAATAGAATCTAAAATCGTCAATTTTGCCGATAAAGAAAGGCATCAATTATTTTTAGAACCTGAATCTAGATATACGGATTCTATTTATATCCAGGGTTTTTCAACCTCTATGCCAAGAGATGTCCAAGAAGAAATGGTGAGATCTTTACCAGGGTTTGAAAACGCTGTTTTCTTAAAATATGCTTATGCAATTGAATATGATTTAGTGGTTCCAGAAGAATATGGAGCAACATTAGAGATTAAAAAATGGCCAGGATTATATGTGGCTGGTCAAATTTGTGGAACTTCTGGTTATGAAGAAGCCGCTGGTCTTGGTTTAATGGCTGGTATTAATGCTTGTTTAAAGATCGAAAATAGAGATCCTCTTATTTTGCGAAGAGATCAATCTTATATTGGTGTGATGATCGATGATTTAGTGACAAAAGGCACTCTTGAACCATATCGTTTAATGTCTTCTAGAGCGGAATTTAGATTATTATTACGTCATGATAACGCAGATTTAAGATTAACTGATATAGGGCATGATGTAGGTTTGATTAAAGAAGAGAGATATCAACATTTTTTAGAAAAGAAAAACAATATTTCTCGAGTTATTGAAATTCTTAAAAACAATTATTTAGGAAAGAAAAAAGAAGTTGAAGATTATATTACTTCGCTCGGTTATTTAGAACTAAAAGGTGGCATTCAGGCTTTTGAATTATTAAAGCGTCCTAACGTGAAATACACCGAAATTGCAAAGTTTATACCTGATTTAGAGGGAATTTACCTAGATGATTCAGCGATTGAAGAAGTAGAAATTATCGCTAAATATGAGGGCTACATTGTCAAACAAATTAAAGAAGCTGAAGGCATGGCTAAGCTCGATATGATGAAGATCCCTGAAGGATTAGATTATCTTAATATGGATGGTTTGGCATTAGAAGCAAGAAGTAAGTTAAATAAAATTCAGCCTTTGACTATCGGACAAGCTTCCAGAATATCAGGCGTTAATCCTGCGGATATATCTATTTTAATTTTGAACATTAAAAAGAGAAGTTAATATGAAAATTAATGACTTAAAAGAAAGATTAGGAATATATGACATTGCTGTTAATGATGAGCAGTTAAATCTGTTGTCTTCTTTTATGGAAGAGACTCTTTCTACAAACGAAAAATTTAATCTTACAGCAATTGTTGATAGAGATGTTTTTGTGGAAAAGATGATTTTTGATTCTGCGATGGCCCTAAGAGAATTAGATTTAACTGATAAATCGATTATTGATATCGGCACAGGCGCTGGATATCCAGGCATGGTTTTGAAAATTTTAGCCCCTAGTGCAAATGTTTCTTTATTAGATTCCACAAATAAGAAAATTGATTATTTAGCTAATTTTGCAAAAAACAATAATCTTAAGGTTAATACTATATGCGATCGTAGCGAGCATTATGCTAAAGAACATCGTGAGAAGTATGATTATGCAATTGCTAGAGCCGTAGCGTCATTAGATGTTTTATTAGAAATAATCAGTCCATTATTAAAAGTTAATGGTACTTTAATAGCGATGAAAGGTGCTGATTATGAGAAGGAAATTAATGATTCTATAAATGCATTTAAAAAGTTAAATCTTAAAATTGATTCGATCTATGAATTTGAACTTCCGGAATCTAAAGAAAAAAGAGTTCTTATATATATAAGAAAAGTTAAAGAAACTAACAAAAAATATCCAAGAGAGTTTAACGAAATCAAGAGACAACCACTATAGTGTCTCTTTATTTTTTATGCTATAATGTTTCACGAGGAAATTTTTATGGCAAGAATTATTGCGATTGCAAACCAAAAGGGCGGGGTTGGCAAAACAACTACCGCTATAAACTTATCTGCTGCTTTAGCACATTTCAATCGTCGAGTTTTACTTATCGACATGGATCCACAAGGCAATTCTTCTCGTGGACTAGGTATAGACATCACTTTAATTAATAGATGCATTGCGGATGTCTTATTGTCAGAAAGTAACATCAACGATGTTGTGAGAAAAAGCATGATTAAGACTTTGGATGTTTTGCCTTCTAAACTATCTTTAGCCTCTATCGATGTAAATATTGCAGGAAAGATTGAACAACCATTTCTTTTACTAAAAAACGCTATTTCCTCATTAAAAAAAGAATATGACTATATTATTATTGATTGTCCTCCAAGCCTTGGTTTTTTAACAGTTAATGCGTTAACTGCTGCAAATTCTGTATTAATTCCAGTCCAATGCGAATATTTCGCAATGGAAGCAGTGGCTCAAATTCTTTCTTCGGTTAGTAGAATTCAATCTACTTATAATCCTGAATTAGGTATAGAAGGTTTCTTACTAACCATGTATGACTCTAAAACTAGAATTGGCACTGAGATTAGTACTCAAGTAAGAGGTTTATTTAAAGAAAATACTTTCTTAACACAGATCCCAAGAAACGTATCTGTGCCAGAAAGTAACGCTAAAGGATTACCTGTTACCATTTATAGACCATCCAGTAGTGGATCTTTAGCTTATTTTTCCTTAGCTAAGGAAGTTATGGACCATGAAGAAAGATAAAATCTTAAAATCTTCTCTATCTACTTTATTAAAAAGATTCTCGAACACTGATATTATCAGTGATTTAAGTAAAGAATATTCTTTAAACGCGTCTAATGTCGTACCTTTAGATAGACTTAAAGATAATCATATCTTAGAAAATGTGATAGTAAGTGAATCTTCCATTAGTAAAAGTATTTTAATTTTAAATGAACGAAGAAGATTGTCTTCTTTGTTTGTAAAAAAGAATGAAAATGAATTTGAAGTTATTTATCCACGTAGTTTATATAAAGCCGCCAAAAGAATAGGTTTAGAGAATATTAATGCTTTCATACTAGATATTGATGATGAAGACATGCTTTTCTTTTTAGCGAACAGATTATTAGAAGATAAGGATGCTAACATTATCGAGATGGCGGTTGTCTTTAATAAAATTAAAGAAGAGTATCACTACACCCAGAAGGAAATTGCCTCCGCTATAAATCTATCTAGATCCCAAGTCACAAATATTGTGAGATTAATTAAAATGCCAAAGGATATTTTAAACGATATGGCGAATGGGAAACTCTCATTTGGTCATGTTAGAGCAATATCGACTTTAAGTGACAAAGAAAAACACAATGTTGTTGAGGCCATATATAAAGATGATTTATCAGTTCATGAAGTTGAGAAGATTGTCTTTAATTTAAAACATCATATCAACAAGAACAAATACGAGGATAAAGTTTCTGCTAAATTTAAATGCAAAGTGAGTAGCACAACTAAGCAAGTTACTCTCTCCTTTGATAACGAAAAAGACAAACAAGAATTCCTTAGAAAAATATCCCATAAATAGCAAAAAATACCGCAAAACAGCGATATTTTCATAAAATTCGCATAAAAAAACTAGGTTCTGATGCCTAGTTTTTTATATCATTACTCCTCGACGGAGATTGCACCAACAGGGCAGACACTGACGGCGTCTTCTTCACCAAGTTCAGCGATAGGTTCTGCTAATCCGCTATCACCGATTTGGAAATCATCTGGGTATGTGCCAACGCAGCAACCACATCCGATACACAAACTTTGGTCGATTCTAACTTTCTTTTTTGCCATCGTAAATTCCTCCTTAGGTTTTGTAAGAAAATTATATATTAAAGGAACCGGTGTTTCAATAAGACAAATGATATTTAAAAATAAATGAATTTTTACTACAAAATATAGTCTTATTTTTATAAAATAAATAACGATAGGTCTATGGGTGTTTCAAGAGTCCAAAAATTCAAAGACTACAGGAATTCTCTTATTAAAGAAGAGGCTCCAGATTTTGAAATCCCCAAATCATCTTCTCCGGAAGAAACTATTTTAGAAGAAAAAGATGCGACATCTACTCTTCCAATTGATCAAGTAATGGATGCGATTAATGAAGATGTTGATGAAGAATTTTTAAGAAGACAAAAGAAAAGAAAGATATTGTTTATATCTTTAATTAGTTTAGGAATATTACTTTTAATTGCAGGTATCGTTGTTTTTGCGGTGCTCGTTTTCTAGGGGGTTATTTATGAAAGTTACAGTCGCTATTGATGGTCCAGCCGCTGCTGGTAAATCCACGGTTGCTAAAAAAGTTGCCGAAATTAAGGGCTATACGTACATAGATACAGGTGCTATGTATAGAGCTTTTACTTGGTACTGCCTTGAAAAAGGAGTTGATTGCCAAAACGAAGAACAATGTGTGGCATTAATTCCAGAAGTAACGATTAAACTTAGACCTGGTGGAACTGTTTTATGTAATGACCATGATATTACTAGAGAAATTAGAGAACCTCGTGTTAGTGGCAATGTTTCCTATATTGCTTCTTATAAAGACATTCGTCTTTTCTTAGTCGAACAGCAAAGAAAAATGGCGGGAAAACATTCTGTTATCATGGACGGACGTGATATTGGTACATACGTATTACCTGATGCGGACGTGAAGATTTTCCAAATCGCAAGCGTAGAGACACGCGCGATTAGAAGATATGATGAAAATATTTCTAAAGGCATCCCTTGTACATTAGAAGAAATTGAAGAAGATGTGAGAAAAAGAGATTATATCGATTCCCATAGAGACTTTGCTCCTTTAAAAGCCGCTCCTGATTCAATTCTTTTAGATACTTCTTTCTTAAATGTTGACGAAGTAGTGGCGGCCGTTATTGAAATAATTGATCGCAAAATTAAAGAAAAAGAGGAGAAAGAAAGTGCCTAGAGGCATTGTCGCTATTATTGGATCTCCTAACGTTGGTAAATCAACGATTTTTAATCGTATGCTTGGAGAAAGACATGCGATTGTGGATGATGAAGCCGGTATTACAAGAGACCGTTTATATGGTAAATGTGAATGGTTAGGTAATACTTTTTCTATCATTGATACTGGTGGAATTGAATTAGCTAATAGACCATTTCAAGAGCAGATTCGTGTACAAGCCGAAATCGCCATTGAAGAGGCTGATGTTATCGTTTTTGTCACTGACGGAAAAGTCGGAATTACCTCTGACGATCGCATGGTTGCTAAGATGCTATATAAGGTTAAAAAACCAATCCTTTTAGCAGTTAATAAAATCGATGAAGGCAGCCATATGTCTGACGCTCAAGAATTCTATGGTTTAGGACTTGGAAAACCATTTATTGTATCTGGTGCTCACGGTATTGGAATTGGCGATTTATTAAATGAAATAGTTAAACATTTACCAAAAGATGATGAAGCTACTAATGATGAGAAGATTACTTTTTGTATGGTGGGTAGACCAAATGTTGGTAAATCTTCTTTAGTTAATGCTTTATTAAATGAAGAAAGAGTAATTGTTAGTAATATTTCTGGAACCACTCGTGATTCGATTGATACTCCTTTCACTAAAGGTGATAAACAATATGTTGTTATTGATACTGCAGGTTTAAAAAAGAGAGGAAAGATTTTTGAATCAATTGATAAATATTCTGCAATTAGAGCCTTAAAAGCTATTGAAAGAAGCGAGATTGTTCTTCTCGTTTTAGATGGTAAAGAAGGCATCACCGAACAAGATAAACATGTTATTAGCTATGCTACTGACTTACATAAAGCCATTATTATCGTTGTTAACAAATATGATTTAGTGGATAAATCGACAAACACTATTTCTGAGATGAGTAAATGGATCAGGCAAGAATATAAATTCTTAGATTATGCTCCTATATGCTTTGTCTCGGCTTTAAAGAAAGCCAGAATAGAAACCATCTTTGAGAAATTAGAAATGGTTCATAATGCCTATCACACACGTATTAAAACAAGTTTATTAAACGACGTGATGCAAGATGCACAGATGATGAATCAAAGTCCTAATTTTAATGGAGGAAGAATTAAAATCCTTTATTGTTCACAGGTTTCAACCGCTCCTCCAACCATTGTATTATTTGTAAATAATTCGGAATGGATGCATTTCTCATATCTTAGATATTTAGAGAATAGATTAAGGGAAACATTTAACTTTGAAGGGACTCCAATTAATCTCGTAGTTCGCACCAGAAAATCGTGATATAATAAATGTAAATTTAAAAGGGGTAAATTGTATGCAGAAATTAAACAAGCGCGATATTATCGAGCAAGTTTCTGAAAAAGCTCATGTGAGCAAGAAAGACGCTGAAAACGCAATCGAAGTCGCTTTTGACTTAATGGAAAAGGCTTTATTAGAGGGACGTGAAGTTAATATCACAAACTTCGGTGCCTTTACACCAAAGACTCGTAAGCAAAGAGATGGCACAGATCCAAAGAAACACACAAGAATCACCATTAAACAAGCTCGTTCTGTTTCCTTCAGATTATCAAAATCATTCAAAGCGAAACTCAATAAGTAATTAATATAAGAAAATAGGAAGTTTAATACTTCTTATTTTTTTGTGCTTTTGAAACTATAATTAATGTATGCAACAAAAAATCCAAGAATTTTTAAATCTTGAAAAATTATTTCATGAGCACGGCTATAAGCTTTATCTTGTGGGTGGAACCGTAAGAGATTATTTATTTGGTTTATCTCTTATTGATATGGATGCTGTTACTGACGCAACACCTAATGAGATGAAAGCATTTTTAAATAAAGCTGATTATACCTTTTCCCGCTATGGAAGTGTGAAATATATAAGCGAAAAAGAGGTTAAATTTGATATAACCACATTAAGAGAAGAAACTGGCTATAAAGACGCTCGTCATCCAAGTGAAATTAAATTTGTAAAAGAACTTGAAAAAGATGTCATAAGAAGAGACTTCACCATTAACGGATTATATCTTGATAAAGACTTAAAAGTTATTGATTTAGTGGATGGGCTTAAGGATATCCAATCTAAAACATTAAGGATGATTGGTGACGCTGATAAAAGATTGAAAGAAGATCCCTTACGTATTATAAGAGCCTTCCGTTTTATCGCTCAATTTGATTTATCTATAGATAACGAATTAGATACCGCTATTAAGAATAACTTAGATCAATTAAATAAGATTAATTTAGAAAAGATTAAAATGGATATAAAGAAAGTCGATATATCTTTTAAAGATAAAATCATTAAATTATTTGAAGAATATGGTATAAAACATCTAAAAGATGTGATAGAGTAATTTTACATGATTTCCGAAGCTATTGATTTTAGATTTCTCTTATTAGAGAACTATAAGAAATTAAAAATCCGCGAAGACGAATTAGCGGTTATCTTTATGATTGATCATTTAATCGGCCAAGGTAACCCTTTTATAACCGCTGATCTATTGTCATTAAAGATGACTTTAGATGTTAAAACTATCGATAAATGTTTAGCGGGTTTATTAACACGTGGCTTTATCGAATATGTTACTCAAGGTAAGAAAACCGTTACTTCTTTAAACCCACTTAAGGAAAAACTTTATCGTGAATTTCAAATGAGTTCTTCTTTTGAAGAAAACTCTAGTAAATCCGATAAAGTGAAAGAAATGATTAATAATATTTATTCTGAATTTGAAAAATTATTATCTAGACCATTATCACAAGTAGAATTCTCTCGTATTAGAGAATGGGTTTCATATGGATATAGTGATGAAACCATCATTAATGCCTTAAAAGAAGCTATTTCAAAAGGCAAAAAATCATTAAGATCAGTTGATAAAATATTAGTTAGTTGGTCAGAAAGAGAAGACATTGAAAAAGAAGGACATACTTCTTTAAATCAAAATTGGGATAAGAATTTAGAAGAAACTATTAAGATCGCCAAAACCCCTTGGTTAGATCAACTAGATGATGACGACAAATAATAAAATTAATGAGATTATCTCATATATGGATACTTTGTATCCAAATGTTGGTTGCGAACTAAATTATCATAAAGACTACGAATTAGTTATCGCTGTTATGCTTTCCGCACAAACGAAAGATAGTGCGGTGAATGCTGTCACTGCGGTACTTTTTAATAAATACCCAACTTTAGAGCAATTAGCAGACACAGATATAAAAGATATTGAAGAGATATTGCGTTCTATTGGTTTATATAAAAACAAGGCTAAAAACTTAAAAGCTATTTGTCACACCTTACTTAGAGATTATGACGGCAAGGTTCCTGAAGAGAAAAATGTTTTACAAACTTTACCAGGTGTTGGAAATAAAACAGCAGGTGTTATTAGAGCGGAAATTTTTCATATTCCAGAACTACCTGTTGATACTCATATCTTACGCATCTCCAAACGTTTAAAACTTACTGATCAAAACGCTGATGCGACAGAAACTGAACAAAAACTTAAAAGACTCTTTCCAAAAGATAGATGGATTAAAACTCATCACCAATTAATTCACTTTGGAAGATATACATGTACCGCTAAAAATCCACAGTGTGAAAATTGTAAATTATCTAGATTTTGCACAAAAAAATAGCGGTTTTGCGCTACTTTTTGAAATATTTTGCTTCTACAGCATCGATGTAATATAGTCGTGGATTATACCCTTGTTTTATAAGTATTCCCTCTTTTTTGAAGACTTCGTAAGGTATGGATTTTCTATCACCATTTTCATAGAAGTGAATGACAAATGAAGCATCTAACAAATAGATTTCATTTTTTAATTGGAATTGGATAATAAAAAAAGCGATGCCGCCATGTAATATGACATTTTTTAAATGTTCAATTTGATGTTTTTCTATATTACTTAAAGGAAAACAGGTTTTTGATTTTGTGTTCTTAGCTTCGAAGTCTAGATATCTACCTTTATAAACACCGTTATAGTCTGTGGTGGATTGTTTTTCAAAATAGGCATCAACAATTCTTGCCCCTTTTGAATAGTCTACTTTGACGATATTAATCGGTGTCGGTCTTTTAGTGATTAAAGCAATCTGTCTTTCTTTATACCATTCATTTGAGATATTAATATCTTCTTCAAGATTCATACCTCTATTGGAAGCGGAAATAGAAATATCTTCTTTGCTCTTTTTGGATTTTCTTTCCTTGGCCTTTATGGGCTCAAATTTTTGACCGTTTGGATATTTAATCATCTTAACTTAATGACTTTCTAATAAATTCTTCATAGTCATGAGCAGTGACTGTTTGTCCTGAAGATAATTTATTAATAACAACAGCAACTGGATCAGGTAATGTTCCAGAGCTTCTTTGTAAATGTCTTTTATATTGGTCGGCAACTAGATTTGTATTAACGAGGAAAGCATCATATAGATTCGCTAGATTGATAGCGTCAACTTCTGGGTCATGAGCTTCTCCGGCTTCTTTAACATGAAAGAGCTCACAAGCATGGACCAAGCTAAGAGCGTTTTCTTTGTCATCTCTCACAAATTCATTTAAAAAAGCCGCAAAATCGAAATAATTCTTTTGAATTTGGGAGGTTATTTCGCCTGGATACTTGATGTTATACATGATGGATTGATTAAGGATTCTCATATCATGATTACCAAATGTAATGAATGTAAGTTTCTTAAAATATAGTCCACAATATTTCTTTAAAGATTTCATCGCCACATCAAAAGAAACGCCTTCATCTTTAAGTTTTTGTTCAGATATACCAGTTAGATTAGTGACAAATGTTCCAATCTTGTTATGAGCCTTTACATATATCTTAAAAGGATCTTTTTTCCTTTTGATTCTTCCGCTCTTTGGATCGATGTGCACTAAAATAGCACCGATAGCAATCATTTCATGAGAATATTGTGTCCCTTCAAAGTCCATGAAGAGTAGTGATTTATGTCCTTTTAATGAGCGTTGTAGTTTCTTATTCATCTTATAAATTGTATCACTTAGACTCTTTTTTCAAAAGAAAAAAGATTGAAAACATTATAATATTACTATATTATATTTATTAGGTTTAACTATGCCAATCAAACTTAATCTCAATTCTAACATTATCGGAGACAAGGTCTTCAAAGCCGTTCCTAGAGGATATGATGCTTATGAAGTCGACAAGTTTCTTGACTCAATCATCTCTGATTATGAAAAAGTGGAAGCTAATGTCTTATTAGAAAAATCCGAGAAGGAAAATCTAGAAAGAAAAATTGCGGCTTTAGAAAATGAAAAAGAGCAGTTAGAGATTGAACTAGGAAGATTAAAAAGTAAATATTCTAATGTTAAACCGACAGATAATGTCACTGATGAGAATTTAAATCTCATCAAAAGGATTAATACCCTAGAAACATTTTTATGGAGAAATGGTTTTAATCCAAAAACAATTAAATAATTCGATCTGGATAATTGCTAACTTTAGTTAGAGGAAAGTCCATGCTCGCACGGGCTGAGATGCCCGTAGTGATTGCGCTAGCGGAAAAGATAACGCTAGGCACGCAGGAGTGCGTGACGGCGGAGTAAAACCTAAGGGAAACTATGGTGGAACTCCTGAAAGTGCCACAGTGACGAAGTTTCATAGAAATATGAAAGTGGAACGCGGTAAACCCCACAAGCGAGAAACCCAAATTTGGTAGGGGAGATCAATCGAAGGAATCAAACGGAGATTGGTAAGCATTTGCTTAGATAAATAATTATCCTAGACAAAACATGGCTTATAGGATCGGATACTCACTAAGGAGATTTTTATGAATTTACCAACCAAGATTACTTTTTCTAGAATTATCGCAATAGTAGTAATGATTATTACTTTATTAGTTCTTTATTTTGTGGGATTAGCGAATCCTGAATTTGTGATTCCTGACATTCCACATACTGGAATTAATTGGCTATATTTTGGTTTATTTATATTCTTTGTATTAGCAAGTTTTACTGATTTTTTAGATGGATATTTAGCAAGAAAGAATAATCAAGTTACAAACTTAGGTAAATTCTTAGATCCTGTCGCTGATAAACTTTTAGTTAATTCGATGGTTATCTTCTTAATCGTTCCAGCTTCCTACGCACATAATGGACAAATTAATTTCTCTATTTGGTGCGCAATATTATTAGTGGCTAGAGATATTGTTGTTGATGCTTTAAGATTTATTGCCGCCCAAAAAGGTGTGGTTATTGCTGCTAATATCTTTGGCAAGATGAAGACCGTTTTAGAAATGATTGCGGTTTCTTTAGTTTTATTAAATGGTTGGCCATTTATCTATTTTGATGCCGAATGGCCAGTAAGAATCGCTGATATCTTTGTGTATCTATGTACCGCCGCATCTTTGATGTCTGGAATTATATATATGAAAAGATATGCCTATGTTTTAAAGGAAAACAAATAATATGGAAGATGGATTATTAGAAGAAGTTAGCGAATTATTTAAATCCAGAGGATTAACTTTAGGAAGCGCTGAATCATTTACTGGCGGTTCCTTTGCTAGTTTAATTACCTCTTTAAGTGGTGCTTCTAAATTCTTTAAGGGTGCTTATGTTACCTACGCGACTGAAGAAAAGATTAAATTATTAGGTGTTCCTGAATACGAAGTAAAGATGCATGGTGTTGTTTCTAGAGAAATAGCCTTTTATATGGCTAATAATGCTAGACAGCTATTAAATACTGATTTCTGTGTTTCTTTTACTGGAAATGCTGGTCCTGACGCTATGGAAGGCAAACCGGTTGGTGAAGTTCATATCGGTATCGCTTTTAATGGTACCGCTCAAATATATTCCTTACGCTTTGAAGGCTCTAGAAAAGAGATCCAAGACCAAAGTATGGAATTTGCGTTAAAAAAGTTATTACAAGTAATAAAAGGATAATCTACCGTAATTTTTTAAAAAAAGAGGGTAGTTAATAAGTAGAGGAGACTTTTTATG
>JAFRPF010000009.1 GCA_017429285.1 Bacilli bacterium
ATTCAATATAATTTATTAATTTGTATATATTTATTTAAAGTTTTAACTGATTTCATCCTCCTCGCAAAATTAGCAATTATTCTTATAATTCGCAAATAATTTGTGGAATAAAATAAAGAGCCTTTACTTTGTTTCATATAAAATTCTTAAATCATAAAAACAATTGTATAAAATAAATCCATACCCTATTTTGTTATCATCTGACATCTATTATTTACCTTTAGGGAGTCCAGCGATATGGCTGCCAAGACTATTACCAAGGTAAAAAAGATGTTAGTACCATATATTATAATTTATAATTATATTCGTTTTCACAGCTGATCGGTTAAAATCTGGAGCATGTTGTTTAACTTGTTGATAATTAATTAAATATAGCGTTCTTTGAATTTTTGGATTAAATTTTGTACCTTAGCAATTAGGCCTCTAGTGGCTGTATATTGCTATAATGAATACGAAAAAGACCATCTTTTCACAGATAATGTCTCTGGTTTCACGTTATGAATTCCAGAAATATGTTGATCGCTACAAGGGCGACTGGCTCTATTCAAGCAAAGTGATATCCATTCCATATTCAATGTAACTAAAGATGATAATAATAACCGTTCGGACAATCCACCTATACAACTTTCGTTGTGGTGAGATTTTAACCGGACACTAGTGCTTTTCATTTATAAATTATTCAAGTCTTTATTTGCCCTCATTTGGAGTTCTTGTTTTCTTTCTTTTCTTTATATTTAGAATACGCAGAATCCATGATGATTTTGACAGTATCTTTAAATAAAGGCGTGCCATCAGATAAAATCATAAAGTTGTTTGGGATAATCAATAAAGTATCGGTCTTGTGCGGAGGAATAAAACCAAAGTAGATTTCGCCATATTTGTCCTCATGGTTTTCTTCTTTAAACGATGTATCCATCTCAACCCATTTAGAGCCTGTTATTATTCTATTTTCAAACCGCGGGCGCTTTATCATATATTTGGTAACCTTAAAATTAAAATCAGTTTTACACCTTATATCTAATTGGCTGAAATTATAATTTGGCATTATTCCAGCATTTTTTTTTAATGCACCTCTTTTTTTGTAAATAGAGACAATTATTAAACTATCGAAACTTTCGTAATACGGCTCCCTAAATACTTCCATTTTTATGTCAGCTGAAAGAGGAAGATTATGCTTTTTTATTTCACTTGATTCCAAGAGAGCACCAAAATAATGACAATGAAAATGACATGAACCAAACATTAGTCCCATCAAACAAATTGCCAATATAAAAAATTTTTTATTTCCACCAATAATGTCCATAAGCTTGTTTTTCAAAATAATTATTTGGCCCTGAATATATTCCTTCAAATCTTTCTAAAAATTTTAAATCATCTAAATTATCAACAAATAGCCCCCTTATTCCACTAAGAATATAATTTGGTAAAAACTTATTTCCAAGGGAACGGCTTTGCCAAAGATGTAATGCCTCGTGGGGAAGATCCAATTCTGATTCACCAGTAATCGTAAAAATACCAAGAGCTTTTTCTTTATCTGATATCTCACTTCCTGTTTTTCTTGTATAAATAAACGATAAATGTGACATGTCAAAACGTATATTACCATTTTTAGCAAAAAGAACATATCCCAAGCCCATTGAATTAAACGCAATATTCCAAAAATTATTTTTCCATTGCAAAAGTTTTTGTCCTTTTCCTAATGTCAAATTTAAAGGACCTACTCCCAAATCAATTCTTGAAAAAATTGCTTTGTTATTTGCCCAATTGTCACCCATTGATGTCATAGTTGTCCCTATCATTTGATATCCTAATTTCCCTGCTAAATTTGCTATGGGATTTTTTGAACCAAAAGCCAGAACCATTCCACCTCCTCCAGTCAATGTCCATAATGCAGATGCGCTGCCACCGAGACCTGCTTTCCACGCATTGCTCCAATTGCCCTCATTATTTATAACATTCATTATAATATTAGTTGTACCACCATCTATTACGGAATTCATAAACCCAAACGACTTCGCTTTATCTTCATTGTTTGATAGATTAACACTATTAATATTTGCAGACACGAAACCTCCGATAGACGCACCAATATATGCTCCTGTGATTGCACCTTTCCAGGCATCTGACTTCCAATTCCAGAATGCCGCTGTATGTGAGTGTATCGAAGCACCGGTATAAGCTCCTATCACTGCTCCTATTGCAATTGGTAATAACCAGGATTCTCCTGTGGTATCAACAAATTTCAAAGGATTGTTCAAACAATAAGAATATCTATTGAAGCTCTGCGCAGATGTGGGCATCTGTACGTAATTGTCAGGACTCAAAAACCTGCCAAGCATGGGATCATACAAACGACCGTTCATATTGATTAACTGGAACCAATTCAGCATCTCATGACCACAATAGCCACGGGCAAAGTTTATGTCATTCTTTATAACTTTCTGCACACCCCATGGGTCATACTGTGCCTTGAACTTTACGGTGCCATTTTCAGTATATAATCTCGTAATACTACCGAGATTATCGGTAAAAGCATACAAA
>JAFRPF010000010.1 GCA_017429285.1 Bacilli bacterium
CATTGACCGTTTCAATGACTGATCTTTTCCTAAGCATCAGTTTGTCCTTCAGAAGCATGAGCGAGTTCTTCATGTTCTTCTTGATCTTGGTGACAAGGTGCAGGTCATCCACAAAGAGCATCTCAAAGAGGTCTTGGCTGATATATCCCCTGTCGGCGAAGAGTTTCCCGAAGAGTTTCTCCGTGAAGCGTTTGTCCTTCAGCGGTGCCCGGTCGTCTACATTCCCCGGCGTAAGCTGCCACTGGATAATCTCCCCCTTGTCGTTGATGACCAGATGCAGCTTGAATTCATAGAACCAGCCCATGGTGCACTTCCCCTTGGCAGCCCATCCCTTCATGGTCTTGTGCTGCTTCTCCCGCTTGATGTGGCATGATACCAGAGGAGTGGAGTCGAT
Organism: Bacilli bacterium; assembly: GCA_017429285.1. Classification (GTDB taxonomy): domain Bacteria; phylum Bacillota_I; class Bacilli_A; order RFN20; family CAG-826; genus RUG13091. The sequence goes on from JAFRPF010000010.1 coordinate 395, forward strand.
GATGGATATGCCCGTGCGCTTGCCGGGGACCTCTAAAGTGTGTTTTTTCAACTTTGGGGCAAAATATTTGCAGAATTTTTCGCTTTGCTCAACAACACGTCGTCGAGAATACAGAAAGTTTCTATTAAATTTGTAGTTGTCATGGGAATGGGTATTTGTTCGTAACTATTTGATTGTCACCTATAAAGTTACTAAAAATATTCCATTCCCACAACTATTTTAACACTTTTCTTACATCGAACTCACGTTAATAATAACATACTGAGGCTCAAGCAATTTTTCATAAGGAAAGAAGATTGAGCCGTAAAGAACTGAAAGAATTGTTAATCCAAAATATTGAATCCTGACTACTGAAATATGGAAAGATAAATCCAATGAATTCATTTCATCCCACTTATCTTTCCATATTCATTTTTTAAGTTGTGGCCTCTACAAAAAAACTATTATTATTCCGCTCAGTATTATTGAAACAACATGAAGTCCATATGACAATAAATACCATTTTTTAGTTGGATATTTTGAGTCAAAATAATGATCCTTAACAAATTGTTTATATGGTTCTGAACATGCTATCCTTGTAAAAGGTCCTATAACCACAGCTGTAATAATAGCCATAGTTATCTTTACAGGTTGTTCTGGAAAATGAAATAGGTATGTGTTAGGTATCCAAAACACTATATTTAATAATGAAAAAACATATCCATATATCGTCGCAACATAAAAATCTACACCAATAGCATTTGCTAACATGCGCGCTTCTATACCACCTGGATTTAAACTCGTGCGATCTATACTTGTAAACGTAAACAAAATCTTATGTAAAAAAGATGTTAGTACCATATATTATAATTATTATAATAGTATTGTTTTTGTAATATTATATTTTGTTGGTCAATCCATCTCATTGATGATTGCATTTTTCTCACCGTCCTATAAGATTGAAACCCAAAATCCATTAAATCAAATAGTGAAGCCATACTATACCCTCCTACTTCTGCTCCCATTGTAGCTCCTATGGCATATCCCATAGCTCCTGCCGTTGCACTAAATGGTATTCCATATCCTGAAGAAGAAACGGCAAATACAGCTAAATCACCAACAATTTTTCCAGTATACTTAGATCCATAATATTCTCCAAAACTTATGAATCCCTTTCTTATTTTTTCCTTATTAGTTTCTTCCGATATTACATCTGAAAATCTAAACAAAAAATCTATTCGTTTTAGGTATTTATCATTCAAATTATCAGAAAATTGTTGTATTTTACCCTTTCCATATTCTATAAAAGAATTTGTCATTGTATTAATACTATTTTCTATTTCATGTAAATTATAGTAATAATACTTCATTCTATTCACTGCTTCGTCATATATGTCACTGGTTTTTTTATCAAGTTTCTTTTTAGAATACTCTGTTGTTCCACCACCTCCTGCTTTTGTTGTCCAATGAAAATCAAACTTCCATTTTGAAGAAAAGCCTATAATACCAGCATCGGCACTTAAAGTGATTCCAGAGGATGTCCATGGTGTCATTGCATTAAAGACAAAACTATATGTGCCTGGATGCGTTAATGCAAAACCGCTTACGCCTCCTATTAATGCACCAACACCAATCCCTAAATAAGTAGATACAGATTTAAAATCCCATTGAAATGGATTCAATTCTTTATTATTAGCTAAGCTTCCTCCAAGATAAGCACCTACAATTACTCCAATAACAACTAATGGATTTTCTCCATCAACATCCACATATTTAAATGGGTTATTCAAACAATATGAATATCTATTGAAACTTTGTGACGAAGTGGGCATCTGTACATAATTGTCTGGGCTTAGGAACCTGCCAAGCATGGGATCATACAAACGACCGTTCATATTAATCAATTGGAACCAATTCAACATTTCATGACCGCAATAGCCACGGGCAAAGTTTATGTCATTCTTTATAACTTTCTGCACACCCCATGGGTCATACTGTGCCTTGAACTTTACGGTGCCATTTTCAGTATATAATCTCGTAATACTACCGAGATTATCGGTAAAAGCATACAAA
>JAFRPF010000011.1 GCA_017429285.1 Bacilli bacterium
GCTCTAAATATCGCGATCTTTTTACCTTGGAAATATTTACTAGGTGTGTAATTTAAAAAGAAGGTAACTAAGGAACATAATAATAAATCGATAAAGATATTAAAGGCTAAATATCCATTTTTTAAAAATACGGCGAGAATTAAATTAGTCGCGGCATTAGCGCTATCATAATCTAGTCCTAATGCTTTTAGCATTCCGACAATATAGTATTGATGTATTAATATGAATAATAGATAGAATAAGATCGATAATCCGCTATACATGATTATTAATCTTTTATATCCGTTTTTCGCAGTCAGGATGACTGAAAATGAGGCGATCAAAAATAGTGGAGTCACTAAGGATGAAGCGTCATGTAAGATATTACCTAATCCACTTGTATTAGCGGCAAGAGTGGGGTTCATTTTTCCACCCATTAAAAATAGTTGTCCTAAACCAGCGATAGCTAAACAGATCCAAGCGAAAACACGGAAGTGTCGATATGATAATGGAGGGGTAAATGAGATATCATTTTTCGCATTTACTTTGTGAATATTTTTTCCTCTTATCGAAACTTTCTTTTTCCTTTTGCTTTCTTTTTCGCTAGCTTCAATAACAACTATTTCTTCGTTCATTATTATTAATCCTTATTCTCGTTATATTGTTTTAATAGCATATAGTTAACTTCGGGCATATGCATATCGATGGTTCTCATTAAATTATTTTTATTATTATCATTCATAAATAAGGTAAGGAATATCATTCCTGGTTTCATAATAAATTGTGAGATTTGATTACAAGCATGTTTGACTTTTGTCTCATCATAAGTTAATCCATCTTGATCTAAGAATGGCTTTAAACAACCATATAATCCATCTTCATAATATAAAGCCGATAATAACGCTAATAGATGGGAGAGATTAGTTGATGGGTTATAATATTCAGCGATAGAATCGATAGTTTCTTGTTTTAAAGAGAAGAATAAACTAAACGCTGTCATGACGGCTTGTTGATAGTTATTATAAAATCTTTCTCTAGTGTTTAAAGCCACCATTTCAACAGTGATACCTTTTTGTTCATCTTCCCATAATGGGTCTTCTCTCAGTAATTGACTAATTAGATAATTAGTAAATTCAACTTCAGTAGTGAACTTTGGTTCTTCTCCTGAATCGGGGGTGAATTTTGGGAATTCAATCGTGCTATCAAATTCATTTACTAATTCATCGATGTTATTAGCAAAGATATCCACATCTTTACCACATCTATATAAGTTATATTGTTTAGGAGCGATTTTAGCGATTAAATCCGCTCCATTAACAATGTTAAAAACATTGTCGTAGTGGTTAATACCTTCTTCACTTTCGTAATAGACACCTTGTGGTGCTTCATATGTATAGAAGAATGCATTATGGGCATCGGTATTAATTTCATGATTATCCATGATATAGGTAGCTAATACATTAGCAACACCACCTGCACGAGAATAACCATTGACCCATAATTTTAATTCTTTATCAGCGTAGCTATTAGATATATATGTTTTTAAATCGTTATAAACTGTTTGAGCAGCTTCATCAAAACCGACATGATTACCGGTTTCACCGATTTTAAAGTTAGAACACCATTCTTTTTTATATTCCCATCCACGGATTGAAACGACGATTAAATCTTTATTATCAACATTCGCGTGGCCGAAATAATAACCGATCGAATCTTCAGTTGGTTCCGTATCATAAGTCGCGGAAGTGTAATGATTTTCAAAACCTAATCTTTCATAGAAAGATAAAACCATCTCTTTTGTTTGATTCACAGTTACCGCACCAAAAGATAACATAGAGATATCTTTACTATATATAGAAGCGTCTTCTTTAAAGTATGCTAGATCATAATCAAAATCGATAATATAATCTTCTTTTCTTTCACTATTAATCATCGGTGCGAATTTCACACGGACTTTACCTTCTGGTACTGGATCTTCTTCACTGGAAGATGGTTCCTCACTACTAGAAGGATCTAAACTAGAAGATGATTCTTTATTTTTCTTTGGGCTACATCCACTGACTAATAAAGACATGGACAATAATGTAATTAATAATTCTTTTTTCATTTCTCTTACCCCTTTTTATAAATTTTAACACTTTATAAAAAATATTGATAATAGAATAAAAGGTGGTTACTATAATTTTGTAACAATAGTTACGTATAGGCAGGAATTTTAACTGGTTAGGTTACTTCCTGTCTTTCTTTACTTCAATTAGCATCAAAAGAAGCAAAGTCATGAAAACTATGATAATTTCCATAAGCACTTCCTCCTTTCTTTACGAACATTTTTATCTGCCGTGGGCGAAGAAGCGCCTATACGTAACTACGAGGAAGATAAGATATCCTCCTATATCACAAATAGGGGGTATAAATTCCAAAATGTTCAAAATTATGAGATAGATTTTTTGTTAATCTTTGATTAAAAATATTATTTGTTATATACAAGAGATTATTAAAAAGAATAAAATGATAAAGATATGAAAAAAGGTCAAAAAATAGCGTTTTGGATTATATTTCCATTAGTGAGTTTATTTATCACTTTATTTCTAGTTTTTTATTTTGATTTAATAAACACTCCTCTTATCTTCTTTATCTTAGAAATGGTGATATTAGGTTTAGCCATTATATTAAGAATATTATTAAGGAATAAGAAATTTGCGATTAGGATGATGCCTACTTTAACTTGGTTTATCGCGACCACAATTATTATCCCTTTTGCTATGCAACCAATAAGTGTTGATAAAAGTGCGGCTTATTATAAAAACCCGATTAAAACTGAAGTGATGCATATTGAAAATGGTGATATCCAAGGTATTTATAATAAAGATCAATCTGTTCGTATCTACGCTGGTTTACCATACGCGAAAGCACCAATTGGAGATTTAAGATGGAAAGAACCTCAAAATGTGGAAGATTGGTCTGGCGTTAGAGACTGTTCATATTTTGCTAGTAAAAGTATGCAGCCTTCTTCTAATGCACTGACTTCCACTTTAGCGGATATCTATGCTTCTAAAGGATGGTATCCCGATTATACTTTCCATCCCGAACAGAAGATGAGTGAAGATTCTTTATATTTAAATATTTGGAGACCGAATAATGATAAAAAAGATTTACCAGTATTAGTTTTTATCCATGGTGGATCATTAACCACTGGTAGCAGTGCTTATGAAGACTATAATGGTGAAGAGATGGCCAAAAAAGATGTCATCATGGTCACCATTACTTATCGCTTAGGAGTATTTGGCTATTTTGCTCATCCTGATTTAATTAATGAATCAGAAAATAAGACCACAGGTAATTATGGTCTTTTAGACCAAATTAAAGCTTTAGAATGGGTCAATGAAAATATCCCTTATTTTGGAGGCGATGCCTCTAATATCACCATTGCGGGAGAAAGCGCTGGAAGTAGTTCGGTATCGGCTTTATGTTCTTCTCCCTTAGCGACAGGTTTATTTACTCGAGCCATTGGTGAATCATCATCTTTAGTGATGAAAAAAGCCCCTCATACATATCGTAAACTTGATAAAGCTTTGGAAACTGGACAAAAGATCATGAAAGAATTTAATTGTTCCTCAATTGAGGAATTAAGAAAAGTTTCCGCGAAGAAATTAGTAAACACATCTTATACGAATGATGCTATGACTTTAGATGGATATGCCTTAACTAAAGATCCATATCAAGTTTATTTAGATAAAGAAAATAATGAGACCGCTTTATTAAATGGCTATAACGTTAAGGAAGCTGATGCTTTCGTGATTCCTAAATTCTTATTATCTCCCACGAATAAAAATAATATTAAAGCTAGATTAGCCGAAGATTTTGGAGAAGATATCGCCTCTAAGATGTGTGAAATATATAAAGAAGAGATTAATAAAGACGCTTTTAGTGTGTTTAATGAAATATATTCGATTTATTGGTTTATCTATCCACATCATTCTTGGTCTAATATGGCGAGTATAAATAATGTTCCTGTTTATCGATACCAGTTTACTAAAGAAAATAAATACCATGGAACATATCACGCTGGTGAGATGATCTATGCTTATGGCAATGTCAAAAATTCTTCGTATAAATATCGTTATAATCAAAGTGATAGAGATTTATCAGAAATTATGCTTAATTATTGGGCTAATTTTGCTAAAACTGGTAATCCTAATGGAGATAATCTTCCTAAATGGGAAGAAAATAAAGTTATGGAACTTGGAAGTAATGTTGGACCAATCGAAGATAAATATTTAAAATTATATCCAATTATTGAAGAATTTATGGATAAGCAAATAAATAAGGAAAGTGAGAATTAATATGTCAAAAGCGGATCAAATATTTATAAATAACATGAAAGATATATTAGAGAATGGTTTCTCTGATAAAGATTTACCGGTTAGACCAAAATGGGAAGATGGAACACCCGCGCACACCATTAAGAAATTCGGTATTGTTAACGTTTATGATTTACAAGAAGAACTTCCCATCTTAACAATCAGAAGAACCGCTTTTAAATCATGTTTAGATGAAATCCTTTGGATTTGGCAAAAAAAATCTAATAACATCCATGATTTAAATTCTCATATTTGGGATTCTTGGGCTGATGAAAATGGCTCTATTGGTAAAGCTTATGGTTATCAATTAGGTAAAAAAGCCATTTATCCAGAAGGAGAATTCGATCAAGTTGATCGTGTCTTATACGATTTAAAACATAATCCTCAATCGAGAAGAATTATGACTAATATTTATAATTTTGAAGATTTACATGAGATGAATTTATATCCATGTGCTTATTCGATGACATTTAATGTCACCGGTGACACATTAAACGGTATTTTGAATCAGAGAAGTAACGATATGTTAACGGCGAATAACTGGAATGTTTTACAGTATTCATTATTATTAATGATGTTCGCTCAAGTCTCTAACTTAAAACCGGGTAAATTAATTCATGTTATCGCAGACGCCCATATCTATGATCGACATGTCGAATTAGTTAAAGAAGTGATTAATAAGCCTCAACATAAAGCTCCAAAATTAAAGATTAATCCGAATATTAAAAATTTCTATGATTTCAAAGTCGAAGATTTTGAATTAATCGACTATGAATATGAGAAATTAGATAAGAAGATTCCAGTGGCGGTTTAATATGATTATTTCCATTCTTAACTGTGATAAAGAATATGGTATTGGTAAAAAGAACGGTCTTTTATTTAATTTAAAAAAAGACATGGCTTTTTTCCGTAGTAAAACTCTTAATCATGTTGTCGCTATGGGAGAAAATACCTTATTATCTTTTCCTAACTCTAAGCCTTTAAAAAACCGCGTTAACATCGTTTTAAGTCAAGATAAGAGCCATAATTATGAAGGTGTCATTAATGTTCATACTTTTGATGAGTTTTTAAAAAAGATAAAAGAATATTCTACTAAAGAAGATGTTTATATCATCGGTGGAGCATCGATGTATAGACAGATGTTACCTTATATTGATTTATTATATTTAACAAAAGTGGATGCGATTGGACACGCCGAAGTCTTTTTTGCCAATATTGATGAAAATAAAGATTTTGAAATTATTGATGAATCTGAGGAAATAGAAGATGAAGGCTATAAGATCAAATTCGTCACTTATAAAAATAATAATAAAAAGGAAATTTAATGGAAGTCGTACATAGTACGATTTTCTTTTATCATTTTAAAAATGAGAATGATTATCATTTTCGTTGTTTTTAATTTATTAAATATTTATAATATTGAGCGATGAAATATAAAACTAAACATTCATATCAACTAGAAAAATATCTAATTAATCACGCGGATCGTCATTTTACGATTAATGAACTTCAGGATGAACTTAAAGATATACCTGTTGCGACATTATATCGATTAATCGATAAATTTATCGAAGAAGGGAAGATTAGAAAATATATTATCGGACCTAATTCTTCTTGTTGTTTTCAATATGTGAAAGATAATCACTGTGAAGAACATTTTCATCTTATCTGTGAAAGATGCGGGAAATTAATTCATCTTCATTGTGACGAAGTGAGCCATCTACTTAATCATATTGAAGATGAACATAATTTCAGAATTGATACTTCTAGGATCAATTTATATGGATTATGTGAAGAATGCTTAAAAGAGGTAGCTAGATGAGCTGGGAATTAGTACTTGATATCTTTTTAGACGCTTTAAAAGATAGTGCGTTAGTCTTCGCCTTTGTTTTTCTTATTCATCTATTATTATCTTTTGTTGAAAATAAATTATCTAATTATTTAATTAGACATCAAAAGCTCGCTCCAATGTTCGGTTCCTTATTTGGGATTATTCCACAATGTGGAACATCAGTTATGGGAGCGGATTTATATATCAAAAAATATATATCCATCGGCACTTTAGTAGCGATCTTCTTATCATGTAGCGATGAAGCATTTATTGCGATATTAACTTCTGGTATACCAAGTAAGATGATTATGGTTTTACCCTTAATTGGAGTGAAATTCGTACTTGGTTTTGTCGTTGGCTTATTAATCGATCTAATTCATAGAGAAGAACTAGTTAAAGAAGAGGTCATTGAAGAAGAAACTTGTCATACACATCACACCCATAATAGTGGTGTTCATAAACATTTAATTCATCCTTTAATTCACGCTTTAGAAATATTTGCTTATGTTTTTGTGATTAACATGGTTTTAGGACTAATTATCGGAGCGGTAGGAGAAGATAATTTTGCTAGCTTTATTCGTATGAATAAATATCTAACTCCTTTATTCTCCTCAATCATTGGATTAATTCCTAACTGTGCTTCTTCATTATTATTAAGTGAATTATTTATCGAAGGTAATTTATCATTTGGAGCTTTATTAGCGGGTTTATTAGTAAACTCTGGATTAGGTATGATGGTCTTATTAAGAAATAGAAAGAGTGCGAAAAATATTTGGATTATTATTCTTATCTGTTTCTTAGTGGCAATTGTTTCTGGATATATAACCTGTTTAATATTTGGATTTTAAAAAAGACGCATCGATTGATGCGCCTCATTTATAATATAAATAATTATTTAGCTTTGCCTTGGTTGGCAACCGCTTCCATTTGTTTTTTGAGTTCTTCTTCATCCATTAAATAATAATGTTTAACGGCTTTCATATTATCATCGAATTCATAAACTAATGGAACACCAGTTGGGATATTAACTCCGACAATTTCTTCATCTTTCATGTTGTCGAAATATTTCACTAACGCTCTTAAGGAATTACCATGAGCGACTACTAAGACTCTTTTACCGGCTTCCATTTCTGGTTTAATGACTTCTTCGAAGTATGGAACAGCTCTTTTAACGGTTAATTCTAATGATTCGTTAAGTGGTAAATCTTTTGGATCAACATCTCTAAACTGCGCTTGTAAAGCAGGGTTCCTTGGATCATCTTTGTCTAAAGCTGGTGGTGGGCAGTCATAACTACGACGCCAAATCTTGACTTGTTCTTCACCATATTTAGCAGCGGTTTCAGCTTTATTTAATCCTTGAAGAGCACCGTAGTGTCTTTCATTTAATCTCCAAGATTTATAAACTGGTAGCCATTCTCTATCAAGTTCGAATAAGACATTGTTCATGGTGTGGATAGCTCTTTTTAATAAAGAGGTATGAACGACATCAAAGTCATATCCTTTTTCCTTTAAGGTTTTACCAGCGCGGTGTGCTTCTTCTACACCTTTTTCACTTAATTCAACATCGGTCCAACCAGTGAATAAATTTAATTTATTCCATTCGGATTCACCATGTCTAATTAATACTAATTTATGCATTACATTATCCTCCGTAAGCATAATTATTATACTATTTTCATTTTTGTTATAAAATAAAAATAAAGTTTTTAAGGAAGGCGCATTATGAATAGAGAAAAAACGATAATTAGAACGAGTATAATTGGCATTTTAGGTAACATCCTTTTAGTGGGATTTAAAGCCACGGTTGGTTTTATCGCTGGATCAATCTCTATTATCATGGACGCCTTAAATAACTTAACCGACGCGCTTAGTAGTGTGATTACCATTATTGGCACAAAATTATCAAATAAAAAACCAGATAGAAAACATCCATTCGGTCATGGAAGAGTGGAATATATTACTTCCACATTAATTGGTGCCTTAATTTTATTCGCTGGTGGTATGGCGATATATGAATCAATATTATCTATTATTGATTATTTTAAAAATGGAACCATGCCTGATTATAAACCAGTTTCATTATTTATTATCGGTGGGGCGATATTAATCAAAGTATCAATCGGTATTTACTTTAAGATCATGGGTAAAAAGGTCGAAAGCGATGCTTTAAAAGCTTCTGGAACAGATGCATTATGGGATTCTGTTTTATCCACCGCAACATTAGTAGGAGCGATATTTGCTTTTACATTAAATTGGTATGTTGAAGGTTATTTAGGTATTCTGATTGGTTTATTCATTCTTAAATCAGGAATTGGTGTTCTTAAAGAAGCTATTTCTTCAATCATTGGAGAAAGATATGATACAGAAGAAACTAAACAAATAATAGAAGATATTAGTAATGTACCTGGTGTAAAAGAGGCTTATGATTTAATTCTTAATAGTTATGGCCATAAAAAGAATATTGGTTCTGTTCACGTTGGCGTTGACAGTAAATTGACAGCAGTGGAAGTTCAAACAATTGAACGTATGATAACAGCGATGATGTATACCAAATATAACACGATTATGACCGTGGGAATTTACGCTGATAATGTGGATTCTGAGGATAGTAGAAAGATCAGAGCGTCATTATCGCAATTACTTAAAAACAACAAAAATATCTTGCAAATGCATGGATTTTTCGTGGAAACTGATCAAAAACTATGCAATTTCGATCTCGTTGTTTCCTTTGATGAAAAAGAACCAGAAGCAATGATTATGGGCATTCAAAAAGAACTTGAAAAACAATATCCTGAATATACATTTATTATTAACTTAGATAAGGATTATTCATTATCATAATGGCTAACATGTTTTCTCGTAGTGAGCTAATATACGGTAAAGAAGCGATTGAATTTTTAAAGAGTAAAAGAGTCGCTATTTTTGGTATTGGTGGAGTGGGCGGATATGTTTGTGAAGCATTAGTTAGAACTGGCGTTTCACATTTTTTATTAGTGGATGCTGATAAAGTTACTTTAACTAATCTAAATAGACAAATTATTGCCACTCAAGAGACAATTGGACAATATAAAACTGAGGTAATGAAGGTTAGACTGAAATCGATTAATCCTCATTGTGAAGTTGATATAATTAATAAATTCTTTTTAGAAGAAAATGATTTAGATTATGACTTTAAAAAGATTGACTATATTGTTGATGCAGTTGATACGGTCAAAGCTAAAATTGCTCTTGTTTTATTAGCAAATAAATATCATATCCCCATTATTTCTTCTATGGGTGCGGGTAATAAGGTTAACCCCATGGGATTTATTGTCACTGATATTAATAAAACTGAAGTTGATCCATTAGCGAAAGCGATAAGACTTCAATTAAGAAAACTTGGAATTAAAAAACTAAAAGTCGTCTATTCTAAAGAAACACCTTTAAAACCATTAGATAACAATAGTGATGAAGAATCTAATAAAAGAGAAATACCTGGTAGCAACGCATTCGTGCCTTCAGCGTGTGGCTTATTGATTGCTTCAGAAGTTATTAGAGATTTAACTAATGAAGTGGCAAGAGACGAATTAAAAAGATGAAATTAATTTATAATTACCACACCCATAGTAAAAGATGTGGCCACGCTATAGGTGAAGATGAAGAATATTTAAGAAAAGCTTTAGAACTCGGCATTAAAAGATTCGGCTTTTCTGGTCATATGATTTTTCCCGATGGTTATAAAGAACCAGGCATTAGAGGTAATCCTTGGGAATTTCATGATTATATTAAATCTACTTATAGACTAAAAGATAAATATAAAGATCAAGCAGAGATATTAATTGGCTTTGAAGCGGAATATATTCCCCAAATGGTGGATTATTATAAATCTTTATTAAAAGATAAGATTGATTATCTAATATTAGGGCAACATTGTTATCTTATAGATAAAACATTTATTAATTATTTCCATAAGGATAGTGATACCAACGATGTTAGAAAATATATTGATGATGTTATAGATGGAGTAAAATCTGGTTTATTTAAATATTTATGTCATCCAGATTTATTTATGCATTCCCAATATGAATGGAATATCGATTTAGAAAATGAATCAAAAAGATTGTTAAAAGTGTGTGAAGAATATCATATGCCGATAGAAATCAATATCTGTGGGATGAGAAGAAAAGGGTATGACGAAAACCATTATTGTTATCCTAATATTAATTTCTACAAATTAGCGGCGACATATAATATCAAATTCGTCTTAGGCGTGGACGCTCATGATCCGAATCACTTTAATCAAATAGATGTTGATAAAGCGATAGATTTCGCAAATAGGTGCGGTATTAAAATAGATTTTGAATATAAAATTCTCGGAAAATAAGCCGAGATTTTTAAAAAGTTAAAAGAAAAGACAGATAGTTAAAGACCAATTGATTATCTGCCTACACGTAACTATTGTTACATCTATTTATTACGTTTCTTTTTAATTTATATCAAGATATTATGCTCTTTCCCAAGATTTGATATTACATTCCATAACTTGGAGATTGAAGTTTTGGCTTCCTTTAAAAGGAAGAGATAATAACCTGAATTCAAAATAAGCGACTTTACTGGCATTACCAGTCCAGTAGAAAGTATAAGTAGCTTCAGTTTTTTGCTTAGCATTTAAACTGCCTTTAGCAATATTGTATTGACCCACTAAAGCACCAGTAGAAGTGTAAAAATACACGTGAGCGGTATCATCATTCTCATTTATTGAACCGCTTGCTTGGAACAATTGATATTTAATTCTGATTTCTAGTTTTTGACCAGTATGAGTAAATTCTTTAGATTGGAATCCTAAGCCCTCTTTACTAAGTTTTAATCCACCGCCATCTTGTGCAGAATAAAAATTTGGAGAAGCGCGTTTACCTGATGGGCCATCATCATATGAATTGGTATAAGCATATCTAAATCCTTCTGGGAGAGCTTGATTAAAGGTATTATTTGACCATCCTTGTTGAGTGGTGGAAGTTAATAATTCTTCGGGATTATCGTGGTTTTTGGGTAATCCCATAGTCAAATAATGACTATATTTAGCTTCAGGTACATATTGTTCATATTCTTCTTCCGGTATTTCACTGACGGAATCATTATATGAAATATTATCGGAACTATTATTTACCGATGTGTTAGATTCAGAATTATTAATCTCACTAGAAATAGAAGAAACATTTGAATCTTTTTGACTATTTTCTTGATTCTTTTTAGGGGTACAAGACGCCACTAATAAGACAGGAACGATTAATAATAAGACTTTTTTGTTCATATAAATATTTTAATCCTTATATAAATAACATTGTAAATAAATCTAATTTAAATCGAATAATTCTTTAAAAAATATTAATTATTTTTATTAACTTTTTTTATATCGATAATTTATTTATAATAAATGATGGTAATTAATTATGAAGAATAGACTACATTTTTATATCACTGGGGGCATTTTATTGATTGGTTTAGTCCTCGGTTCATTTTTTGACTTACAAATCAATCAAGCCTTATTTGATCGTTATAACGGTTTTGGATTAACTATTTCCTCTTTTGGAATGATTCCAGGTTATGGTGCCTTAGCGTTTTTAGGTGGCGCATTGTTTTCCATCGCTTTTTATAACAAAAACAATTTTAATAAATGGTTAAGACTCGCTTTGATGGCCTTAGGCGTTATAGCCGCTGGCGCCATGGTCTATTTTTTAGGAACGGACTTATTTGGCGTAAATGGCTTTGATAAAAAGAATATTTATTGGTTAGGCTTTGTGATTATGGGCCTAGTTGTTTGTGGACTATTTGTGTTTGGTTTCCTTTTAGGAAAAAAGAACGAAAATAAATACATGTGGATCGCAATTTTAATTATCTTTTTAGCAATGTTAATCGCTTTAGTTCCCGGTGTCACTTTATTAAAGAAAATTATGAATCGTCCACGTTATCGTATTGCGGTAGCGGAAGGGTATGTAAGTTTTCACAATTGGTGGGAACCATTTAAAGATCGTGATGTTCTTATTAATGCTTATCCAAATATTCTTTCTAAAGAAGAATTTAAATCTTATCCAAGCGGTCACGCTGGAGCGACAATGATGTCTGTTATCTTTTTAAGTTACATTCCTTTATTAAATAAAAAATGGATGAAGTATCAAACCTTATTCTTCTATATCGGTTTTGCTTGGACATTATTAGTCATGTTTGCTCGATTAATCGTCGGCGCGCATTATTTAAGCGATGTTTGTACAGGCGCTTTAATCATTCTTATTTTCTATTACATTTCTAATGAAATAATCATGAGAAAATTATTCAAAGAAGAAGAGGTCGAAGAAATAAAATGAGAAAACAAATATTTGCCTTAACCTTGTTATCTTTACTTCTTTTTAGTTGTAATACGAATAAAGGAACTTCTGATAAATCGTCTTCTAATAGTAGCGAAAACACTAGTTCTGAAACCACAAATAGTAGTGGGTCGACAACATCAAATAATAGTTCAGAATCTTCTAATTCCAGTGAAGAAGAACAATCTAGTGAAGGTGGTTCTATTATTGATTTAGGTGAAATGTCGATAAAAGATGCGAAAGATTATATTGAAGAACACCGTGATGAATTTGATTTAAATGAGTCTTATATCGGAGTGGACTATAATCATACGATTACCATTAAAGGATTTGCTTTAGCAAAGAATAATTTAGTTAAATCTACAAAAAAATATGGTTTAAATGTTTCTTATCCTGGCAAAACGATGATGGGTGATAACACAAACTATATTGCTTGTGCCTCTCCTACAACACAAGGAAGTTTATATTATAAAGTCAGCGATTATGCCGGTTTAGATTCTTCTAGATACACTGTAACTGGTTATCCTTCTATTTATTTAGGACAACCTGAGTTAATGGTCACCTCATTTACCTTTAATGAACATCTTGATGTTACTAAAGATATATCTACTTATTATTCCGGTAATAAAAATATTGATGAATTTTATGGACTTTTTAACGATTTAAAATATAACTGCGCGGGTCATGGATATGGGACAATGATGAGGATGGAAAATGTGACTTGTTATTACTATGTCTCTGAAGGAAGCGCTAAATGTGTTAGTTATTTCACTGATGGATCTAAGCAATTTAAAGTTATTTCTAGACATAAACCAAGTCTTAATGGTGTTTATAACCTAGTTGGTTATATGACTATTGATAATTATGCTCCCGCATTAACTGTCATTGATATGAGTGTTGATAACGATGGCACAGTTAGTTCTATTAGTGAAGAGAGTTGCGAGACACTGACTTCTACAAATTTAGTAAATATTAAATATGATCAAGATGATAACAATAAAAGATTTGATACCTTCACTCAAGCCTTTAAAGGTTTATATAAAGCTAGCATTTATATGAATTTAGCAGCGAAAGATAATAAAGGCTATGTTTGCTATAAAGACACTTATTATTCTGGCTATGGTTTTTCTCAAGAAGTAGCGGTGAATCAAGGTATGGTTTTTATCGCTAATGACAATTTCTGGAACGCCGATAGCGATGATTTATCTTATAATCCTTACTTTGAAGAATATATAAATAATAACCCAAATAAAGAGGTTACCATTTACTTTACGTTGCAACAGATGGCCTATAAAAGCGAAAAACCATTATGGAAGGTCAATTTAATTCCTTCTTTAATGCTTAAAAATAGTTAAATAATTTATATATAAATTATAGAAAGAGAGAAAATTATGTATTCATTGTTTGTCGATACCGATAGTGATATGACTCCAGAAATATGTCAAAAATATGGAGCGCATTTAATCATTATGCCTTATACCATTAATGGTAAAGAAATTAGACCTTATGTCGATTTTAAACAGTTTAATGGTAAAGAATATTACGATATTTTAAGAAGCGGTGTTTTACCAGTCACTGCGGCTTTACCTCCACAGGATTATATCAACTATTTCGAACCTGAATTTAAAAAAGGAAATGACATTTTATATGTCCATTTCTCTAGTGCAATGTCCGGAACTTTTAATTCGATGAGAATCGCTTTAGAAGAGTTATATGAAAAATATCCAGATAGAAAAGTTTATACTGTAGACACTAAATCGATTACCGCAGGTAGCTATGGAGTAGCCATTGAAATTATGGATATGTATAAAAACGGCAAATCCATTGAAGAAATTCAAAAGTGGGCGGAAGTAGAAGTGGATAAATTCCCGATCTATTTCTATGCGGATAATTTAAAATTCTTTGCAAAAAGCGGGCGTGTCAGTGGATTTAAAGCCTTTATGGGTGGTTTAGTGGGCATTAAACCAATCATCCATGTTAACCAAGAAGGCAAGATGGTTTCTATTGATAAAGGAAGAGGTAGACAAGTCGCTTTAAAGAAGATTCTTGATTACGTTATTAAACTTCAAGACCATATCGAAGATCACCGTGTGATTATCGGTCACTCTGATGCGATGCCGTTAGCTATAGAAATGGCGGATATGCTAAAAAAAGAATTTGGTAATAAGTTAAATATTGAATATGTGGAAGTAAACCCCACAATCGGAGGACACTGTGGTCCAGATTGTATCGGTGTTTGTTTCCATGGCATTCATCGTTAATAAATAAAAAGCAAATAAAGGTATGGTTAACCATACTTTTTTTGTGTTAACATTTTTCTATGTTGATTGCGATTGGATTAATACTATCTATTTCAGCTTCTATCCTAACTTATTTCGGATTACACCTAAATAATTTATCTTTGTGGTTTCTTTTATTACTAATTCCATTTGTTATCACTTATTTTGTGATTTATTTAAATATCTATTGGGCAGTAGTGCTTATTTCTATACTTCCTTATCGAAAAAAAGAATTTACTGGTAAAGTAAATAGATTTTGTTTATTAAATGTCAGATTAACCGCTTCATTCTGTTTAACTTTAAGAGGCATATTTATTAAAAGAAAGAATTTTAAACTAATTCCTAAAGAGCCTTGTTTAATATTATTTAATCACATTAGTGATTATGACCCATGGGTTTTATTTAAATTATTAAAAGGTAAAAATGCTTTCGTGGGCAAAATTGCTTTAAGAAACATTCCGATGGTCAGAGCCTTAGCTTCTTCTATAGGAACCTTATATGTTTATGATAATAACAAAGAAAAGAATTATCAGATGATCGATAATGCGATTAGCTATATCAAAGAAAAAAACACTAGTGTTGTTATCGCTCCAGAAGGTACAAGAAATAAAACTGGACAATTATTACCTTTTAAACATGGTGGTTTTAATATTGCGATTAGTAGTGAGTGCCCCATCGTTTTAGTGGGCTTTAAAGATATGGAAAAGGCTATTGAAAAATCTAATCTTAAGAAAACTAAAATTCACGTTGAAGTTTTTGATGTTATTAAACCAGAAGAATATAAAGAAATGAACGCTAGCGGATTAGCTAAATTAACGGAAGAGAAATATAAAAGATATTTAGGACAATTATGAATAAATTAATTTTAATCAGCGGAGATTTAGCTTCTGGTAAATCAACTTTAGCAAAATCCTTATCAAAATATTTATTGATCCCTTGTTTCACAAAAGATGAAATTAAAGAGAAGTATGTCGATATGTATGGTTTTAAAAGTCGTGAAGAAAACCGCGCTTTATCGGTAAAAGCGGTGCAATATATGATCGAGGCTTTTAAAAGGTTCGCTAAAGAAGGTAAAGATATTATTTTAGAAGCTAATTTTAGAGAAGATGAATTAAATCAAATCTATGATTTGTCTGTTGTTTATAACGTCGAAGTGATCTTCTATCTTTTAAGAGGAGAAATCCCAGTTTTATTTGAAAGATTTTTGGCTAGATTACCGAATAGACATATCGCTCATCAATCAATGCATCTAGATCAAGATATTAATTCATTCTCTGATTATGTCTTATCAATTAGAAATATAAATTATCCATTTATTCCTCATATTATTGATACTACTTATAAGGATGATATGGAAGTATTAAATATCGTAATTAGTTATCTTAATAATAATTAATAAGCATTTTGCTTAATTATTATTCGTAAAGTTGTATAATCTAAATATTATGAGATCAATTAAAGAGATATTTGTTGTCGGTCATGGTCCTAGCTCATCGCATACGATGGGTCCCGCTTTTGCGTGTGAATATATTTTGAAAAAATATCCTCACGCTAAATTTATCCGTGTGGTTTTATATGGATCATTATCATTAACTGGTAAAGGTCACTTAACCGATTATATTATCGATTTAAAACTTAAAAAGATCCCTCATATCATTCAATTTAATAATACTCATAAAACTAGACATCCAAACACTATGTTATTTGTAGTGGAAGATGAAGATAATAAAACATTTAGAGAAACTGTCATCTCTGTCGGTGGAGGAACAATATTAACGAAAGATCATCCATATGCCACAGGAGAAGAAGTCTTCCCTCATAAGAAATTAAGTGAAATCTTAAAATATTGTGAAGATGAAAAAATCTCTTTAGTGGATTATGTCATTAGATTTGAATCTAAAGATATTCGATCCTACATGGAAAACGTCTATCAAAAGATGAAAGAATCCATTGAAAATGGTAAAAAAGCCGAAGGCTTATTACCAGGAGAACTCAAAGTCATGAGAAAAGCTCATGAGATGTATGAAGCTTCTAGAAATATTGAAAATGGTGATAAGAACATTCATATGAATATGGCGATATCTTCTTTTGCAGTTGCGGAAGAAAACGCCGCTGGTGGCATTATTGTTATTGCCCCTACATGTGGAAGTGCGGGTGTTATACCTGGAGTTATCACATATTGTGAGATGAAAGAGATGCCGCATGAAAAAATCATTGATGGCTTATTAGTGGCAGGCTTATTTGGTATCTTAGCCAAAGTTAATGCTTCTGTTTCAGGTGCGGAATGTGGCTGCCAAGCGGAAATTGGCGTTGCTTGTTCAATGGGCGCTGCACTAGTAGGTACTGCTCAAGGATTTAGTAATAGTAATATCGCTCAATCTGCAGAAATCGCCTTAGAACATTCCTTAGGATTAACATGTGATCCAGTTTGTGGATATGTTCAAATTCCTTGTATAGAAAGATGCGCAATGTTCGCTCTTAAAGCGGTTAATGCTGCGACATTAGCTAAGCTAATCCCGGCTAGTGAAGCCAAGGTTAGCTATGATGATATATTAAAAACGATGTATCAAACCGGAAGAGATTTACAAAGCGGTTATCGTGAGACTAGCGCCGCTGGTTTAGCGAGAATTGTGAAAAGATAAATAATAGGAGGAAATAATATGTATCGTAAAAATGCTTGGTTAAAATATAACCAAAAACAAAGAGAAGAAGTGATGAAATTTTCCGAAGGATATAAAGACTTCTTATCTAATAGTAAAACTGAACGCTTAGCGGTTAAAAACGCCAAAGCCTTATTAGATAAAGCGGGATTTAAATCTGTGGAAGAAGTTAAAACTGTTAAAAGTGGTGATAAATTATATTTCATCAACAAAAACAAAAATGTCTGTGCCTTTATTATTGGTTCAGAACCATTAGAAAATGGCATGAGAATTTTAGGTGCTCATATCGATTCACCCCGTTTGGATTTAAAGGAAAATCCAATCTATGAAAAGAACGGTTTTGCTTTAGGTGATACCCATTATTATGGTGGGGTTAAGAAATATCAATGGACAACCATTCCACTCGCCTTGCATGGTGTTATCTGTAAGAAAGATGGTAGTGTGAAAGAGGTTAACATCGGTGAAAGCGAAGATGATCCAATTGTCGGTATTACCGATCTATTAATCCATTTATCCGCTGATCAGATGGCTCAACCATTATCAAAAGCCATTACTGGTGAAAATTTAGACATTTCTTTAGGTAGTATTCCTCTTAATGAAAATGAGAAAAACGCAGTAAAGGATAATGTTTTGCGCATTTTAAAAGAGAAATATGATGTCGAAGAAGAAGACTTAATTTCCGCAGAAATCGAAGTTGTTCCTGCTGGTAAAAGCCGTGACTATGGTTTAGATAGAAGCATGGTTGCTGGATATGGACACGATGATAGAAGCTGTGCTTATACATCTTTAAAAGCTATCTTAGATACTGATACTAAAAAGGTTAAATATACCTCTTGTTGTATCTTAGTTGATAAAGAAGAAATTGGCAGTGTTGGCGCTACAGGCGCGCAATCTCTATTCTTTGAAAATGCGATTGCTAAATTAGCGGAATTATTAGGTAGTAAAAATCCATTATTCTCCGCTCGTATTGCTTTAGAAAATAGCAAGATGCTCTCTAGTGACGTCTCTGCTGGATTTGATCCATTATATCCACAAGTGAACGATCCAAAAAATGCTGCTTATTTAGGCTTAGGTATTGTCTTTAATAAATATACCGGTAGCCGTGGTAAGAGTGGCTCTAACGATAGTAACCCAGAATATTATTCATTCATTAGAAAAACGATGGATGAAGCAAATGTTAACTGGCAAAATGCTGAACTTGGTAAAGTTGACCAAGGTGGTGGAGGCACAATTGCCTACATCTTAGGTAACTACAATATGAATGTTATCGATGCTGGCATTCCAGTCCTTAACATGCACGCTCCAATGGAAATTGTTTCTAAAGTAGACGTCTATGAAGCGTATCGTGGTTACCTCGCATTCTTAGTCGCATAAATTCATATATTTGCTCTTTACAAACTTATAAGTTTTTATTACGATAATTAAGCACTTATTGTGCTATGGCGGATGTGGTGAAGGGGTTAACACACCTGGCTGTGAACCAGGCATTCGTCAGTTCAAGTCTGATCATCCGCCCCAT
>JAFRPF010000012.1 GCA_017429285.1 Bacilli bacterium
GATAAGACAGTCATACCACCCATAAAGACCATGACCATGAATTCATCAAAGCCCATAGAGACTTTCACGAAGAATGGTATACCGGTTTGGAATAAGGTTAAGCCAACCCAGTACATAATGTCAGATAATGAGAATGTACGGAAATCTTTGTTTTTAAATGTGGAACCTAATGATCTAAAGACGTTTTCATTAGAAGGTTTACTTTCAACATAATCTTTTTCTTTAATCATAAAGGCTGGAAGTAACATACAGACACAAGCGATAACCGCTAAAACGATAAAGCAGATACGATAAGCCCAAGAGTTACCAACAGCACCTCTTAATAAACCCGCAAAAACGAATGGGGTATAGGCTAATAATGTACCAGCGAAATATGTTAAGGAAATAGATGTTGAGATGAACATTCTATCTTCTTGAGTTTTTCCGAATTCGGAAATTAAGGCATTGTATGGAGTACAATACATTGTCATAAATAAATAGAATAAAACAATAAATCCAGCAATCCAGGCGATATTCCAACCACTGATTTTATTAACTGGAGCACAGAATAATAAGACAGTGGTAATCGCAAATGGAATAGCGGCGATTTGCATAAATGGCATTCTTCTACCACGTGGATTTTTACTTCTATCACTTAAAGAAGCAATTAATGGGTCTGTCACAGCGTCGAAGACACGGCTTAACGCAGTGATTAAACCTAAAACGGTTAAGAAACCGCCGATGACTAATCCTGGAACGATAAACTGAACCGCGCCATTATCGGTAATATCTGTGGATGTTGGTAAGTAGAAAGTCACTAACCAAGCGGAGATAATACCACCTAAAATGGACCAGCCAAGTTGACCGATAGCAAAGATAATCATTTGTTTTTTCGATAATCTTTTCATAATTTTTAGTGCTTAGTCTAAATTGCACGTCCTCCCTTAATTTATTTATACTCGCCTTAGACTACGAGTTTTTAATCATGTTGAGGATGGTTTCAATTAAACATTTTAGTTCTGAAACCTTTTCAATCTTATTATCTTGAGGCAATACCCCTTGAGAATAAGAAAGCTTTTTACATAACTCCATTAACGCGTGTGTAGAGGTGAAATAGAACAATTCCACATCTTTTACTTCTTTAATGGATTTATCTTTTAATCCCATCTGATAGGCACTTAAATATAAATCTTTAAATCTTGATAAATCATCTTCATATTCCTGAAGATCTTTATCTACTTCATTCATCATATTTAAGTCGAATTCTTTAATGAATTTAAAAAAGTCTGGACGGGAGATAAACACTTTTAAAAATGTTTCATAAAAGAGTTTGATCTTCTCATATCCAGATTTGCCTTCATCTAAATTGAAGTAATCTTTAAAGACGATGCCTTGTAATCTAATCGCTGCTTCTTTGACAATGGTTTGTTTCTTACCGAAATAACGGTAGATGGTCATCTCTCCCACCCCCGCTTCATTAGCGATATCTTTAATTGTCACCTTATCAATGGAGTCAGTTAAAAATAGCTTAATGGCTACATCGATTAAAAATGTCTTTTTTGCATCTTTAAATTTCATTATGGTAGTCCAACTATCAAATTGAGATTTGTTCTACCAGTATTTTATTACATATTTATAAATTTAAACAATACCTATTTTAAATAAGGATTTATAGATTCATAATTAGAGGCCACATTTAAAACCATTTCATCATCCATATATTTACCTACAATTTGTAAGCCAATAGGAAGATGATGTTTCATAAATCCTGCGGGAATTGAGCAAGCTGGATTACCGATAAAATTAATTAAATAAGTTAGAGCAAATCCGATTAATGAATCGACTTTTTTATCGTTAATATATTCTGGTCCTTTAGTGTTATGATCATCGCTATTTAAGACGGGTAAACAACCACTGACGGGAGAGATAATAACGTCATATTTAGTGAAAATCTCTTCAAAAACCGCCTTAATGTGTTGTTTTGCTTTAATATATTCATCTAATCTATCTCTCTCTTTAACGGCTCTATCGTTCCAATATAAAAGCTCTTTTGGTAACCTATTAGTGAGGTCATTACCTTTCTTTTTATATTCTAAACATTCATTCGCTGATTCTTGAGATATCGCTAAACACCAAAGCTCGCTTAATTGTTCTTGTGTATAGTTTAACCTAAAATCAATACGCTCCACTTTTGCGCCTAACTTTTCTAATGATTTAGCTTTTTTAAATATTCTTCTTTTGATTTTTTCATCTACTTCGAAAATTCCAAAGTCATCGGTGTAGGCAATCTTAAGACCTTTAATAGATTTATTTATATGTTCTAAATAATTAATTTTTTCTCTTTTTATAGAATATGGATCTTCTTTATCATAACCTTGCATTTCGTTTAATAATATCGAGGCATCTTTCACTGATTTAGTTAATCCAAAATTCATACAAAATGGAAAAGCTTCAGGATTAATTCCTTTTGCATAATGCATCGGTATGGTTCCATTTGATGGTTTATAACCAAATATATTTGTCCAGCTAGCCGGTATTCTAATAGATCCTCCCGCATCTCCACCTTCTGCGATAGGAACTAAACCATCACTAACCGCAGCGGAAGATCCACCACTAGAGCCACCAGAATTATATCTAATGTTATATGGGTTTTTAGTGGGTCCATATCTTAAGTTATCGGTGGTTCCTCTAAAGCCATATGTTGGGGCGTTACATTTACCAATCGCGATACCCCCTAATTTCTCCATGGCTTTAGTAAAAGGAGAATCACTATTATCGATACGATCTAAATATGGTATTCCACCACAAGAGTTAGTCCATCCTTTTTTGCTATCTAAAAAATCTTTTAATGCAAAAGGAACACCAGCAAAAGGTAAATATTCTTTATCTAATCTTTTTTCTATTTCTAATGCAGCTTGTTCTGCATCTAGATATTTTACATATGTAAAAGCGTTTATTCTTTTATTTCTTTTATTAATTCTATCTTCAAAATATTTCACTACTTCAAGAGGAGTAAATACTTTATCATTGACTAATTTACCTATTTCATAAGCAGGCATCTTTTCTAATTCATAAGTTGTTTTGATATATTCTTCACCTATTTTGTTTTTCTTCCAATAAGAAGAAATCCTATATCCAAGTGGAGTAAATAAAACTTCCGATAATAATTCTAATAAGGCTCCTAAAATAGAGGCGCCTAAGCACTGCCAAATAGTCCATCTCACTTGTATCGCGCTAGGGATAAATGGAAAGAAGAAGAAGGCTAAAAACACAAATAAGAAATTATCGACTACTTGTCCGAAAAATGTGGAGATATAAGTTCTTAATCTAAAAGCAATTTTACCATCCGGGTCTTTCTTAATCTTTTTACCCACAAAGACATTAACATAGTTATTTGTTAAAGCAGAGATAATAAAAGCAATTGTACTCGCTAATAAAATAGACCACGAATTAAAGGCGAATAAATCGTAATGAGGATTATTTAAAGCTAGACTTAGAATAAAGAATATTAAGCCCACAAATAAGTTTATTATTACCGCTAATATCGATAAATAATTGGCGGCTTTCGCCCCAAAATGTTTAGTTACTACATCTAAGATGAGAAAAGATAACCAGGAAATACAAATCCCGGCGTTAATCGCTAAAAAAGGAAAAGAGACTAGTTGATATTGGGCTAAGATATTCATGCCCACAACTGTTAAACAAAAAAGAATAACTACAGTTTTAGGAATGGCCTTAAACAAAAGAGTTATTCTTCTAAGAATACTTTTCTTAAACATATTTTCTCCTTGGTTTTTATTTATATAGCGAAGGATTTAGAGGCCGAACTCCGCTAGTGGATATTATATCTAATTTATTATTTAAATAAACATTTATTTTCTTATCATTTCTCGTTTATTATAAATTTTAGGGGGAATTAAATATGAAATTAAGAAAATTAGTTCTATTATGCTCATCGATATTATTATTAGGAGCATGCACCACAAAAGGTAATACTAGCGAAAATACTAGTAAAGCTAGCGAACAAGAAAGTCAAACACCTACATCTAGCATATTAATGACCGGCATCAATGAAGGAACAATCTGTATCGATATTAACTTTTCCACTACGCCAGCGGACTTTGCGATTAAAATGGGCGAACAAACCATTACTTCTACCACAAAGGTGGCAGTTAGTAAAAATACGACATTTACTGTTGAAGGTACTTTAAATAATATCAATATCTATCAAGCAACTGAAACAAACTCAGTTAAACAAGCGGGTGTCAGTGAAGGTATTGATGAAGAAATAGCTTGTGCTAGAGCCAAAAAATATTTAGACTCTCTTGCAAAACTTAGCGAAGGTACAAGAATCTATTTCTGTATTACTGATCAAGCAAATGGTTGGAGTAAAACTGAACCAGGTGTTAATGAAATCATCACCACATATAGACCACCATTAGCGTTCTAATTTATCACTTATAAGAAAATACCATCACTTATGTGATGGTTTTCTTTTATTTCTTAGATTTCTTATTAGCTTTATTTTCATCCACTGAAACTTCATAATTCTGTTTATTAGCTTTGAGATGATAATTATCAATGAGCTGTTTCGCCGCTTCAATTTCTTTAGCGACATTTAAAGCTTTCGATAAATCTTTATCAAGTTGTTGATATAAAACTTCTTTTTCTTCCTTCTTCAAGGAATCATATTTCTTATAGATATCATTGATATCATTTAATGATTTTCTTAAATAACGAGTGGCTTTCTCATATTGATTGAGAGCGTCGATATTTAAATCACTACAACGACGTAGACATCTACCAATTTCTCGTTTAATACGTTTTACTTCATCTTTCGATAATTCGTCATTAGCGATACATTTACAGTAAACGGCATAAACTTTTTCAATATGTTCGACAGTAGTTTTACCGCGTTTAACAACAATGGATAAGAAGATGACAAATGCCATAAAGGCAATCGTTATTAATAAGACCCACCAAATATTGTTTCTTAAGAATTTATCCATGTCCGCATATCTGACTTGAATAGTTAATTTATCAACTTCGATACCTTCATATATCGCCGTGATCGTATAATCTCCACTATCAGGATTAACAAGTCTCATCGTCGCATCATTATTAACAATGATATTTTCTTTTGGATATTCCACTTCTTTTTTATCGATGACTTTCCATTCGATATTTAAATTTTGGATATGAGTGAAACCTCTGATGTTCATCGCCACATCAATATCTTTATAAGCTAAATGGAATTCATCCTTAACTTCAATCTTGCCAACATCGTAAATGGCATCTAAAACACGGATTGTAATCGTTTTACTAATACGTGAGAAGTAGGTACTTTCACAAGTGATAGTTAAGCTCACTAAACCATTTCCGGAGGGTTTGATAATCACTTTATCATCTTTGATGAATTCTAATTCCACCACTCCATCTCTAGATAAGTCGTAATTATAAAAATAATCAATATCCTTAGAATAATTAGAGACAGTGACATCTAGTTCAATATCACCAGCGTTATGGAGTAAATTGATATTATCTGGCGTATTAATAATAATCTGTTCGTCAGTGGGATATGGAGCGATGGCATCAATCACTTGATCATTAGTTTGATAATGAATCGCGCTTGATTTATCGTTTCTAGCATCGATAAAGGTATTGAAATGCCATAAGCCAATATATGGTAAAGAAGTAACCGTGGAAGATAATTCGTCAAAAGTTTTTTCTTCACCCTCCTGATAGATGCTATAGAAACTATCTAAAATGGAAATCGGTTGATATTCTTCATAAGCTTCGGTTTCGGTATTCCAAGTAAAATAAGTTCCTTCTGCGGTTTTATCCATGAATTCCGCGTCTCTTCCTTGATAATGAAGTTCGATTTCATGATCACTAGGAAGATAATAATAATGTCCGTCTATTCCTACCGCTGGGAATTCTTTATTAAATAAATTATGACCGAGGAATGGATCTTTGAGTCTCATCGGGAAAGCATCGATTCTTCCTTGGAAGAATTCAAGATGTTCCTTATCAAATACATCGACATTAATACTAAATACATGATCTTCTTTTTTGACCACCAAATCACGGTCAAAATCATGGTCGATGACGGTGCGGATATTGGGGTTACCAATAATAATTGGTTCAGAATAAAACACCCATTCTTTACCGTTGTTATCGATAAAATCCATTCTAATCTTGCAGTGTAAATCAATAACTGGGAAGGTCATATCAATACCACCATAAGAGAAGGAGCCGAGTTGAGTTCCGTCATCGGTTAACAAAGTTAAATGATAATAGGCTCTTGGTTCTTCGACGTCAATAATTGGATCAACAGGATCTAATGGTTCATCAGGCTTATCAGCCTCTCTTACTTCAATTTGATAATAAACTGAATCTGAGACGTGGCTAATTTCATCAAAATACCAAGCGGTAATATTATAGATACCTTTTTCTGATAATGTTGTCCCACTAGAAATATTATTTCCATAAACATGGACATATTTAGTAACATCTTTCACTTTTGTGCTATTGGAGAAATAAGCCATGGCTGTACCATCGAAATTAAATGTATCTCCAATCGTATATTTCGTCGTGTAACCGGATAATTCTATATGATTTAATTCCACCCAGTCATCTGGTCTAATGGTTTTAAAACCATATTCATTTGGTTCACTTCCTTCATAGAAGAATCCTTCAATCGGATTAGCGCGGATGGTGAAACGATCTTTATCGATATCTTGAATAATTAGAGTATTGAATTCGATAAAATCTGTCACATTAAATGGTTCCACAGAGATAGATTCACCATAGAATAAGAAGTCTTTTGAACCACCTTCATCACCAGATTTGTAATTAAATGTCATTCTAAATGAGAATGTGATGACATTTTTAACTGTTGCTTCTTCAATTCTAAATAATAAACGATCGCTGACATAATCGAATAAATTCTCTTTAAAGATCGCTCTTCTTTCTTCTATCGTATCTTGCGTGAGGAAGAATGTATTAGCGTCTAAATATACTTCACTACCTAATGTCGTATAACTAAAGGTCAAATGGACAAATGAATAATCGGAATTACAACCATCCATTTCACCTAACATTTCATCAATTTGAAATTCAGAAAATGAGAGATGGAAAGCATATCCACTTGGAGCGTCGAATGATTTAACTAAAACAGGAGTTAGTGCCGTGGTGTCATAAACACGAGTGTGATATTGGTCTTCCACTTCGTGATATGGATATTTAGGCTCAACATCATCCGCGTAGACTATTTCTTCATCATTATTAAACTCATGCACCACAAAACCCGCTAATAAGGGGATAGCGATAAGTGAAGCTAATAATAATGGTAAACGTTTAAAAAATTTCATATCTATTTATCCAAATGCACATCGATTTGATTATATGGAATAGTAATTCCTTCTTTAGTAAATGCATCATAAACAAGTCTTGGGAAGGAGTGTTTAATTCCATAATAATCACCATTATTCGCCCATACTTTCACCGCATAGGTAATGCATGAATTATCATGAGAAGACATATAAACATTAATCTTCATGGATTTTAAAACTTGTGGATGCTCTTGAGCGATCTTTCTTAAAATCTCTTCCACTTTATCCATGTTAGAGCCATAGGCCACGGAAAATTCCATATCCACTCTTCTAATCGCTAAAGCGGAATAATTGATGACACTGCCGTTTAAAACAGTGCTATTAGGTAAAACGATCTTCACATTTGCAAATGTAATAAGTTCGACAGTTAATAATTTAATATTATGAATCTTACCTTCAATTCCATTGATAGAGACTAAATCTCCACGACGGAATGGTTTATTAACAATAATCAAAATACCATTCGCTAAGTTAGCGAAGGAATCCTTTAACGCTAAACCAACAGCTAAGGTCATGGTACCTAAAGATACCACTAATCCTTCAGTGGATAGTTCTAAGACGGAAGCGGCCACTAAAACAACAAGAACAATAATGACAATTCTTAAAATAGAAACGATAAATGTTAACATCGCTCCATCTAATCTAGTTTTTAAAAGGATCTTCTTTAATAAGAATCCGATTAACCAAGCAAAACATATACCACCCGCAGTGATACATATCGCCAGTAATAATTTAAATCCGTATTCGGATATATAGGCGCCTATTTGTTTAAAGATTTCCACAAATTGAAACCTCCGTCATTAAAATTTCTACACTAATTATATATGCGTATAGGCACATGAAAAAGAAATTTTGTTCTTCAAAGTCAGTGTTGAATAAAAAACTGTCGAACTAAATCGACACATTTTGCAACAATATCAATATCATCGACATATCAAGAATGTTCTTTTGAAAAAACTGACAAATTAATTCATAAATAATCCATCACATTTTTTCCTATTTAGCTATTCGTAATAATACCTTTTATTGTATTAAACAAATATTGAATAATTTATATTGATTAAACTTTGTTTACCACAAACAAATTGTTATAATTAATACGCTTATATATTTAGACCACGGGCGCTATGAACTAGCTATTAGCAAAGTCGACCATACGCAGGTACACTGAGGCGAATGAGTATATAAGCTATCACACTACGTGTTAGGGTTTGATAATAGGGAAAGTATTGCCCAGTAGTGATATGAGGTTATATAAGAAGGGGTCACATTTGTAGACGCTTATATATCTAAGAAGATCATCGCGCTCCCTACAATTACTTAGTAATTGAGCATGTGGCCGTCACAAGGATGACGTAACACCAGCAGTTACAGGACTTAGTCGATAACTGCAAAAGGTGTTTTCGTTATGAGAGTGATGGTTTTATTTTTTCTCCTTTCGAAAGCACCGCCAATTTTAAAGAAAGGAGGAAGAAATATGCGTTACAAAAAATATAATGGAACCGATAAATATCACTTTCGTGTTTATAAAAGGTCAATCGGTCATCCATTTATCGTTGTCGCGGTATCTGAAAGATTAGATGTAAACTATACCCTGTAAAATGGACAAAACAAATTGTGTCGAACCTTAAAAATGGACAGTTAAATTGTGTATAATCAAGTTAATGGACATTCGAAATGTGTAAAACCATTAATCTAAACACACATAATGTTTGATTCCATTTTAATAGACAGTCAAAACATCCCTTTATACGATAGGAGAGTGAAAATACATGGGTATTAAAAAGTTTAATGAAAACGAAATTGAAATATTAAGAAATAATAAATATACATATAGAGTCAGCGAAAATTCAATTAAATTCACCGTAGAATTTAAAGAACTAATGTTTAAGAGATTAAATGATGGTTTTTCAGCTTCTACTATTCTTGAAGATTGTGGTTATGACCTTTCTATACTAGGTAAAGAAAGGCCAAAAGGAATTGCATGCCATATTAGAGAAGAGTATAAAGTCAATGGTTCTTTTCATGCTGGAAGAAAAATGTCTTCACTTCAAGATGATTTAGAAAATGGAAATATTTCTCCATCAAAGGCCTTAATTAAAATGCAAGCCGAAATAATATATTTAAGACAACAAGTTGAGTTTTTAAAAAAAATTCTAAAGGAGGAAAAATGACTAAAATATCCACTTCAGAACTATTTCAATTGATTGATTCAACTATTGATAGTAATGATAATAAATTATCAATATCAATGCTTTGTGATATTGCAGGTGTTTCAAGATCTGGTTATTACAACTGGAAAAACAACGAAGAATTACGATATCTAAAAGAAATCAAAGATGAAGAAGACTTCAAATATATTTTAGAAGCTTATAATTTTAGAGGTTATTCTAAAGGAGTAAGAGGCATTTATATGAGGCTTATAAAAATGAATAAACCAATGAACCAGAAAAAGATTAGAAGACTTATGAGGAAATATAACCTCTTTTGTCCTATTAGAAAAGCTAATCATTATAGAAGGATGCAAAAGGCTATGAAAACAAACAACTATGCCGCTAATCTATTAAGTAGAAAATTTGAAGCATATGGTCCTAGAATGGTTCTTCTTACTGATATTTCATATATTCCATATAACAATGCTTTTGCTTATTTATCAGTTATTATAGATGCATATACCAAAGAAGTTTTAGCATATCAATTAAGTCCTTCTCTTGAACTTGAATTCGTGTTAGACACGGTTAATATGTTAATTGAAAATCATGGTAAAGAACTTAAAACAGACACATTAATTCATTCAGATCAAGGATGCCATTACACATCACATAGATTTATAAAAATTATTGATGATGTGAATCTTAGAAGGTCTATGTCTAGACGTGGTAACTGCTGGGACAATGCTCCTCAAGAATCATTTTTTGGTCATATGAAAGATGAAATCAAAGAAAAAATTTTGATATGTACTACTTATGATGAAGTAAAAGCTATTATAGATGACTGGATTGATTATTACAATAATGATAGGTGTATATGGCATTTAAATAAAATGACACCTAAAGAATTTTATGAATCAGTTAAAAACAAAAATTTCGAACTTCCCCTAGGGGAAGGCAACACAAAAGATACTACTTAATTAAATATTAATACACAATTTAATTTGTACTTGACAAAGGGAGTACTTTAA
>JAFRPF010000024.1 GCA_017429285.1 Bacilli bacterium
ATCGTTTAAGACGCCTGGTCTACGACCACCTTGGCAACCGATCGCGATATAGAAGGCTTTGTAGCCTTGTTTTTTGAGTTCTTCAATGGTGACATCTTTACCGACTTCGACACCACATTTGATCTCAACACCTAATTTTCTAATGACATCGATTTCTGCTTCGATAACATCTTTTTCTAATTTATATTGTGGGATGCCATACATTAACATACCACCAGGTTTTTTATTCTTTTCAAAGACGGTTGGTCTAAAACCAGCAACTGCTAAATAATAAGCAGCGGATAAACCAGCTGGGCCAGCACCGATAATGGCGATCTTTTCATCGAATTCACCATGTGTGTTAGGAATAATCTTTTCTGGAACATATCTGGTTTCAGATTTTAAGTCAAAGTCAGCGACGAATTTTTTAACCGCATCAATACTCACGGCTCTATCGACATCGCCTCTAGTACATTCATCTTCACATCTCTTATTACAGACACGACCACAGACAGCTGGGAATGGGTTTTGAGTTTTAATTAAAGCTAAAGCTTCTTGGTATTTACCTTCATGTGCTTTCTTTAAATAACCTTGCACAGGGACGTGAGCCGGACAAGCTGCTTTACATGGAGCGGTACCACTTTCATAGGTATCACTTCTTCTCATCGTGTCACGATAATTTTCATCCCAAGCATATTTGCCCCATCTAATCTTATCTGGTAAAGGTTGTTGTGGATATTTCACTTCTTTACCACTAGAATTACATAATTTTTGACCTAATTTAACCGCACCACTTGGACAGTTTTCAACACATTGACCACAAGCGACACAGTTTGTTTTATTAACATTAGCGGTATAAGCACTACGGGAGAGGTTTGGAGTGTTAAATAACATCGCTGTTCTTAAGGCGTTACAAATCTTCACATCACAGTTACAGATATCAAAGATATGGTCATCACCATCAATATTGGTGATTTGGTGAACGAAACCGTTCTTTTCGGATAATTCTAAAATTTCTAAAGCTCTTTCTTTAGAGATGTAATGAGCACGACCAGTTTCCACTGTATAATCGGCCATATCACCTAATTGGATACACCAATCGTCAACATCGTCAATACAGCCATCACCGAGCATCGCACGGGAAGCACGACATGAACATATACCAGCGGAAATATGTCCTTCGTATTTATTTAACCAGTGGCTGATCTTTTCAACATCCATGGCTTTTTCTTCGCTAGCAATCGCCTTTTCAACAGGAATAACGTGCATACCAATACCGTTACCACCTTCAGGAATCATTTCGGTGACACCAGCTAATGGAATAAATGTCATTCTTTCAAAGAAAGAAGCAACAGCTGGATTCTTCGCGATACGATCCACAGTGGAATTCATTAATTCCGCGGAACCAGGAACGAAGAAACAGATTCTATAACGTTTAGTTTTTGGTTTATCTTCTAATGGATGATCCCAGGCATAGTTATCACTATAGTCATATTCCATGATACCGACAACCGCCATCTCATCGATAATCTTTTGAAGTTCAGCTGGCTCATATTCTGGATTCATCTTCATTAGTTCTTCAAATGAATAGAATTTACGAAGTTTCATCTTGTTAGCAATTCTCACCATTTCAATAGATAAAACTTCTCTTAAGCCCCAATATTCAGGATCAGTTGTTTTCACACCACCAAGCTTATGAGCGACTACGTCAGTAATCTTTCTAGCAAGCTTACGGTATTCTTTTTCGTACTCAAAACCTTTTTCGCCTTGGTACTTAGAAATAATTTTTGTGTTTTGTTCTCCCATATTCTTACTCCTTAAAACACTTAATTTTATTTATAAAATAATCCGCGACTAAATTCATGTTTTCACCAGTTTTAGCACTGATGGGAATAATAGTAGCGTCTTTATTTCTCACTTTTATATATTCGATACATTTATCCATATCGAAGTTGAAATATTCTTTAGCGTCGATTTTATTGATTAAAACTAAATCGCTCTTCTCAAAGACTAAAGGATATTTTAAAGGCTTATCATCGCCTTCTGGGATGGAAAGAATCATCATATCCATGCTAGCTCCAGTATCAAATTCGGCTGGGCAGACTAAGTTACCGACATTCTCTAAGAAAACGATATCTAAATCTTTCGTATCGATACCATCTAAACCCGCTTTTGTCATACCAGCATCTAAATGACACATACCACCTGTATGTAATTGAATGGATTTAACACCTGTTTTTTTAGCGATATTAACGGCATCAACATCACTATCAATGTCAGCTTCCATAACCCCAACTCTCACCTTATTCTTAATTAAATTGATAAGAGTGGTTAGTGTGGTTGTTTTGCCAGCACCAGGGGAAGACATTAAGTTAACAACAAAAACACCTTTTTCCTTTAAATAACTTCTTAAAGCATCGGCTTCTAAGTCGTTATCAGCATAAGCGGAACGGTGTAATAATATAGTGCGAACTTCTTCCATCCCAAATATTATAAAGTAGAATACTACTTTTTCACACTCTTTTTTTATGTTAAAATTCATAACGTTGGTGAAAGATTATGGATTTTCAAGTTATTAAAGTTAAAGAAGATGTTTTACAAGAAAATAACAAAAGAGCAGATGAGCTCAGGAAATATTTAAAAAACAAAGGTATTTATTTTATAAATGTCATGGCTTCTCCAGGAAGTGGAAAAACCACACTTCTAACTGGTTTAATTAATAAGCTGAAAGAAAAATATAATATCGGAGTTATGGAAGCGGATATCGATGGAGATGTCGATGCCAAAAGAATCCATGAATTAACGGGAGTAAGAACTATTCAAGTTCATACTTCTGGAGCTTGTCATCTCACCGCTCAGATGACACATGATGCGATTAACGCCTTTGATATTAAAGATCTCGACTTATTATTTTTAGAAAATGTTGGTAATCTAGTTTGTCCGGCGGAATTTGATACCGGAAGTAACATAAATATGATGTTATTATCGGTTCCAGAAGGAGAGGATAAACCACTTAAATATCCGTTGATGTTTGAAGTAAGTGATATCGCCGTTATCACCAAAACAGATACGAAAAAGGTCTTCGATTTCAACGAAGAAAAATGTCAAGAATACATCAAAAGAAGAAATCCAAAAGCGAAGATATTTATTACTTCCGCTATAAAGGATGAAGGGGTTAAACCGTTAGCGGATTATATCTCTTCATTAATCGAGGCAAATAAATAGACCATATAATGGTCTTTTATTTTTTTGCGGGTTTTAACTGTTTAACCTCTTGTTTTTCTTCAACTTTTCTAACGACATATCCTTCCGCATTTACGCCAAGAATAGAGATCGTTATTTCCGCAATTGGTAAGATCACAAAGAGAGCAAATATAAGATTAAAAATAAAGAATAATGCTACACAAATAAGAACACCAATAACTAGAATTACTAAGTCAGTAACATATAGTAAAACAAGGTCTTTAAAATTCACTACTTCTTTTAATTTGATTTTCTTTAAGCCGTAGAATAAATAAGCTTCAAATAAGGTAAAGAAACCCACCATTAAAAAGAAGATAATTGATAATAAAATATTCGCCCAAGTAGGTAATCTATTAAATAAAGAGAATATTACTAATAAGCCTGTGACTATAATCGCATCCACTAAAGAGAATAAAATGACTTTTAGAATATTTTTACGAGTGACAGTTTTTCTCACCAAAATCTTAATGACAAAGAACCCAACAAAAATCCCGATAAAGAAGAAAGCGATAATAATGGCGAATGCTGCATAGATTGTGCCGATGCAATTTTGTATTAAATCACCAAATGTTTTGACGATATCTTCTTCCTTAAAAACTGTGGATAGCACTTTAGTTAAAGTGTCATATAACCAAGTTCGAGAAGAAACTGTCGCTACACCTTTATTAAAATCTGACCAATCCACCGCGGCGACTTGATCGCTTAGTTCAGAAAATATCTCTAGCCAATCAAATTGACCCTTAGAAACGATTTTTCCACATTCATTAAATAAAACCTTGACGGCATTAACCATCATCGGTATCGCGGTTGTTAGAGAAAATATCACAAATAAAGCAAAGATACCTAATGGTACAAAATAATGCTTCATCGATTTGAAATAATTTTTTAAGCCGGTTTTAAATAACATATCTATTAATCCTTTATATATTTTAAATAAATATACAAATAATCAAAATAAAAATTCCCAATTCGGGAATATTTTCATTATTTTTGGCGGAGATTTAGAGATTCGAACTCTAGCGGGACTTGCATCCCCTATCGGTTTTCAAGACCGACCCCTTCAACCACTTGGGTAAATCTCCTTGTGGTGGACCAGGAGGATCACGATACCCCAACCATTCGGTTATGGGCCGAAGGCTCTTCCTTTGAGCTACTGGTCCATTTATTATAGAGAATCAAAGATTCTTATAAACGATTTGGTAGCTGAGGACGGATTTGAACCGCCGACCTTAGAGGTATGAACTCTCTGCTCTAGCCAACTGAGCTACTCAGCCATCTACTTGGTGGATCTAAAGAGACTCGAACTCTCGACCCCCTGAATGCAAATCAGGTGCTCTCCCAACTGAGCTATAGACCCGAATATATTGCTTTTTAATAAAATGGTCGGGACGACAGGATTTGAACCTGCGACCTTCAGTTCCCAAAACTGACGCGATACCAAGCTACGCTACGTCCCGATAATTGGCGCGCCTCACAAGAATCGAACTCGTAACCTCCAGATTCGTAGTCTGACACTCTATCCAGTTGAGCTAGAGGCGCATTTTAGTTCTTGCCAAGGCGAATTGCTAAGGCAATATATTCATAACGCTGCATAATGGAGGTTCCTACCGGACTTGAACCAGTGATCATTGAGTTGCAGTCAATTGCCTTACCAACTTGGCTAAGGAACCACATGCAGCGCTATGAATTATAACACTTATAGATAAACTCTATCAAGTATCAAAAATTTATTTTTTGCCGAGGCTTTCGTTTCTCTTGTTACGTAAATTCTTTTTGATACGATTTATGGCGAAGAAATAGGTGATGAGAAGAGCTCCACCGACAATTTCTACCACGAATAAGACGATGGCCCAAACTGGAAGAGCATCACTTTTGAATTTCTCCCACATTTTTAACACTGTATCATTTTGACTACCAAAGTCTCTCATAACCGCACAGCGAGTTAAAACTTCTTCATCTGGGAATTGGCAGAAGAATTGTCTACCGACACATTCATTAGTTAATATTTCTCCACTTTCACTCT
This sequence comes from Bacilli bacterium, assembly GCA_017429285.1. GTDB lineage: Bacteria > Bacillota_I > Bacilli_A > RFN20 > CAG-826 > RUG13091. Next base: position 5,246 of record JAFRPF010000024.1, read on the forward strand.
CGTAAGTATAAGGCAGATAAGAATCACTATAGAAAATGCAAGCATTTTCATCTTCGGCATAATCGTCGGTTAAAGTGCCGCTAAAGAAATAAGATAAATCAACTTTTTGTAAGCCTAATTCTTCCATCTCTTCTTCGCTATATTGACGATCATCGAATTCTTCTGTTTCTTCATCATAACGGTAGTCATACCATTCACGAGTTAATTCTAAGATGTCATTACCTGCAGTAAATGGAGTATAACCGGTATAATCCATATTTTGTGCGGTATATTCAGGTATAGATAAGAAATCTAAGAATAATTCCGCGAGTTCCACTTGCGCTTCACTTCTTTGAGCGTATTTTGGCATACACCAAGCATCCATCCAGATATTGCTACCTGTACGAGGAATGCTATAGCAAAGTTCAAGTTCTCTTTCTTCTTCGGCTTGATCCATCGAATAAACTGCATCACCACTCCAAGCGAAGTTGATACCGATTTTACCGGTGACGATATCTTGTTTACCACTATCGACTTCCATACCGAAGACGTTACCTTTTAACTTAGTTAATGATTTACGAACTTTATCTAAAGTAGCGTTATCACATCTATTGAATAAATCGGAGAATTTTTGATTATATTCTTCCGCACTATAAATACCTTCTTGATATTTATTTAGTAGTGTTTCAAAGCCTTCAACAGTTTGTCCGTTTTCTTCAAAATCATCATTTAAGGTATAAAGTAATCCGATTGCGTAAGTATCTCTTACAGAATCTTTAATAGAAGAAATACCTTTGTAATCTGCATTCCATAATACGGACCAATCTTGCATATCATAGATGGTTTGATCTGCGTCTCTATCGCCATATTCTGGATCAAATAATAATCCTAATGTTCCCCACATATAACCGACGGCATAGTCTTTTAAGTAGCAGGTTTCATTAGTTTTACCGTTAACCGCACTAATAGCGTCTAATAAACCTTTAATCGTTCTAGAGGCGTTAGCGATATAGTTAGGCATATGTTCTTCATCAATATGCATTGGTGAAAGCATATCATTAACGATTAATTTTTGAATCATATAGTCACTTGGACAGATTAAATCGTAATTTCCAGGTGATAATTTAACTTCGTTAAACATTGATTCAGGGGTATCTGTGGTGTAATATTCCACACTACAGTTTGTATAACCGAGTTCCTTAGCGTATTCTTCGAACTGTTTTGTTAAATTCTCCGCGGCTTCTGGATCTGATTCATCTTTTTCATAGATATAATCTTCAACGTTAAGTAAACGTAATGTTTGACTACCTGAGCCAATTTGACGTGGAGATAAATTTCTCACTTTTGGAGCTTCCTTAAATCCAGTGACTCCCACTAGAGAAATAAACATTGATAAGGATAAGAATAAATTAGTCATATTTACACCCTCCTCACTTTCTTACTAACCATGTGTTTAGCTTGATAATTACGATAGATACTAACTCCGATAACACCAATAACCACTAATAAGAAGATGATGGTTGTCATGGCCCTCATCACTGGAGGAATTGGACCTTTTTTAATCTTGTCTTGGACTAAGATTGATAAAGTGACAATTTTTGGATCTCCAGCAGATAGTAACCCTGGGCCAGTTGTGAACTGAGAGATGACAAAGTCATCTAATGATAAGGTAATCGCTAATAAGAAACCACTGAAGACACCAGGAAGAATTTCTGGTAAAGTGACTTTCCATAAAGCTTGATGAGGTTTAGCACCTAAATCGATAGCCGCTTCATACATCGAAGGATCCATTTGTTGTAATTTTGGTTTTACAGAGATAAAGACGAATGGAGCGCCTAAAACAACGTGACCGATTAATAATGTCCAATAAGAACGTAAATCAGTCTTAAATAATAAACTTGGTAAAGCCGCAAACATGATGGCTAAAGATAGAGCCATAACGATTTCAGCGTTAACAACAGGAATTTGATTTACAAATTCAAATGCTTTTCTAAACTTTTTATTCGCATAGAAAGCACCGATGGCACCTAATGTTCCTAAAATAGTGGCAATAATCGCACTAGAGAAAGCGATGATTAAAGTATTAGCTAAAGCTACCATCACTTCTTTGTTTTGGAATAATTCGCCATATAAATCGAAGGAAAATCCAGTCCAAACACCAACGTTCGTGGCTTTTGTAAAGGAGAAGGCGATTAAAACTAAGATAGGTAGATACATCAAAATAAGGATGAGCCAGATATAGCATTGGCCAATAATTTTCTTTACCATGAGGCACCTCCTTCTCTTTCTTCTTTACCACTATTACGTGTTAAGAACATTGTTAAACCAATAATGACGAGCATTATCATGGCCATAAATGAACCATCATGCCATAAGTTATTCGCGAAGTCTAAGTAGATGTAGTTACCAAATAAGGTAATTTTTCCTTCGGAAAGGGTATCGGAAATAACATAGCTAGACATCGTTGGCATGAATGTCATTGTAAAGGCACTGACAATACCTGGAACAGATTGAGGTAAGATGCTCTTATAGAAGACTTGGAAAGGATTAGCTCCTAAATCCGCCGCTGCTTCAATCTGAGACTTATCGAGTTTAAGCATTGTGGTATATAAAGGAAGAATAACGAATGGTAGATAGTTTTGAACCATACCGATTAAAGTAGCTAAGTATGGAGCGTTACCACCATTAATTCCCATCCATGTTAATAAATCACGTGTGGCACCTGTTCTTAAAACGAAGTTGATCCACATCGGAGCGACAAAGAGGGTGATTAATACCGCATTTTTATTAACCTTCTTGTCCGCTAAGAAATAGGCTAAAGGATAGCCGATAAGTAAACATAACAAAGTGGTTTGTAACGCGATGAAGACGGAAGTAAATAAGACATTCACTTTCGACCAGCTAGTGAAGAATCCCACTAGAGCGTTTAAGCTTAAAGCGCCAGTATCATCACTAAATGCATAATAAGCAATAATTAAAATAGGGATGATAATGAACAAGACTAAAAACAAACCATATGGTATGCAAAGATACTTACGTTTGAAAAGCACAAAGCCTTTTTTATTCTTTTTCATATTTGCTAATGTCGCCTTTCAACGTTAATCTAATATTTTCTTTTTTGACCTTAACGGAGACTTGGTCGCCTTCGTTATAGGTATAGATTGTATCAGCGATGAAATCTTCTTCGTCATCGGTTCTTACCATCACTTGGTAGTGGTCACCTTTATAGACGATACTAACGATCACACCATTGGTGTCACCATTATCAAATCCATCGATTAATTCAACCTTATCTAAGCCGATTTCTGCGGTAACATCGGCGTCATTTAAATCATATTTTTTGCCATCATGACTAACGAGATAGCCATCTTCATCTATTTTTGAATCTTTTAATAACTGTGTGACATCACAATCAAATGGATCTTCACCAATGACCACTTGATTTTTATTATTAATCCAAGCTTCACGATAGATATTAGAAGTTAATTCTTTATTCATGATTTGGATATTTTCTGGTTCCACTTCAATGGTCACAAAATCGCCAATAGTACGATCTTTGGTATCTCTTGCTTCCACTTCCGCTTTACCGACCGCTACTAAATATTCATAGTGGACACCTTTAAAGACTTTGGTCTTGATTTTACCAGTTACTTTATCAGTTTTACTATCTTCTTTAACCTTTGTTAAGATGACGTCTTCTGGACGAATCACAACATCCACTTTTTCATTTAATGGGAAGTCATCAATACAATCGAAGATGTGATTTAAGAATCTAACCTTCTTTTTGCCCGCCATAGTAGCGTTATAAATATTGGATTCACCAATGAAGTCAGCGACGAAAGCGTTGACTGGTTCGTTATAAATATCTAATGGTTTACCAACTTGTTGGATGACACCACTTTTCATAACGATAATCGTGTCACTCATTGTTAAAGCTTCTTCTTGGTCATGAGTAACATAAATAAATGTAATACCTAATTTCTTATGCATTTCTTTAAGTTCGATCTGCATATCTTTTCTCATCTTTAAGTCGAGAGCACCTAAAGGTTCATCTAAAAGAAGAATCTCTGGTTCATTAACAATCGCTCGAGCGATCGCGACACGTTGTTGTTGACCACCTGATAAAGTGGAAATATCTCTACTTTCAAGTTCTGCTAAATCGACAGTTTCTAAAGCATGTAATACTTTTTCATCGATTTCTTTAGGGGTATAGTGACGATATTTAGTAACTTTATTACCTTTCTTATCGGTTTTCTCATAAGGAATTTTTTTGAGTTTTAAACCGAAAGCGACGTTATCATAAACGTCTAAATGTGGAAACAACGCATAGCGTTGGAAGACAGTGTTAATTGGTCTTTTGTGAGGAGGAATAACAGTAATATCTTCTCCATTTAATAAAATTTTTCCGCTTGTGGGGGTTTCAAAACCAGCGATCATACGTAAGGTCGTTGTCTTACCGCAGCCAGAAGGACCTAAGAAAGTGACAAATTCACCCTTAGTAATATCAAGGTTAAAATCATCAACGACAGTGTTGCCATTATAGACTTTACTAACACCTTGAAGCGAGATTATACAGTTTTCATTAGCCATATAAGTTTTCCCTTTCCTTGCCTATAAAAATAAAGAGGCACATTTTATTTGTACCTCATGATTTCTTTAAAAGGAGAATATAGGTGAAGACACTTATATTGCCGTTAATTTGGGAGTCTATATAGTAAATAATTACTTTTACTACTCTTATTATGATTCACAAGGTACGACGGAGACTTTCACTCCAAGCATAAGCTTATAAATTAATAACAAGATATCACTATCTCTAATCCGGCATTTGACCTAGCTGTCCGAGGCTGTTGTCCTTCTAATAAAAGATTGGGTCAAGTTCAATGCATCTCACATTGATAGAATTAGGTGTGATGTAGTCCCAAAATTACGACTACTTATTTTCACGACAAAAATAATATATTTATAATTGTTAAAAAACAATATATTTTTACAAAAATTTTTCTCACACTTTTGACAAATAGAATAGAAATAGTCTATATTTATAGAAACATTATGAAAAAGACACTGTTTTTATTACCAATTATCGCTGTTACTTCCTTAGGTATGTCCGGTTGTAACAAGAGCAACAAAAAGGCTCGTATTACCTATGGTACTTTAGTGGACAGCGAGGTTACCGAAATCGAATATGGGGCTTTAAGTGCGAAAATGGCCAAAAAAGAGAATTTATTAATCTCTGTATATCAAGATACACAAGCTGGTCAAGCCTGTGGATGTTGGAGAGATTTTAAAGCGACATTAAATTCTTATGTTAAAGAATATCACACAAAGATTTATATCATTGCTAGAAGTCAATTCTCCAAAGACGACGAGACCTTTGGTCTCACACTTCTTGATGGAAGCGAAACTACTTCCCCCACTTTCGCTTTGATGAAAAATGGTAAAAAGACCAACGAATATATCTATGGTAATGATAACAAACCAATGTTTACTAAATTAAAGGATTTAAGAACGGCGATTACTAAAATCGCTCGTGATCCTCAATATATGCTTATCGATCAAGATTTCTTAAATAAATCCTTATATGAAGATAAAGTTGATAAAGCCGTTGTCCATTATATTTGGAATTTCTGTCCAGATTGTAACGACTGTTTCCCAAATGTTTTACTTCCTTATTCAGAAAAGAACGTCTTTAACACCTTAGTGTGGGTCATTGACTTAGGAATTCCAGGAATCTTATTAACAGATGACGGACAATTCGTCGGTACAGGCGCGACTACATATGTCGAATTCTTGGAAAAATACAAATTATCCAAAAACGGTGATAAAAAATTCGGCTATGACCGTGGATTTGTCCCCACCACTCAAGTATGGAGTAAAGGCGAATTAGTGGATGCTACAGTCTACTTCAACGATGAAATTAAGCTTGTTGATGGAGAATATAAAGTTACTCGTTCCTTCTATTCTGAAGATAGAAAAGCTAATCTCTCATATACTGATGAAGTATTACAAGGTAGAAGTATTCCTAGTGAAGAAGTGACCGCTAGTAATGAAGGTGGCGACGTCACCTATAGTTGGAATGCAGAAGCCGCTAGAAAAGTTCATCAGCCATTACTAGAAGCTTTCCTAGATAAATATGTAAAATAAAAGACCATTGAGGTCTTTTTTTAAACCGATACTCTCGAATAGAAATTATTAAATTTCTTATCAAGTCTTTCTTTTAATAACTTTTTAGTTTCTAAAGAGGTGAAACTATAATTAATGGAATTTATTAAGAAGGAATAAACTTCTTCTTTAGTTAAATTAAAGGTTTGGATAAGGTGAGAGAATTCTTGATAAACATCAGTATTACTAACCGTCATGTTATCGCTATTAATAGTTAAAGCAATTCCTTTATTCATAAATTCTCTAATTGGAACATCTTTATAAGATTTTAAAGATTTGGTTTGTAAATTGCTGGTTGGGCAAAATTCAAAGCAAACTTTTGCTTCTTTCGCACGGTCCCCATCTTTGGAATTAACATTTAGATGAACACCATGACCGATTCTCATCGCTCCGTTATCTAAAGCCATCATGATTTCATCGCTTCCTGTCGCTTCACCAGCATGGATAGTAATATTAAGTTTATATTTTTTGGCTAAATCAAAGATTTCTTTATAGTAAGAAGATGGATGAAGAGCTTCAGCACCCGCTAAATCGACTGCTACAACTCTTGTGCCTTTAAGTTTATTAGCTACTTCGATAGTTTCTAAATTTACTTCCTTAGGAGCGTGTCTCATACAACATAAAATGAGGTTAGCTTCAAATTCTGGACATTCTTTTAAAGCAGAATTAAGTCCCTCTAAAGCCGCTAAAGCAGCATCCATCTGACTCATTCCTTTATTCGTGTGTAATAATGGAGCGAATCTAATCTCTGCGTAGATATAGCCCATCTTATATAATCTTCTTACTAATGAAGAAGTAACATGAGCTAGGTTTTCTTTACTTTGAAGTAAAATTCCAGGAAGAGTAAATCTTTCTAAATAAACTTCAAGTGATGGACAGTTAGCTGGAACATAAATATTATTAGGAAAATCTTCTCCTAAACTAACACCATCTTTTTTGGCTAAATATAGAAAATCTTGTTCACTCATAGAACCATCTAAATGTAAATGTAAATCGATCATCTTATCTTCCCCCTTGTAAGCATTTATCGAATATTAAGTAATTATATTTAAAGAGATTCTCGTATAATTCCACAGTTGGAGTATTAACCTCTAAATAATTAGAGATATTGGCCTTAAATATACCGATTTGATCATCATCGGGATAACCACTATTATCATCTTTTTTATAATAATGCATCGGCACTACTAATCGTGGTTTTATATCTTTACAAATTTCCAGCAATTCCTCACTAGAAATTGTAAAAAAGCCATTAATTGGTGCTAAAAGTACGTCAATATCTTTTAATTGTTCTAAGACAATTTGATTAGGAATACAACCGATATCACCCAAGTGGACAATCTTTAAATTATCGATATGGTAAATGTGGATTTTGTTTAACCCTCTTTTTGCGCCTTCCTCTTTATCATGAGGAACAATTATAGTTTCGTAATCAAGTAGTTTTTCAATTGGTTTTATCTTCACTAAATCAACCGCGTTATGATCATGGTGATCATGCGATTTAAAAACAAAATTAGCTTCCACTTTTGGAAACTTTAAATGAGGTACTGAATTATCTTCATAAGGATCAATCACAAAAGATAGTTCATTGTTTTTAATTAAAAACGAGGAATGACCTAAATAAGTAAGACTAACCATATACCTATTTTACTACATCAATAGACCTTCAAAAATAAAAATTTATTTTTTTCTCTTATTGTTTTATCATTATTAACGAAAGGAGTTATATTTCATGGCAAAAAAAGCTAAAAAAGGCAAAGGTCTTTTAAAAGAATTCAAGGAATTTATTAACAAAGGTAACGCTTTCATGTTAGCTGTTGGTGTTGTTATTGGTGGTGCTTTCGGCGCTATCGTCACCGCATTTGTTAACATCTTATTAAGCGTTGCAACATGGGCAGTTCCTGGAGGCTTAAAAGGATTAGTGACTGTTTTACCAGCTCTTAATGATGCTCAAAAAGGCTTCGAAGGTGTTGGCCAATCATTTGCTAAAGGTGATTTCGATTCAATCGCTTTACAAATCGGACAAAAAGCCGGTATTGCTGATGAAGGCTCTGCGCTTTTATATGGTAGCCAAAAGATTTCTGGCAACTACACAGTTCATGGTGGTAGATACTATTTTAATGGTTCCGCAATCATCGACTGGGGTGCATTATTAACCGCTATCATTTCCTTCTTAATCATCGCTTTAGTTTTATTCATTATTGTGAAAGTCGTCGCTGCTGCTGCCGCTAAGAAAGCAGCTTTAGAAGAAAAAGCGAGAGAAGAATATTACAAGAAACATCCTGAAGAAAGACCAGTTCCTCCAGAACCAGGTGTACCTGAACCAACCGAAGTTGAACTCTTAAAAGAAATTCGTGATGCTCTTGTAAAAAAGGGTAAATAAGAAATCGAACTTATAAAGACTAGGCCATAGAAATATGGTCTTTTCTTTTTATAAATAAAAAGAGTGGAACGTCGTCCACTCTTTGAAATTGTTATCTAATTAGATCTTATCGTTACTACCGAGAACATCAACAATCTTGTGTTTCACTAATTGTTTAACATATTCTCTAGCAGGTTTTAAATAAGTTCTTGGGTCAAAGACATCTGGTTGATGATTTAAGACTTCTCTAATACCAGCGGTAAGAGCGAGTCTTAAGTCACTATCGATGTTAATCTTACAAACTGCTAATTTGCTAGCTTGTCTTAATTGTTCTTCTGGGACACCAACAGCGTCAACTAATTTACCACCATTTTCATTGATGATTTTGACGTATTCTTGGTTAACAGAGCTAGAACCGTGTAAAACGATTGGGAATCCTGGTAATCTCTTACTGACTTCTTCTAAGATATCAAATCTTAATGGAGGAGGTAATAAGACTCCAGTTTTTGGATCTCTTGTACATTGTTCTGGTTTGAATTTATAAGCACCGTGGCTTGTACCGATAGCGATAGCTAAGCTATCACAGCCTGTACGTTTGACGAATTCTTCAACGTCTTCTGGTCTAGTATAAGATTCTGCACCATGTTCCACTTTGACATCATCTTCGATGCCGGCTAAGGTACCGAGTTCTGCTTCAACGGTAACATATGGGTGTTTAGAAGTATCGTGAGCATATTCAACGACTTTTCTAGTAATCGCAATATTTTCTTCAAATGGTTTGCTAGAGCAGTCAATCATGACTGAAGTGAAACCACCATCGATACATTCTTTACAAATTTCAAAATCTGCTCCGTGGTCTAAGTGTAAAACGATTGGTAAACCAGTATCTTCAACCGCCGCTTCCACGAGGTGTTTTAAATAACCTTGTTTCGCATATTTTCTCGCACCAGCGCTCACTTGTAAAATAACTGGGGAATTGCATTCTTTAGCAGCTTCAGTAATCGCTTGAACGATTTCCATGTTATTGCAGTTAAAAGCACCGATCGCGTATCCGCCTTTATAGGCTTTTTCAAACATTTCTTTAGAATTAACTAATGGCATATTTTTTACTTCCTTTTCGCTAGTATTATATACTATTTTCTAAATATTTAATTATATTTTGATAAAAATAATCGGCTCTTACCTGTTTTAGAGATAAAAGCCGATATAATTTAACTATTTTTAACTGATTTACGGTATTCTTCGATTAGTTTCTTGTTATTTGAACAAGCATGTCCACAAGAAGTACAATTCCCGGAACACTTGTTGCAATCTCCACCGCAATCATTTAATAATGACTTACCTTTCTTTTTCATATAGAAAGATAGAAAGATAACTCCAAGGACAAAGAGAACACTTATGACAATAATTAATATTTCAAACCACTGCATAAATATCTCCCTTCTTAATTAGCTTGTGCTAATCTTTTGGTTCTATTAGCCACTACTATACCGGCGCTAACAACAACACCAACTAAGGCTAAGGTTACTAATAAGCCACCCCACCAAGCAACACTATATAAAGTGCCAACCCAGTAGATAACTAACGCTGCTACATAGCTCATTACAAACCACCAAGCCATAGTGATCCAGAATTGTTTTCTAGATTGTTCACCATGCGCGGCAGAAATAGCGGCAAAGCATGGGAAGGTAAATAAGTTATAGAAGGCAAATGACCACACACCAGCGGCGCTAATACCGATTAACTGTGAACCAACTTCAGCTTCGCTGGCGCCTTCGGCCATACCGAATAAAGATGCAAGTGTGGCAACGACATCTTCTTTAGCCACTAAGCCAGTTACTGTCGCCACAGAATACATCCAGCCATATTGCTGATTTTGTGAGAAACCAAGAGGCCAGAAGAAGTATCCTAAGACTCTACCGATATCCGCTAACATGGAGTCATGGATATCGCATAATCCTTGCCAGAAGGCCCATCTAAAGTTAGATAAGAACCAGATGACAAGTAAGCTAGCGGCAATAATTGTCGCGGCTTTAATAACGTAATGTTTTAATTTCTCCCATAAAAGAGCTAAAACGTTACGAGCTTGAGGCATATGATAAGCTGGTAATTCCATAATAAATGGAGAGACATATTGATCTTTACTTAATAATTTCATAAATAAAGCATAGACAATAGCCATCGAAATACCGGCTAAATAGATAATAAAGACGAATAATCCACCATTAAATCCAGCTAAGACACCAACTGCAGCGAGCATCGTCCAGATTGGTGCTTTAGCACCACAGCTGAAACAAGTCATTAGTCTAATGGTTCTATTCTTTTCTTTTTCATCCTCTAATGTACGAGTGGCCATAATCGCTGGAACGCTACAGCCAAAGCCAGTTAACATTGGGATGAAGGCTTTACCGGATAAACCGAATTTTCTAAAGGCTCGATCTAAGATAAAGGCGACACGAGCCATATAACCACTATCTTCTAAGATAGCGATAAATAAGAATAATAAGAGGATTTGTGGAATAAATGACAAAACCGCATCTAAACCATTAAGTAAGCCATCAACAACTAATGAGGCATACCAACTTTCTAAGACTGCATCTCCACCTAAAGCGAATAAGGAACTAACTCCGTCCATAATAGAACCGGTTAACGTTCCCATCCAAGATTGTAACCATACACCTAATGATGGAATGCCGCCTAAAGCTTCTAGTTCACTAGTAGGCGTTGATAAATCACCAGTAAATGTTCTAATTAAGAAAGCATTAAATCCATTCGTCGGTTCAATAGATAATCCCATCGCACCCATGAAGAATAAATCTTCAGAGAAGGTGAAATGGAAGATGAAAAACATGATGACAATAAATAAAGGGATAGCCCAAATACGATGGGTTAAAACTTTATCGATTTTGTCACTCTTTGTGATCTTTCTAGGAGAATCATTTTCTGCATCATTCTTATTGGCTTGATAAGCAGAAGCGTAATTCTTAGATATATAATTATATCTAGCATCAGCTACTACCGCTTCAAAGTCACTACCGAAGGTTTCATTTTTAAAGGTCTTTTTAAATTCTTCCACCATCGGGAGAAGATCTTCATGCATCTTCGTTTCGATTTCGTCAAGTTCGACTAATTTAACCGCGTGGAATAAGGGGTTTTCAACTCCTTTTCCTTTAAAAGCGATTTCGACATCTTTAATTAAGTGAGATAAATCTTTATCTTCGATGACACTCTTGCCTTGTCTTTTGTTATTTGAAGCTTTGAAAGCTTCTTTCATAAGTTCATCAAGGTTTTCACTCTTTAAAGCGGAGATTTCTACCACTGGCACTCCAAGCTTTTCAGAGAGCATTTTGGTGTCTAATTTGTCGCCGTTTTTTCTAACGACATCGCTCATATTTAAAGCCACAACCACTGGAACATCAATTTCTAATACTTGTGTTGTTAAATATAAGTTTCTTTCTAAATTTGTGGCGTCAACGATGTTGATGACACAGTCTGGTTTTTCATTAAGGATATAATCACGAGAAACAACTTCTTCAGGAGTATATGGTGATAATGAATAAATACCAGGTAAGTCAACGATATTGACCTGTTCTTGGAGTTTCTTATAAACTCCTTCTTTCTTTTCGACGGTGACACCTGGCCAGTTACCAACGTGGGCGGTGCTACCGGTTAATGAGTTGAATAAAGTGGTTTTACCAGAATTTGGGTTACCAATAAGGGCAAAATTTTTCATTATTCAGCGACCTCCACCGTTACCATCTTCGCTTCCTCTTTTCTTAAAGAGAGCTCATAGCCACGGATTGTAATTTCCACAGGATCGCCTAATGGAGCTTTTTTCCTTAAATAAATAATCGCGCCTGGAGTCACACCCATGTCGAATAAACGACGACGGATTCTCCCTTCTCCGGCTACACTTTTCACAAGGCCAGTCTCGCCTTTTTCTAAGGTATCTAGTGTTCTTAGCATAAATTCCTTCCTTCCTACGCTACTAGAATTTTGGAGGCAATTTCACGATTAAGTGCTAATCGGACACCTTTAACAATAGCGATGACATTTCCAGCATTTGAAGAAATAACCATAATTTTACCGCCAATGACAATACCTAAAGATTGTAAGTGTTTCTTAGTCTTTTCATCCGCGAGGACTTTTACAATGCTTAATTCTTGATCTTGGGGAGCTATTACTATAGGCATAAACAAACCTCCTAAGTTAGTATTTTCTAACTCACAATATGTTAGTATTAACTAACTAATAAGTCAATAAACTATTTAAAAATATTTTAAAGATAAGAAAAAAGTGACGATAACATCACTTAATTTTCTTTAATAATTCTTCTCTAATAGAATCGTTATATAAGGTCTTACCTAATGGAACAATAGAGATAATCCCATGATTTATTTGATAACAATCAGTGTCTTTATCATTAAATTCATCATCCATCTTTCGATAAGCATAATAACCATCTTGTTTTTTAGTGAAGAAATTTTCATCGTTTCGGTAATATAATTTACCGATTGATATCTCTTTTACTTCATCAAACGGGAAATTGATATTTAAGATATATTCTTTACTTAATAAATTATGACGATTGATATAATCAAAAACTTGATCAAAATATTGTTTTATCTCCCTAAAATCACTACCTCGACAAGTCGAAACTGCGATGGAAGGTACATGATAAACAAGGGCTTCTAAAGCCGCACCAACAGTGCCACTATAATTCGTGTCATAAGAGATGTTATATCCATCATTACAACCAGAAACCACTAAATCAAATTTTACATTTAAAGAAGATAAACCAAAGGAAACACAGTCAACTGGTGTGCCGTTACATTTAAAAACTTTATCTTCCACTTTTTCTACTTTAATAGGATCAGTGATTGATAAGGAAGAAGAAGCTCCACTACGATGTTTATCAGGAGCGATAATCACCACTGTTCCATGTTTTTCTAATAAAGACTTTAAAACATTGATACCTTCGGAATTAAATCCATCATCATTTGTTAATAAGATGTTCAAAAATATATCCTCTCGCTAATTCTAATACTGGTAATTCTCTTTGTTTGACTAATAAGCCAACACCGTCATCTTTGACTTCATTCATTATTTTAATGGCTTGTTCAATTGGAAGAAACACAATTTCTTTAAACATTTCTTTTTCGTATTCTTCTAAATCTGTTCCTACATACTTGTCTACTTTTAATAAATAGTAATAATTAATGTTATTTCGATGAATTAAATTATAAAAATCTTCGACTTTTGCGAGGAATTTGATGATTTTGGCCTGATATCCAGTTTCTTCTTTAACTTCTCGAATCACTCCTTCATGAAATGTTTCATTCTTTCTTTTTCCCCCACCTGGAGTTTCGTAGCAATCACGATGACCAAATAAATCATCTTTAATTAAATGTAATAATGCCACTTCATTTTTCTCATTTAATAAGATTGCTCTAACAGTAATTCGACGATGATCAATATAAGTAAATGAATAGATATTATCTTTAAAGTAAAAGACATTTTTCATAAGAAAAAATATAGCATATTTCTTAATTAAGAAAAAGCACCATCCGAAGATGATGCTTATATTTTTTAATAAGTTAATTAATCTTATTTTCCTTAATAACTTTTTCTTTTAAGTATTCAGGAACTTCCTCATAATCAACGAATTCTCTATTGAAGAAACCGCTAGCTTGAGTGATAGATTTAAGCTGTGTCGCGTAATCGACGATTTCGGCTTCTGGAATAAGAGCTTCAATCTCTTGATTACCATGGTCTTTTTCTTCAATATTTTGAATTCTCGCTCTTCTGGTATTTAAGTCGCTTAAGACATCACCAGTGAATCTAGATTCAATATGAACTTTAATTCTCATAATTGGTTCGAGAATAATTGGTGAGCATTTTGGATAAGCATCTTTAAAAGCTAATATACCCGCCATTTTGAAGGCTTGTTCGTTACTATCAACTGGGTGATATTTACCATCAACTAAAACACCTTTAACACCAATAACTGGGAATCCCGCTAACGGACCACTGTTGAGGGCTTCAAAGAAGCCTTTTTCAACAGCTGGGAAGTAGTTCTTTGGAACCGCACCACCGAACACCTCTTCTGCGAAGACATTTTCTTCAGCGGGTTCAAATCTCATCTTCACGACACCATAGAATCCACTACCACCAGATTGTTTAACATATCTACCATCACCTTCCGCGGTCTTTTTAATAGATTCACGGTAAACAACTTTCATAGGTTCAGTGGTAACATCGATCTTATATTGGCCTTTCAATCTTTCGATGGCAAAATCGATATGAGAAGAGGAAACACCACCTAATAATAATTGTTTAGTTTCATTATTACGTTTAACTTCGATACATGGATCCTCTAGTTGCATCTTTTGTAAAGCTGGACCAATCTTACTTTCGTCATTTTTATTGGCTAAGACGATAGCTTTAAAAATAACAGCGGTTGGATATTTAACAGGTTTATAAATGGTGACCGCTTTTGGTGAAGATAAGGAATCACCGGAAGATACTTTTTCTAAACGAGTGACCGCACCGATATCACCAGCGCTTAATTCTTGAATGGAGTCAAGTTTCTTACCAGTCATGGTATAAAGCATACTCACTCTTTGAGTGCCGCCATTAACATAGACTTCATCTCCAACATGTAAAACACCAGAACAAACTTTAATAATATTAATAACGCCTGAATATGGATCGACAACTGTCTTAAAGACATAAGCGGAGAATGGTTCACTTTCACTTGTGGCTCTCACCACATCTTTACCATTTTCATCTTTGGCTTCTAGTGGTTTTAAATCACATGGGTTTGGTAAATAATCGATAAACATTTCTAATAATGTTTGAATACCGATATTTTTAGTAGCACTACCCACTAAAACAGGGACTAATTCGCCATTTAAAACACCAATTCTTAAAGATTCATGGATTTCTTTTTCACTAAATGGTTCACCATTGAAGAATTTTTCTAATAAAGAATCATCGGTTTTAGCAACTTCTTCAACGATAGTGTTATGAAGCTCAAAGACTTTGGCTTTTTTATCTTCATAGATTTCAGCATCAACGCATTCTTTACCGTTATATTTTCTGGCTTTTAAGTCGACAACATTAGCGAATCCATCAAATCCAGAATCGTGACCTAATGGGTAACAGAATGGAATCGCGTTCTTACCTAATTTTTCTCTAATTTCTTCTAATAAGGATTCAAAATCAACACCTTCTTTATCCATTTTATTGACATAAATGAAGGTTGGAATTCCTCTTTTTCTTAATTGGTTCCAATGTTTCACTGTGCCGACTTGAACACCGACGGAAGCATCGACCACAAGAACCGCACCTTTAACAACACCAGTAACACCGATAACTTCACTAATAAAGTCATCGTTACCTGGAACATCGATAACGTTAATCTTATGATCTTTAAAAGTCATAGGAACAACCGCGGTTTGAATAGAAGCACCACGTTTTTGTTCGTCAGCGGAATAATCTGACAAGGTATTCTTTCTTTCCACTTCACCCTTTTGAGGGATTAATCCAGAAACGAATGCTAAAGATTCAACTAAAGTTGTTTTACCACTACTTTGGTGACCTAAGATAATAACATTACGAATGTGTTTTGCATCAAATTTAGCCATATATCATTTTCTCCTTACGCTCTAAAATATTTGGAATAACGGCCTTTAGTAATAAGTTGAATGCGGCCTTCTTTTAATAATTTTGCTAAAGCCTTTTCAATGGTGGCTTGACTCATCGCATATAAAACATTAATAACCACTGTCTTACTAATTGGTGTCACACTATCAACAACCACTTTTAAGACTTTTTCTTCCGAGGTACATTCCAAAGCATTTACTTCTAAAATGTAGTCTAATTTACGATAAGCTTCTAAAATTCTCTTCAAAACGAATTCAACATAAGCTTCGTAATTATTTTCATTATCTTCCCAACCTTTAGAAGAAGCTTCGAAAGCATCGATATATTCACCTAAATGTTGTCTCATTAAATATGGAATAGCGAAATAATCATCGATATCATATCCATATTTCTTTAGTAAGAAGTTAAGAATTAATCTAGAGACACGTCCATTACCATGGTTATATGGATGGATGCACATAAAGTCGAGCATGAAAGCAGCGATTAAAACGAGTTTATTGCATTCTTCATCTTTCGCACATAAATCAAATTGATAAATTAAATTATCTAATAATGGTAAAACTTCTTCTGGAGCGGCACTCACAAAGATGGTTCTAAATGTTCCATCTGGCATCGCTTCTTGAATATAGTTTTGACTATCTTTAAATCTACCACCAAAATCAGGATTATAATCCTTATAAATATAATAATGTAAAGTAGAGATGAAGGAGCGATCGAATGGTTGATAAGTCTTCACTTCATCGATTAAATCGATGGCGTTAGAATAACCACGGATCATGTGTTCTTGTAATGATTGTGGTTGCGCGCCTTTAACAAAAATGGCTTTCTCGCGTTCTTCAGTAATATAAATATTACCGATAGCGTTACTAGCCATCACGCCACTACGACGGGCGATTTGTTTTAATGATTCGACCTTTTTAACTTTAGAAACAGGTAAGGTTTTACCTTTGTAGAGCTCAATGGAGTTGAGCAAAGAAACAATGTTTGGCTTGTTCAGGCCTAAAACAGCGTTTTTTAAATCAAACATTTTCATATGTAGAATACCTCGCGATTTAATTATCAAATAAACAACAACTTTTTTCAATCATTTCCGTATTTTAGGCATAAAAATACCGAATTAGACTCATTTTCCAATTCGGTAGTTTTGCTTTTTCTTCATTAATGAAGAACATTATTTTTTAAATATTTTAGCGAATAATGACTTCTTAATATATTCTTCTTCTTTAATTCCTAAATAAGTATAGTGGCTATTAGTAATGACCTTTTTAATCGCTTCAGAATCTAATCTTTCACCACTATCAATTATTGTTTCTTTTTTATATCTAGATGATTTAACTTTCACTTTCGGAAAAGCTTTACGAACTTCATTATTGACATATGATTCACAAGAACCGCATTTCATTCCATCCACTTTTACAATATATCGATACATAATAACCCCTTAATTGGAAGCGGGCATAAGGAAGAATAATTACCAAGTTAGAAAGGAGTTAATCCTGCTTCCAGCAAATAATTACAACTGGTTAGTATTTGCTAACCGAATATATTATGGTGCGTTCTATTTGTAAAAGTCAAATGAATTTGTAATATAATAATTCTTAGTTATGTATAACAAAAAAGAATCAATCGAAGATTATTTAGAAAAAATCTTAATGCTTAAAGAAAGACAAGAAATTGTCAGGGCTATTGATATCGCAAATTTTATGTCCTTTTCAAAAGCTTCTGTTTCTGTTGCCTTAAAGAAATTAAGATCTTATGGATATGTAAATGTTAACGAAGATAACGGAGATATATCCTTAACTAAGGAAGGAGAAAAAATTGCTACAGCGACATATGAAAGACATATGATAATCTCTCAATCCTTAATGGATATCGGAGTGAGCGAAAAGGTCGCTTATGAAGATGCTTGTGCGATGGAACACATTATCTCTGAAGAAACATTTAATAAATTAAAAGAACAATATTCAAAGAATCATAAATAAGAAAAACAACTGCGATATTTGCAGTTGTTTTACTTTGTAAATAACTTATTTTACTAAGCTATAAGCGTCTTCATCCACATAGATTGTACAATCTGGATGATCTTGTAAGATGGAGCAAGGAACTTCTTCGGTTTTTGGACCTCTTAAAAGATTATAAATAGCTTTTGCTTTATTTTTACCAGTGGCGATTAAAACGATTTTTCTAGCGTTCATAATGCTCTTTAATCCCATAGTGACCGCTTTAGTTGGAACTTCACTGATATCGTTAAATAAACGAGAATTATCAACAATTGTGCTTTCAGCGAGTTCAGCAACGTGAGTTAAGGAATCAAATGGTGTCCCGGGTTCATTAAAGGCAATATGACCATCACTACCAATACCTAAGATTTGTAAATCAATACCACCAAATTTCTTAATCTCTTCATCATATTGTTTTGCGTAAGCAAGATAATCACCTGTTCCTTTTAAAACATGGGTTCTACTCTTATCGATATCGATATGATTGAATAAATTTTCATTCATGAAATAACGATATGATTGATTATGTGTTCCTTCTAAACCGATATATTCATCTAAATTGAAGGTGGCAACGTCTTTAAATGAGACTCTACCTTCCTTATTAGCTTTAACCAAATTAGCGTAAACACCTAAAGGTGAAGTACCTGTGGCTAATCCTAAAACTGAATTTGGTTTCTTATTAACTTGTTTGATAAATTCTTCCGCGATTAATTCGCTTATTTTTTCATTACTTCCAACGACGACTTTCATAATTTTTCTCCTATCTTTTACTAACGATATTATCTTTGTCTTTATAAATGGAATTTTCCGCAACTACGCCTCTTACCATACTAAGTGGATAAACTTGGCTGTTCTTTCCAATTACCGTTCCTGGATTTAAGACACTACCACAACCGATATCAGCATGATCAGCTAAGATACCACCGATCTTTCTTAATCCGGTTTCGTATTCCTTATCTCCATGGATGACGATGTTTTGACCATCGCTTTTTAAATTGGAACATATACTACCCGCTCCCATATGAGCGTAGTTACCTAATATTGAATCTCCAACATAGTTATAATGGGGAGCTTGGACATGATATAGAAGGATACAGTTTTTAAATTCACTAGAATTTCCTAAAACACATTTTTCTCCAACAATAACATTTCCTCTCAAATAAGCACCTGGTCTAATTTCTGTACCCGCACCGATAATTGCAGGTGGGATAATTGTCGCGGTTTCAGCGATGCTCACATCTTCCCCAACAAGAACCCCCTCTTTTAAGAGATGATAGCCGGGTAATCCTTCCTTAAGTGCCTTAGCCACTATTTCTTTAATTTTTGGCAAAATTTCCCAAGGATAAGTGGAATTTGCAAAGATTTCTTTTAAATATGGCACTTCGCATTCAAACAAATCTTTGGTTAAAACAGCTCTCTTATTCACAGACAAATCCTCTTTTCTTAATCACTGAATAAATCTTTTCGATATATTCATCACATTCACCAACTGTAGGACATTCAAGCATAATTCTTACCACCGGTTCTGTACCACTTTGTCTTAACAAAGCACGACCATTATCACCGATCTCTTCATTTACTTCTTTAAATTTCGCTTGAACCGCTTCATCAGCGATAACAGCCGCTTTATTAGTAACACGAACGTTCTTTAATTTTTGTGGTAATAATTTAACTGGTGCGACAAGTTTAGCTAAAGATTCTTTTTTATCAAGCATTGCTTCCACCACCATAATCGCGGTTAAGACACCATCACCTGTGGTCGCATATTTTCTCATAATAATGTGACCAGATTGTTCGCCACCAATGGAATAGCCTTCTTGAGCCATCTTTTCAAAAACGAATCTATCACCAACTTTAGTTTGAACCACATTGATACCTTTAGCTTTACAAGCTTTAAATAAGCCAGTATTAGACATAATTGTGGTGACTAATGTGTCTTTTTCTAAAGCACCTTCATCTTTAAGTTTGTTGGCTAGTAAATACATGATTTTGTCACCATCAACTTCTCTACCATTTTCATCAACAGCGATGCATCTATCAGCATCGCCATCAAAGGCAAAACCAACATCTAATTTATTATCTTTAACAAATTTACATAAGTTTTCGATATGGGTGCTGCCAGCATCGACATTGATGTTTAAGCCATTTGGATTATTGTTAATAATCACTGTTTGGGCACCTAAAGCATCAAAAACGCTTTTAGCGATCATCCATGATGCTCCGTTAGCGGTGTCTAAACCAATTCTTAAAGATTTCATCGAATGTTTGGCTAAAGAGATCAAATAACCGATGTATCTATTTCTACCAGAACTATAGTCATTAATTGTTCCAATGTTTTCTCTATCTGCGAATGGTAAATCTTTACCTTCTATTTCTAATAATTTGAAATTTCCATCGATATAAGCTTCGATTAAGAAAGCCACTTCGTCTTCAAGTTTCTCGCCATTACTATTGATAACTTTAATACCATTATCATAATAAGGATTATGAGAGGCGGTAATCATCACACCGCAATCAAAACCATCTTGTCTAACGATGTAGCTAACGCTTGGAGTGGTTGTAACATGTAATAATTCCACATCTGCACCACTAGCTGCTAAACCAGCTGCGACAGCGTACTCTAACATATATGATGATCTTCTTGTATCTTTACCGATAACGACCTTTGGTCGATATCCTGGTTTTTGCATATTATACTTCGGATTTGCGTAGAACCAACCTAAGAATCTACCGATTTTATAAGCGTGATCTGCGGTTAAGTTTTTATTTGCTTCTCCTCTAAAGCCATCAGTTCCGAAATATTTGGTCTTAATATCTTCACCGATGCTCATCTTTAATTTCTTGCCACGATGAATGACGATTTTATCATCAATTAATTCATCAGCGCTGATTTTAAAGATTTCACATAACACTTTGATATTTTCAATCTGTGGTTGTGATTCATCGTTTTCCCATTTGCTAATCGATTGACGGGAAACACCAACAATTTTCGCAAGTTCATCAACGCTCATGTTGTTCACAATACGTAAATGAACAATTTTTTCACCTATAGTCATACTTTTTCCTACTTTCAGGGTTAACTATATAACTTTTAAAAGGATATAGGCAAGAAAAATCTTACTTTTTTATGTAACTTTTGTTTACATTTAGGTATTTTATGTAATTTTATACAAAGTATAATTGAAATTTGTAACTTTTATTATTTAATTTAACTTTAATTACTTTATAGAAGTTTCATTATTTATCTTTTTTACTATCATATTTTATTTAAAGGTATATAATTAATTAGTCATCAATAGATGAATATTGAAAGGAGAGTTATATTATGAGATTTCCAAGTGCACACGCTGGTGTTAAGAAATTATTCGCCGCACAAATCATTATGATCGCGGTGGCTATTACCATGGTTGTTTCTTCTGTTTTAAGCATTTTAAGTTTAAACGGACTTGTGGTCGCTACTACTATTGGAACAATGTCTCTTATCACTTTAGCGGCAAGCATCTTAGTATTTATTTTTGAGTTAGTTGGTTATATCCAAGCTGGTAGAGATGAGGGTAATTTCCACGCTGCTTTATGGACAGTTTTGATCGCTATCATTTTAAGTGCAGTCGCTACCGGTTTAGGTTTTATCAAAGATAACAGTGTCGTTACTAAAATCATTTATGTCATTAACGCTTTAGTCGATTTATCACAAATCTTTGTTATCTTATTTACCATCAATGGTTTAATTAACTTATGCGACAAGATGAATAACGAAAGATTATCTAGAAAAGGTAGAGTTATCTTATTCATCATCTTAGCGATTTATGTCTTAGCGTTAGTCTTCGCTTTATTACCAGCCTTCTTTAATGTAGAAGATAATAAAGCCTTTGCTATTACCGTCGCCGTCTTCGGTGTCGTTGCAGCAGTCTTAGAATTAGTTAACTATGTCTTATACGTTACCTATCTTGGACAATGTACAGCAATGCTTAGAAGATAATTAATTTATTAATTATAAAAACGTAGTCATCACACGTTGATGGCTACTTTTTATTTATATAATTTTAAATAATATTCACTGATGAGTTCGGGTTTTAAATCATAAGCGTGTCTTAGATAATATTGAAGTAAAGCCACATATCCATTGATATATTGATGGACTTTCATGTCTAATGGTAAATCATTATTACCAATAATCTTTTTATCCACTAAAGAGAGAATTAATGGTTTTAATCTTTTTCTTAATACTGATAAAAACGTCGAAGATCCACTACTATTAAGAATTGGTAATATTAATTCCTTATCTTCTAAAAAATGACAGAAAGAATGAGTTAATAGATGAATTGAATCGTCGCTAAGAGAAAAATCGTGATTCTTTTCCTTATTTAATTTATTAGAAAAGATATGATCAAAAATATCATTACAGATATGGATTAATATTTGATCTTTATCTTTAAAATAGACATAAAATGTCGATCTAGAGATTTTACTTTCCCTAATAATTTCTGAAATTGTTAATTTATCGTAATCTTTATTTTTAATTAAAGAAGATGTCGCGTTATAAATCTTATTTAAAGCACTGATTTCGTCACTTTTATATCTCATAATTGCATTATAGCATAATCGAACAATATGTCCTATTTTTGTTTGATTTTTTATATTAATACTTATATATAAGTGTTATTATCTATCTTGTGAATAAATCTATTTTATTAAAGAAAAGAATTATTAGCTTATCAATCCTATTAGGATTATTAATTATTTTATTTATCGCTTCGATATTTATCGGCACAAGCAATATGTCTTTTATCGATGGTTTAAAAGCTTTATTTGGACAAGGAAGCCAAGTTAATCAAACCATTATTCTAAGAATAAGATTACCAAGAATCATCGCTGCTGTTTTAGCAGGTGTGGCTCTATCTTTAAGTGGCACAATCATGCAGACGATGTCTAATAATGTGATGGCATCTCCTTCTACGTTAGGTGTTTCTAATGCTGCCGTATTAGGGGCAAATATCGCCATTATCATTTTAGGTGGCGGCACCATTATCGCTAATGGAGGCAAAGTAAATATTTCTAATCCTTATTTTGTTTCTGGATTTGCTTTCTTATTTGCCTTAGGTAGCACCTTATTAGTCTTATTCTTATCAAGATTTAGAAAATATAATTCGGCAACCACAGTTTTAATTGGCATTACCTTTGGTACGTTTTGTACTGGAGTCACCACTTTAATTCAATATTTTGCTAATGATACGACATTAAGTAGCGCCATCTATTGGTCATTTGGTGATTTAGCTAGAGCCACTTATGAATATGACTTAATTATATTAGTGGTCGTTATTATCTCTTTCATCTTCTTTATGATATTTGCTTATCGCTATAACGCCGTTTTATTAGGAGAAGAAAGCGCTTCCTCTTTAGGCATTAATTTAAAGTTATTTAGATTTATCTCTTTATTACTCGCTTCACTTTTATGTGCGGTCACTGTTTCCTTGTTAGGAATTATTGGTTTTATCGGTTTATTAGCTCCTCAAATCATGAGAAGAATTATCGGTAATGATCACCGCTACTTATTAATAGGGGCTTCCTTATTTGGGGCAGTTATTCTTTTATTCTCCGACATCTTATCGAAGATGATGCTTAATGGTATCTCTTTACCAGTCGGTGCTATTACCTCAATTATCGGCGCTCCAATATTTATCATCATCATTCTTTTAGGGAGGAAGAAAAAATGATTGAAATTAAAAATCTTTCCTTCTCCTATAACAAGAATAAAAAAGTTCTTAATAATATTAATTTATCCTTAGATAAAGGAACTACTTATATCTTATTAGGCCCGAATGGTGTCGGTAAATCCACTCTTATCAAATGTTTATTAGGTTTATTAAAACCTCAAGAAGGAGAAATCCTTTTTGATAATAAAAATATCAAGGAACTAAAGTATAAAGAAAGAGCGGAATATCTATCATTTGTCCCCCAATTAATTGAAGGGAATGATTTAACTGTTAATGAATATATTATGCTCGGTAGATTACCGCACTTTACTATCTACCCACATCAAAAAGATTATCAAAAGGTCAATGAAATAATAGATAGATTTAATCTAGCGGATATAAAAGAAAGAATTACTAGCGAAATATCAGGTGGAGAAAGACAGAAAGTAGCGATCGCTAGAAGCTTAATTCAAGATAGTAAAGTGATTATCTTTGATGAGCCGACATCTAATTTAGATATCAAATCACAAATAGAAATATTAAATATCTTGAAAGATATTACTAAAAGGGAAAATAAGGCTTCTTTAATCAGTATGCACGATATCAATTTAGCCTTGTCTTTAGGAGATAAATTTATCTTCTTAAAAGATGAAACTATTTATCAAATATGCTCAAAAGAAGAGATTAATGAAAAATTATTAAAAAGTGTTTACGAAACAAATATTAAATTAATGAATCATAATGGAAAGAAGGTAGTTATTTATGAAGAAAATGATTAATTTATTAATTCTTATGTCATCTGTTTCTTTATTAGCGGGATGTAATAAAAATAAAGAAAGCAATTTCACCGATCTATTAGGAAGAGAGGTAAAAGTCAATTTAAATAAAGTTGACCGTGTCATCTGTTTAGGGGCCGGAGCTTTACGCATGTATTCTTATATCGGTGATATCGATAAATTAGTGGGTGTAGAAAAAATCGATAAAGAGCCTTTTGGAGTGGGAACCGCTCTTCGACCTTATTATCACGTTAATAAAGAAAAATTTAAAGAATTACCACTTTGTGGTGAAGGTGGGCCAAAAGCCCAAGCTCCAGAAATGGAAAGAATTGCCTCTTGTGAGCCAAATATCATCATCTCTTTATACACCTCCAAAGATGTAAACGATAATTTAGCAAATACATTAGGTGTTCCTGTCATCGCTTTATCACAAGGTAAAGAAGCTTTATTTTCTGAAGAAGTTAAGAAGTCATTTACATTATTAGGTAAAATCTTTAATAAAGAAAAAAGAGCGGAAGAACTTAATTCTTATATCGAAACTTCTAAAAAAGAATTAGATAAATTAGAAAAAACCACAGAAACCTATTACGCTGGATGTATCGGTAACTGGGGAAGCACTAACCTATATGGTTCATATAAAAATTTCCCAGTATTTGAAGGGGCGAAAGTCAGTAATGTGGTCGATAGTTTGTCTGATTTAGTGAGTTATAAACAAGTGCAAATTGATAAAGAAAAATTATTAGAACTTAATCCTGATAAAATCTTTGTTGATGGAGCGGGTTTTGCCTCTTTTCTCTCTGATTATAAAGAACATAAATCTGATTATATGGCTTTAAAAGCCATCGAAAATAAAGAAGTCTACGCTTTATTACCATATAACGCTTATTATACAAATCTTGAAATTCAATTAATTTCAACTTATTATGTTGCTAGCGTGGCTCACCCCACTAGTTTTATGGAATTTGATATCGCTAAAAAAGCGGATGAAATTACCACTAAATTCTTAGGTAAAGCCATCTATAATGAAATGAAAGAATATAACACCGCTATCGGTGGATATCAAAAATTAGATCTAGATTCCTTAATCGCATGAACGAATTAATTAAACAATACTTTGATAGAGTAGCTCCAAC
>JAFRPF010000025.1 GCA_017429285.1 Bacilli bacterium
GCGCTATGTAAATAGCCTCTATAATTTGGGTTTTCTTCCTTATCAGCAGGCATATCGTATTCGAGTTCGCCGTCCGATAATAAGCCAAATCCAAAACCAGTGATATATTCATTGGTTGGTAATTTGACACGTGGATGATATTTCACATAACCACCATTTTCAAATAAGGTAATACCAGTTAAGTGATTATCCATCGCATATTTTTCTAATGTAGCAAGAATTTCGGTTCTAGTTTTAATGGATTCTGCACCTGTGGCCGCTGCGTAGTTATAACCACCATTAGCTTCAGTGGCACTAGAAACAACGATGTTCACACTGGCGGATTTACCAGAAGTAGATTCGACAGCGTTAATCGTCGCTTTACCATCTTTTAAACCGGTCGCGACACCATTTTCAATCTTTAAGACTGATTCATCGCTACTACGGTAAGCATAGTTTCTACCAGAGGTATTTCCATCCGCCGTAACGACGATTCGACTAGAAGCGCCGACACGTAAACGTTTATAACCACTTTCTAAACCGATAGAGAAGGAGAAATCAACTTCACTACTATTAGTTTTCTTTTTACAACCGGTGACGGCTCCTAAAGATAATAAGCCGACCGCTGCAATACCGAGAATAAATTTATTTTTCATAATTATTTACCTCCTTTTCCTAATTTTCTTTTTCTTAAGAAGAAGAATAGGAATACGCCACCGCCGATGAGTAATAAGCCACCACCGACACTAGCTAATACGATTACCCATGTGTAATTAGTTTTATTCTTTTTAGGATTTAATGGATCGTATTTTTCATTGTTGATGAATAAGTCGCCTTTAACTTCCACTGGATTACCGAAGTTATCAACAATGGTTAAGACACCTTTTTCATATTTGAAGTCATGAGCAACTGTTAAGTTCTTACCTTGAACAGTGGTCACGCCTTTATTCATATCGTTTTCGTTATTGAAGTGGATGATACATCCAATAGAGCCTCTCGCATAATCGATTGCTCTTATAAATAATCTTCTACCACCAGTCGCGGAAACATCGTTGATACAGTTCATAATGAATTCTTTTTCTTCATCGATGAAGTAAGTTTTCTTACTTTCATCATATTGAACTTCCACTCTATTTAAACCGACAACTGCGTAAGCGATCTTTTCGTCTTTAAGATCGAATCTCACTCTATCAACGCCATCTTTCTTGTACTGTTTGATCGTGGTCACTTCTGGAGCTTCACTATCAATATGTAAGGTATAAGCTTTACTTACCCAGTTACCAGTACCAGCGAGTTTGTAGTTGAATTTGAGTTCGTATTCACCACTTGGGAATGTTTCACCAGTGATTTCATCATACATTGGGACAACCGCTAAAGCTCTATGACAGACATAGCCACCACTTAGGAAGCCTGCATCGACATGAGATTTATATAAGGAATATTTGCCTTCGGTAGTTCCGTATAAGTTATCTTCAAGAGCGCTCTTATGGACCACTTCACCAGTGGCTTTATTAGTTAAGGTGAAATAGTTATTATCAACGCTTCTTAAAACGAATTGTTGAATGACTAATGTATTTGTTTGATCACTACCTAAATATAAATTATTAGAAGGATCTTCGACATATTCATTAGTACGTGGATCTGTACCTAATGGATAGAAACCAGTTAAGTCTTCGAATGATAAGTCGTTAGTAATAATCTTTTCGGTATCGAGTAAGTCTGGAGAATCGACTTTACCCGCGACCATCATGGATTCCATGTTCGCATTATCCTTACCGACTAAGGTTCTCGCAATATCATTTAGATAATAAGATGGATAAATCTTAGTTGGATCTTTTTCAAATGAGAATGGTTCCACGACTGGAGCGCTATCATAGCTAGCTTCGCTATTCTTATCAGTTCCGGAATAGAAACCTAAATAAGGAATTGATAAGTCGGTATGACCATCTGTACTTTCTAAGGTCACATAACCTTCGATCATAGAGCCGTATTCATAAACATCTAAGATATCTTTCTTATCTTGTTCAGTTAAAGAATATGGATTTAAGGTGATTGTGCTTTCACCTGGTTTAATGGTTACACTTTGTGTAAATGTGGCGATTTGTTTATCCATGACTGATTGAGCTTCAAAACTTGGTAAGTCTTTCCAATCAGTGCCACTAGTTGATTCAGAAGCGTTATAGTAATAGCCTTCTTTAATCACGGAATAATATTTCTGTGCTTCTTCTGGATCGATGTCTTTATAGTATTCATAATCTTCATAATCCGCTTCACTAGCGAAGTATTGAATATCTCTACTTACTTTATAGACATCTCTATAAGCGAAGGCGCCACCAGCCACTTCCATTCTTCCTAAGGAAGTATCGTAATAGGATTTACCTGGGAAGTTTTCAATCGCATCGATTTCGCCTTTGAAATTATATTCTTTAGAAACTAAGTTGTTTGGATGAGCAACCGCTGGTCTCATAACACTAACGGTGACATTATAATTTCTATCTTCTTCGCTTTCGTTATGGGCTAAGAATGATAACTTAATATCACCTTTAGCGATATCAGGATTGTTTCTTAAAACAATTTTGCTTCTCTTAATACCTTTTTGACCGGAAGCATCTAAACCTTCTAAATAAACATCAGTTGCTAACGCCCCTTCTAAGTCGACCATACCAGCACCTTGAATTCTTGGTGAGGAAACGGTTGTCTCAGTTGTACTTGGATCTTCCGCTAAATCTTCTGGATTTGGATATAAATCTTCCATTGGATTAGCAGTAGACATTAGTCTCATATCGATAGTTTTACGATAACTAGCGATTTCTGCTTCTGTTCCATCTTTTGCAACTTTGGATAACAGAAGAGCTTGAGCACCAGCATAGTTAGGAGCGGCCATGGAGGTACCACTTAAATATAAGTACGCTTTATTTTTCAAAGCTTCTTTTTCTTCTTTGGTTTTGTTGGTTAAGGCGTGTTCTGGAACCGCACCTTTGATGTTATCACCAGGGGTGGTGACATCTGGTTTTAAATCTAGATCGAATCTCGCGCCATCACTAGAGAATGTGGAGACGGTATAAGCGGCTGGGTTAGCGCTTTCTTCGCCACCTTCTGCTAATAATGTGTAATCACCCTGACGTGGATCGCTAGAGAAGACACCTTTATCTTTATATAAGACATATGCCACAGGCATATTTGGTTCAGTATCACCGAAGCTCATGGAGAAGTTGAAGTCTGTCGCGGTTGGGTCGTTATTAATAACGATTAAGCCGCTAGCACGATGGCTTCTCGCAGTTAGATATTTATCAGCGAATGAGGAACTACCACGATTGACGACGGCGACTTTACCTTGAACATCGAGTCCGGTATAGTCACTTTCTAAACCGAAGCCTGGGACATAAACCCAAGATTGATCGCCTAAATCCTTTAAGCGGTGTTCTTCACTGAAGTCTGGATCATATTCATTTCTATTGACGACTTGGTCTTGATATGGAACGGTTTGTCCATTAACGACGATGCCATATTCATAGAAAATTTTAGTTGGTTGACCAGAAGCGACGATTGTGGAATCACTGCTATTAGCATAGCTACCTAAACAGCCAGTTTCCACCATTTCTGTTCCCCAGTTAGCATAAGCACCGACGAAGGAGAATGATGTTTTACCGTTGTTACCAGCGGAGATCGCACTCATAATGCCTTCATCTTGTAATTTGCTTAAGACTTTCATGGTGATGGAATCAGTATCGAAGTCACCTAAGTCACTACCTAAGGACATGTTGATACCATCAACTTTTAATTTCACGCAGTCTTCTAAGGCTGAAAGGATACATGAATCATAAGCACCTGTATGACTTGGTAAGCCAGCGGCATCACCGATACCACCTTTGGCGTCATATTCGGTAAAGACTTTCATTAACGCTAATTGAGCTTTTGGAGCAATACCTTTATATGTCGGCGCATTAGCAGCGGTAATGGAACTAACATGGCTACCGTGATAATCGGTATCACTATGGACGTCATGTTTTGGAGTACCGGCTTGTCCATAATTGATGGATGTTCCACCATAGTCGTAATAGAATGGGACCTTGTTATTGAAATATAAGGAACCTTCATTACCAGCTGTGGTACTTGTTTGTTTCGCATTTAGACCTTTAGAAGCAAATGTTTTAATATCATCAAACGTATATTTGGTTTTCACACCTGCCGCTAATGGATCAAAAACTTCATGATGCCAAGCTGCATCAGTGCTTGTTTTACCTCTTAAATGGAATTCGTTATCTAAGATGGCAACGATTGTACCTTCACCATCATTAGTGCCTTCTGGCTTTTTCATCGTTGTGGCGGAAATGTTTTCTTCCACAGAACCACCATCTCTTGTGATCACTAATGGGACAGCGCCATCGTTTTGATAGACTTGTTCGGCATGAATCTTGTCTACAGTCACGCTTTTAACGCCAGGTACTTGTTTAATCTTTTCAATATCGTTTTCATTGACTTCAAGAACGAATGCGTTCACTAATGTGTCATAACTTTGAGTCTTGCGGATGTTTCTTGTCGCTAACTCTTTAATGTTGTTATAAACGAATTGTTGGGAGTTTTTAATGCCTTCACTAGTCAAACTTTTCACGTCGTAACCAACTTCGACGATAATGCGTTTGTCTCTAGCCGGCATTTCTTCTTTGTTCGCGCTAGCGGAGCATCCTGTTAAGGCTAATATTCCGGTAACGCTTACTAGAAGTAGACCTATTTTCTTCATAACTTTTACCTCCTCTCGTGTGTACGAAATGTAAAAAGTGCGTTTATTATATAACACACACATAAAGCAAGTAAAGTAATTTGTAAAAATAAAAAATGAGCCTAAATGCCCATTTTGAAGTCAAAAATATGGAGTTGGAGTAGAAAAGTACCACCTATTTTTTGTTAGACCCGTTAGATGTGTTAGATTTCATTTTTTTGTTAGATGTGTTAGATGTGTTAGACAAATTATTAAAATTTAGTGTGATAAATTATTTCTAAAACTAATACCGCTATTAATAAAATTAATCCGGCAGCGATAATAGCGATGAAATTATATGTGGAGTTATTTCTTTTTTCTCTTTTGTTATCTCGATAGTCAGAATAAGAACCATCTCTTCTTGCGTCTTTAGCGAATAACATCGATCCTAGTTGCTTAAAGCCAAAGGCGAATGTATCAAACGCTCCTAAAAATGATAGCCAGGCTAATACACCAGATAAACTAACCACCATCGCTCCAATTGTCATACCATTGACCGCATCTATAAATGCTCTATTTCTTAAATAGAAATATAATAAGAAAATACCCGCTCCTATAGCTAAGGAGATAAGTAGAGTAATTAAGTTATATAACCAATGTCTTCTTAATTGTATCCAAGCGTTTTTCATATCGTTATCTTACTCTTTTAATATAATCTTTCGCAAATTCACCAAAACCAAAGATAAATATCTTTTTATATTCTTCAAAACTTACTTCTCTATAACCGTATCTCGCTACGGTAAAAACCACACCGAATTCTTCTGTGGTTAAATTATTAGAAATAAAACCATTTTTCTTATAGAAACTTTCTCTTTTCTTTCTATTTTCATAATCGTCATATTTCTTATCTACTTCTTCATAACAAAGTAAGATGACTTTATCTACATACATCTTCTTTATCATAGATAATATTTGACTACCATAACCTTGATGTTGAAAAGATGGAGATACCGCTAAAAAGAAGATATAAGCGATATCTTTATAGATGATTAAAGAAGTAAATCCGATGAACTTATCATGATCATAAAAAGCATATAAAACATTAGATTCCTTCTTAAAAGAAGAAAAGAAGATATCAGGAC
>JAFRPF010000026.1 GCA_017429285.1 Bacilli bacterium
AATATCTGTCTTAATTATGGTGGCAAAGCTGAATTAGTAAGAGCAGCGAAATTATTTGCTCAAGATGTTAAAGATGGAAAAAAAGATATCGATTCCTTAACTGAAGAAGAATTTGAACAATATTTATACACTAAAGATTTACCCCCAGTGGATTTATTAATTAGAACTAGTGGAGAACAAAGAACTAGCAATTATTTACCCTGGCAATTAGCGTACGCAGAATTTATATTTACTAAAACTCCATGGCCTGATTTTTCTCGTGAAGAACTACATAAATGTTTAGAAGAATTTAATACTCGTAATAGAAGATTTGGAGAGATTAAAGATGAGAAATAATGAATTTCAACCAAACGAACTTAGCAAAGAAACTAAAGCTTCGATGAAAACTCGTATCATCTCCGCAGTGGTGGGAGCAATTATTGTTGTTCCATTACTGTTTTTAGGTGATTTCTTTATTTTTGGTTTAGTGGGTGTCGCTGTTATTATTGCGACTTATGAAATTGTTCACTGCGCTAAAAAGAAATATAATCCTGCTTTATATATTGTCGCGATTATATTAGCTTTGCTAATGACTTATTGGCCGATTATTGTTACTTGGCCTGAATTCTTTA
This sequence comes from Bacilli bacterium, assembly GCA_017429285.1. Lineage (GTDB taxonomy): Bacteria > Bacillota_I > Bacilli_A > RFN20 > CAG-826 > RUG13091. The sequence goes on from JAFRPF010000026.1 coordinate 612, forward strand.
AAGATCCTTCTACAACTTGGTCGTTGTTCGCAGCATTTAATAGATTATATATATCCGTTATTGTCTTAGCTTTAGGGGCCTTTGGCTTATTCTTTATGGTTATTATCGATAAAGGATTTACAGTTAGAGATGCTTGCTTCATGTTCACGATGATCATGATTACCACATTAGGCTTCCAAGCCGTTTTATATGTTAGATATTTACCTTCTTATCAATACCATTTATCTTCGCCAGACGTTCCATATTTTAATATGTACGATAATTTAGAATCTGCTTTATTAATTATCTATATTTTACTTGGCACATTTATGACTGATATTGGTGCATATTTTATCGGTATTTTCTTCGGAAAACATAAGATGAATCCAAGAATTTCTCCAAAGAAAACTTGGGAAGGATTTGTCGGTGGTATTGTCTTCTCATTCGTATTTTCATTCGGATTTGGAATGATTATGTGTGCTAGTAAACATCCATTAGTTATTGGAATACTTGATTTTGAACATTGGTATTTAATATTAGGTTTATCATTCATTCTTCCATTTGTTTCCACTCTTGGAGATTTCGTTTTCTCCAGCGCTAAAAGACATTTTGAAATTAAAGATTTCGGTAATATCATGCCTGGACATGGTGGTGTTTTAGACCGTGTTGATAGCGTCATCTTCTCGATGATTACTTCTGCGATATTCTTAGAGATGATCTCTTATTGGAGTGTATTTGTTAAATAATGAAAAAGATTTGTTTATTAGGAGCATCAGGATCGATAGGCACTCAAACACTAGATGTCATGAGAAAACATCCTAGTGATTTTGATCTTGTTTCCTTTTCCGTTGGTAAACAAACTAGAAAAATATCTTCTATACTTAAACATTTTAAAAACGTGAAAGCCATTTGTATTAAAGATAAATCAAAGCTTTCTTATTATAAGAAAGTCTACCCATCAATTAGTTTTTATTATGGGGATGAAGGCTTATTAAAAATTATGGAAGTTGACGCTGATATGGTAGTTAATGCCTTAGTCGGTTTTGTTGGTTTAAAACCCACACTTCACGCTTTAGAAAAAAATAAAATAGTTTGTCTTGCAAATAAAGAAGCTTTAGTAGTGGGTGGAGAACTCGTTAATAAAGTATTAAAAGAAGGTGAAGGAAAACTTTATCCAATTGATAGTGAACATAGTGCGATAAAAAAATGCTTATTAGTCGATGATAAGAACGTTTCTAAAATTGTACTCACGGCTTCAGGTGGAGCTTTTAGAAAATTAAATAGAGAACAATTAAAAGATGTCACCCCAGAAGATGCCTTAAAACATCCAACTTGGAAAATGGGAAATAAAATTACCATCGATTGTGCGACGATGATCAATAAAGCTTTTGAAGTTATAGAAGCTCATTATTTATTTAATTATCCCTATGAAAAAATCGGTATTACCTTACATGATGAAAGTATGGTCCATAGTTATGTTATTTATAACGATGGCTTATTAAGACTTGATGTCTCTAAACCAGATATGAGAAATCCTATAAAACTAGCGTTATATGAATTTAATATTAACTTTGAAACTAAGACTGCTAGATCGTTAGAACAATTTGATAAATGGCATTTCCATGAATTTAATCCGGGCCGTTATCCAATTGTTTCTTTAGCGAAAAAAGTCATTGAAGAAAAAGGTGTTTATGGTGCTATTTTTAATGCCTCTAATGAGGTCGCGGTTCACGCTTTTTTAAATCATGAAATTCCATTTTTGATGATTGAAGAAATCGTTTTTAAAGCTATGGATTATTTTAAAAATATCAAGCATCCAAATTATGAAGAAATTGCTGAAATTGATTCAAAAACCCGTCAATTCTCAACTAAATATATAGAAAATTGGAGGAAATCACATGCCTAGAATATTGATGACTATCCTCTATATTTTGTTATTTATTGTTATGCTTTCCTTACTCATTATGATTCATGAGTTAGGTCATTTTGGAGCAGCTAAAATCTTTAAGGTTTATGTTCAAGAATATTCGATTGGTTTCGGTCCAGCTTTAATTCATAAAAAGAGGAAAAATGGCGAAACTTATTTCTCGCTTAGAATCATTCCTTTTGGTGGATATGTTTCGATGTATGGAGAAGGAACGGAACTTGAAGATGGTGTGGTTGTTGATAAGTCTCGTTCTTTAGACGGCATCAAGAGATGGAAAAGAGGAATCATTTTAGCGGCTGGTGTAACGATGAACGCTTTACTAGCCTTAACAATGTTCTTTATTACTAATATTGCTTTTACCGATCATCAACTTTATTTAAGAAATATGACTATCGCTCCGGATAGTATCGCTGAGAAAGCTGGTTTAAAAACTTTAGATGTTTTAGCGATTGATGAAGAAGTGGAAGAAAATAGTAAAACATGGAAACCTACTGATACTTCATCCATGCATTTAATCGATTCGAAAGCGGTTGTTACTTATAGTGATGATAAAACTCAAGAAGTTCATGCTTATATTGATGTTAAGAACTTAAAGAATTATAAAGATATTTATTTGAATAAATATATTGTGATGTATGCTTCTAAAGATGGTGGAGAAGAAGACCTTCATGTTGATTTCTCTAAACAAATTCCTGTGGACACTAACTTTAAATCAGTCTCTATGAACATTAAAACTGTTATTGAATTTAATGAGAAGAGAACTAAAGGAATTAAATTTGAAGATCATCAATTAACTTTTGGAAATGATTCTAATGGTGGATTAGAAGATTTCGGATATTCTTTCTATCTAGAAACCATTAAACCAAAACCATTCTTTAAAGCTATTGGTCAATCCTTTGTGGATTTTGGAGAATCCGCGACTTTAATTGTGAGAACATTTGGAACATTGTTTACTAAAGAAACATGGAATTCCATGGGTGGTATTGTGGCTATCGGCTTTGAATCCACAAGTGTTTTACAAAATCTTGGTTGGGGTAAATTCATTTATCTATGGGGTGCTATCTCAGTTAACTTAGCGATTGTTAATTTATTCCCGTTCCCTGGTTTAGATGGTTGGCAACTTTTAGTGTTAATCGTTGAAGGAACGACACGCAAAAAGATTCCTGATAAGGTCAAAACAATTGTTTCAATTGTTGGTTTGGCCTTACTCTTTGCCTTTATGGCTGTTATATTATTTAAGGACCTATTCACTTACGTATTTTAATTATGAATGACAAAATGAAACGTTTTCTAACAAGTATCGGCATCAATAACATTGATGATTTTGATCTTGATTTTGAAATGGTCGGATATAACAGATTTGTCAAAAATCGTTTAGACATGGTGATTGTTAAAGATACACCTTGGCAATATTCCTTATTAAGAGAGTTTCAAGATGGACTTAATAATATTAATTATCAATATTTACTTCGTTTCTCTTATAGAGTGAGACCAAATTTAAATGATGTCATCACTTTATTTGAAGAATGGTATCAAACTTTATATCGTCTTCCTCATAATTTAAATGTTTATGGAGATGAAGATGGTTATATTCTTATTGAATACGCTAATGAAGCGGAAAAAGAACAATATAAATTAATTATTGAAGACTTCCGTTCCTTCTTAGATTTCATCTCTTATGAATTTGTGATTAAAGAAACAGTTAAACAAGATGAAGAAGAAGGTGAAGTAATTTCCGAAAGGAAAATGAAAAAACTCGTTAAAGAAGCGACAATTGAAGCTAATGAATCTATTGAATCTGATGATGGTATCGAAGCTAATGACGCAAGTGTTGCCGAAGAATTAATTGAAAAAGATCGAGAAGAATTATCTAAAAACGCTGGTGAAGTTTTCTTAGAAATGGCTAGAAGAAATATGGAAGCCATGATCGAAGAAAGAAAAAGAGCAAGATTAAATAAAAGAGGTAATTATCAACCGATAGATAATATCGACTCTATAAATCAAAATTCCGGAAGTGTGGACTTTAACGGAAAAGTGTTTTCCATTGAAATCAAAGAATTCGGTGGTAAAAAGAGACTAAATATTGGTGTTGGTGATCCTAATGGTGGCGCCATCTACGTCAACATGTATGAAAATAGCCAAGTAAATGATGACGTCATAAAACATATTGTTAGAAACGCTAACGTCAGAATTAGAGGTGTCGCTTATTTAGATGACTTTAATAAATCTTTACAGATAAAAGGCCATTATGTTGATATCCTTCCACCAGATGAAGTAGAACCGGAAAAATCCGAACAACATCGTGTTGAACTTCATCTACATTCCACAATGTCAGCGATGGATGGTGTTGGCACCATGATCGATTATTGCGAATACGCTAAAGCCTTAGGTCATAAGGCTATAGCTATTACTGATCACGCTGTTGTCCAAGGTTATCCTGATGCTCAAAAAGCGGCTAAAGACACTGGTTTAAAAATGCTTTACGGTTGTGAATTTTATATGGTTGAAGGAAAGCTTAATCCTATCAAAAATCCTTGTAAAACCCCATTAAATAAAGCAAAATACGTGGTTTTAGACTTAGAAACAACTGGTTTAAGCTGTCGTTATAATCGCACGATTGAATTTGGCGCGGTACGTGTGGAAAATGGTATTGAAACTGGTAGATTAGATATTTTAATTAATCCAGAATGTCCAATTCCACATAAGATTAGTCAAATTACCAAAATCACTAATGAGATGGTTAAAAATCAACCAACCATTAAGGAAGCTTTCCCAAGAATTTTAGAATTTTGTAAAGATGCAATATTAGTCACACATAACGCCGACTTCGATATTTCGTTTTTACAAGAAGAACTTATGAGATGTGGTTTACCTAAATTAGATAACCCAGTTATCGATACTTTAGCTTTATCAAGATATTTATTCCCTAAAGCGAGAGCACATAGATTAGGTGATTTATGTCGTAATTTTGAAGTTAACTACGATGAAGAAGGCGCTCACCGTGCTGATTATGACGCTGGTGTATTAAACGAAGTCTGGCAACCGATGATTGTTCTTTTAAATAAAGAAAAACCAGGTATTACCCATGAAGATTTAGATAAACTCGAATGTACTTCTGAACACATGAGACATTTTAGACCTGTCCATGTCGTTGCTTTGGCGAAAGATAAAGAAGGATTAAAACAACTCTATAAATTAGTTTCTAAATCACATATCGATTATTTAGCGGAAGTTCCAAAGATTCCTCGTGAAGAAATCGAAAACTTAAGAAGTCATTTAATATTAGGCTCGGCTTGTTTTAATGGTGAAGTCTTTAGAACCGCTAGATACTATAACGAAGAAACATTAAAGAAAGTGATGTCTTTCTATGACTATATCGAAATTCAGCCTTTAGAAAATTATTCTTGGTTAAAGAATATGGGCGAATTAGAAGAGGAAGAAATTCTTACCTATATCAAAGATATAGTGAAAGCCGCTGATGAGATTAATAAACCAATCTGTGCCACGGGAGATTGTCACTATGTAAAACCAAGCGATAAGAAATATCGTGATGTTTATATATCCGCTAAAGGTTTAGGCGGTGTTTTGCACCCACTTAATCCATATGCTAGAAATCGTTTACCTCGATTTGAAAATCCTGATCAACATTATCGTTCCACTGATGAAATGCTTGATGCAATGAGTTTCCTAGGTAAAGAAAAAGCCTTTGAAGTAGTGGTAACTAACACTAATATGATTGCTGATAAGATTAATACTTTAGTGCCTCTTCCAAATGATAAACTATACACCCCATTTATTGAAAACTGTGAAGAAGACTTAACTAACATGGTTTATAAAAAAGCCCATGAATTATATGGTGATCCATTACCAGAATTTATTGAAAATCGTATTAAGACGGAATTAAACGGTATTATTTCTAATGGATATTCAGTTATTTATTACATCGCTCATAAGATTATTAAGAAGGCTAATGATGATGGTTATATTGTTGGATCACGTGGATCTGTTGGCTCATCCTTTGTGGCTACAATGGCAAATATCACGGAAGTTAATCCATTACCTCCACATTATTTATGCAAACACTGCCATCATTTAGAGTGGGTTAATGAAACTGACCCTGATGTGAGAAGTGGTAGTGATCTACCTGATAAGAAATGTCCAATCTGTGGAGAAGAGATGATTCATGATGGTCAAAACATTCCTTTCCAGACATTCTTAGGATTTAACGCTGAAAAGGTTCCTGATATCGATTTAAATTTCCCTCCAGATTACCAAGCTCAAGCTCATGCATATACAAAAGTATTATTAGGTCCTGATAACGTTTTTAGAGCAGGAACTATATCCGGTGTTGAAGAAAAGACCGCTTTTGGTTTTGCTCGTGGTTATATTGAAAGACTTGGTTTAAATCCAGATGAATATCCACGTGCCAAGATTGCTTATTTAGCTTCTGGTTGCGTTGGTGTTAAAAGAACTACAGGACAACACCCAGGTGGTATCGTTGTTGTTCCTAGCAATTATGAAGTCTATGATTTTACCCCAGTTCAGTTCCCTGCTGATAACGCAGAAGCTGATTGGCGTACAACTCATTTCGATTTCCACTCTATCCATGATACAATTCTTAAACTTGACCTTTTAGGTCACGTTGACCCAATGGCTTTAAAAATGATGGCGGATTTAACAGGTGTAGATATTCATACTATCCCAATGAATGATCCACAAGTTCTTTCCTTATTCTCTTCTGCTAAAGCCTTAAAGATTAAACACGATTATTTACAAAATAGAACTGGAGCAATGGGTATTCCAGAATTTGGTACTGAAAACTCCCGTCGTATCTTAGAAGAAACTATGCCTACTAAATTCTCCGATTTAGTGATTATTTCTGGTCTATCTCATGGTACAAATGTTTGGAGTGGTAATGCTGAAAAATTAATTCAAAATGGCACAGCGACATTAAGAGAAGTTATCGGATGTCGTGATGATATTATGACTTATCTAATTCAAAAAGGATTACCTGCTCATATTTCATTTGCCATCATGGAAGATGTCAGAAAAGGCCGTGGTTTAAAACCAGAATATGTGGAGATCATGAAGGCTAATAAAGTTCCACAATACTATATCGATTCCTGTAATTTAATTAAATACATGTTCCCAAAAGGTCACGCTGTGGCTTATGTTACTCAAGCGGTTCGTGTGGGTTATTTTAAAATTTATTATCCACTTGAATTTTATGCGACATTCTTCTCTGTACGATGTGACCAATACGATATCGAAGCGATGATTAAAGGTGAACAAGCCATCATCAATCGTTTAGATGAACTTAAATTAAAATCTAGAAGTAAGACTGAAAAGCTATCTCCAAAAGAAACTGAACAAATTAAGACTTTGTCCATGGCTTTAGAAATGGTGCAACGCGGTTATAAATTCGAAAATATTGATTTAGAGAGAAGTGATCCAGTGAATTTCGTGGTCGATAAAGAGAACAACGCCTTAATTCCTCCATTTATCACTATCGATGGCTTGGGTGCTAATAACGCCATGAGTGTTAAAGAAGCTCGTAAAGATGGACCATTCCACTCTAAAGAAGAGCTTTTAAGGAGAACAAAATTAACATCGACAAACGTTCAAGATTTAACTAGAATGGGTGTGCTCGATAAGCTTGACGAGACTGATCAGTTATCGTTATTTGATTTTTAATCGGGAAGTAGCGCAGTTTGGTAGCGCGCTTGGTTCGGGACCAAGAAGTCGTGGGTTCAAATCCCATCTTTCCGACCATTATGAATATTGATGATAATCTTTGATTATCATTTTTATTTTATTCATCGATATTATAGCGATTTCATATTTTAATAAAATATAGTTTGACTTATAATACTTAAATATGAGCGAAGTGGTAGAAATCAAAAGAAAAAAAGGTGCCTTTGAAAAAAGAATCCACGAAATTGACTTTTTACGTGGATTTTTAATTGGTTTAGTTTTAATGGATCACCTTTTCTGGTGTCTACAACACTATAACGGAATTTGGATGATTACCACAGGTGGTGCTTTCTTTGAAACAATGTATAAGATATTCTCTTTCTATTGGAATAGTACCGCTAGAGAAATTGTTCGTTTCATTGCTTTATTTGGATTTACCTTTATTTCTGGTGTCTCTTCGGCATTTTCTAGAAATAACTGGGTAAGAGCGGGACAAATGTTATTAGTATTTGCTTTAATTGCAGTTGGATCTAATTTATTAGATGCTTCTCATTTTTTAGGTGATAGTCAAGGTTCGGTTAGAATCGATTTTAATGTTATCGGTGTTTTAGCTTGGTCCACGTTATTCTACTGTTTTGTCCAAGGAAAGAGCTATAGAACCATTTTAGTGGGTGTATTAATTACCTTCTTATTATCTTGGTATTTGATACCTGAATTAAACACACTTTATTTGAATAAAGGTTGGCACGCTTATGTTCCTCCTCTTTGGGAGCCTGAAGATCAAGCCGATTGGATGCCTTTATTCCCATTCATATTCTTCTTCTTTATGGGTGGACTATTCTCTTACTTTATTTATAAAGATAGAAAATCAATTATTCCACATAAAGGAAATTGGGAAAGACCATTCTGCTTTATGGGTCGACATTCCTTATGGATTTATTTAGGACATCAAGTGGTGATGCTCCCAGTATTTTTGTTATTAAATGTATTTTTAGGATAGATTATGGAAAATTTAAGTTGTTACGAAACATTATTAGAAGCTGTTAAAGATTACCCACACGGTTTAGCGGTTTATTATCAAGGTAAAAAACTTTCTTATAAGAAATTTGATAAATTAATTAACCGTATGTCAGATATTTTGATGAATCGCTTAGATATTCAAAAGGGTGATGTTTTATTAATTGCTCAGCCTAATATTCCTGAAGTTTTAATATTGTTTTACGCGGCGAATAAAATTGGAGCGGTTTGTAATTTTGTTCATCCCTTTACTCCGTTTAACCAAATCGTTTCTATTATTGAACAAACAAATTCAAAATATGCTTTCTTATTTGAACAACGTGTTGCCAAAGAAGTGGAAAGATATCGTGAAATCGCTGATAAAGTAATCGTCACTCGTATTGAAGACTTTTTACCTTTAGGTAAGAAGTTTATTTATCATAACTTCATGAATAAAGCCATTAGAAAGAAACTTGGCAAATGGAGAGGTTCCTTCCCTGGCTTCAAATATTTAAAAGATCTTAAACCCGCTCATAAGAATCCCGAAATTGTTAGGAATAATGGTGCTAATACATCTATTCTCTTACATAGCGGCTCGACTACAGGTCAACCAAAAACTATTTGTTTATGCGATAACAATATGAACTTTGTCGCTAGCCACGCTTGTGAGATGTTAGCTTGCACGCCTGAATATATTAGAGGCGGTGGAATGCTTTCCGTTTTACCATCGTTCCATGGATTTGGTTTATGTATCACTATGCACGCACCTTTAATCACTAGATTTGCGACCATTTTGATGCCAAAATTCTCCGCCAAAGAAACAGCGAAACTAATGAGAAAAACAAAAGTCAGCTGTATATGCGGTGTTCCTACTATGTATGAAAACTTACTGAAATGTGATGAATTCATTCATAACAAATATTTAAAACGTTTACATGTTGTTTTTTGTGGCGGTGATTCTTTACCAAGGAAGCTACAAGAAGATTTTAATAAAGTGATGAAAGAAAATGGTTCTACCTGTCAGATGTTTGAAGGTTATGGCTTAACAGAAGGAGTTTGTGTTAACATAGTTAACACTTTTGCTCATAATAAACCAGGATCTATCGGTTATCCAATTTCTGGAGCGGAATTTAAAATCGTTGATGAAAACGGTAAAGAACTTCCAAGAGGAGAAATTGGAGAAATCTGTTTAAAATCACCGGCGGTGATGAATGGTTATTATCATGATGAAGCCGCCACTAAAGAAGCATTAAGAGATGGCTGGTTATATACTGGTGATCTTGGTTATATGGATGAAGATAACTTTATCTTCTTTAAGCAAAGAAAAAAGAGAGTGGTGAAAGTCTCAGGCGTGGGTGTCTTCCCAACCGAAATCGAAAGACTTGTGGAAAGTGTACCAGGAGTAGAAGCGTGCTGTGCGATTCAAATTCCTGATCCGAGATTGCAAAATGCGATTAAAGTTTTTGTTGTCGCTAAATTTTTCGATGAAGTTGGTATGAGAAATGACATCATGGACACTTGTCGTAAATATTTAATTAGATGGGCAGTTCCAAAGGAAATTGAATTTGTCTCTTCCTTACCAAAGACTTTATTAGGAAAGATCGATTTTAAAGTATTACAACAACAAGAAAACGAAAGAAGGGGAATTAAATAAACGAAGCGGCCATGGCGGAATTGGTAGACGCGCTAGTTTCAGACGCTAGTGAGGAAACTCGTGGAAGTTCAAATCTTCTTGGCCGCACCAATTTAAATAATTATGAAAAGTAAATTTTTGTTTTTATTAGCTTTATCGATGCTACTTTGTTCTTGTAACACCAACAAAGGCAAATCAAATGTTAGTGGTAATAGTGGGGATAATACCTCTACTGCACAGACAAGCAAAGATATCGATTATGACGATGACGATGATTATAATCTCAAATCTATTTCTTTAGATAAAAGCAAGATTGTTTTAGAAGTGGGTAAGAAATATACATCTTTAATTGTTAACTTTAATCCTAGCACTGTTAGCGATATAGAAAAAGAAGGCGTGTGGGCCTCTGATAATGAAGCTATAGCCACAGTAAGATTTGGCATTGTAACTGGTGTTAGTCAGGGGAGAGCGAATATCACATATACCACAAATATTGGCAAAAGAATCGGGATTTGCTCGGTTATTGTGGTAAATTCGACCTCTGACATCGTGGAAAAATATGAACAAGTCGATGATGCAAATTCCTTTGCTAAAGGCGATGAAATCATCTTTGGAGAGCCTAACTTTGGAGTAGTAGCTAGCCTTGATAGAGTATCAGGATATTTAAAAGCTAAGACCGCTACATTCTCATCTAATAAAAGAGAAATTACTAGTTTCCCAGAGGACACTGCTGAGTTCTATTTGTTCACCGGAACTGAAAGCGAATGTTTCAATTTATATACTGAAAGTGGATTTCTAAGTGGTAAGGAAACTGAACGTAGCCAATCAGTAGGGTTTGTTCCTAGTAAAGGAGCAATTAACTGGTTATTTGAAAAACCGGAAGGCTACACAGATATTTATTGTGTTAATGGTGATATCATTAATGACTATTGGTTGATGTTTAATAAGATCAATAGTAGTGACATTAGATTTAATTTATATGATTCTAACCCAACCGAACTGATGTCGGTGGCGAAAATATTTAGAAAAACATATTACATTGGAGGTAATCCATTATGAACAAAGTAGAACTAAGTTTAGTTTTAAAAAATAGTGATAAGGCTTTTTATACTTTAGAAGAATTAAAAAGAGAAGGATTTAATGGAACAGTTATTTCCACTGAATCTTTAAGACATGTTATTGAAGATGATCCACAAGAACATCATTTTTTAAATTTAAGGCATATTGAAGAAAGAGAATTAATGCAAAGCATTCTCGTCATCTTTATCGTTGATGAAGATAAATTAGAAACTATCAAAAATGTTATTAGAAATTACACAGATAACTTTAAAGCTATTAAAGGATGTATGTATTCACGTCCAATGTCTGATTACGAAGGTTCGATTTAATTAATTATGGATTTTCATATCTTTTTATACATCGCTCTTCTTTTGTTTGCGGCATTAATCTCCACGAGATTGATGAAACTTTTAAAATTACCTAATGTTACCGGCTATATCATTACCGGTATTATAGTAGGCCCATTTGTTTTTGGTTTATTCTTTAATAACTTTACTTATGAAGGTATAAAAGAAAGTTTAATTTATAATTACATCGATAAGATTAAATGGGTTTCCACAATCGCTTTAGGATTTATCGCTTTTTCTATCGGTTCATCTTTTAAGATGTCGACGTTAAAAATCGTCGGTAAAAGAGTATTAATTATTACTGTTTTAGAAGCTTTATTTGCCTCTGTTGCGGTCATCGCCGCTTTAATTGTGATGCACTTTATTATGCCTAGCTTAGTGAGTTGGCAACTTGTCTTAACATTAGGGGCGATCGCTAGCGCTACTGCTCCAGCAGCAACATTGATGGTTATTAAGCAATATAAAGCTAGAGGACCATTAGTTAATACTTTATTACCAGTTGTGGCATTAGATGACGCTGCGGCTTTAATTTTATTTGCGATATTATTCCAAATTGCTACCTCATTAAATGTAAGTGGTGGATTTGATGCTTATAAGATGATTGTTAAGCCATTATTAGAAATAATTATTTCTCTATCTATTGGAGCGGTTTTAGGCTTTTTCATTTCATTTATGAATAAATTCTTTAAATCGAGAAATAACCGCTTAATTATTGCGATATTTTCTATCTTCTTAGCCTGTGGTTTATATTACTTATTTAGAAGTAAATATTTAGGTGGATTCGAGCTTTCCTCATTACTAATGTGTATGATGATTGGAGCGATATACACAAATATGTGCAAGGATAGTAACCGCACATTAGATGTCATGGATCGATTTACTTCTCCTATATACTTGATGTTCTTTGTGATTTCTGGTGCATCTTTAGATTTAACCATCTTCTTTAATAAGAATGGCTTATTAGTGTTAATTATCGCTATTGTTTACATTATCTTTAGAGTTGTCGGTAAATGGTTTGGCGCTTTTACTGGTGCTTGTATTTCTCATAGTGAAGAGAAAATTAAAAAATACCTCGGTTTTGCTTTAATTCCTCAAGCTGGTGTAGCGATTGGCTTAGCTACAACCTCTTCCACATTATTCTCCGCTAACGAAGAAACTAAAGAAGTTGGGGCTTTAATTATCGCCATTATTTTAACTTCCACATTAGTGTATGAATTAATTGGTCCATTAGTGAGTAAATTTGCTCTTAAGAAAGCAGGAGAAATTCCTGAAGAAGAATAAAACCTTATATTTTATAATAATAAGGTATATGCGCCTGTAGCTCAGTTGGATAAGAGCATAGCCCTCCGAAGGATAAGGTCGTACGTTCAATTCGTACCAGGCGCTCCAAAGCTAATAATACGAACCTTGAGTTCGTTTTATTTATCTCTTTAAAAAGAGAAATTGATTATATATAATATGCTCGTTGCCCGAGTGGTGAAATTGGTAGACGCACTGGACTCAAAATCCAGCGGTAGCGATACCGTGTCGGTTCGATTCCGACCTTGGGCACCATCTTAATTGAAATTCCCCCCCAAAAATTGGACCAAATCGGTACAATTGAATGGAGGTTTTTTATTTATAAAATACCTTTTGCTAGGCAAGTGCTATAATACACTCATGACTTTTCAGATTTTATTACAAGTTATCTTATTTGGTATTGCCTTAAGTGCGGATGCATTTTCTGTAGCGGTGACTGATGGATTAACTTATAGCGATATTAATAAAAAGAAATCTTTCTTTATCGCTTTTGTTTTTGGATTTTTACAAGCCTTTATGCCTTTAATTGGTTTCTGGCTTGTGGAATTAATAGAAAGATTAGCGGGAGAATTTGCTGGCGCTCAAGTAGGTTCTATTGCTTCTAAAGTAGTAGTGTGGGTGGCATTTGGTTTACTGATATTTATCGGTGGTAAGATGCTCATTGAATCTATTTTAGAAATGCGTAAGCCAAGCGAAGAAAAGAAAGAGAGATTATTTTCAGTTAAAGAAGTAATAATCTTTGGTTTTGCCACGGCAATTGATGCTTTAGCAGCAGGCGTGGCTTTTCACGCTGATGTATCAACCATCTATACTATTTGGTTACATGTATCTATTGTTTTAGTGATTACTTTTTGTATCTCTTTGATAGGGTTATTCTTAGGTAATCAAATTAATAAATTATTAAAAGGCAAATATGAGATATCCGGGATTATCGGAGGATGTATTCTTATCTTATTAGCGGTATGGATTGTCTTATCTCATTATCTTGGTATTTAAAATAATTAGTGTCTTTATTTTTAAATTCTTTATAATAAAGAAGACATAAGTAAGCGGGAGTAGCGAAGTCATATATTCGTCAACACGATATTAAATCCGGAATATGACCATAGTTTATGAGCGAGACGATTACTGCAAAAGGAGTTTTTTATGTACGAAACAAAAAGTTCCAAGGAAACACTTAAAGAACTAAGTGTTGATCCGAAAGTAGGCTTATCTACTGAAGAAGCAGGTCAAAGAATCGCTAAATATGGCCTAAATAAATTAGCAGAAAAGAAGAAAACACCACTTATATTAGTGTTTTTATCTAATTTTAACGATCCGATGATCTTCATTTTAATTGCCGCAGCATTACTTAGTGTGGCGATTAGTATTTATAACAGTATCCATAATGGTGCGGATTTTGATTTTGCTGATCCAATCATCATCATGGGTGTTTGTGTTTTAAACGCTATTATTGGTACGGTACAAGAAAGCAAAGCTGAAAAATCATTAGAAGCTTTAAAAAGAATGTCTTCTCCAACCTGTATTGTAAGAAGAGATGGGGCTTTAGTAGAACTAAAAGCAGAAGAACTTGTTCCTGGAGATATTGTTATTTTAGAAGAAGGAAGAACTGTTCCAGCGGACTTAAGACTTATTGAAGCCATTAATTTAAAAACTGATGAATCATCTTTAACTGGTGAATCTTTACCTGTTGAAAAAGATTCCGAAATTGTTTTTTCTGATGAAGTTGGGGTTGGGGATAGAGTCAATATGGCTTATATGTCCACACCCGTTGTTTATGGACGTGGTGAAGGTGTTGTTGTTTTAACTGGTATGAACACCGAAACTGGTAAGATTGCAAAATTATTATCAGAAAGTGATGATGATACCACTCCTTTACAAAAACAATTAGCTAAATTATCAAAATTCTTAGGCATTCTAACTTTAGCGATTGTCATCGTTTTATTCGGTATTCAATTAATTGATTTATTTAAAACTAATTCCGTTAAACCATTAACCACAGATGGTTGGATTGATGGAATTATTGAAAACTTTATGTTTGCTATTTCATTAGCAGTGGCTGCTATCCCAGAAGGTCTACCAGCGGTTGTGACTATCGTTTTAGCTTTAGGTGTTCAAAAGATGGTTAGAGCTAACACAATTGTGAGAAAACTCCCATCTGTTGAAACATTAGGTGCTGTTTCTGTTGTTTGTAGTGATAAAACCGGAACATTAACTCAAAACAAGATGACAGTAGTAAAGGCCTATTTAAACGGCAAATTTGTGGAAGGTGATGAATTAGTTAATAAAGAATGTGGTTTATTAGCTTCTGGCTTATCCCTTTGTAGTAACGCTTCCGTTGATAATGGTTTATATGGTGATCCCACTGAAATTGCTTTAGTGGAATACGCGAACAAACTTGATTTACATAAAGATTATTTAGAAAAGAAATATCCTCGTATTAACGAAATACCTTTCGATAGTGTTCGTAAGATGATGTCTACACAACACGAATATGAAGGCAAAAAAGTTATCTTCACCAAAGGTGCGATCGATTCAATTTTAAAGAACGCTGATCGTATTTTAGAAGACGGAAAAGAAAGAATAATTACCGCTAAAGATAAAGAGAATATTATGGCGGCTAGTGATAAGATGGCGGTCTCTGCTTTACGTGTTCTCGGTTTAGCTTATAGAGAATCTAGTGACTTAAAAGAAGAACAATTAATCTTTATCGGTTTAGTGGGTATGATTGACCCACCAAGACCAGAAGCTAAGAACGCTGTTTCTATCTTTAAGAAAGCTGGTATTACCACAATTATGATTACTGGTGACCATAAGACTACCGCCTTAGCGATTGCTAAAGAACTTGGTATTGCTGATGAAAACGGCGAAGCTCTTTCTGGCGATGAAATTGATGCCTTATCTCCAGAACAATTACAAGAAAAAGTGAAGACTTGCCACGTTTTTGCCCGTGTTTCACCACAAAATAAGGTTCAAATTGTCACTGCGGTTAGAGCCAATGGCAACATCGCTGCGATGACTGGTGATGGTGTTAATGACGCTCCATCTTTGAAGAATGCCGATATCGGTATTGCCATGGGTATTACTGGTACAGACGTTGCTAAAGGAGCTGCGGACATGGTCTTAACCGATGATAACTTTGCTTCTATTGAAAAAGCGGTTGAAGAAGGTAGAGGTATCTACACAAATATTAAAAAGACAGTCTTATTCTTATTAAGCACAAATATCGCTGAAGTTTTAGCGATGTTTACAGTAGTGGTGATGTCTTTATTCATCCATAATTACAATTTGCCAACCCCATTATTAGCCATTCATATTTTATGGGTTAATTTAATTACCGACTCCTTACCAGCGGTCGCTTTAGGGGCTGATGAAAAGGAAAGCGGTATCATGGATGATAAACCAAGAAATCCAAAAGAATCATTATTCTCTAGAGGTGGTTATTATCTGACATTTGGTTATGGTTTATTAATTACTATTACCACAGTATTAGCCTATTTATTACCAGTCTTTATTATGGGTCATCCATCTTCATTAGATGATATCGCCTTATTATTAAATGAAAATACTGACATTAGAATGATTAGCCAAACCATGGCTTTCTGCGTCTTAAGTTTCTCAGAATTATTCCATATGTTAGGTATGACTTCCGTTAGAAAGTCATTCATCCATAACTTCTA
This sequence comes from Bacilli bacterium, assembly GCA_017429285.1. Taxonomy (GTDB): domain Bacteria; phylum Bacillota_I; class Bacilli_A; order RFN20; family CAG-826; genus RUG13091. The sequence continues at coordinate 17,226 of JAFRPF010000026.1, forward strand.
TAGCAAGAACTATTTATTATGGGTTTCCTTTGTTTTAGGCATCGGACTTAACTTCTTTGTGGTTATGGTTCCTGGAGTCAATAGCTTCTTTAAATGCGCGCAACTAAACGGCTTGCAGTGGGGTTTAGTATTCGCTTTATCCTTTGCTCCAATTGTTGTTCACGAGATCGTTGTTCTCATTCTTTTCTTAAAGAAAAAGATAAACTCTACTAAAGAAAAATAATCTAGTAGAGTAAATATAGGTTTTTGTAGAGAA
>JAFRPF010000013.1 GCA_017429285.1 Bacilli bacterium
ATAAAATGAACTGCCGAGATTTTCTCGGCAGTTAGATGTTGTTTACTCATATTTTTACCAGTCGGTACTTGATCCGATACTATTGCCGTAAGCGTCGTAATAGGTTGTTGTCGTACCACCGCCATAGTTAGAGCGTGTGGTAGAAGAACCAATGCTGCCACCGTACTGGTCGTAGTAGTTCGTCGTTGTACCACCGCCATAGTTTGAACGCGTTGTGGCACTGCCAGTGCTACCACCATACTGGTCGTAGTAGTTCGTCGTTGTACCACCTCCATAGTTAGAGCGTGTTGTGGCACTACCAGTGCTGCCACCGTACTGATCATAGTAGTTCGTCGTTGTTCCTCCACCATAGTTAGAACGTGTTGTGGCGCTGCCAGTGCTACCACCATACTGATCGTAGTAATTAGTTGTGTAGCCACCGCCATAATTGGAGCGTGTAGTTGAAGAACCGATACTTCCACCATACTGGTTGTAATAATTGGTGTTGTACTGAGCGTTTGCTGCGATGGCGATCATGACTGTCATCAGTGTCATCATTAACTTTTTCATAATTCTGATTTTTTAAATTGTTACTACTAATTTGTTGTTCTTTGCCTCTTTATACCCCATTTTATCAAAGGTAACCGCTTAAAACTATTTTTTTTTCATTTTTCTCGCAAAATTATTAAAATTGGCTTCAAAATCCAAGCATTTTTAAATAACAAGCCTTGTGAAAAGCATTTTTTTACTTGATAACTTGCATACATCAATTATAATTCTTATATTTGCCATGTAAAAATGAATTTTCAAATTTTTAGGCCTATGTTCGCTTATAAGGTTAGATTTGTGAAATGGCTTATACTTTACCTGCCATTTTTTCTTTTATGTTACACAAATGCGTTTGCACAAACAATAGAGAACCCTGTGTTTGATAGGACAGATATGAGCCAACTACATATAAAAAAGGTGGTATTATCTTCTGATACCACTTATGTGTATTGTTCTTTCTTTGCCGAAGCAAACACATGGGCTAATATTTCTGGAGAAACTTATCTTCTGACTTATCCATCAAATGAAAAACTCAAATTAATAAAAAGTAAAGGGCTACCTATTAGCCCTGAAGAAAGAGATTTCTCTTTTGCACAGGAATGTGAGGCGCTTTTTTATTTCCCTTCCATAAAAGGATCAAGTCATTTTGATTTTATCGAATCCCCCGAAAGACAGGCTTTTAATATTTATGGGGTAAGTTTAATAAGTCAAATTAAAAATGTATGTCAAGAATCAGATTACAATCATTATTCAAAAATGGCTGATTTTTGGTCATCCGCTGGTGACAGTGTTAAGGCTTTTGATTTTAAAAAAAAAGAAATTGAGGCTTCAAAGTGTATTTATGGGCAGAAGTCGCTTTTGTATATAATAGGATTATATAACCTATCTGATTTGTACTATAACTATGGTGACATAAATGGATCTATATTTTGGAAAGAGAAAGCAGTGGAGTTGTGTGTTGAAATTAATAGAAGACTTATAAAAGAGGGAAATCTTCAAGCAGATAAATTTTATTATCTTCAAGACTTAGATTACTTTTACGGTTTACAAGGCGCTGCATGCAAATATTATATGGAGAGAAATAGGTGGAAAGAGGCAAAAGAAATAATTACCAATACTTATGCTCTCATAAAAGAAATAGACGACACCTCCATATATATTCCTTTGGCTGAGCACTATGTTGGATATACTTCATATTTCATGAAAGATGAAGAGGAAGCTGAGAAATATTTTATGTTATCTTATGATTCTTTTCAGAGACATACAGAAGCACAGTTATACCCAGCCTATGCGGAATTATTAAGTATGATAAGTTTGTTGTATTATGGAATGGGGGAAATCAATAAGGGATATCAATATGCGCTTAAAGCTTGTGATGCATCAAAAAAAATATCAGGGGAGAAGTCTAAAGAATATGGGTATGCTTTAACAACTCTTTCAAATGCGGAGATGATGTTAAATATGAAAGATGATGGTTTATTACATGCAGAAATGGCCTCCGAAATTATTGAGAACGCAGAAGATGTATCTTCTGAAGAGAAAGAGATATATCGTGAAAGAATCCTGTCAATTAGAGCAATTTATAACAGGAATGTAAATACTCATACTAAAAATACAGAATTAAACTATTCTAATGTGCCTGTTTTTACATTCGATGCTTTTAATGATGTTTTAGCAGGAAATTTTGATGTTGCTATTGAAAAATTGAATAATGTAAAAGATTATCAAGAAAAGAATTTTAAAAGTATCGGTCTTTATAACTATATTAATACAATTGTTCTATTATCAGATGCTTTAACTCAAACAGGTCGCTACAATGAAGCAGATTCTACGCTTGATAGAGCAATTGGTATTCTTCAATACAACAATGTTAAGACGAATATGATAAGGCACATTTATTCATCAAAGGGTTTACTATACTATGTTCTTAATGATACAAGATCATCAATATGGTGGTATAAGCAGGCTATAGAATTGTTCCATCAGGTCAATGATCGAAGTATATCTTATGCTCGATTACTTTCTAATATTGCACTCCTTTATACGAGGAAGGGTTTCTATAAAGAAGCAAATGAACGATTAGATGAAGCTTTTGAAATCTGTAATAGTTTCTATGGAAAAGATATTAACTCTTCAGATTATTATCTTATTCTGAATAACATTGCCACTAATTATGCAAAAATGGGAGACTACGATAAGGGGAAAGAAGTTTATAATTTAATCATAAACGATGCTACAACAAAAAGAAATCAACGTGCAAAAGCTCTTGCAATGAGTAATTTATCTGAAATCCACATTGTTACTAAGGACTTTCAAAATGCTAAAAAACTAATAGAAGAAGCACTATTGCTAGATGAAGATGGATACATTAAAGATATGTTAGATTACAATTATTTATTCTGCCTATGTATGGAAAGAGATCCAGAAATTATCGAGAAACTTTTTGCCTATAATGAAAATGCAAAAAACAATCTAACAGAAATCTTTGGGAGATTTTCCGAGTTAGAACGGGAAAAGTATTGGAATCAATGGTCAGAACAAATGGTGTTCTTAAACAATCTGACACTTTCTTTATTTGAAACAAATGATATCAAACAAATGGCTTATAATAATGCTTTATTTACAAAGAGTATGTTAATTAATTCAGGACGTCTCCTTGAGAATATAGTAAAGCAGAGTAGCTATACTAAAGAACAATATTCAATAATGCAACAATATAAAGCAAAACTAACACATAAAGGGTTGTTAAATGATTCTTTAGATTCTTATAGGCGAAAGATCAGTCAATTGGAGAAACAAATAGTATCTTCAATCCCAGACTTTGGAGAGAAATTAAGAAATCAATTCAAATCCTATAGTGATGTAAAAAATATGCTGTCTGATAATGAAGTTGCCATTGAGTTTATATTCATACCAAAAGTGGAAATACCAATTGAAAATTCAAAATTGTCATATGGCGCATTGATTCTTAAAAAACATGATGATAGCCCGCAATTCGTTTCTCTCTGTTCAGAAGATCAATTAAAAGAAATATTGTGTGTTGGGGATTCTATAAATCAGTATGATCCCAATCATATTTATAGTACCACAAACGACACTTTATACCAGATGCTATGGGCAAAAATATTGCCATATATAAATGATGTAGAAACAATATATTATTCGCCAACGGGACTCATTAATAGAATTAATCTTTCTGCAATTTCAGATGGCACAAGGCGACTAGCCGACAGTTATAACCTTTATGAAGTTTCAACAACAGCTTGCATACACGAAAAAGAAAGAAGAACCGTAGTTCTGGATAAAAATGCGATTATTTATGGAGATATAAATTACAATGAAGAATTAGAAAAAATGGAAAAAATGGCGCAGGTATATAATACTTATTCGCCAGGATTATTGTTAGCAACAAGATCTTTAAAACGTGGCACATGGGAACTGTTACCCGGGACAAGGGAAGAAATAGATAGCATAAGTAATATCGCGAATGAAAATGGTTTGTCGGTAAATGTATATAGTATGGATAATGCTAATGAGGAATCCTTCAAATCAATAGATGGAAGATCTCCTTATATTATTCATATAGCAACACATGGATTCTATTTCCCAAATGAAACAACTACACTTACAAACTATTTCAACAACCTTGGTAGTTATACATATGGGGATCGCTCAATGCAATATTCAGGACTTCTTTTTGCAGGAGCGAATAATGCATGGACAGGAAATCTTACAAACAATAGAGTTGAAGATGGTATTTTAACGGCAGAGGAAGTTTCACGCATTGACTTGAGTCATACTAATCTCGTTGTTTTATCTGCATGTGAAACAGGATTAGGAGATGTAGATAAAATAAACGGTGTGTTTGGCTTACAGCGTGGTTTCAAAAGAGCAGGGGTTGAATCCGTTCTCATGTCACTATGGAAGGTTGATGATACAGCGACTAAAATACTAATGGTAGAGTTCTATAAAAACCTGATGAATGGTAAATCAAAACATCAATCTCTAAAAGATGCTCAGAAGCATCTACGCCAGATTGATAACGGGAAATATGATAAGCCTGAGTATTGGGCATCATTTATATTGTTAGATGGATTAAACTGAATAAATACCCAAGAGCCTTATGAAGAAATTACTAATTCTGACAATTATGATGATCTGCTTCATTAAGGGTGAAGCACAAACCATTATAAATCCAGTATTTGAAAGAACTGACACCCCTTCTTTCCGTGTCAAAAAAATAAAAATCACTAAAGACACTACTATTATTCATTGTTCCTATCAAGCAGAAGAGAATTCATGGGCAAGTATTTCTAAAGAAACATATATAGAAGAAGTCACTAATGGGAAAAAATATCAGATTTTAAAAGTTGAAGGAATCCCTTTTAGCCCAGAGAAAAGAGAATTTGATGATTCATGTTGCTTAAATGTAATTCTATATTTCCCTCATGTTACAGCAAAAAAGATTAATATTATTGAAGATGAGAGTAATGAGGCGTTCAATATTTATGGTATAGATTTTAATGCATCGTATAATACATTTTATACAGAATACGATATTGATGAGTTTCGTCAATTGGCGGTGAATAAGGAGAACGAGAAGGATTGGGCTTCTGCAATACATTATACTTTAAAACAATTGGAAGCTTCAAGATTTGTTTATGGTTTAAATTCGCTTCCTTGTGCATGGGCAATGTATAATCTTACAATGGAATATCCAAATACAAAAGAAAATGAGAAAACAATTGAATGGGGTAATAAAGCGATTGAATTATTTGAGCAGATAGCGCAAGATACTAGCAACATGGATTATTTAGCAAGATCATACGGAAATGTTAGTTTGGCATACTTAAAAAAAGCTCATACCGATACTTTATTCTATAGAAAAGCATTATTATATGGTGAAAAGGCATTAAATATTAGAAATAAAATACATGGACCAAATCATGAGTTGTATGCTAATTCATTATATAATTATGCATGTGTTCAAGAAGCAATTGGTAATACGCAGATTGCCATAGATTCATTAATTACAGCTTACAAAATCTATCAGCAAAGATTAGGTAAATACCATCCCCAAAGTTATCAGGCCATGAGGGGTTTAATTCAATTTTATCTCCATGCTCAAAAATTCGATGATGCAATTAGCATGTCTATGGAATCTCTCAAAATATGCGATAGCCTTTATTCACAAAAAAGTTCTCAATATATAAGTCTGCTTTCTACCATTCAATATGTTTATTATTCATGTAATAAAATTCACGAATCTGTCGTATATGCAAATAAAGCGTATCAGTTGAGTAAAGTTGTATTTGATAAAAATGATTCAAGGATAAACGTTATGCTACTTAACCTAATGAGATTATATAATCTTATAGGAAAATATGATGATATAATACAAATTGGCCAAGAAAACATAGAGTCGGTAAAGCAAGATTTAGACCTAGCGACTACTTTATCGGATGCATATAAGGACGTTGAGGATTATAAAAATGCGATTTATATAAAGGAGTATGCCGTTAATAATACTATATATCCTTCTTACGAATATATAAATGAAATGGATGGTTTAGGCGGTTTGTGTATATCCAATGGAGATTATCAGAGATCAAAATCAATTTACGAAGAACTATTATATTTGTGTGATTCAATTGCAATTAAGGACTCTACGATTTACTCCATGGTTTTGTCACATGCTGCTACGACTTATAGCCATCTAGGTGATCATAACAATTCAATACGGTTGGGGGAAAAGTGTTTGCAAATTCGGCGTAATCTTGTGAAACAAAAGTATGATATCGAAAATTCTTTACCGAATTATTTGAACTCTCTTGTAAATTATGCATCAGACATGATTAATAATAATTTCAAGAGTGCCATTGCCCTTTCATATTTAAACGAAGCTTTACAGTTTATAGAAGATAATAAGGATTGGTACACAGATACTCTAAGATATTCCAGGATTTTAGCAATAAAAGGATATTATTATCGTAAAATAGGAAAGGTACAAGACGCTATTGATAATTACAAATTGGCTGCAAACCTTCAAAAAGGTCTTTGCAAAAATGAACATTTTGATTATTCAAATACATTATGCCACTTATCAAAAGTATATGAAGAGTTACAAGATTATGAAACTGCATACGATTACGCATTGGAAGCAAAATCATACTTGGAAAGAAGAAATGCAGAAAAACATCCTGAATATGCTGATGTAATCGATAAACTAGCTTGTCTTAATTTTTTTAAAGGCAATTATCCTCAGGCGTTAAAGATGATAAAAGAAGTTATTGATATTTTTCGATTTGCATATGGCGAAAGCCCTAATTACGCTCGGATACTTAATAATATTGCTGCTTTGTATTTAAATATTGGCGACCTCCGAAATTCATCAATATGTTATAAAAAAGCATTTGATATTTTGGAATCATCTAAAAGTTACGATAATGGATATTCTATAACATGTCTTGGAGTTAGTGATTTCCAAACAGATAATGACAGTATATTGTATTATTTAAATAAAGCGGAGCAGAATATAAACCATCAAACAGTTAAAGCTAATTATATCGTTAATTCTCTCTATATACGAAAAATCTCTTTTTATTTGGAAGAAAAAAGAGACACTCTTGAAGCCTTAAGAATATGTAAAGAGGCAATGGAGTATCAGACAAGAACCATTGGTAAACAGTCTTTGGATTATGCCGACCTTTTAGATGCAATGTCTACTATTATTAAAGGAATGGATTTATGCAAATCTTTTCAATATTGTGATAGTGCATTCCAAATAAGAAAACAAATTTTATCAAACAAAGATTTAAGTTATGCAAAAGCCCTGCTGAAATATACAAATGGAATTCTAAAAAAAGAGGGAAGGGTAGATTGCCTGATTGAATATTATAGAACAATTTCTGATATTATGGTTGCTAACTTTAACAAATCAGTCTTATCAGTCCCCTATAAAAATGCCAATACTTTTTGGCAATTACAATTTAGAGATTTTTTTGATACGAAATTACCATCCTTATGTTGTAGCCAAAACAGTGAATCTTCAAACTCTCTCTTGTATGATGCTTTATTGTTTTCAAAAGGCTTATTGCTATCTGTAGATATGAACTTGAGAAATTTTATTTTGACTAGTCGAAATAAAAATTTGACTTCTTTGTTTGAAGAATATAACAAGCTTTCAATATTTTTAAACGCCCAAAAAGCTTTACCCATAGACGAAAGATCCTGCGATATAGACTCAATAATGCGTGAACTGGATAATATGGGCTGGTCTTTAGCAAAGAAAATTACAGAATGTGGATATAATATGTTGAATAAGACTACATGGGCAGACGTTCGAGATAAATTGAAGGAAAAAGAGATTGCCATTGAGTTTGGCAAATATACAGACCAAGAAGAAAATGTGTTGTATTATGCATTAGTTATTAATAATCATTCAAAAGCTCCTATGCTGTATAATTTATTTAAAGAAGCAGAGTTGAATAATCTTTTAAGAAAAGAAAAAGCTGATTCTCTTGAATTGTCAAACTTAATTTGGGGAAAACTCCATAATGAGATTATTAATGCGAGCAATGTTTTCTTTTCTCCTTCAGGAAAACTTGATTTATTAGGCATAGAATATCTTCCAATATGGAATAAAGGAGCAGAATTTACACCAGCATTGATAAGACTATCATCCACAAGAGAGTTACGCAGAAATAGAAACAATAATAGAGTACAAAAAGCAGTATTGTATGGAGGCATAGACTATAACTCAAAAAAACAAGATGAAAAAGGGGATGCTACTGTCTTTTTTGATAAACAATATACGGGTTTGACTAGGGCAATTTCAAACAGAGGTAGTTTCGATTATTTGGTCAATACCATTGAAGAGATAAGGCAAATCTCGAAAATCCTTATGGGTAAAGGTATAACATGTGAAACTCGTGAATCAATATTTGGAACAGAAGAGTCTCTGAAAGGGTTATCTGGTATACCTGTAGATATTTTACATTTGGCAACACATGGTATGTATATTAATCCGGATGAGACTGATAAATCTAAATACAAATTTATCCTGTCTGATAAGAGTTCAAGCAGCGAAGAGTATGCAATGTCAAGATCATTTATAGTAATGTCTGGAGGTAATATGCTGTTTTATAATGATTCAATAAATACTGAAAATGATGGAATTATGACTGCTAATGATATTTCTTATCTTGATTTACACAATATTGATCTTGTAACGTTATCGGCATGTGATTCTGGAAAAGGAGATATTTCTCACGATGGCATAGTCGGCCTGCAACGTGGTTTTAAAAAAGCTGGAGTCAGATCGTTAATGATGAGTTTAAATAAAGTTGATGATGAGGCGACAAAGATACTGATGGTGGAATTCTATAAAAATCTAATGAATGGAAAGACTAAACATCAATCTTTAAAGGATGCCCAGAAGTATCTACGCCAAGTTGAGAATGGTAAATATGATAAACCAGAATATTGGGCTTCGTTTATTATGTTGGATGGCTTGAATTAAGATGAGGCGTGCTTTTTGACACGCCTCTTCTCGAATTACATGTTTGGATTGTGAACTTTTCCATAACCACATGGACAAGTGTAATCAATGATTTGTAAGCCATCAGTAAACCCCGTCTTGTGAGATTCTTCAAGAAACTCCGACAAAGTTGGAGAGATTCTTAGAGATGTCGGAGGAATCTCCAGGATTCTTGGAAAAAGTCTGAGAGTCTTGGAGGATTTTCAAAGGATGTCA
>JAFRPF010000027.1 GCA_017429285.1 Bacilli bacterium
AACGCTAATTAATAAAAAGATTAAAAAAGTAATCTATATTTCTTGTGATCCAGAAACATTGGCCAGAGATTTAAAATATCTATCACCGTATTACGATGTTAATTATATTCAACCTGTAGATATGTTTCCGATGACCGCACATGTCGAAACAGTTTGTGGATTGCTTTTAAAAGATAGCAAGAAGTAATACATTGTTCTATATTGTTACATCAACTCTAAGAGTTGGGTTGCTAATATTTTCATAAAATTTAGAGGAGTGAGACTTCTCTATTTTTCATTTTGTAACATGATAATTGCCAAAGTCGACATTGTAAACATGTGTTCCCTGCGACAGAGGTAGTTCGTATTTTTAGGGGATATAGAGATCGACACAAAATGGTAGACTTTAAAAGTAAACTTTAGAGTAGACTTTGGAAAATGCTAACACAAAAAAAGAACCTGCAATTTTGCCATTATATTTGGGATTTGCTGGTTCTTTTGAATTATATTAAGACTACTTTGTATTCAAGATCCTCTGGTCTGAATCTTCTATCTAGATGAACTTGACCAGTAAGAATCGGATCATTATCAATAATCTCATATCGGTGTTCCTTGATATAATCGTTACCAAGTCCTTCAGTCACTCTAATCACAATCACAATATGTTGCCTATCAATGATGATTACCTTAGCAATGAATGCATCAATTATTTGCTTTGTAATAAGCTCTGGGGTAATGGAATCAGTATTAAGTATAGTTTTAATGGTTTCAATCCTTTGCTTAGCATAATCAGCTTCTTTTTGCTTGTCTAAGGCCTCGGCGATTTGGTTATCTAAACCTTTATATTCTTCCAGTTTGGCTCTGTAGCTTTTATCCAGAATGAATTGTTCTTCTGAAGTAGTAGCCACAGCCTTTTGCGATAATATTGCAGTTATTTCTTTTTCTAAGTCACTTTGCTTATTTTGAATAACTGTTATATCAGTAGCGGCCTCATTAATCTCAAGATTCTTTTTGATGAGATTGAATACGGTTTTGAAGATGCATGAATCTTTTAAATAAACTTTGTTTATGACTTCGCACAAAGTTTTAGCGATTATATCTTCGCTGATAGGCTTTGCAGGGCATCTTTCATTTGGATTCCCTTCAATATAATTGCTACATTGGTAGACAATTCTTGGGGTTTTATATCCTTGTGTCCAATGTCTTCTTTTATAAGAATCGCCACAATGGATGCACATTAGAAGGCCGCTATAAGGGTAGCGGTGTGTATATTTCTTCATGTTTTTATTAACACCACAGAATTTGTCCCTGTTTCTTTGATATAAGATTTGAGCTTTATTCCATGTTTCTTTATCAATGATAGGTTCATGATTATCTTCAATAAAATACTTAGGTACCTGTCCTTCATTTTTAACTCGCTTATGTGTTAAGAAGTCAGGCGTGTATGATTTTTGAAGCAATAAGTCTCCACAATATTTTTCATTTTTGATGATACTTTCTATTGTGGATTGATACCATTTTTTCTTTTTAGTACCTGTAAGATAGCCTTCCGCTTCTAATTTACGGCATATTGCGTTTGTGCCCATTCCTTTTAGATATAAATCATATATTAATCTAACTATTTCAGCTTCTTCAGGAACGATAATTAGATTCTTAGGATTGTCTGGATCAATTCGATAGCCAAGGAATTTACTATCGGTAAGAAATACACACCCTTCCCTCATTTTCTTTTCAAATGTCCATTTTATGTTTTCCGACATATGACGGCTTTCTTCTTGGGCCATCAAGGCGCCAATGGTGAACATCACATCATTATGAGGGTCAATTGAGGAAAGGTGTTCTTCATCAAAATATATTTCAACACCTACTTCTTTTAATTCCCTAGCGATGCTGATTGAATCAGCGACATTACGAGCGAATCTAGATATTGATTTAGTAAATATCTTATCGATTTTGCCGGCTTTTGCGTCATCAATCATTTTGTTTAATTGCACACGATTAGCAGCGTTAGTTCCTGATAAACCGTGATCAACATAAATTCCCACTAAGATGTAGCGAGGATCACTTGATAATCTTTTTTGCCACTCATCAGCTTGATTATCAATACTAGTTACTTGTTCTTCTTTAGTGGTGGAAACTCTGCAATATGCTGCGACTCTTTTCTGTCCAGGCATCAAAGCAGTTCCATCAGTGAGGAATTTTGGTTTTACTTTTGGTTCAATAACCGTAACAGTTCTTTCCATTAAGATACCTCCTACATACATATATCACTCGAAAGAGTGATATTATCAACCAATTTAGGAGATGTCTTGAGCTCCTTAGCAATAGCTATATACTCAGATTTTGTAAGTAGATTCTTTTGATACAAATCTAAAACAATCGCCTCAGCGACTACCTTTTCTGTATTTTTATTATTTATATTTAACATGAGAAATCCTCCAGTCTTATGCGACCAGAGGATGTTTGGACCAAAGGCCCATCTCTAATATCACCGTAATTACTCTATCACGACATTTTTATTTTTGATAGTTGTCTAAAGTGTACCAAATTAATAATACCTAATTGATTCAAAAACTACGCCATACATGAGTTCTTCATCTTCTAGTTCTGTTATTTCTCTAATTGTCTTTTTACCATCTTGATTTACATAAACCACAGCCCTAGATGCTTTGATATTTGCATAGTCATAGACTGTTTCCATTTCAGTTATATAGTAATAATTAAAATCAACATCTCTTCTCGCTGATTCATTTATCATAATGACAGTGAATTTTTTATACATTTTCGTATTGATATAACGAGTCCAATCGGTATCAACCAATAAAACATCATCCTTTTTTAAACCAAGAGTGGATACGCCTTCTCTTAATCTAAAAGCGATGATGGTGGCATTTGCCCTTATCTTTTCTCTAAAATTATAATCTTTACCTTTCCAAGAATGAGCAATACTAAAAGTATTGTTGGTGACAGGAGCAATTTCATACATCTGAATCTGGCTATTTGTTATTTGACCATAGCCACTTATTTCTCTAGAGAATAATGCATCTAATGTACAGTTATAGTGATTAGCGACATCAATGGCTTGAGATATTCTGATATCTTTTCTGCCGTGTTCAAAAGCATAGATGTTATTTCTATTAACCAAAGAAGGGACTGCTGTTAATAATTCATCCTGGGATTCTCCATGGATTGTTTTCTTTTGTCTTTTTCCATTTTTATCAACGACTGTAATGGTTCTAGGGAAGACATTCCTCCTTATTTCCCTACTCATCTGTGGATATGTTCCAACAGGTTTTAGTTCAGGTGTGGATCTTTTCATAATGATTCTCCGATGTAATTAAATGCTGAACAAATTATATCAAAACATGTGTTTTAAATATACATGTAACGATTTTCTATACAAACTTCAAATATTTTTATGTTAGCTAAACAACGCATAACAAATGATAACAAATGATAAACGATGATAAACATATGTTGACGCTTGTACTAATTTTTTTGAATTTGTAACGGCTTCTAGATACAAACTTTTTTGGCCATTTTTTGATGAATTTTTTTATTGACAAATAGGCGGTATTCTTTAGGTGTCGACAAACCAAAGTACCCGGGTACTAGAAGATTACAGGAGGTGGTTAAATGACCGAACCAAGAGAATGTCGCATGTATATGGTAAATGCGCGATTAAAGAAGAACCTCTCTATGAGAAAGGTTGCTGAAAGCATTGGTGTAACCCACCAACATTATTCGCGCATCGAAAGCGGCTATTCCAAAGGCAGAATAAGTCTCAAAATTATGGGTCTTATTGCCGAAACACTTGATATTCCACTCCAAGATCTCTACGACTCGGAGATGGATTACTTAAGAAAAGTGGAAGGTGGTAAAAGAGATGAATTATCCGATTATTAACTTCCGAAATGAGATTGATGCCTATATCAATAGGCTAGATCGAAAATCAATTACCAAGGAATCATATAGGAAGATACTGTATTCGTTCCTAGGATATCTTGAAGGCTTAGCTCTAATGTCACCAACTAAAGAGGATGTAATAGCCTATAAAGAATATCTCAATGACGAATGTCATGTTGGAGCCTCAACGATTCAAAAGGTAGTTGTTGTCCTAAGAGGCTTCTTCCTGGAGTTAGCGTCTAATGATATCTATCCCAACATCATGATGGGAATTCGCGGTGAGAGAATCACGAAGGATTTCAAAAGAAGTACCTTAACTCTAAAAGAAGTCTCTAGGCTTCTTCAAAAAGCTCATAAACTAGCGATAGATTTAGAAGGTAAACGCAACTATGCAATAGCCGCATTAATCGCGACTACTGGCCTTAGAACTATCGAAGTTGAAAGAGCCAATAAAGAAGACTTATCAATTAAAAACAATGTTCACATATTGTATGTCCAAGGGAAAGGGAGAGATGACAAATCTGAATATGTCAAATTATCAGATGAGGTATATGCAATTATCGAATCATATCTATTAGATAGAGTAGATGATAACGACGCCTTATTCATCACCCACTCCAGGAATGCAAATTCATCTAGATTAACAACTAGAAATATTAGAGGAATCATCAAAGAACTCTTAAGAAGAATAAACATTGATGATCCTCATTATTCAGCACATTCACTTCGACATAGTTTTGCTACTAATCTCATCAAAAGTGGTGCATCAATCGATGAAGCACAGCTGATACTTCGTCATAAGGATATATCGACTACGATGATATATAACCACTCCCTTGATAGAGAGAATAGCAATGGTGAATTAATCATGTCGAATCTCTTATTCAAGTCAGGAGGTAGTGACAATGGAAGATAGACAAATTGTTTATACCGTTAATGATTTAGTGGAAATCTTACAGTTCAACAGGACTGCAATTATCCGCTTCATCAAAAGTGGCGACCTTAAAGCGTCATATATCGGTAATCAATATCGCATCAAGAAAGAAAATCTTGATGAATTCTTGTTGTCTAAAGAAAGACACACAAAGAAATGATAAATGATAAATCTAGATACATGATTCATAAGATAGGAGGGAAGATAGATGATGAATGGAATAAAATACAAAGATAAAAAACGAATGATAGAGTCTTTGATAGCAAAGCTCCCATTTAAAACATGTCATTCCACTGATGTGGTTCTTTATTCGGAAATCTTCTCTCCTAATGATCCTATGTTACCAATCATTGATTCATATCTCTCTGAATTAGAAGAACAAGAAAAGGATATGTATAAAGAAGTGCTAGGCAAAGCACTTAGTTACACAATCCATAAAATTAAGGAATGCTGTTGGTTTGACCAAAATGGCTGTGAAATCATTGATAGGTTTCATTACTTCAAAAACTCCCTAAATAGCAATGTCTCTAGAGTTAAAAGAAACATTATTGGTTATAAGTGGATTGATAAACCTTTACCAGAAGTTTCTTCCGACCTAGATAGAAGCTATATCGAAGAAATTGACAACCTAGGTAGTAGCGAGGTTGTGAATAATGAGTCAAATGATTTAGATGATGAATTACCATTTTAATTACTACCGATAATATATGTGAACGGAAACGTGAGTATTATCTCTATTTATATCTCTTATAACAATATGTATCTTCTATCGACTAATATCGATAAATCACTAAAAGTTATTCAAAGAATAAATGGTGTAGTGTAGACACATAGTCAATAGAGATTAAATAGCCTAATATTTAATCGGGTCATAGCGGATTAATAAGTTTGACCACTAAGGGCTTTAGAAAGTGTAAAAGAAAGTGAAGAAAGGAAAAAATGATATCTATAGCGATTGGAAAAAACGCGGAATCTTATCTGTCAAGTTGGACTTCATCAAGAAGGCCAGCCGCTCTTTCTATACACAAAAAAAGATGTGCGCTTATCTAGGCATTAGCGAAGCCACATTCATCAAACTTAAAAAGAATCATCCTGAAGTTGCTGAAGCAATTAATGAAGGTGAAGAAGCTCTTCTCCAAGACTTATATGACGCAACATTATTAAAAGCCAAGGGCCAAACCAAAGTTCTACATCATCGTAGTGCCGAGAAAGATCCTCGTGGTGGTCAACGTCAAAAACTCATGGAAGAAGAGAAATACTTCCCTCCGGACCTCGAGGCCATCAAATACATCCTTATGGTTAAATTCGGACGTGAATATAACCCTAAGAAAGACCTCATCAATATCGCCGAGAAGAAAGTCGAAGATAATGTTTGGTTCGACCAATCTGATGATATCGATGAACTTGATAGGCTTAATGAACTTAAGAAGAAACGAATTCTTAGGAAGATGAGGGAAGAGCTAGAAAACGAAGAGGATGATTAGAAAGGAATTATAAATATGAATCAAATCCAAAAATCAATTAATAAAGCCAAGAAAAGGCGCGAAAAGGAAATAAAAAAATTGCGTATAGATAAATTCAAAACCTGGACACCATTATCTAAATGCGTCTATAAAAGTGGTGATGCAGTTTATCTAAGGCATGTTCATGTAGCAGGAAAGTTGTTGAATTACAAAATAATTGATGATGAATTAACTGCAATACTTTATATGGATAAAAATTATGATGTAAAGCACGAAGTTATATCAACACATGCATTCAATATTTATCATAATTTCGAGAATAAGAGTTCTTTCTTTGATATCGAATATGATGTATATGGTCCTGATTTTGAACATGAATGTGCATATCGTGTTTTGCATCATCCGAAAGGTAGTGAACCCTTCTGGTATAAGAATCAGGAATTTAGGGAATTAATTGAAATTGTCTTTGGCGGCAAGCCTAAAGAAAAAGCCGAAGCTCTTGCGGTTGCAGAAGCCCACGAAAAAGCCACCGCTAATCTTGATTAAATTTCACAACTTATTGGCATAGCCAATCCCCCCGCGGTTGGCTTTTTATAATATCGAGCAGTACCGAGGGCTGGACGTACAAAATACGCGAGGCCAATTTTTTCAATTTCTGAATTTGATTTTGGAATTTTGAAACCCTCTATATAACTTGCTATTATCACTCTCTAGAGTGATATATATAGTAACGAAAGGAAAAAGAAAACGATGAAAAAAGAACAAATTAAAGTCGGCCAAAAAGTAAAAGTTATTTTCCGTAAATACGGTAGTCACATTGTTATAGGTGAGGCCTTTGAAATTAGTACTGATGAACATGCTCTTCGTGGAACTTGGGTTTCCATTAAAGTCACTGGTGGCGATATGGAAGACAAACAAGTTTCTTGGACGGCTGCAAATCGCGTGAACGTTATGGTTCCAATTAGTGATGTGTTGGAGGTACTTGAATAATGATGGATAGACTTCCTTTACATAGATGGATTGATGAATTCCTTGAAGGTAACTTCGATGAATCAGATGTCAAAACTCAAATTAAAGCTGGTTGGTATGACTGGTTCTGCAAAGACTCATCTCTGATGAAGAGAACAAAAAGAATGGGCAATATCATTAAGAAAATAAATGGCCATGGGAAAGTAGATCTTCAAAATTGGTATGTATGGTTTAAGAATAATTGTCCATTAAACGGCCCGCTGTACGATGATTTCAGATTTGCTGATTTAGAAACTGGCGATGTTTTGTTTACAATTCAAGTTGATTGTTGCTGGAATAGACATCGCTACACAGTTTATGGAAGGACTCCAGATGGTGAAGGCCAATGGGATAAACCACTTTTTGAATCAGATTCAAGCAAGGAATTAATCAGGTGGTTAAACAGCCCTTGGAGCGAGTGAAATAGTATTTATTTTTATTTGTCGAATTTGTATAATTAAATTAAAGGTTAACCTTAAATTTATGAAAGGAGGTATTGCCTATGATTATTGGTCAAATCTTAGAAGCTTTATGGACTGGCATAAAAGTAGGTTTTCATGCCTTCTTTTCTGTGCTACCAATTTATAATCAATTGAGCGATTTTAAAACTCAAATGATAGCGTTGGCTCTTGGCGTTCCAACTATTTTAATCGCAATTGGTGGTATAGCAATCAAAGTATTTAAATTCGTTAATAGATAAGTAAAATTCGTATTTGTTCCTAAAGTTTCGCACGGAAATAATTAATATTCATTTCTTCCTGTGCTAAACTTTTATTTGGATTTGGATATGGGATATGCCGAATATTGAGGGCGAGATTACTGAGCTTGAATTAGAAAATAAGCTTATAGAACAATTAAGACTTCAATTCCACAGCAGCGATGCTGAGGATGCTTTTGTTCGTGTTCATAACGATAATCAGCTTTATCAAAACCTGAGAAAGCAAATAGATAGATTTAATGGTATTACTTTATCAGATTCTGAATTTAGAAGACTTGTTAACTCTTTAGAAGCTGCAAGTACAGTTTATAGAGCCGCTAAGAATCTAAGACAAATGCAGACCATTACAATGGATAATGGTGAAAAGAAAAATATCAAAATTTTTGAAAAGAATGATTGGTGTAAAAACATTGTCCAAGTAGCTCACCAAATCAATCAAACAGGTGAATTCCTTGGCAGATTTGATGTCACAATTCTTGTTAATGGTTTGCCGTTAGTGCAGATTGAATTAAAGAAAAATGGTGTTTCTGTTAATGAAGCTTTTGGACAAATTGAAAGATATAGAAGAACTGTTTATAAAGGTTTATTCAAATACATTCAGTACTTTGTAATATCAAATGGTTCAGTAACTAAATACTTTGCAAATTCAGATAGACCATTCAAGAAGGAAAACTTATTCACTTGGTCAGACCCTGATAATGTAGCAGTTAATAAACTTCATGAATTTGCAGCTGATAGATTAACTAAGTGTAATATTTGTCGAACAATATCTCATTACATTGTCTTAAACGAATCTGAAAAAGACCTAATGATTCTAAGGCCATATCAAGTTTGGGCTGTCGAAGGCTTAATGGATAGGGCTTTGAACACTAAAAATAGTGGTTTTGTCTGGCATACAACAGGCAGTGGTAAAACCTTAACATCATTTAAGTTAGCACAATGTTTAAGAGATACAGGAAAATACAACAA
This sequence comes from Bacilli bacterium, assembly GCA_017429285.1. Classification (GTDB taxonomy): domain Bacteria; phylum Bacillota_I; class Bacilli_A; order RFN20; family CAG-826; genus RUG13091. Next base: position 8,978 of record JAFRPF010000027.1, read on the forward strand.
AGTTGTTTTCTTGGTTGATAGAAGAGACCTAGATAGACAAACCATTAGAAACTTCAACTCGTTTGAAAAAGACGCTGTTGTTAAGATTGATGATGGCGAAGATTTATATAATGCATTTAAAGATTCAACAACAAAGATGATTACAACAACTATCCAGAAGATGAGCAATCTTTGTAAGAACGATAGATTCGTTGATGCGGTAGAACAAAATAGAGACAAAGTTATTTTCATCATTGATGAGTGCCATAGAAGTAATTTTGGCGAAATGAGAAAACACATTTTGAGAGCTTTCCCAGATGTTCAAATGTTTGGTTTCACTGGAACTCCTATCTTTGCTGAGAATATGAATGCTACTGGATTAACCACGGAGATGATCTTTGGTGGCAAGCCAGTTCACTCTTACAAAATTAAAGACGCCATTAACGCTCACATGGTCCTCGGTTTTAACGTTCAATACTTCAGAACCCTCCGTTTAGTTCAAAAAGTTAAAGATGAACAAGTTGAAGCCATTGATGCTGAAGAGTTAGTTAATGCTCCAGAGCGTATAAGCAATATTGTGAGTCACGTTTTTGATTCATATGATAATTTAACCGTCCATCACAAATACAACGCTATATTCGCCGTTTCTAGCATTGATTTATTGATGCGTTATTATGATGAGTTTGCTAAACAAAATAAAGAAGCTGATCCAGATAAGAAATTAAAGATAGCAGCGATATTCACATATGCTCCAAACGATATAGATACTGAGGAAGTTGGAGTTGACCAGCCAATTGCTCAACAAAACCTTCAAAGAGTAATGAACGATTATTCTGATTCTCTATGTAATGGAAAGAGGTATTCCGTACAAAACTGCTCTGAATATTTTGAAGACGTCAGAGAAGCATTTAGAAATGGAGATATTGATTTAATCCTTGTTGTTAACATGATGTTGACTGGTTATGACTCAAGAAGAATCAATACTTTGTTCCTTGATAAGTCACTTAAGTATCACGGACTCATCCAAGCCTTCTCAAGAACAAATAGATTAGAATCATCAACAAAACAATTCGGCAATATTATTTGTTATAGAACCACTCCAAAAGATGTTAAAGAAGCTGTTAAGCTTTATTCTCAAGAAGACCACAATATTGTCTTAATGAAGAAATTTGAAGAATATCTTCAAGATTTTAGAAATGCTTTAAGACATTTGAGAGAATACACATTAACACCAGATGATGTTGACACTTTACAAGGTGACACAGCAAAAATCGAATTTGTTAATAGATTCAGAAAAGTTGCTAGATGTCTAATTTCATTACAAAATTTCTGTGAATTCTCGTTCCCAATTACTTTAAAAGATGATATTTCGGCTGATGAATATAATTCATTTAAATCCAAATATATTGAGATTTATAACGAATTCAAAAAGCATCCAGACAAAGTGTCGGTGGTGGCAGAAGTTGAATTCGATATTGAACTGGTTCAAACCGACAGAGTGGATGTTGATTATATCCTTAATTTGCTTAGAAAAGCGGGTGAAGGAAATCCAGGAAGCAAGGTAATTGATGTTAATACAATCATCAAGATTCTTAGAAGATCCACGGATCCTGTGTTGATGAGCAAAAAAGAACTTCTTGAAGCTTTCATCATTAATGTGTTCCCGACTCTTCCTGAAGGTGCATCTATAGATGAAGAATTAGCAAACTTCATTGAAGAACAACGCGAAGCTGAAATATCAAAAAAATCCGAAGAAACCGAGATTGCTATGGAAGAATTAAGAAAGCTCTTATCGAGATATGATTATTTCCAAACAATTGATAACGCTGACATTAAGTCATTATTAAACAAACGCGTTAAAAATAGATTTAAAGAAAAACACCCTGATTATAACATAATCAAAGCTAATAACGAATTAATGAAAATGATTAAAGAGTGGGTAGCGTGGGTTTGTGAAAAATATTCAGTATATTAGGAGTTAAATATATGGCAGCAGATAAAGACGAATTATTATCAAAACAACAAAACGAGGTTGATTCTAAATTATGGGCAATGGCGAATAATCTCCGTGGTAACATGGATGCCAGTGAATTTAAAAACTACATTTTAGGACTTATTTTCTATAAGTTCCTTTCTGATAAAATCACAAAAACTATTAATGATGAATTAGAAGATGACGGATTAACTTTCGAGAAAGCATGGAAAGATAAATCCATGCAAGATGATATTAGAGAACTATCCACGAACGTTATTGGATACTTTTTAGAACCACAATATTTATTTGATTCTTTTGTTGAAAAAATTAACGTCAATGACTTCACTGTCGAAGATTTAAAAGAAGGTATTAAAGCCATTGTTAATTCAACAATTGGCTCTGAATCACAAGATGATTTTGCCGACTTATTTGATGACATGGATTTGGATGATAATAAGTTAGGTAAAGGCGAAGCCGAAAGAAGTAAATTAATTGGCAAAATTATTTTGCAGATCAAAGATTTAAACTTAGATATCTCTGAAACTAATTTTGATATTTTGGGACACGCATACGAGTACTTAATTGGTAAGTTTGCCGCTTCTGCTGGAAAGAAGGCCGGAGAATTCTATACGCCTGCTCAAGTTTCAGAATTATTAGCAAGAATCGTTACTTTAGAAAACAAGAGTTTAAAAACTGCTTATGACCCAACATGTGGCTCTGGTTCTTTGCTTTTGAGAGTTAGGAATAATGTTGAAAATCCAAAGACCATTAAACTCTATGGACAAGAAATGGTTACAACTACATATAACTTAGCCAGAATGAATATGCTTCTTCATGGCGTTGATTATGAAAAATTTGATATTGCTAACAACGATACATTAAATAGCCCAAGCGAAAAACACGCTGGTTTGAAGTTTGATGCAGTGGTGGCCAATCCTCCTTATTCTGCTAAGTGGGAGCCAGAAGGAAGAGAAGATGATCCAAGATTCAATGGATACGATGGAAAATACGCTCCTTCTTCAAAAGCGGACTATGCTTTCGTTCAACACATGATTTACCATTTGGCCGATAGTGGAACACTCGCTGTTGTTTTACCTCATGGTGTTCTCTTTAGAGGCGCCGCTGAAGAAGTTATTAGAACAAAAATAATCAAAGATTATAACTTATTAGATGCAGTTATTGGACTACCTGCTAACCTATTTTTTGGAACATCGATTCCAACCTGTATTTTAGTCATGAAGAAATGCAGAAATAATTCTGATAATGTTGTCTTTATTGATGCTTCTAAATATTTTGAAAATGGTAAAAATCAAAACTATCTAAGAGAAGAAGACATTCAAAGAATCCTCGATGCCTATAAAGATAGAAAAGACATCGACAAATTCATGCATGTCGCCTCTTTAGACGAGATTAAAGAAAACGAATATAACTTAAACATTCCTCGCTATGTTGATACTTTTGAAGAAGAAGAACCAATTGATATTCACGCTGTTATGTCTGAAATTAAAGAGCTTGAATCCAAGAGAGATGAGCTTGATAAAGAAATTGAGAAATATCTCAAGGAGCTAGGTCTCTAATGGAAGAAAATAAGAAAAATAAAATCCCTAATGTTCCTAATTTG
>JAFRPF010000028.1 GCA_017429285.1 Bacilli bacterium
CAGTGGGGTTTAGTATTCGCTTTATCCTTTGCTCCAATTGTTGTTCACGAGATCGTTGTTCTCATTCTTTTCTTAAAGAAAAAGATAAACTCTACTAAAGAAAAATAATCTAGTAGAGTAAATATAGGTTTTTGTAGAGAACTAAATTATTATTTATCTAATAAAATTATGGCCATGGAAAGAAAAACAATTCTCATTATTGGTGCTGGAATTAGTGGTTTGACCGCTGGAATATATGCGGAGCAAAACGGCTTTCATGCGGTCATATTAGAAAAAAATCCTTCTGTTGGAGGCCTATGTACAGGCTGGTATAGAGAAGGAAGATATATCGATGGTTGTATCCACTGGTTAACCGGTACTAAAGATGGTAAAGATGTTAACACGATGTGGAAAAACGTCGGTGCTATCGATAAAGATACTAAAATCTTACAACTCGATAGTTGGGGAACTTTTGAATATCAAAACACCAAAGTGACTTTCTACCGCGATCTTAATAAAGCGGAGAAAGAATGGACAACAATTTCTCCAGTTGATAAAAGAGAAATTAAGCATTTCTTTAAAATGGTTAGAGATATCATGAGCATCAATTTACCTTTAGATATGCCTGTGTCAATGATGAATCCATTAAAAGTCCTTAAGCTTGGATTAGATGTTTTGAATGTTTGGCCAAGTTATTTAAAGACCATGAAGATGAGTTGCGATAAATACGCGAAGAGATTTAAACATCCTGCGCTTAGATGGGCGATGACTCATGCTCAACCAGGGGCTGGTAACTTATATTGTATGCTCTTTAGCTATGCCACTGTCGCTAGTGGCGATGGTGGAATCCCAGAAGGTGGTTCTAAACCAATGGTCGAAAGGATGAAAAATCGTTTCTTATCATTAGGTGGAACCTTAAAACTTAATAAAGAAGTTTCCTATGTTTTAACTAGTGATAATAAAGCGATTGGCGTGGTCCTTAAGGACGGCACGAAATATTATGGTGATTATGTAATCTCCGCTTTAGATCCTAATTTCACGATGAATAAATTATTATTAAATCAATTTAAAAATCATAAACTCGATAAGAGATTCTTTAATCATAAACGTCACCCCGCTCCAACATGTTGCTTATTAGCCTTTGAAGGAAATGATACCGATATTCCAGCTCCATATTCATTTGAATGTGAACCTTTATATGTCGGTGGAACTAAGATCAATCATTTAACCATTAGAAACTATAACTATGACAGAGAAACATTTGTGAAAAACGGTAAAACTATCTATAGCGTTTTAATCGACCAATATGGTGAAGAATATAATTACTGGAATAATTTATATAAAAATAATCCTAAACAATATCGTCAAAAGAAAGTGGATTTAGCAAACGCTGTTATAGCTAGAATTATTGCAAAATTCCCGCAATTTAAGGGTAATTTACGTATTTTAGATGTTTCTACACCGAAAACATTAAATCGATACACCAATGCTTCTAGAGGAGCATATATGGGTTTCTTATATACTCATAAAGACTCGATGTATACCCATAACGGTTTTGTGAAAGGTTTAAAGAATTTTGTGATGGCCAGTCAATGGTTACAGTGCCCAGGTGGACTTCCTCTTGCTTTAGCGGAAGGTAAATTCGCGATTCAAAGAATTTGTAAAAAAGAGAATTATTCATTTGCATTTAATACTTCAGGATTAAAGATTACAAAATATCATCATTAATCTCTTGCAAGTTTTCCTTAGTTTTACTAATATATATAAGCGATTTAGTTGCCGACTTAGCTCAATCTGGCAGAGCAACTGAATCGTAATCAGTAGGTTGTTGGTTCAATTCCGATAGTCGGCACCAATTGGGTATTTAGCTCAGCTGGGAGAGCACCTGTTTGACGTACAGGAGGTCGGCGGTTCGATCCCGTCAGTACCCACCAGAATGTTTATTAGCCTAGAAATAGGCTTTTAATTTACTTAATTATCATCTTTAATTAAAATTATTAACATGCATGTGTAGTTCAATGGTAGAACGTCAGCTTCCCAAGCTGAATACGCGGGTCCGATTCCCGTCACGTGCTCCATATTAGAAAATAGAACCAATATTTTGGTTCTTTATTTTTATAAAAACTATGTAGTATGGCACTTTTGTGACATTTCATGTGATATACTCCAAATGTAATTTGATTCCAAAGGAGGAATACACATGAAAAAAAGATTACATAAAAACATGTTATTATCACTTTCATGTTTATTGGGTCTTGGTGGATTAGCTGGTATTGTCTTACTAAATGATAAGGAAGCAGTAGAAGCTAATGCTGCAGCTCAATATTATGAAATCCCTGAGGCTAGCGTTACTGCTGCACAACTTATTAGCGGTAGTGGCCCGTGGTCTGCATACACGAATGCTACAATCACTAGCGAAAAAATAGGTGATGTAACTTACGCTAAAATAAAGCAAACCACTGCGGGAGCCAATAACAAAAGAGCAGCTATTAAATATAGCGGTAATGAACATAAATTTAGAAAATGGGTATTAACCTATACTCTTACTTCTGATACAACTTGTCGATTCCAGTTAGGTCAAACAACTGCAACACCTGCTGCACTTGTGAAAACGTTAGAAAAAGGTACATTAAAAACTGTTTCTCACGAATATAGCTATGATGAGTATCTTTCTAATGATAGTAGCAATGTATATTCGTTCTATCCTAACGTTGATACCGATGCTCTATATATTTATAGCTTTACTTTTTATGAATATGCAGAAGCTTATTCAGCAACTATCACTGCTGGTAGTGGTATAGAATCCGCATTTTTATCTACAGCAACAAACGCCACATCTGGTAGTACAAGTGGTACAAGCTTTAAAAAAGGATCTACAGTTTATGGCTATGTCAGTTTAAAGGCAGGTTATAATCCAAATACGTCTGGTTGGACTCAGATAAGTGGCAACATTTATCGAATCAAAGAAGGAAAGACAATTAACAATTCCGCTGTTGATTTTGGAACTATAAGCGCTCCAAGTGCCATAAAATATACCATTTCTTATAACTTAGGTGGTGGTAGTAGTGATTCTAATCCTACTGAATATGACGTTAACTCCGAGAATTTCACTTTAAATAATCCAACTAAAACCGGATATACCTTTGCTGGTTGGACTGGAACTGGTCTTAGTGAACCAACAGTTACAGTTACAGTTAAAAAAGGTTCGATGGGTAATAGAAGTTACACTGCTAACTGGACACCAAATCAATATAACATCACTTACTATGATGGTATCAGTGGTAGTAGCTACTCTGGAGATAACTCTGGTTCTTTAATTGGCAAGCACACTTATGGCACTGATACTAACTTAGTTGATGGTCATAAACTTGGTTACACCTTTAACGGTTGGTTTGATAACGTTAAATGCGAAGGCGAACCTATTACCGTTTTAAATGGAACAAGTTATCTCAGTGGCATTACCTTATATGCTAAATGGACAATTAATGCCGCTATTCAAAATGCCATTGATAAAATCAATGAAATCGGTGAAGTTACTTATCCAGGAAGCAAGGATAAAATCGAAGCCGCTAGAGCAGCTTATGAAGCAGTCCTTCCTGAATCTGATAGAGAAGCTGTCACAAACTATGCCACTTTACTTGCCGCTGAAGCAACTTATGCAAATTTAGAAAATCAAGCAAAAGCAAATGCTGTTAAGGATTTAATTACTGCCATTGGAGAAGTCTCTTATCCAGGTAGCAAAGATGAAATTGATGCAGCAAGAGCAGCATACAATGATTTAACATCTGATCAAAAAGCTTTAGTTACTAACTACTCAATATTAACTGATGCAGAAAGCACATATGCTTCATTAAGAAGTGCTGCAATTGACAATGTTGAAAGCTTAATTACTGCTATCGGTGAAGTCTCTTATCCAGGTAGTAAAGATGAAATTGATGAAGCAAGAGCAGCATACAATGCATTACTTGATTCTGATCAACCTGAAGTCAGTAATCGTGATGATTTATTCGCCGCAGAAGCAAGATATCAAGAATTAGAAGCCGCTCACGTAGATGCTGAATCTGTCAAAGCTTTAATTAGCGCCATTGGCGATGTTAAATACCCTGATAGCAAAGCTGGTATTGAGGCTGCTAGAGAAGCATATGACGCATTATCAAGTGATGCAAAATCAATGGTTGATAATTTAGCAACATTGACTGCTGCAGAAAGCACATATGCTTCATTAAGAAGTGCTGCAATTGATAATGTTGAAGCTTTAATTGATGCTATTGGCGAAGTTAAATACACCGGTAGTAAAGATGCTATCAAAGCCGCAAGAGATTCATATAATGCATTGTTTGAAGGTGATCAACCAGAAGTCAGCAATTATGATGTATTATTAGCTGCTGAAGCAAAATACGCCCAATTAGCAAAAGAAGGCGCTGATGCTGTTAAAGCATTAATCGATGGAATTGGTAATTTTGAATACACTCAAGATTGCAAAGATAAGATTGATGCAGCAAGAGCAGCTTATGATGCTTTAACCGAAGAACAAAAAGCTTTAGTCGCAAACTACATTACATTAACTCACGATGAAGATATTTATTATCACATCACAGTTGTTGTTGAGCTAATTGAAAGCATCGGCAATGTTGAATATAGCAAAGAAAGCCAAGAAAAAATTGAAGCCGCTAGAGAAGCATACGATGCTTTAAGCGAAGAAGAAAAGAACGCTATCCCAGCTGCTAAAGTTGACATCCTTGTTCAAGCTGAACAAGCATATGAAGAATTAGTTGAAGCCCATAAGGGTCTTCCAGGCTGGGCGATTGCTCTTATCGTTATCTGTAGTGTTATTTTAGCCTGCTTATTATGCTACGTAGTCTTATTCTTTTTACTTAATAAGTGGATTAAAAAAGACGGAAAAGCAATTAGAGTCTTACCATTTAAGTTAGGTAAGAAAGATGGCAAGTCTAGAGTCATGGTCTTCCCATGCAAGATTGAATATCGTGAAAATAACGAAATCTTCAATTCAAAAGAAGACGCTCTTAAATAAGAGATAGATAATGATTATGGGGTCTGTGTTATGCAGACCTTTTTAAAACAATTTAAACAATTAATATAATCTTGCTAAAATAGAGCTGATGAGAAACCTGGCAAAATTCGGAATAACTTTGTTATCTATTACTTCTTTAGTGGCTTGTGGCTCTAAAGGTTATAAAGAACAATCAGCGGATGCTTTCTATCTTAAGCACGCTTATTCCTTTGATCCTACGACAGTTAAAAGTGGCCAATATTTGTTAAGCGGTTTTTACCATAACACCGAGGAATTTGGCTCAAAGGTGATTATCTCTCTTATCCATAATTCCGATGGTGACCACGGAACTGGTGGAAGTGGGCAACAATATAAATGCATCGAAGAATTTCTCAAGAAAAGAAAAGATGTCAAATTCTATTGCATCTACATGGATTCCTATTTGGGCGGAGGCAAATACTATAAAGACAAAATAAACGCCAAAACTGGAATGGCTTATGGAACTCAAATTATCGATACATTCTATAGCAATAACCTTGCCGATATCATGGATGAAGCTAAAGAGGTCTATATGAATTCTCCTTTTGGAAGCCATGACTATGATTTAAATGTAAACGGCAGTTTCAATTGGGTCTATAGTTGGGGTTTAAACGATCCTATCCCATTTAACTTCTATGTCGATAACACAGAAACTAAACCAAACTACCATAGCAAGATATATCAACTAAGCGAAATATATCCATTCCATTTCGATTCAGTTGAAACGATTGAGAACATGGTGGATCATCAAGGATTCTTCAAAGAATAATAGCTCACTTCGGTGGGCTTTTTTTCTCTTTAATCATTCTAAAAGAATCAATAAAACCTACAAATATCAAACGATATCCATTTGGCCACTAAACATTTAAACAAATTTATTATTTGATATAATGATTTTTAGAAAAAACCATTCCACGCGTTCGGATAGTAAAAATATGACTATTCCACGCGTTCGGCATTTCCAAAAACATATTTATGCCCTGATTAAACTCAGGGTTTTATTTTGCTAAGATAGACACTTTTATCAACATATGATAAATAATTATATAAGCATGAAAGACTTAAAAAAGACATTATTAAGAATGGGCTTTTACTATTTGTTATTAGTGGTAAATGCGATTTTTTCTTTAACTTTTATCGCTGATAATTTCCCCACTAGAAACCTACCTTCCATCTATCTTTTAGTGTTATCTTTCTGCTTGGTTTTATATTATTCACATCGACTTCCTCCAAAAGGAACAACACCCTTTTTGATGAAATCAATTGCCTGGTTAGCTGTTTTACTGATTATATTTCGAAGCATTAAATATAGTGCTTTCTCTAAAGTCGATGTTTTAGCCCGTCATACTTGGTATTTTTATTATGTTCCTATATTATTAATGCCTCTATGCTTATTCTTTATTGCTTTATTAGTGTCTAGAAAGAAAGGTGACCACTTACCCAAATCATGGTTATGGGTAGTAGTGGTGACTGGCATTTTTATACTTTTGATACTCACTAATGATTTGCATCAACAAGTATTTAAGTTCCAAGAAGGCTTTATTGATTGGAATGATAAATATGACCATGGATGGTTATTTTACGTTATAAACGTATGGCAATATTCTTTATATATCGCGGCGGTAGTGATACTCATTATTAAATGTCGAGTGAGCGAATCAAAAAAGAATGCTTGGGTCATATTAATACCAGCCACTATTGGAGCGGTATTATATATTATTTTACTTACCGGTTTTGCTCCTAAAATAAATGGCTCCACAATTATTGAATTTCCTGAAGCTCATATTTTTACTATCGCGATAGTTGTGGAGTGTTGTATTGATCTTGGTTTAGTTCCAACGAATAACGAATATAAAAAGATATTCCAAAATCTTTCTATTTCTTCTGAAATTACCGATGAAAAAGGAAACCCTATTTATCTCTCTAGTAGTGTCACTCCTTTAACTAAAGAGCAATTTGAATTAGAAAGTGGATCAAGAATTGATAAACATACAGTTTTATATAAGATGAAGCTTCCTGGTGGTTATGGTTTTTGGAAGGATGACATGAAAGAACTAGATTCTATTAATGAAAAATTATTAGAAGCTAAAGAAGGTTTAAAACAAGAAACGGAATTAATTAAATTAAGAAATGATTTAGAAGAACAACAAGCTAAGATTAGACAAAGAGCCCTTTTATACGATAACATCGCCGAACAGAGCAAAAGACAATCACAAGCCATTTCTGAACTTGCTAAAAAAGCAAAACTATCAAAAGATCTAAAACTAAAAGATGAATATCGAAGAAGAATAGTTTTATTAGGAGCTTATATTAAAAGATACGCAAATCTCATGCTTTTATCAGAAGAAAGTTCTTTGATTGAAGTTGGCGAATTAAAGATATCTATTGCGGAATTATTACATTATCTAAATTATTATGGCGTTCCTGGTGAATTAATGGGTGAGGCTAAATCATTAATTTACTCATCTTCCGCTTTAGCGGTATTAGAGGTTTTAGAATTAATTATTGAAGATAATTTAGATTCCTTAAAAGGTGTCTTTGTTAACCTTTTAGTGGAAGAGGAAGTAAAGATTAAATTTATCGTGGAACATATGAGCCATTCTTTATCTAAAGAAAAGATCAAAGAATTAGAGGCTTTAGGTATTAAAGTTTTAATCACTGTTGAAGATGATATTACTTATATCACTTTAAGTGTGAAGAAAGGAGAAAAAATATGATCTCCTTTGCTAATTTATCTTCTTTAATTAGAGCCTTCTTTGCTTTATGGGCATTATTACTTATAGTAATAAATATCATAAATTCTGTTCTCGCTTTTGATAAGAAGAAATATATTTTTGGATGTATGGGAATTTTTCTTTTCCTTCCGAATTATTTCTTGTGGCAGGTGATATTTGATTATTCTTTATCTATTAGTAGTGGAAATATCAATATTGTTTCTAAAGCTATGGTGGATTTAGCCTGGATCTATTGGTTAATAATCTTTATCGTTTTAACGATTTTAGGAATTATCTTACTTGTTTTTAATATCCGTTATGAGAAGAACTATTTAACTGTTAATTCGATTAAGATTTATCTAGATAAAATCGACTGTGGTGTTTGTTATTATAAAGATAATGGAAGAGTCATATTTGTAAATATGAAGATGAATCAACTATCCAATAGATTAATTGGAATAGATTTATTAAATGGTCTTCAATTTTATGAGGCTACAAAAGATAAGATTATATCCATTGGTGAAGAGAGATGGAAATTTACTAGCCGTGATATTCTAATCACTAACGAACATCTCCATGAAATTATCGCGATGAATGTCACTAGTGAATATCTAAAAACCCAACAATTAGAGAAAGATAAAATTGAATTATCAAAGATAAAACAAGAGCTTCAAAATTATAATTTGAGTATCGATGAAGTGGTGAAACACCAAGAAATCTTACAAGCGAAAATTAATATTCATGATGAGATGAATCGGCTAATGCTATCAACAGTGGCTTTAGAAAATGAAAACACTTCTAATTTAGATAAGATATTTGCCTTATGGCAAGAGAATGCTTCTTTATTATCTATGGAAGCAAAAGAAAATAAAAAAGAAGTGATAGAAAGTAAGATTATAGATTTAGCGAAAGCTTTAAAGATTAATTTAATTTGGAAAGATGAACCCTTGTCCATCTTAAATGAAGAAGAAAGAAATATCTTTTATATAGCCGCACAAGAAGCTATTGCTAATGCGAGTAAACACGCTCACGCTGACCGCATGATTATTTCTCTTATTAAAAAAGAGCATTTTATAGAATGTAATTTTATTAACAATGGTGAATTACCTGATAAACCAATCTCTTTTACAGGTGGATTAGCAAATTTAGAAAAATTAATCAAAAAGAATAACGCTTCTATTAAAATTAACTATGATAATCAATTCGTTTTATCGTTGATATTTTTAAATAAAAATAATCCAAACGGCTGATGTGAGGTTTACTTAGTTTTATATACAATAAATATATGGCATATAGAGTCTTGATTGTGGAAGATCAAAATATCCCTTCCGAACTATTTAAGATTTATATCGAAAGTAGTGAGGATTTTGAATACGCTCTTTCGATTTCTAACGCTTCATTAGCCTTATCGATATGTGAGTCTAATAATATCGATCTCATCCTTATGGATGTGATGACTGATTTAGGTCATAACGGTTTAGATGCTGCAGAAGAAATTAAAAAGAAATTTCCAAAAATTAAAATCATCATCATTACATCTATGCCTGAATATTCTTGGCTAAAAAGAGCGAAGAAAATCGGTGTTGATTCCTTCTGGTATAAAGATGGGCAAAGAAATAGCTTATTAGATATCATGAGAAAAACCATGGAAGGAAAACATATCTATCCTGATGAAACTCCTGTTGTTAGAATCGGGGCGGCTACTAATCATGATTTCACCGAAAGAGAATTAGATGTCTTAAAAGAATTAACAACAGGTGACACTAACGCAGAAATCGCGGAAAGATTATTTATCTCTGTAGCCACTGTTAAAAGTCATATCCAACACCTGATGGAAAAGACTGGTTTTAAAACACGTACTGAACTTGTGAGTGAAGCACGTGGTCTTGGAATCGTTATTAAAGATAAAAGTAATTAAATTGATAAATACCGAGCAGATGTTCGGTTTTTTATTTAAAAATAGATAAATATCATACTATTGGCTGATGCGACTAAAAAGTTTTGTCGGTTAAATTATTTATATAAATAAAAGATTAGAAAGGATTTTTAATTATGAAAAATAGTAAAATTTTTCTTAGTTTAGCTCTTTTGACTGTTCTTGGTTTAGGTGCTTGTAATAAGGGCAAAGGCAAAAGTTCCTCCGCTCCGACATCTTCTGAATCTTCTGCATCGGAATCTTCATCATCTACTCCAGGACATCAACACACACCTGGTGAATTTGGCTTCTGTACATGTGGTGAGTATCTAGGTCAACCATATGCTTTAGAAGATAAGGCCGTTAGTATCCCAAATACCTTTATCGGAAACATGAACGTTGGAGATAAACGCTTCTTCTCTGTGAGTGGTTTAACCGAAAAACATGGTTTACACGTCGAAGACTGGGATGGCTGGGATTATGATCACGAAAACGAAATCGCCGCTGACGTTCATGCCTATAGAGTACTTGATAATGGTAATATGGACGAATTGTTAATTGGCTATAACACCGCTCTAGATGATATGACACAAGAACCAATTTCTTTTGAGGAAGATAAAAATGTCTATTTTGTTATCGAAGCTCATAAAGTGATTAATAGTGGTTATTTACTCCTTCTTGAAGACCATATCTATAGTGATAAAACGGGTGCATGTATCGCTGATGGCGAATTTAGAAATGGTACATTCGATGGTGACACTTGGGAAACTATTCCAGTGGGTAGTTGGAGTAAGGTCGGTATCTCTTTTGAAGATGATGAACATTACCATTACTTCAAATTAGTGGAAGATCCAAACCATCTTCAACCATTCTCTCATCATAAATTCAATCTCACTTTAACAAATATTCCTTCTAACTGTGTTAATCTTTATTATGCAGATGAAAATAATAATCCTGTTGAATTATCACTTGTTGAAGGTCAAGAAACAGAAGTTCCTGAAAATGTTCATGCTTTATATGTTAGACTCTCTCATAAAACAGTAGTTTCAGGTGGACAATTCTCACTAAGAATAGTGGAACACTGTAATGAAGCACATGGCTATTGTCCAGATTGCGATTTAATCAGATTACCAAATTCTAACATCCTTACAATGAACGCTGACTTCGGTGATGTATTCGAAGTTGTCAAAGATCAAAAATATACTTTTGCTTTTGACTTTGGTACCACTGAACAATTCGCGGTTCAATTTAATTCCTCTGTTTGGGCCCATGTTGCTTCATCTATTTGGTTATATGTCTATGATGATGTCAAAAAAGATTTCACATTAGTATATCGTGCTAGTCAAGCTACCAATGAAATAGAATACGATCTAGATCAAGTGTATTACGGTACAAGCAAAGCTTTCTTTGAATTCACTGCCAAAGATTCTTTCTATGATGTTCGAATCAGAGTTCACGATCAAGCATAATTAATTCATTAATTTATTAAGACTAGAGGTATCCCCTCTAGTTTTTTTATTCATTAATGAATAATAATTACATATGAAAATTTGTTCATATATTTATTGCAAATATGAATGGTTGTTCATATAATATTATCGAGGTAAATAATTATGAATCGTTTTCCTAATGAAGATATCTTATTCAAAATGAGAGATATGCTCTCGATAGTGAGTGATATCACAAGATTAAAAATCATGTTCACTTTATTAGATGATAATCAAAATGAAAAATGTGTGAGTGAAATAGTGGAATCTACTGGTGCTAGTCAATCATTAGTGTCTCACCAATTAAAAACCTTAAAAGATTTTGATTTAGTAAGCGTCAGAAGAGATGGTAAGAAAATCTATTACACTTTAAAAGATGATCATGTGAGACAACTTATCAGTGTGGCTTTAGAACACGCGATGGAGGAAGAATAATATGGTGAAGAAGGTTTATCATATCTCTGGTTTCGATTGCGGTAATTGCGCAGCTAGAACCGAAAGACATTTAAATAGTAAGGATTATATAGAATCCGCGGTTATCGACTTCGCTAGTAATAAAATGTTTATTTCTTATAAAGAAAAACCTTTAACTATTGATGAATTAAAAAAGGTTATTAAAGAAGTAGAAGAAGATAAATTAAATCTATATGAAGAAGGATTAATTAAGAAAACTTATCATATTTCTGGTTTTGATTGTGCGAATTGCGCGGCTAAAACTGAAAGACATCTTAATAAACAAGAATATATTGAATCTGCGAAAATCGATTTTGCCACGAATAAGATGTATATCACTTATGTCGGTGAAGCTTGTTCTATTAATAAATTAAGTGATGTTATTAAAGAAGTAGAAGATGATCCTTTAGATTTATATGAAGAAAAAGCCTTAAATAAGAAGGAGCACCACGAACAAAAAATATTTACCAAGAATATGTGGCTTATCCTTTTTAGAGTGATATTTGCCACGATTGTGACAGTGATATGTATTTTCCTATTAGGAAAAGAACAATATAACTGGGTGAGATTTGGTTTATATCTAACGGCATTTTTAGTCTCTGGATATGATATCGTTTATAAAGTCATTCAACATATTAGATATAAGACCAATCCTCTTGATCATAATTTATTAATTTCTTTAGCAGCGATTGGTGCCTTTACTTTATGTATCATCCAATTTACTAATTTTGACGCGCATAGAGAGCACGTTATTCATTATATTAATAATGATTATTCAATCGCGATGGATCATGCGATGGACGCTTTAATGGTGGTTATCCTTTTCCAAATTGGAAGAATTATCGAGTCGGTGGCCACGAATAAGAGTAAAGCCGCGGTTATGAAAGCGGTGGAACTTAGAGTAGATACCGCTAATTTAATCACTGAAGAAGGAATTAAAGTAGTTTCTCCTGAAGAATTAGAAGTTAATCAAAATATTATTGTTAAAGTTGGCGAGTTAATCCCTGTTGATGGAGAAGTTATCGATGGTGACGCTTTAGTGGATACTTCTTCTTTAACTGGTGAATTTGTTCCTGTTAAAACCGAAATTGGAAAAGATGTTTATTCTGGCTGTTTAATAAAACAAGGGCAGATTACTGTTAAAGTAAAAAAGATATACGCTGATAGCACAGTTAGTAAAATTATTGAATTAATTACTTCAGGCGGAGAAAAGAAATCTAAAGCCGATGAATTTATCGCTAAATTTGGTAGAGTATATACTCCAGCGGTTGTTGTCGTCGCTATATTAGTCACTTTAGTGATGGGGTTAATTGGAGTATTTACCAATAATCAAAACTGGATGAACGCTGTTTATTATGGACTTGAAATCTTAGTTACCGGTTGCCCATGTGCGATCGTGATCTCTGTTCCATTAGCCTATTTTGCAGCAATTGGTTTAGCTAGTAAAAATGGTATTGTGGTAAAAGGTGCTTCCTTCTTAGACAAATTAGTGGAAGTAAAAACTGTTGTTACTGATAAGACTGGAACGATTACGGAAGGTTCTTTCTCCATTCAAAAAATTCACACCAACAATGTGAAAGAAGAAGAACTATTAAATTATTTATACGCTATTGAATCTTTATCTAATCACCCAATTGGAAAAGCGATCTGTCATAACGTAGAAACGAGCAAAATCGCTTCAGAAATCAAGGATTTTAACGAAATTGCAGGGTTTGGTGTCGCTGGTTATTATCAAAATAAACAAGTCATTGCGGGTTCTTCTAAGCTATTAAATAAGTACAACATTAAGTTTGAAGAAGCTAAAGAAGTAGGAACAATTATCTACGTCGCTCTCGATAACAAATATCTTGGTTATGTCGTTTTATCTGACAAACTCAAAGATAGCGCCAAAGAGATGGTGAGCTTGTTACATAAAGAAAATATCGATGTTGTTTTATTAACAGGTGACCATGAAGAAAATGCGAAAGATATCGCTATGAAGTTAGGCATTGATCGTTATAGAAGTGAACTATTACCAGAAGATAAAGCTAAAATCTTAGAAGAAGAAATTAATAATAGTAAAGGTGCTGTGGCTTTTATCGGTGATGGTATAAATGATGCGCCTAGTATTATCCGTAGTGATATCGGTATCGCTATGGGTGGAATAGGGAGTGATATCGCAGTGGAAAATTCTGATATCGTCATCATGAACGATGATCCCCTAAAAGTTTATGATGCAGTGAAGATTTCTAAAATTGCAAGAAGAGTAGCGGTCTTTAATATCATCTTCTCCTTATTCATTAAGATTGGTGTTGCCGTATTAGTAGTCTTACAAGATTTCATCAAAGGACTAGAAGTACCGATGTATATCGCTGTACTTGCGGATACTGGTTTAACCGTCTTAATGGTCTTAAATTCCTTAACCGTACTATATAGAAAAATAAAAAGATAATATAAATATATTAAAATTAATTCTACCCATTAAAAAAATAACTCTACTTTTTAAAAATATAGAGATAGAGAAATAAACTAATGGGTAGATTTTTTATTTAAAATTGGCGTTTTAATATATAGCCATGTGTATCGATGATGTTGCCATTCCTAGATACTCTTTGGCAGAGGAATTATTAAATGCGATAAGTCACGGATTAGGGGCTATTTTTGGCATAGTAGCTTTAATACTTATGCTTATTAAAGTGATACCAGTAGGAGATCCTTTTAAGATTAGTGCCTCTATTATTTATGGTTTATCTTTAATCATTTTATTTACTATATCTTGTGTATATCATGCCTTAGCAAAAAATAAAGGTAAGAAAGTTTTAAGAATATTGGATCATGATGTGATTTATATACTTATTGCTGGAACTTACGCTCCATATACATTAGTGGCTTTAAGACCATATAATGTTTGGAATCTAGGAACTGGAACTGTCGCTTATATCATGTTTGCGATTGTGTGGATATGTTGCATTATCGGAGCAGTCTTTAATTCGATAGATATTCATAGGTATCGCGTCTTATCAATGATCTGTTATCTAGTTTCTGGATGGGTGGTGGTGACCGCTTTATTTGTCTTATGGGATATCATTACTCCCACTGGTGTATTGTTACTTCTATCTGGTGGCATTACTTATACCATCGGTGCGGTTTTATACGCGATCGGTAGTAAGATAAAATATTTCCATTCTTTATTTCACCTCTTTGTTTTAATAGGTGCAGTATTGATGTTTATATCGGTATATTGCTTCGTTTTATAACAAAAAACTCCTCAAATCGAGGAGTATTTGTTTGATTTTAATTTATTTACTTAGCAAATCTTTCTGCGGTTGCGACGGCGACAGCCACCATTTTACCAAGACCTAATTGTCTTTCTTCAGCGGTGGCTTTTCTATCTGTTTTAATGAAGTGGTCAGTAACTGTTAATAAGCAAAGAGCTTTTTTATTTAAATAGGCAGCGTTGCAATATAAAGCATAAGCTTCCATCTCTACACCCATAACACCTAGCTTAGCCCATTTCTTCCACATATCTTTATCAGTGTCATAGAAGACATCGGCGGAAAGAATGTTACCACCATGGAATGGAACGCCTTGTTTTTTACATTCCTCATAAGCAGCGACAATAGCCTCTAAATCCGCACCTGCGGAATAAGTACCATTCACGCCATATTGTCTTCCCCAGCTTGAGTCTGTAGAAGCGGTGTTACAAATTAATACATCAAATAAATTGATATCTTCTTTATAGGAACCACATGTTCCAACACGGATGATGAGGTCTACTCCATAGTGAGCAAATAATTCATTGGAATAAATTCCGATAGATGGTTGACCCATACCAGAGGCCATAACGGATAATTTTTTGCCGTTTTTTGTAAATCCGGTAAAACCGAGCATACCACGGACATTTGTGACTTCGGTATAATCCACTAAAAAGTTATCGGCGATCCATTTCGCACGTAAAGGATCTCCAGGCATTAAAACAACATTCGCAAAATCACCAGGATTAGCGTTTATATGAGGTGTTCCCATAATATATCTCCTTAAATACGTTAATATTTTAAACTATTTATCTTCTTTATAACAATAAAGATTAATATTTTGATGACAAAAGTATACACTAATGAGTATGAAACAACTGGAATTAACAATTACGCATATTAAGATTCTAGATACCATCTCTTTATTAAATAAAAGAAACATGTATCCATTAAGCGATGGTGTATATAAGATTGTCTCTGGAATTTTAGATGATGAAACTGAAGAATTAAAAGATCTAGAGACATTTGGAACTTTAATATCTTTTAATAGTAAAAAAGTTTGTAGATATCTATTGGCCCTTTATCGTTATGGTTATATTAAAAAAGTTTATAACAAGAAAAAAGATAAACTAGTTTATGTAACTACCGATTTAGGTGAGATGACTCTTTTTGAATATCATAAGAAACATAAAAGACCATATATTAAAAAAAGAAGAAACTTTAAAGAAACGATTTTGAAGATGTAATAAATAAATTTATTGAATAGATTTCTAATCACCTTTAAAATTAATTAGATAGTAGGGGAAAAATTAATGAACTTTATTTGGAACACAAATGGATTTGCATGGGGTAACTTTGCCCTCACTTTATCTTTGATAATTGTCTTATATGGTTTATTAACTTTTTCTTTTTATAAGATGTGCCGTCGTAAATCCGCTTTTATCATTTTAGCGGTTAGTTTCGTTTTCTTTATATTTGCCTACTTATTTAACTTATTATATTTTGGCATTATTGTCGCGGCGATGTTTACTGCTTCTTTAGCGGTTTGCTTATTTGCAAATTTAGGTGACTTAAGAGCCTTCTTAGGTAATCCCTTTAAAAAAGCGAATGTTAAATCTGCAAACTTCGGTGTGGAAAAGATTTATAATCGTGAAGTTTTATATAAAAAGATTGAAACCGCTGTCTTAGCCTTATCCAAATCGAAAACTGGAGCGATTATGACATTTGAAAAGAATACATCTTTAAAAGATATTATCGGTAATGGTGTGCCAGTCCACGCTCCTGTTTCTCCAGAACTTTTATTAACAATCTTCTATGAAGGAACAAGATTACATGATGGTGCAGTAGTGATCCATGGTAATGAAATCGTCGCTGCTAGCGTCTTCTTTACTCCAACCACTAAACCATTTGCTGGTAAATACGGTTCTCGTCATAGAGCGGCTATTGGTATATCGGAAATATCTGATGCCGTCACAGTTGTCGTTAGTGAAGAAACTGGTCGTATCTCCTTTGCAGTTAACGGAGAACTTGAATCAGTGGATCAAAGTATCTTCTTAAGAGTCTTTGAAAACTACATGAACGAGAAAGGCGAAAACGCTTAATAAATAGTGATTTATCACTATTTTTTATTATTATGGATAGCAAATATATTTATGACTTTATCATCAAAATCCAAGCTATTGCAAAGATTGGTTTAACATATAGTAAAGATCCATATGCGATCACTAACTATAATGAAATCAACGATCTATCTAAGAAATTCTTAGAGGACTTTACTAATGTGAAATTAGACCGTCCTAATTATTTCACTAAAGACATTTATCCAACACCTAATATTTCTGTAAGAACAGTAATCTTAAATAAAGATAAAACTAAAGTGATGATGGTAAGAGAAGTAAGTCTTGGAACATATTCACTTCCTGGAGGGTGGGCCGATTTATATGATTCACCCTCTAAAGTGGCAAAAAATGAATGCTCACAAGAAGCAGGTGCCGATATTGAAATTGTCCGTTTAGTGGGCATAACTGATAGAACTCCGTTTAAGAGTAGTGCCTCAATTCCAGAATATGTTGTCATCTTTGAAGGCAAAATTGTTGGTAACTTACATGAACATGAATATGAAACTGATGATGTAGGTTGGTTCGATATTAACAATTTGCCTCCTATTTCTCGTAAAACTAGTCACGAGGAACTAATGAGATTTATATTAGCCGCGAAAAACGGTGAAGTGATCTACGATTAAGAAAATAGAAATGTCCTTATATTTAAGGGCATTTTTGTTATAATAATGGAGTTATGACATTAAAAACCCCATTTATTTTTATTACTTCTGGTCAACTAGCTTTCTTCATCGTTGTGCCGACAGTTATTTTAATTGTGGCAGGTTTTGCGCTTTATTTTTTATTTAGAAGCAGAATGATTAAGAAAGATTTTAAATATTTTTACTATAAACGTCTTTATCGTTTAGCGATGGATAAGGATTATTATTTAATCAACAATTTCATCTTTAAAATTGATGATTCTCACGTTGGAAGAATCGATCATATTCTTTTTGGCGATAAATATATTTATTTAATTAATGATTCTTATTTCGATGGCGATATTGAAGGAAAAGAGAACGATAGATCGTTGATTTTAATAAATAAAGTAGGTAAAAAATATTACGTTGATAATCCAATTATTGATAACCGTAATATCTTAACTAAACTTGCGATAGTAACCGGAATTGATAAATCATTATTGATATCAATTTCTTTAATTAATGATAATTGCCATAGTGGTGTGATCACTTCTTCTAAAGCCTCTTACATTATTCAATCTAATAAGATGAAATATTTAATAAAAGCGATTGAATCTCGTCCAATTGGTAAAATAAACGCTAAAGAACTTGCTAATGCTGTAAAAGCTATTGATAAATTAAATCGTAGAAAGAGAAACACTAATGTCAAAGAAAATCATTAAGGATGCGATTAATACTTATAAGATTGCGCTATTATCATCTTGGATACTTGGCCTTACTACCGGTTTATTAATTACCGGCTTTTTAGCCTTAGATTTATTAATACCATTTATTTCTTTATTAATATTTCCTCTTTTAATTTTACCGATGATATTTTCAGCGACTATGCAGCATATCATCTTTAAAACTAAAGGACAATTAACCGCAGGTAGTTCTTTTAAATCATTCGCTTTATATTTTGTTTATCCATTTAACGGATCTTTTGGGTTTTTCTTCTCTTTATTAAAAGGAGTTATCACTTTCTTCTCCTTAGAATTAATTATTTCATTTACCTTATCCACAGTATTAGAAAGTGCGACTCCTCATTTTGCGGAAAGCATTAATGCTTTTTATGACTTACTTGAAAGTGGTGAATTCACGATTGATGGATTTAATAACATCTTATTTATGAATTACGATTTGTTATTTAATTATTTCCTATCTGTTTTATGTCCATCCTATTTCATCGCTTTAATCGTGGTAATTTATTCTTTAAGTAGAAATTCCATCATGATTTATTACCGTATGCATATAAGAGTTCCTAATTCTCGTATGTATAATTTCGTTTATCGAGATGTTTTGCGTCGTGTTGGTGGTAAGCTAAGAAAAGATTATTTCTTACTAAACTGGCCGTTATATGTCCTTTTACTTATTGGCATTGTTTCTGGCTTATTAACTGGTTATTTTGTCAGACACGATTTATTTATGATGTTCGTCTTTGCGATTTTATTCGCTTCTATTGGAGTGACTTTATTCTTACCTTTCTATTTTGGTAACCAAGAAACTTTATATGATTATTACTTTAACGAATTTCAGACTTCTACGAAAAACGTCACTCAATTTATGATTCAATCCTTACAACAAAATATCGAGTTATCAGAAGAGGAAAAGAAGACTATTGAGAAAACTTTTTCCGATCTTAACGATAAGGAAGAAAATAAAGATAATAACGAAGAATCTAAATAGTTATTTATATTGAGATTTATCATTCTTATATATAAAATATATATTGCACCTGTTAAGGTAATAAAAAACATCTCGAATTGAGATGCATTATTTAACTGGAGCAAGTGACGGGAATCGAACCCGCATATTAACCTTGGCAAGGTTACGTTCTACCACTGAACTACACCTGCAATTTGAAGCGGTTTTTTCAAATCGCGTAGATAATTATAGCAAAATTAAATAAAGTTGCAATATAATTTCCATTTGAAAGATGATGAGGTAAGAAAAATGGTCTCTAACTTAGAATTAGCTAATATCATATTCCCTGATGTTAAAGAAACTTTAGAGGATTTAGAAAGAAGATATCCTAGTAGAAATCTTAAAGAAGGCGCGGAAGTAACAAGGTTTGCCCCTTCTCCCACGGGATTTTTACATACTGGATCATTATTCACATCTTTAATCTGTCGTAAAGTCGCCACTCAAAGTGGAGGTGTCTTCTATGTCAGACTTGAAGACACTGACACCAAAAGAGAAATCCAAGGTAGTGGTGAACAACTCTTATCTCAATTAAAAGTCTTTGATATCGTTCCTGATGAAGGCTATTTAGGAAATGAAGAAAAAGGAGAATACGCTCCTTATACTCAATCCAAAAGAGCAGATATTTATCGTGTGGCGATTAAATATTTATTAGAGCAAGGAAGAGCTTATCCATGCTTCTGTTCACAAAGTGAATTAGATGAAATTAGAAGTAAACAAGAGAAGATGAAACTCATCCCTGGTTACTATGGACAATTCGCTAAATGCCGTTTCTTAACTAATGATGAAAGAGCCTCCCGTATCTTAGCGGGTGAACCATTTGTCATTAGATTCAAAAGCACTGGTAATCATATTAGAAAGATTAAAGTTAACGATTTAGTCCACGGCACATTTGAAATCGCTCAAAATGATCAAGATATCGTCATTTATAAAAGTGATGGTTTACCAACATATCACTTCGCGCACTGTGTCGATGATCACTTCATGAGAACCACAACTGTGATCCGTGGAGAAGAATGGATTTCTTCTTTACCAATCCATATCGAATTATTTGAAGCGATGGGTTGGAAAGCTCCTAGATACGCTCATTTACCAGTCATCATGAAACTAGATGAAAAAGGTAATAAGAGAAAACTATCTAAAAGATTAGATAGTGAAGCGGCAGTGAGCTATTTCTTAGAAGATGGCTATCCTGCTGAAGCTTTAATTATGTATTTAATGACTATTGCTAATTCTAATTTCGAAGAGTGGATCTTCGCTCATAAATTTGAACATATGGAAGAATTTGAATTCTCCTTCTCAAAGATGTCTTTAGAAGGTGCACTGTTTGATATTGGCAAATTAAATTTCTTTGCTAGAGAAATATTAGCGAAAAAGAATAAACAAGAAATCTTCGATATGGCTTATAACTACGCCAAAAAATATAATCCTGAATTAAAAGAATTAATTGAAAAAGATCCTCATTTCTTCGCAGAGATTATGAATATTGAAAGAGAAAAAGAAAATCCACGTAAAGATTATGAAAAATTTGGTAACTTACCAGAATTAATCGGTTTCTTTTATAAAGAAAATTACGATCAAGCGGATGTTTCTTCATTACCATTTAATGAAAAATTCTCTAAAGAAGTTATTAAAGAAGTATTAACCGCTTTAAGAGACGAACTATCCTTAGATAATGATGAACAATCTTGGTTCGCTAATATGAAAGAAATTGGTATTAAGCTAGGTTTTGCGGCAAATAATAAAGAATTTAAAGCAAATCCAGAAGCTTTTAAAGGTTCAATCGGAGATGTCGCTGAAATATTAAGAATCTCTTTAACCACTAAGAAGAATTCTCCAAACCTCTACTACGTTATGAAAGTATTAGGTAAGGAAGAATGCGATAGAAGAATTAATAAGATTCTTTCTATTTAAATAAATTAGATTAGTTTATAATACTAATCACTGGCCCTATGGAGAAGCGGCTTAACTCATTGCCCTCTCAAGGCAACATTCACGGGTTCGAATCCCGTTAGGGTCACCAAACGTGATACTAACAAGTTTTGAGACTTCAAAACTTGTTTTATTTTATTTATAAAATAAAAAAATAGCACCCTAATTTGAGTGCTTTTTGAACCATTCATCTTCAACTTCTTGAGGAGTCCTATCATCTAGGGATCGATGAATTCTTTTATTGTTATAAAAGTAAAAATATTTTGTTAAATATTCTCTAATGCCTCGTGAGTTTAAGTATTTATTAATATTAATATTAACTTCCTCTCTTCTTAGTATAGAATAGAATCCTTCCATTGCAGCATTATCATTTGGTGAACCGGGATACGAAAATGATTGTTTTATGCCTAAAACTTTTAATGTATTCATAAAATTATGAGTGGTAAATTCTAGGCCTTGATCGCTATGAAACATCAATCCTACTGGTTCGTTTCTTATTTCAAATGCTTCTTTTATTGCGTTAATAGTGAGGTTATCGCTTTTTCTATGTGATACTCTCCATGAAAGAACCTTCCTTGCAAACAAATCAAGGATGACACAGAGATAATATTTCACCCCGCTTAGATTGATTTCTAGTAAATCACTCACCCAGACTTTGTTCGGTTCTTGCTGATCAAATTGTCTATTTAAAAGGTTTCTAAAGTAGTTGCATCTTTCTCTAATTACCTGTGGTTTCGGTCTTTTCATGACGTTTTGTTTAATTAGATTATTAGATTTCATGAGTTGACTTATTTTTCGTGCTGAAGTAATAATTCCCTTTTTCCTTAAAACTGCATTGATTTTATCGACTCCATAAATTCTATTCGATTCTTCAAAAACGATTTTAATTTCTTTTAATAAACTTTCGTCTTTAATCTCATATGTAGTTTTCTCAACTTTATTATTAATAAAATTGAAATATGTTCCTTTGCTTAAACGAATAACTCTACACACCTCACAATAATTATATTCATTATATTGTTCCAAAAACGTTTTCGTTGCTTCTTCCTTTTCTTTCACAGAAGCATTAATTCCTATTCCGATATTTCTCCATATATAAATTTCTCTTTTTAACTTCTCGTTTTCGTTAATTAGTGTTGCTTTTTTGATCATTTTTATTATCCTTCCTTTTCTTAATTTTAACTAATTGTGTTTAAATAAAGCGTGAAGCGTAAAAAAGATATCAAAGCCTATTGCTGACATCGATACCCACAAAATAAGTAGGCATAAATAAAACCTCCTTCTGGATAGTTACTTTGGGCAATTCGCTTTGCTTCCCTAATGTAATATCTCAAATAGAAGGTCAATGCCTCGTCCTATAAACAACGTTTAATAGGGAAGACGCGTCCTCAGTATGAAAATCAGACTGTCTAGCAGTAGTAAAATTATAGAGGTTCCGCGACTATTATTATATAAGAAATAGCGAATCCTAGGGGTCAATCAATAATACATCCCTTGGATACATATATTGTTAATGAGATTCATAATTATATGATTAGAAATCATCATCTACTTCCAGGTAATCATCATTTACATCCAGGTAATCATCATCTACATCCAGGTAATCATAATCTACTTCCACGTAATCATATATATAAATAGTTTTGCAAAATACTTTATCTGCTAAAAACGCAATATATTTATCAAATGATTTGTTTCTGATTCTTCTTTTAACTGTCATATTTATAACGCAAGAATCTTTTTCTTTACTGGAATATATATAATTAGTGGATATTTCATATCCTTCCATTTTTATTTCATTGTAAATGCCATAAAAAATTCCATTCCCATAAAATGTAATCGTTATTTTTCTAGCATGCTTTCTATGTCTTATATCAATAATCTTATCCATAATTATTAGCCTTCTAGAGATGGTAATTTTTCTTGCTTATTAAAAGAGGGTGCATTTTTACCATTGTGTTTAACATATCCATAAAACAAAATAACTGCTACAAGAGAACAAATAATATCGGTAATAGGAGTGGCCCAAACTATAAGATCTGGTCCAATAGAGTTATTTTCTATTTTTGCGATAGAAAAGAAGATAAACATTAAAGGTATATCTAAAGCCCCTTTTCTTAATAAGGCTAAAACAAGACTTCTCCAAGGTTTACCGACAGCTTGGAAAAATGAAATAACTGTATAAGCAACGGCAGAAAAAGGACCACCGATACACAATATTCTTAAAAATTTTGTGGCATAAGCAATAGAATTATTTTCGTGGATGAAAATACTGGATAAAGGAGCAGCCCAAATCATAGAAATAATCATAGCTACCAAAGCAATGCTTATTGAAATAGCGCCACTAACATAGACAATTTTTTTCATTCTTTTACGATTTCCACTAGCCTTGTTATAACCGATGATAGGTAAAACGCCTTGTGTCATGCCTCTCACGGATGAATGAGCAAACATATTGATTTTTTTGGCGACTCCAATACCTGCTAGTGCGGCATCGCTTTCTGCTTTGACAACAATAACTGAGCCAATTAAAGCATCAAGAATCATATAAGAAATATTTTCACATAAAGTCATTAGACAAGCTGGAATTCCGACTTTAATGACTTCACCAGGAATATTTTCTGTGAACATCTTTTTAGAAAATTTAATAGAAATTACTAAATCTTTTTTTCTGATTATCATTAGGATAATGTAATAAATTAACGCGATAGTATTCGCTATCCCAGTTGCTAAAGCTGCGGCAACTTCTGGATTTGATGGCATGATAACAAACATGAATAGAGGATCTAAACCGCAGTTTAGTAATCCCCCTAAAACAATTCCATAAGAAGCATGCTTAGATTTTCCTTGCGCTCTTAATAAATGGGAAAACAGTGTATTAATTGCTGTTGGAATACCAAATATAACTACGCAATATAGGATATATGATCTAGCGTAACTAGAAGTTTCAGGAGATTTGTTTCCTGATAATAAATTAGATAAAGGATTATTAAAAATAAAAATGCATAAACAATAAATTAACGTTGTAATTAAACAAGCATAAAAAGCAAAGCGAGATGCATTTTTAGCTCTCCATGGATTATTTTTTCCAAGAGAACGAGATATAACACTAGAGGCACCTATCCCAAATAAATTTGATATAGCGCTTAATATCATATATACAGGCATGCAAATAGTTACGCCAGCTACTAAGGCATTCCCTAATTCCTTATCTGCCATGTTATTAGCGGCTAATCCAATAAAGAATGTATCGGTGATATTATAGATGACAAGAATAAGCTGCCCGATAATAGAAGGGATAGCTAAACTTAAAATTGCCTGGAG
The DNA here is from genome assembly GCA_017429285.1 of Bacilli bacterium. Lineage (GTDB taxonomy): Bacteria > Bacillota_I > Bacilli_A > RFN20 > CAG-826 > RUG13091. The sequence goes on from JAFRPF010000028.1 coordinate 24,568, forward strand.
TACAGGTTTATTTTCAAACAAATCTTTCTTTTTTAAATCTAAATTATTAGTCATAACGGTAAATTGAAAAAACTTTCGTATTTGAATTTAGTCCAAAAAACAAGAAAAAATAAATAAGAAAAACTTTCAATACTATAAAAAAAGTTTATAATTATATGCATGGATGCAAAATTGTTAACACTCATCGAATTAAGCAAAGTAAATTCATTTACTAAAGCCGCAAAAGAACTAAATTTGACCCAGCCCGCTGTTAGTCAACACGTCAAACAATTAGAAGATGAATTTGATGCTAAATTGTTTATTCGCTCAAACAATAATCTTTTCCTAACAAAAGAAGGGGAAATTGTGCTTAAATACGCTTTGCGTATTCAATCTCTTTACAACGATATGAATCGCAAACTAAAAGATTACAAGAAATGTGCTAATAATTTGACAGTTGGTATTACCCATACTTCCGAGAGTAACATCGCTCCAGAAATCATGGCAAAATATTCAGAAAGAAATAGTGGATCACATATAAGAATTATTTCTGACTCTATAAAAAATCTTTATGAGAAATTAAGTCTTTATCAGATTGATTTAGCAATAATTGAAGGAAAGATTACTAATAAAAAATTCTCCTCTATTTTGCTTGGCACCGATTCTTTGGTGGCGGTTGTTTCTTTAGATAATCCACTTGCTAATAAAAAAGTAGTTACTATTAACGATTTAAAAAAAGAAAATCTTATTTTAAGAAATCTTGAAAGTGGTACCTCGACTCTTTTCATTAATGAATTGGCGAAAATGGACGAAGATATTAACAATTTCCATTTATCTCTAGAAATGGATAATGTAGCTTCTATCAAAATGCTTGTGAGAAAAAATCTTGGAATTTCTATTTTGCCAAAGAGTGCTTGCTCTAGAGAGATAAAAGAAAATAAATTAGTAGGGCTCCCCATTGAAAATTTAGATTTGATAAGAGAAACAAACCTCGTGTTTATAGATAACAATATCGATAGAAATATTTTAGAAGACATAGTCTCTATTTATAGAGAATCAATATAATTCGTATAAACTATATTTATTTTAAATAAGTATAACTTTAATAAAAAAACTGAAAAACTTTGATACCCGTTAATGTAATTTTGAGAAAAGACTTATCGAAAAAGTCCCAAAATTATCAAATTTTTAGCATTTTCGGTGTTAGAGATATGTCTTTTAAGCATTTTTCGTGTTAGAGAAGGCCAACTTGATTAAATAGGATTGATACAATGTGTCAGTCCTTTTTTATTGAGTTGTATACAAAATGTAGACAACTGAAACGATATATGTTATCATATTAATATGATAAAACATTCAATTAGGTATTTTTTAAATAAACCAATTCGTGCTATATGGGATAGCGAATTATCAAAATGGTGGTATTCTGCCACTGATGTTGTTTTTGTGCTCACTGATTCCAAAAATCCGAGAATATATTGGAATGCTATTAAACGAAGAAATCCTGAGTTGAATACATTTTGTAGACAACTAAAATTATATGCTGATGATAGCAAGAAATATCTTACTGACGTCATTGATGAAACAGGAATCAAGAAATTGGGAAGAATTCTTAGAAGCAAGAATAATATAGAATTTGAAAAATGGTTAGACGGCTCACTTGATCCGATTGATGAACAAAGTAAGAAAAAGGCATACGGTTTTTATAAGACTGAATTGATTGAAGAACACGAGATTGGAAAGACTATTGCATTGCAAAAGATTCATGCTTATCTGTTTGAAGGACTATATCCATTTGCAGGTAAAATTAGAACTAAAACCATTTCTAAAGGTGGATTCACTTTTGCTAATGGCGATTTCTTGCCACAAGTATTAAAAGACATTGATAAGATGCCTGATAATACCATTTCGCAAATAGTGGATAAATATATTGAAATGAATATTGCACATCCGTTCATGGAAGGCAATGGTAGAGCTACCAGAATTTGGTTAGATTTACTTCTAAAGGACAGGTTGAAGAAGTGCATTGATTGGTCAAAAATTGATAAGGATGATTATTTATCGGCAATGAAAGTGAGCCCTGTTGATTCCAAACCTATATTTAATTTGTTAAATGGCGCCTTAACTGACGACATAGATAATCGTGACATTTTTATGAAAGGTATCGATTGCTCATATTATTATGAGGAGGAAGAGTAACATGGAAAAAAAGATTAATCCGATTTATCCAAATTCACAATTCAAATCTTTTTGCTACATTAAAAGCGTAGTTACTAGGCCAAACATTATTGTGGGTGATTATTCATATTATGACGATATGGACGAAGGACCAGAATCTTTTGAAAAACATGTAACGCATCATTATGACTTTATGGGTGATAAGCTTATTATTGGTAAGTTTGTTGCTGTAGCAAGAGGCGTGGAATTTGTGATGAATGGCGCTAATCATATGTTAGATTGTTTAACAACTTATCCTTTTGAGGTCATTGATGAATTTAAAGGTCTATCTAGACAATTCGGAGATAGAGAAAACCGTGGAGATACAGTAGTCGGTAACGATGTTTGGATTGGTCAACACGCTACAATATTGCCAGGTGTTCATATTGGTGATGGTGCAATTATCGGCGCTAATACTGTAGTGGCAAAAGATGTTCCTCCTTATGCAGTTGTCGTAGGTAATCCCGCTGTAATTAAGAAATATAGATTTGATAAAGAAACAATTGATCTTCTTTTGGAACTCAAATGGTGGGATAAAGATATTGAAGAAATCAAAAAACTAATCCCATTACTTACTGGAGATTTAGAACAAAGCAAAAAAGAATTAAGAGCTTTGTTTAAAAAATAGTGTTCGGTCTGTATTGTGGGTGTTCGGTTGTATCAAAACACTGTAACCCTGCCACAATTGAGATACTAGGATAATACTTTGTATTATCCATTTATTTTGCTTGAAACGGCTGTTTTTTGATAAAAATCAAGAAATTATAATGTCGTGAATACCAAGATTACAAAAATAGGCAAAGTTTGAGTCCGATAACTAACATCGGTTACTCGAGTCCCATAAAGGTAACATTTTACGTTTATGGGTTCAAACACAATAAAAAAGCTCCTTGAAGAAGCCCATGAAATAGTGAAGTTATCTATTTATCAATATTCCATAATCGGTAGATATTATACGAGTAATGGAGCAAAGAAAAAGACCTTTTTAAAAGGTCTATTTCTATATATGGTGATTTATTCTTGAAACATCGCAGTAGATAAATATCTTTCGCCAGTATCTGGCAAGATTACCACGATTGTTTTGCCGGCATTTTCTTCTCTTTGCGCTAGTTTAATAGCCGCTTTAATAGCAGCACCGCTAGAAATACCAACTAATAATCCTTCTATTCTTGCGGATTCTTTGCCCATTTCCATCGCTTCTTCATTACCGATGGTGATGATTTCATCATAGATGGATGTGTCTAATGTTTGAGGAACAAATCCCGCACCGATACCTTGAATCTTATGTGGACCAGGTGTGCCTTTAGATAAAACTGGAGAAGTCTCTGGTTCAACCGCCACAACTTTAATGCTTGGCTTATTTTCTTTTAAATATTTACCTGTACCTGATAAAGTACCACCTGTACCAACACCCGCTACTAGATAATCAATATTACCATCTAAATCTTCGAAGATTTCTGGACCAGTTGTTAAATAATGAATGTTTGGGTTTGCCATATTGGTGAACTGTGAAGGAATGAAGGAATTAGGAATTTCTTTAGCGAGTTCTTCCGCTTTTTCAATTGCACCTTTCATGCCTTTGCTGCCTTCGGTTAAAACTAATTCAGCACCATAAGCTTTTAAAAGATTTCTTCTTTCAATAGACATTGTTTCTGGCATAGTAAGAATAATCTTTAATCCTTTAGAAGCGGCCACCATAGATAAGCCAATACCAGTATTACCTGATGTTGGTTCCACTAAAACTGTATCTTTATTGATTAAGCCTTCTTTTTCCGCTTTTTCAATCATGGCTTTAGCGATACGATCTTTAACACTACCACCTGGATTAAAGTATTCTACTTTAGCAACGATTTTTGATTTTAAGTTATACTTTCTTTCTAAATTTGAGAGTTCCACTAATGGGGTGTTACCAATAGTGTCGATAATTTTGTCATAAACTTTCATCTTATTTTCCTCTTTTTACTATTCCTATATGTTTAATAGGTTTACAATATTATAACTCTTTGCTATAATGGTGTCAACGAGGTAAGCTTATGGGCAAAAAAGTATTAACTATGCAAGATATATCCTGCTATGGACAGTGCTCTATTACTGTCGCGCTTCCTATTATAAGTTCATGGGGATATGAGACAGCAATTTTACCGTCTGCGATATTATCCACTCACACCAGTGGCTTTAAAAATTTCACTGTTCATGATTTAAGTAACGAAATACCTAAGATTATTAATCACTGGAAAAGCGAAGGTATTAACTACGATGCATTTTATGTTGGCTATCTAGGCGAAATATCTCATGTTGATTTAGTTATTCAAATTAAAAATGAATTATTAAATAAAGGTGGCTTCTTTGTTTTAGATCCAGTGATGGGTGATAACGGCAAATTATATCCCGCTTTTAACGATGATTATGTCAAAGCCATTAGAAAATTGATTAAAGAAGCGGATATTATTCTTCCTAATTTAACTGAAGCGTGTTTCTTAACAGGTATTGAATATAAAGAAGAATATGATGAATCATATATTAAAAATGTGATTAATAAACTCTTAGAATTAGGCGCCAAAAAGATTGTCTTAACTGGCATTGCGTATGAAAAAGAGATGACAGGTGTCGTGATTTACGATGAAAATGGCTATCAGCACTTTACCCATAAAAGAATTAATAAATCATATCACGGAACAGGTGATGTCTATGCCTCAACATTCCTTGGTGCTTATTTAAGCAATAATGATTTATTAAAATCCACAAAGATTGCCGCAAAGTTTGTGGTCAAAGCAATTGAAAACACATTAGATGATCCAAATCATAACTATGGTGTTAAATTCGAACCATTATTAGCGGACTTCGTTAAGGAGAATAGATAATTATGAAGCTATCTTCTAAAACTATTACCGCCATTAAGATGTTTATTGATTTAGGTGAACATTATGAAGAAGGCTATGTCTCTTTAGTAGATATCGCTAATCGAAAAGAATTGTCCAAGAAATTCTTAGAACAAATTGTGCCGTTATATAAGGCGAGCGGCCTATTACTTGGTACAAGAGGCAATCAAGGCGGTTATCGCTTAGCCAAATCCCCCAATGAAGTCACTTTAAAAGATATTATCTATGTATCTGAAATTGGGCTAGGAAAAGAAAATGTTGGCTACGCCCCTATTGATGATTTTTTAAATCAAATAGATAAGCATTTAGAAATCTATTTAGAAAAGAAAACATTAGCCAATCTAATTGAATCCGCGAACGAGTCTTATTCAAACAATTATATTATTTAAAATGAGCCTTTAGGCTCTTTTATTTTTTGATCAATAAAGAAAAGTGCCCACACTAGATGAGCACATAATCTTAATTTATTATCGCTTATTTAAGCGCTTCCGCTTTTGTTTTGTAGACTTCATTTTCATCCACATAAACAAACTTGATTGATTTAAAGATGAATTTAACTTTTCCATCTTTCTTAGCAAAGCTAAATGGAACTCTTAACAATCTTGCTTTTCCATCTTTCTTGCCAAATTTGAAGACTCTGGTAGCGTCATTTTCTTCTTTAATCCATTTATTGAAGATAAAGAATAGTAATACATAAGCACAAATGATGAGTAGCAAGATAATTCCTAACACGAGGAATACTACTCCAACGGGAGACATACCTTTTTTAGGATTATCAGGTTTTTTCTCGGTTAGTTCCTTATATGTTTCTTCGCTTGCTTCTAATTTTTCAACATAACTTTCAGGAATTATGTTTTTTTCTTCAGGGGTTAAAGAATCATATGATTCTCTAGCTCCAGTAATTTCATCTCCGCTTTCGGTTGTGACTTCGCCTATGGCGTCGATTTTTTTAACTGTCTCATCGACGTGTTCATATACTTCTTCGTCATGAGTTAAGGTATCGTAGTTATCAACTAGTTCCTTTTGGTCATTGGTTAAATCATCATATTCTTCTCTAGCGGTATCGATTTTTTCTTTACATTCATTAGTGTATTCGACATCACCAATATCATCGATTAAGTTCTCAACTTTTTCAGATTTATCTTGATCTTCAAATGCTTTATATGCAGCTTCTGCAGCAAGCAAATCGTCGTAATTTGTAACTTCGTCTTTTTTATCTTCTTTTAAAGAATCATAAGCTTTTCTTGCTTCGTCAATTTTTTTCTTGCATTCTGGAGTATATACGACTGGGTTAGGAATGTTATTGATTAATTCAATAACTTCTGATGGTTGTGTCGGATAAATAAATGGTGTTTTTGTGATTGTTTCGTATTCTACACCTGCGATAGTAATTTTTCCGCAAGTTGAACCCTTGCCTGCTCCGATGGTGGTGGTTGTATGATAGTCCAAGCCTCTATTCACTTCTAAATATTCAACATCTTTGCCAATGGTGATGTTTCCGCATGTAGCACCATCTTTTTCATATTCTCCTCCAGCTCTAACTCCACTTCCAATCCCAACACCAAGATCATGAGGATCACCTTCATATTTATTAACAATTATTATTCCGCCAGTAATTGTAATATCACCGCATCTGCTTCCATCATGAGAAGAACCAATGGCTGCGGTAACGAATCCGGCTCTTGCATTAATAGTTCCACCGGTGATGGTAATGAAATTTACACCTGCATCAGTAACTCCCCTTTGGTATGCGCCAATGGCTGGACCATATGTTGAACCAGTCGCATTAACCGTCCCGCCTGTAATTAAGATACCTTCGCAGACACTTTCAGAACCAGAACCAATTCCAACCTCACCAGTTGCATTAACGGTTCCACCGCTAATAGTGATTAGACCGACTGATTGTGATGGCCCTTGATAGCTGGTGTCTGAACCTCCAATTGCAGCTTGCCCAGAATCATCAGTGATAGCGGTTACTGTTCCTCCTTCAATAGTGATTGATCCACACGAGGACTTACGTGAGCAACCAATAGCGGCGCTCTGCGTCCCACCTTTAGCTGTAATGGTTCCACTTTTAATAATAAGATTTCCGCATGAGTGTCCGTAATAAGCACCGATAGCAGATGTACTTACACCCACGCTATTATCAGCATTAAGCACACCAGTGCCTTGTAGTGTTAAAGTTTTTCCTTCGTCAAAAAAGATGGAAGGACGTTCTTGATATAGAGGTTTAACTAAATTTTCACCTTCTATATTAATAGTGGCATTGCCTTCACATGTTATTCCTGGAAATCTCTTATTGCTATCGTCTGTAGAAGCAAGATTAATTGTAGCGTCTCTTAATGTGATTGTTGCTCCGTCAGCGATAGAAATTTTGTGATAACTGGATAACGAATTAGTTAAAATATCGCCATCTTTAGCGGTGTAATCTACTGTCAATGTTGAAAGATCAACAGTATCCCCTTCAGTGTCAGCAAACACTTGATATTCTTGTTTATCAAGAGATAACAATACATAAGAAGTGGATAATGATAATCCTAAAACAATGGCTAAACCGAAAATGCGCTTTTTCATTTGTTTTCCCCTTTTATTAATAACCATATGGTTATTTCTTACATAAATTTATATTATTAATTAATCTATATCCTGTCAACAGAGTAAATAAAATACGTAATAATGTTTTCCCCTTTTATTTTATTTAATATAATCAACATAAATCTGTTATTTGCTATTATGTGGCACTTTTGTGGCAGCTAATATTATATATTAAGAATGATATTTCTTGAGGTGAACAAAATGAGAAAGATAACTAAATCATTATTATTAGTGACATCATCAATGATGACTATACCCTTTTTAGGGGGTTGCAAAATAAAACAAGATGCTACATCCACATCTACATCCACATCCTCATCTACATCTACAACTACAACATATGATGTCGTTTTTAAGAATTATGATGGGTCAGTTCTTTATCAAACAAAAGTTAATGCTGGAGAAAGCGCTATTTATGAAGGCGAAAATCCAAGTAAACCCGCTGATGTTGATAATTATTATGAATTCGAAGGTTGGGATAAACCTTTTGACAATACCACTTCTGATTTAGAAGTAACTGCTACATATAAGAGCACCTCAAACTTTAAAGACTTCGAAGTTGATTTCGAATTTGAAGTCGATTTAGGCGCTAGTGAATATACATCTCAAACGACTAACTTTTTAGGAGTAGACAAGGGTGCAACTGTTTCACTTGTGAAACCTGTCATCGTTGATGGTGAAGAAGTATCTAGCTATGTAGTCCACTTTGATGATATGACATTTGATTATTCTCAAGTGAATACCTCTGTTTGGGATGAATTTGATATCAAAATTACTTATAAAGGTGTAACAAAAAGCGATGTTATTGATGTGATGCCTGATTATAATAACTGGACAAACGGTCAACACTTTAATTTTGGTGGAAAGTATATGGAACCAGGACCAGACTGGACAATAATCACCTATTTAGATTTATATACTGAAGGCGCAATGATTAATGGCTGTCCTGGCGAATTTAGTGGTGATTATTATCACTATGAATTCTTTGATGAAGATGGATTAAGATTCTATGGTAAATATAATGGTGCTTCAACAGATGTAATCTATAGATTTGTAGATCAAACATTCCATCAATATAACAAATTTGATAATTTTGATGATCCGGTCATGAAAGTTACTTGCATTGTCGATGGTGAAACTCCATTTTTCGCTCCTCAACAATTCGAACTTTCTATCTATCAAAGCCTTGATGAATGCGTAAGTGCATATGGAACCGCATATGGGGATAACCAATATTTAACTCCTAAGTACGATTATGACCCGAGCAATAAATCTTTTAAAGTCCATCTACCAGATTATCCAAATCCATTTGTTTATAGCAAAGCGGATGGTAATTATCACGCTCAATAGATTGAAATAAGAAAAAAATAATAGTCTTCAATCATATTATTTATTAAAATATGACTGGTATTAATTAGGAGGGTGTAATATGCCTTTATTTGAAAAAATTGAAGCATTTAAAAATGTCGATCCTGCCTTACAGTGGGCAATCTTTATTGTGGCTAGTTTAATCGTTATTGTAGCTTTATTTTCCCTAGTGATAAGCATTTGGTTATCGATTAAATACGTTGTTTACAATAGAACCATGAATAAAGCTGGTATTAACGGTGAACAAACAGCGAGAAAAATATTAGATAAACATGGTTTAGAGCATATCAAAGTCTCAGTCGTGGGATCTTTGATGTTTGGTAATAGCTATTCTCATTTCTTTAAGAAAGTGAGACTTAGAAGATGGACTGTTAAAAAGAATAGTATTTCTTCTATGGCTATGGGTGCGCAGAAATCTTCTTTAGCGATTTTAGATAAAGAAGGCGATAAGGATATGAAAACTAGAATCATCCTTACTCCATTTATCTATTTTGGACCATTAATGTTTTTACCAATCATTATTATTGGTGTTCTCCTTGATATTATCTTGTTTCAATTCTCTGGAGTTGTTTCCGTTGTTGCGGCGGTATTAGGTTTATCATTCTATGTCGCTTCATTCATCATGTCTTTGATGGTTTTAAAAACTGAAGTTAAAGCACAAAATAGAGCCTTAGAAATTTTAGAAAAAGATAATTTAGCGACTTCTGAGGAAAGAGAAATGATGAAGAGTTTATTTAAACTCTATAACATCCAATATGTTAATGATTTAATCCTTGAATTCTTAGAATTAATCTTAAGAGTTTTAATGATCTTTGCGAAAGCGCAAAATTCCTCATCCTCTAGTTCTAATAACTAATAAGTAAAAATATTAAATACGACTTTCCAAATAAGGAGAGTCGTTTTTATTTAAAAATAATTAGGATAATTTCTTATGAAATTTGTTATTCTTATATATGAGGTAAATTTAATATGAAAAGTAAATTAATTTTATTATTAACTCCATTTATGGTCATTATGACCTCTTGTAATGGTAATAAAGAAAAGAATTATTTTAAAAGTTGGAACGATTGTTCTTCTTTAACGGTTTTAAAAGAATATGTGAAGGATGTCACTAATAAGAAATCTAAAAACTATATTCCCGTGGAAGATCGAATTGTGACATTTGATATGGATGGCACTTTTATCGGGGAACTATATCCAACATATTTTGAATATAACATGCTTGAATATCGTGTTTTAGAAGATCCGGATTATAAAGATATCGCTCCAGAGGATGTTAAAGAAACCGCTCAAGACATTAGAGATTTCGTGAGATTAAATAAACCATTACCAAAATATGATGATGATTTTGGTTTTGATATCAAACACGCTGTTGCAGCCGCGAAAGCCTATAGTGGTATGTCGATAAAAGAGTTTGATGAATATGTGAAAAAATATGCGAAAAATAACGCGAATGGTTTTAAGAATTTAACATTTGAAAATTCTTTCTATAAACCAATGCTTGAAGTTTTTGATTATTTAGAAGCTAATGACTTTACATATTATGTAGTTTCTGGTTCTGATAGATTTATCTGCCGCGCTTTAGTGGATTCATTAAAGATTCCTTCAAATAGAGTCATCGGTATGGATGTCGAATTAAAAGCCAGTGAACAAAATGATCAATATGGTGTGAACTATACGATGTTACCAACCGAATCACTAATTAGAACTGACAAATTATTAATCAAAAATCTAAAAACTAATAAAGTGAAACAAATCACTCAAGAGATTGGCAAAGTCCCGGTCTTATCCTTCGGTAATAGTGGTGGTGACGCGGCGATGCATAATTATTGTTTAGGTAACACTCAATATAAAACCGCGGCCTTTATGCTCGTCGCCGATGATGATGTTAGAGATCACGCTAGAAAAAATGTTGGTCAAGGTGAAGATAAACGTTTAGAAAATGATGAAGAGTTCGCCACACGTATCAACGATTTAAATACCAAATGGACAGAAGCTAATTACAATGTCATCTCCATGAAAGATAATTTCAAAACCATCTATGGAGGAAAAGTTGAGAAAACTAGCTTCGTATTCTAATATCTATAGCCTTTCTATTAAGAAGGGCTTTTTTATTTAAATATAAGGATTATAATATAGGTAAGAAAAGTAAGAAAGGTAAGAATATGGAAAAGAGTTTGGAAGATAGATTTATCGTTTCTGTGAAAGTCGGTCCTAAAGGTCAGATCACCATTCCTTCAAAAGCTCGTCAGATGTTTGATATAAAAGAAGGAGAGACATTAATGATATTAGGTGATAAAAACCATGGTTTAGCGATTGTAAAAGCAGATGCCTTTTATAATTTGATGGGAGAAGGTAAATAATGGAAAATATTTTAAAAGTGGAAAATTTAAATAAGAATTATCCAACCTTTTCATTAAAGAATGTTTCCTTTAGCGTTAAACCTGGACAAATTATGGGTTTTATTGGAAGAAATGGGGCTGGTAAAACCACAACCTTAAAAGCCATTATGAATTTAATTCATTATGAAAGTGGATATATATCCGCCTTTGATTTAGATATGACTCAAAACGAATTAGAGAATAAACAAAGAATTGGTTTCGCCTTAAGCGAATTAAATTATTATCCTAATAAAACGATTCGTCAGTTAAAAAATGTCACTAAAAGATTTTATAAAAACTTTGATGAAAAGAAATTTGAAGAAGTTTGTAAATTATTTAATTTAAATCAAGATAAGAAACTTGAAGAATTATCAAGTGGTATGAAAGTGAAATATTCAGTGGCGATGGCCTTATCACATAAAGCGGAGTTACTGATATTAGATGAGCCAACTTCAGGACTAGATCCTGTATCTAGAGATGAAATATTAGATATCTTTAGAGAGATTGTTAGAAGTGGGGAAAGAGCGATATTATTCTCCACTCATATCACAAGCGATTTAGATAAATGTGCTACTAATATTACTTATATCCATGATGGAGAAATAATCTATACTGGCGAAAAGAAAGATTTTGTTAATTCTTATTTATTTATCATAGATAAAAATAAAAATCATGAATTAGAAAAAGAATATGTGGCTTATAAAGAACTTGATGATCATATTGAAGGTTTAATTACTAGTGATAAAAAAGATTTCTTTTTAGATAAAAAAGTGGAAATTAAAGAACCTGATTTAGAACAGATTATGGTCTATTTAGAAAGGAGCAAGAATCATGAAAGCTTTGCTTTATAAAGAATTTAAATTAGCGATGCATCCAATTTGTTATGTCTTTATCGCTTTATTTCCTTTTATGATGTTAATTCCTTCTTATCCATTAGGAATTGGTTTTATCTATATTTTGAGTTGTTATCCAATTCTTTTCTTGGGTGCTAATAAAGGTCAACAAAGTAACGACTTACTTTATTCCACATTACTTCCTATAAGGAAAAAAGATATTGTGAAAGCTCGTATCTTTACTGTTATTATCATGCAAGTGGCTTATATGTTATTAATGGCTGCCTTATTACCATTAGCGATATATATTGAAAAAAGCATACCTACAGAAAGTGGAAAAGCAGTGGGACACGCTGGAATTGGATTAAATGGATTTATTTCTCTTTTATCATTTGCTATCATCGGATTTGCTCTTTCGGATTTAATCTTTTTCCCAATTTATTATAAACACGGTAAATCCATCGTCATGTCGACATTATTTACCATCTTAGGTTTTGCTTTATATTTAGGTGTATTTACTATTGGTTTACCATTAGCTTTTAAAGGCTATAATGATTTCTTCTCTAATAGTGTTATTGGTGTTCAATTCGCTTTTTTAGGTGGAGCGATATTAATATCTATCGGTTTACATTATTTGGTATATATCATTTCCGCAAAAAGATTAGAAAAAGTAGATTTCTAATTATTTTAGATGAACAAATGTTTGGTTATTTTGTTCGATCCGATTAATCGCAAACGGAAAATAGAAACCGAGAGTGATAACAATTAATAAAATATCGAATAACCAACGAATCATTTTTCTAAAAGAAAAACGGTAATTAAATTCCTTGCCATCGATATAACCACGTTTATAATCGTATAAACACTCTAATCTTGAAGTGATCGGGAATAATAAACCCGCACTGATGAGAGCTAATCCTTTACATAGAACCGTTTTAAGAATTAATAAGAAAAAACGGAATTTAAAACCAGATTTACCATCTTTAATATGTTCAAAATGTGTATGCATTTGGACATATTTTCTTTCTTGAGCCACAACGAAGAAAGAGACCAGAAGTGGTGGGATAAAATGAGATATTCTTACATAGATATTATTTAATAACTCAAAATTTATATAAGCGATAATGCGGTTTAATAATGTCACCATAAATCCCGCGACCACTAAACCGATAAAATAGATGACATACATGATAAAGATATGACCATCAAATTTTAATTTATGACCATCGATATATGTGCGGTTGGTGAAGTAGACATTTTTATGCCATAAACAAAATGGATATAAAAGTGTCGCGGAAATAACGCTTAAAACAGTAGTCCATAATCTTACTAGATAAGCGGTCCATTTATTTTCTATTCTTATTTCACTAACACCATGAGACATATTGATATTATATCGGAGTAAAGATTTGAGAAAAATATCTATCTATAAGATAATAAATGTATGAAAATTTACGAATTATCTAAACAAAAGAATATCAGGGACCTCGGAGGACTAACCGGTCAAGATGGTAAAACTATTAAATATGGCCGTTTATTTCGAGGTGGGGCGATTTATAAAATGAATCAAGAAGATGAAATTATTTTAAAATCGTTACATATTACTGACATCATCGATTTCCGTAGCAAAGAAGAATTCTTAAATCATCCAGAAATACAATTAGAAGGTGTGACATATCATAATTTACCAACATTTAAAGAGAAGAAGAAAAGTGAAACAGACCGTATGGAAGACGGCAATCTTCTCTGGTTTATCGATGAAGGTAACGATGGATATAATCATTTAAAAAGAACATACGCTGATCTGATCGACACAAAAGAAGGACAGAATGCTTACCGCAACTTCTTTAAATTATTGATGCAAGAAGATAAAGTATTTTATTTCCATTGTTCACAAGGAAAAGATCGCGCTGGTATAGCCGCTTATTTAATCGAAAGTGCATTAGGAGTTTCTAGTATCGATATCGAACAAGATTATCTTTTGAGCAACATCGCTATGGAAAAAAGATTAGACACTCTTGTGGAGATGGTGAAAGACAAACCATTTTATAATCCGATGTATCATCAATCTTTATTAGATGTTTTCTCAGCGAAAAAAGAATATCTATATGAAGCAATAGATCTACTTAACAATAAATATGGTGGCGTCATTAGTTATTTAGAAAACGTTTTAAATGTTGATATAAAAGCTTTCCAAAAACTTTATTTAGAATAATGAAAACCCCACAAAAATGAGAAAATATGGCACTTTTGCTATGTTTTTTGTAAAAATTATTGTCTTTTCGTGCGTGGGCGCTAAAATATTTATAGTTATTTAGGAGGATTTTCTATGAAAAGATCCAAAGCATTAGTAAAAGCAGTTGTGGCTTTGTTGATTTTTGCTTTAGTCTCCTTAGCCGCATGGGCAACATTATTTGTCATTGTTGGTTTAGGTGTTAAAGACTTCAATTTCTTCATGGTCCACTTAACTCAAGTATTTGAAGTTTTCAAATTCAACAAGACCTATTTACCATTAGTGATTAGTTCATTATCTGTGGCCGGTGTAGCGCTTATCTTAATCATCGTCGGTATCATTATTTCGGCGGTGAAACGTCGTGGCCTTGCTACCTTACCAATGATTATGACACTTTTATCAGCGGTGGCTGTTGTTGAACTTGTTTCTAACTTCACCGTTTATTCCGCGAATTATAGTGAAAATGTCTGTGGTTATTGGGGATTTATTTCTTTAGGTAATTTATCCACTAAGATCATTGCTATCTCCTTAGCTGTTTGTGCTTTATTAGCTGCTGTCTTATCAGTTTTAGCTTATATCTTCGCTTTAGCGGATTCTTGCAAATATCCAAAGACCAATAAAGCGAAAGTCGTGGAAAACGATATGCCAGAAGAAAGTGATGTTCAACCAGAAGAAGTTCCTGCTTCTTATGTCGAAGAACCAGTTCCTGAAGAAGAATTACCACATGTTGATCCACAACAAGAATTATTAGACAAGATTAGAGCGATGATTAAAGAAGAAATCGCTAACTCTATGCCTAAAGAAGAAAAAGAAGAACCAGCTCCAGTTCCAGGTTCACAAAATCAACCTGTTAGCAATACTCAAACCGCAACAGGTGCGAACTTCAACGCTCCATTAATCGTTCAATATTTTAATGGAACAAATCCTGTTTCTCCTTCTCCAGCTCCTGCTCCAGCACCAGCACCAGCTCCTGCTCCAGCCCCAGTTGAAGAAAAGAAAGAAGAAGTTAAACAACCTGAACCTGCTCCAGTTTATGAAGAAGTGGTGAGACCTGAACCATATGATGAACCAGTAGTCGATGTTGTCGAACCTGTCAAAGTGGAAGAGCCAAAAAAGGTTGAACCAGTAAAAGAGCCAGAACCAGTTAAAGAACCTGAACCTGCTCCAGCACCAGAGCCAGCTCCAGCCCCAGTCGTGGTTGAACCAGCTCCTGCTCCAGTTCCAGTTCCAGTTCCAGAACCAGTTCCTGAAGAAAAGAAACCAATTATCCGTATTCCTTTCGAAGAAAGAATTACTTCTGCTGATAAAGATATGAAGGCTAACTATAACGAAATTAAGAATGAAATCTTAAGTTATGGTGTTAAATCAAGAGTCAGCAATTCTGGTGATACATTCAGATTACATCGTAAGACATACGTGAAATTAACCGTTGCCGGTAAGAGCTTAAAATTATATTTCGCTCTTGATCCAGCCGATTATAAAGATTCCACAATTCCAGTGCAAGATGCCTCTGAAAAGAATATCTATGCTGAAATCCCATTAGTGTTTAAAGTGAAATCTCCATTATCTATGAAGAGATGTAAACAATTAATCGCTGATACGATGGCTAAAGATAATCTTGACCAAGGTGAAATTGGTAAAGTTAACTGGGTTAAGGAAATCGCCGCGAGCTTAAAAGAAGCCAAAAAAGCGGAAAAAGAAGACTAATATTTAGCCTTAAATAAAAGGAAGAGATATGCTTGCATATCTTTTTCTTTTTCTCTTTCATTAAGTGGGTTAGGTTATGTTGATATATTAAATATTATTTGATATATTAATTTAGTTTAAAAGAAGGGAAGTGGTTAACTGATGGATGATCCTATATCGTGGCTGATAATTGGACTTTGCATTATTGTTGCTTTCTTTTCATCAACATGTGAGACCGCCATCGGTTTAGTCAATCGCTTTAAATTCCAAGTTAAAGCGGATGACGGAAGTAAAACCGCTAAAATTGTATTAAAAACTGCTGATTTATATGACCGTACTATAAGTACTGTTTTAATCACTCATAATATTGCTTCCATTGTTTTATCGACCATTGCGACGATAATTTTTTATCAAATGCTCGCCGGTATTAAAGGTATTGATCCTTACGTACCGATTATTTCTTCTGTGGTTGTGACTTTTATTGTTTATATTTTAGGTGACATTTTACCGAAAACGATCGCTAGAAAGATTCCTGATACGATATCAACAATATTTGCGTGGCCTTTATTTATCATTTTAATGATTCTAACGCCTATTTCTTTATTGTTCGAATTATTCGCTAAAGGGATTGATAAAGCCTTTAAAACAAGCCAAGAAGAAGAATTTACGGAAGAAGATTTTGAAAATGTGGTTAACAAAACCACTGATGAAGGTGTTTTAGAAGAAGAACAAGGCGATATCATTCAATCCGCTTTAGAATTTGAAGATACTAACGTGAAAGAAGTTTTAACACCTAAAGAAAAGATGTTCGCTTTAGATATTAAAGGATTAACTCATGAAAAATTACAGGAGATTTGGATGAAAACTTCATATTCAAGAATCCCCATATATGAAAGAGAATTTGATAATTTTATCGGTGTTTTGCATATAAAAACGTATTTACAACAATATATTGATAATCCGAAAACCCCAATTAGAAGAATGCTGCAAAAGCCATATTTTGTCTCTTCTAAAATCATGATTGATGATTTGTTTAATGGTTTTAAAAGAAATCATTCTCATTTAGCCATTGTTAAAGATAAAGAAAACAAAGTGATTGGTATGGTCACAATGGAAGACGTTTTAGAAGAATTAGTGGAAGATATTAGCGAACCTAACTCCATGAAAGTGAGGAAAGCATAATGTATTATCCATGGTATTGGGTCATTATTGTGATATGTGGTATCGCTAGTGCTTTCTTTTCAGCGAGTGATTTAGTTTATTCTATTGTCGATCAAGATAAATTAAAAAGAGACATCCAAAAAGGTAATAAGAAAGCTAAACTTGCTTTATATTTAGCGGAGAAATACGAATTCTCCATTTCCACAATCTTATTTGCGAATAATGTCGTCAATGTTTTGGCCTCATCTTTAGTCGCGGCTATCGCGGTTTATATCGATACTAAAAACGGCACGAATTATGCGACCACGATATCGACAATAATTATGACTATAGTCATTATTATCTTCTGCGAATTTTTGCCAAAGGCATTCGCGAAAAGATTTAATTATATATTCGCCTTAAATTTCGCTCCTATTGTTAGAGGTTGTGAATTTTTATTCTTTATTTTTGTGTGGCCCATTTCTAAGATATTTGAACTATTTGGAAAACTATTTAAAAAGAGAAGCAAAGAAGAAGATAAGATTGACGAAGATGTTTTAAATGAAATGGTGGATGAGATTGAAGAATCTGGTGAAATTGAAGAAGATAACGCTGACATCGTGAGAAACGCGATCGACTTGAATGATATTCAAGCTTATGAAATCATGACTCCGAGAGTGGAAGTCTTTGCTTTAGATATCGAAGAAGATATCGAAGAAGTAATTAAAGAAGGCGAGATTTTTAAACATTCTCGTATTCCAGTTTACGAAGATACGATTGATAATATCATCGGTATTGTTCCAATAAAAGCGATTGCTAGGGCCTTATTTAACCATCAAAAGATTGATCTAAAACAATTAATGTATAAACCATTAATCATCCCTCGTAATCATCAAATCTTAGATTTATTACAAGAATTTAAGCAATCAAAAGTCCATATTGCCATTGTCATCGATGAATATGGTGGTACCGAAGGTATTATCACTATGGAAGATATCTTAGAACAGATTGTCGGTGAAATTTATGATGAAACTGATGATGTGGAAATTGATTATGCCATTAATAAAGATGGTTCCATTGTTGTTAATGGAGCGATGAATATCGATGATTTCTTTGAACTTATTCAATTCGATCCAGAAGAAATCGAAACTGATTACACAACTGTTGGTGGTTTCTGTCAGGATATATTAGATAGATTTGCTAAAGAAGATGATGAATTTGATTGGTCTCATTATCACTTTAGAGTGTTAGAAGCTAGCCAATATACAGTGGAAAAATTACTTGTTATAGATACCGCTCCAGAAGAGGACGAATAAAAAAATAAGAGAACTTAAGTTCTCTTTTTTAATGTTTCTAAATATTTATTATAAATATCATCAGCGACTTCTTCGATGGTTTTAGTTTCTGAATCGATATGAAAGTCGACATTAGCAACATTTTCTTTTTTAAAGGCTAAACGGTCATGTTCCACTCTTTTAAGAGCGTCTTCTTTTTTATCGCCCCTAAAAAGCATTCTTTGATATCTAGTTTCTTCTTCACTTTCTAAAAAGAAGGTGACGATGCTTGGATCGTTAAGATTGATATAGGCTCTTAAACCCGTAGGATCAATGACCACACATTTATTTTTAGCGATTTGATCTTTAGTGGAACCATAAAAGTTTTCGTTATAAATAGTGTGTTCTACGAAACGGTCATCCATGAGCATTTTTTCAAATTCTTCTTTGGTTACGAAAAAATAATCTCTGCCGTTAACTTCATTAACGCGCATCTTTCTTGTCGTAGTGGTAATTACTTTAGTAATACCATATTTTTTGGCTAATTCTTTAGCAACTTCTGTCTTACCAGAAGCACTGGCTCCAGCTAATACAATCATGGAATTATTATAAATTTTTATTCGCTTTAGTAAAGTATATTGATGTTTTTTGTTAACTTTTATAGTTAATTATGTATAATAATCATGGTTTCAAAAGGAGAATAAATCTATGGCAAAAATTGTCAAAGTTCATGGTCGTGAAGTTTTAGATAGTAGAGGTAATCCTACTGTTGAAGTCGAAGTCTTATTAGACGACGGCACAAAAGCTCGCGCGATTGTCCCATCCGGTGCTTCCACAGGTGAAAGCGAAGCTCTCGAATTAAGAGATGGTGACAAATCAAGATATTTAGGTAAAGGCGTTTTAAAAGCTGTTGAAAACGTCAATACAAAACTCGCTCCAGTTGTCGAAGGTATGGAAGTAACTAATCAAGTATCCATCGACCAAGCGATGTTAAAAGCCGATGGCACTCCATTTAAGAAAAACTTAGGTGCTAATGCAATCTTAGGTGTTTCCTTAGCCGTCGCTAGAGCAGCTGCAGAATCATTAAAAATGCCATTATATCGTTATATTGGCGGTACAAATGGTAAAGTTATCCCAACCCCATGTATGAACGTCATCAATGGTGGTGCTCATGCTGAAAGTAGTGTCGATTTCCAAGAATTCTTCATTATTCCTGCTGGATTCAAAACATTTAGAGAAGCTTTAAGAGCAGGTACTGAATGTTTCCACTCTTTAAAGAAAGTTGTCAAAGCCCACGGTTATGAAACCGGTGTCGGTGATGAAGGTGGTTTCGCTCCTTCTTGTAAGAAAGGTAACGAAGAACCATTAGCCCTTATCGCGGAAGCTGTGGAAAAAGCCGGTTATAAATTAGGCGAACAAATCTTCTTAGGTATGGACGTTGCTTCTAGTGAATTCTATGAAGGTAATGGCGTGTATAACTTAGTCAAATCTGGCGAAGGTAAAAAGACCACTGATGAGATGATTGCTTTCTTAGAAAAATTAGTCAAAGACTATCCAGCAATCATTACCATCGAAGATGGTTTAGCTGAATCTGACTGGGAAGGTTGGAAGAAATTAACCGAACGTTTAGGTAAAAAGATTCAACTCGTCGGTGATGACTTATTCGTTACAAATCCTTCCTTTATTGAAAAAGGTATTAGAAACGATACCGCAAATAGTGTTTTAATTAAAGTTAACCAAATCGGTACTTTAACCGAAACATTAGATGCGATTAGATTAGCTCAAACCAATGGCTATACCTGTATGGTCAGCCATAGATCTGGTGAAACAGAAGACACCACAATTGCGGATTTAGCAGTCGCGGTGAACGCTGGTCAAATCAAAACCGGTTCCGCTAGTAGAACTGACCGTATGGCCAAATACAATCAATTATTAAGAATTGAAGAAGAACTCGGTGAAGAAGCTAGATTCTTAGGCGTTAAAGCCTTCAAGAATAGAATGTTCTAATCGATAACATTTATTAACTAGGCCCATTACTTCGGTAGTGGGTTTTTTGTTGTGAGACAAATATTAATTTTATTATAAAATAAAAAAATTAAAAAAAGTTTTACCGTAATTTTTTTCTCTTTCATGCCTATTTGTGTAATAGGGAGGTAGTTTATGGACAGCATGAAAGAACAACGCACAAACAGTAAAAGAGTAAAAGAAATCGCTCGCTTTTATTTCTTTTGTAATCGTCATCTCAAATTTATGAAATGCGTCTCTGATAGTCAAAAATCGGAAACTGATTATCAAGCTTATGTCACTAAGGTTATAAAGGCGTATAACAAGCTAGATAGTTTGGAACAAGTATTTATTAATAATGATTTTTTCTATCAAGCTTACCCAGGTTGGTGGACTAAGTTTTACACAAGAGCGACTTATTATCGGATTAGAAAAAGAAGCGTAGATCGTTTCCTAGAGGCTTTTGAAAATGAATTTTAGTCGTCTAGTCATTTATCTAATACCTACGCTATTGTCTAGCGTGGCACCGTTAAGTCGAGCTTTAAATCCTGGAATCTCATTTTCTATTAGCACATCAAAATTCGGTCCAGTTAGTCCTGATACAGAGTCGATTACTATTTCAGTAACCGTTACTCCAAGCGCTGCAAAGTCTCAGATATCGGAAAGACTTTCCGTTGGATATCAGGGTGATAGTTTGACCTACATTATTGATAAGAAATCTCATTCTACACTGAAGAGAGTTCCTTACAAATTAGATTTTGTGATTCCAACCGCTGATTTCTTTAAAGGGAATGGTAAATATGTTGGCATTTACGGTAAGTTTAACATTTTTGTAGCGGGAGAAAGCACTTATGAATCTTCTTTTAAACTTAAGCCTTATATCTCAGAAACAATTAAAGTGGATGATTATCGTAATGAGTATTATGTTTCTAAAGATTTAGTGGGTATTCTTTCAAAAAGCCAAACTGAGTATACAGAAAGGTACAAATTTGATTTATTAGATTACTTTAATGTTGATTCTTATTATCGGCTAAATTTGTTATTTTCAACAATTCAATATGAATCGAGTTACACCTTTCCAGCGTGTAGCGCAACTTTATTATTTAAAGATTACGATAATTTATTTCCTTATATCGATAAAAATAGTGACGGATATATCGAAATCCCTTTAAAAGCCGCACTTATTGGGGGAAATATCTTGTTCACTTATTCAAAAATCATGTATGTCAAACCCGAAACTTTAGAGATGTCACTTAAGTCTCGCCTCGGTTTTAAAAGCACCAAATATTTCTATCTTCCCATCAATAAAAGAGAACAATTTACTGATTCATCATTCATCTTAAATGTGAGTAATTTCGGTTATAACAAAAATAGCTTTACTCATAATTTACGTTATTTAGCAGATCGATCTTTTATTGGTAGTTGTAATAGTAGTGATTATTGTGTGATTGGAGAAAATGCTTAATGGGAAATATCTATTTTTGTTTCTTATTCGCTGTTTTCTCTTTCAATTTATTCTTTGTAAATTATAAAGTGATCGGCATAAATCGAAGCATTAATAATCTACCTAAGTCTATATTTGAGTCCAGTATTCCTTTGATTCAGGAAACTGATTATGTAAAAGTCTATTTCGATAAAGATTTATTAGAGAATAAATTAACCTCTTATTTTGATAAGAACATTAAGAAATACACCGATAAATACACTGTTGAATACTATTACTATTATCAAAAAGATGAATCGATGTGTGTGAGTGATGAATGTGATGCGGTAAAAATCACTTTAAAAGCGGATTTGTTTATGTTTATGAAATATACAAAGTCAGCGAAGTTCTACATTCAGGACAATCGATAATGGATAAGTTAAAGGCTTTAGAATTTATTGAAAGTTCGTTTTTAAAAGAGCTTTTAGAAAATAAAGACATTACCGATATTTCCTATAATGGCGAATCTCTTTATTATCTCGATAACAATCAAGGTCGGTGCAAATCCTTGATTCAACTAGATGAACAAGTAGGAAGAGATTTTATAAGACAGATTGCTAACTTGAGCGAAAAGCAGTTTTCTTATCAAAGTCCGAAATTAGATGTATCGATTGGAAGATATCGTATCAATGCTTTGCATCCATCCATTCCAAGAAGGAGAAATGAAAATGTTTTAAATTTTTCTATCCGTTTAGCCTCAAATGATTTGTTGATTAATGATCGGTCTACTTTTCTAAATGCAAAACTCATTTCTTTACTAAAAGTAATAATTAAGTCTAACAAATCAATTGTCATTGGAGGAATGACGGGTTCAGGAAAAACCGAATTTCAAAAATATTTATTAACGAAATTACCAACTTATTCAAGAGTCATCGTTATCGATAATATTTTGGAATTAGATACTGTATCAATAGATAAAGATATCGATTTAAACATTTGGCAAGCTGATGAAAAGAACAAAGAAGCCACTATTCAAGAACTTGTTAGAAACGCTTTAAGAAGTAACCCCGATTGGTTAATCGTCGCGGAAAGTCGCGGTAAAGAAATGGTGGAAGTTCTTAATTCGGCGATGACTGGTCACCCCATTATCACCACATTACATGCAACTAGTTTAAAAACTATGCCAACAAGAATTGCCCGCATGGTGTTAATGAATGAACAGAAACAAGATATTTCTTTACTGATGTCCGACATCTATTACAATTTCAATTTTTACATCTATTTAAGAAGAGAAATTAATAAAGACGGTAAAGTGAGTCGATTTATTGAAGAAGTCGCTCTAATCGACCAAAAAGGCTCTTTTCACCCTCTTTATAAGAAAAAGAAGGATGAAGAAATCTACTTTCAATTAGATAAAGATGCTTTAAGTCTACTAAATTACGAAGATGAAGAATTATTTAAGCAAACATTTACGAAAGGAGAAAAATGATGAATAAGGTTGCTACTTTAGGAATATTTATCTCATTAATTATCGGTATTACCTGTTTTATTTCTTCCAATAACTGGATTATCGCCTTAGTGATATTTGCTCTAGGTATTATTTATTTCTTCTTTTTAGCTAGTCCAATGGTGAAGAGATATGTTATTAAAAGTGAACGCTTTCATCAGTGTTATCACTTTATTAACACTTTTATTGTTTCTTTATCAATTAAAGGAACGGTTAATGCCGCTTATGAATCGACATTAGAAACAATGGGAGAAGACTTTAAAAAGAGTATCGAAAATATTGAGGAATTTTCTTCTTCAGATCGGCTAGATTATTTAAATAAATATTTCCGTTTCCATGACTTTTCACTTTTTATTGATTTAATCAAAATCTTTGAAGATCAAGGTGGAGATATTATTGATATGTCTAGCTATTTACTAGAAGATTTAAAAAATACGGAAGAATATATTTCTACTTCTAGTGCGATAAATCGTAAGAAGATAACGGAATTTGTCATTCTTTGGTTATTATCTCTTTCAATCATGATTTTTTTACGCTTCGCTTTGTCCTCGTTTTTTATAACGATTAGCAAACAGTTCTTTTATCCTCTTGGAATATTCGCTATTTCATTATTCTGCTTAGTCAGTGTTCATCTAGCTATTTATAAAATGTGCAAATTAAAAATCAAAGGATGGGATGACCATGAAAAGATTTGAAGAATTATTAACTTTTATCGGTAAAAACAAAAATAAAGAATATTTAAAGATTGTTATTATCAATATCGTTTCAATCGCTTTATTAGTAACTTTAACTATTTTGTTAAAACAAATAATGGTGGTATTTATCGGTATTATCGTGATTTTAGTGGTCAATTATTTGATATTTGATTCTTATCTAGCGAGAAAGAAAGAAATATTAAATGAGAGAGAAAATGAATTTATCACAATGATTAGTTATATTCAGTTCTTTTTATCTAACTCTTATAACATCTATCAATCTTTTCAAGCAGTATCCGCTTATGCTTCTCCTTGGATGGAAGAGCAATTACAATCTTTGATTTTAGAAATTGATCACGATAAATCTGTAAAACCATTTTTAAATTTTGCGAATAAGTTTCAAACTCATTCTACGAACAACATTATGCTTTCTTTATATCAGATGGTGGATGAAGGAGAAAATTCGTTACACATGATGCAATTTAATAATCTCTTATTACAGTTATCTCGTAATCAGCAAAAACAACTAATCGATAACAAGGATAGAAGCATGTCATCCTTATCATCTTTGCCTCTTATTGGTGCAGGGGCAATCACCATCTTATTAACTTTTGGCATCATTTCAATTATGGGGGAAATGGTTAGTGTCTTATAAGATAGGTTTCATATTATCAATGATATTTGTTATCACATTTTTCTTATTCGCTTCCGATATGGTATCGATTCAATTTATCTATACAGATTTAGACGCTAAATCGGTGACGATATCTGCGCTCATATCTAAAAGAGGGAACATCGATAATAATTTCATCTCTTATTTGGAAGATAAATACCAGATAGATTTCGTCAGTGCGGATAATTATTCTCCATTGTTTGGTGATGAAGTTACTTATGTAATTGCGAAAGAATATCACCCCATTGTCATGGGAGAAAAAGTGATGAATATCTCCATATCCAGAACAACCGTCATCGGTTATTACAATTAGAAAGGAATTATATTTATGTCAGAAATTAAAGGTCAATTATTAGGAATTATTTTAACAATCTCAATCTTCTTAACCGTTAGCGCCGCTTTAACAGGTGTCTTTGCAACGATGAATAGATCAGTACAAAATCATGTTGATCAAATTGCAGAAGTCAGCGAAACATCAACTCAAAATAACGGTTAATTAATTCTAGGGCGGTTCCTTTAAAAGAATCGTCCTTTTCTTAACAAAGTTAATAAATACATATATAATTACAAAGAAACGAGGTTATCATATGAACGCTATTGAAACAGTAAAAAGCATCCTAAAAGAAAAAGTTGATATCTCTAACTTAAAAGAGAGCGATTCCTTATCTTCCTTAGGTTTAGATTCTCTCGATTTAGTGGAAGTTATGCTCGCTATAGAAGACAAACTTTCTATTGAATTTACCAGCGAAGAAATTGCTAAACTTTCGACTTTAAAAGACGTTGTCAATTTAATTGAAGCGAAAGTCAAATAATTACTTGTTTTAAAAACAGTGGTATGGTAATATCTTCATTGCGCTATTCTTAACGCTTCCGCCTACCTAGCTCAGTCGGTAGAGCTATCGGCTGTTAACCGATCGGTCATAGGTTCGAGTCCTATGGTAGGCGCCACTGGCCCATTGGAGAAGTGGCTTAACTCACATGCCTTTCACGCATGCATTCATGGGTTCGAATCCCGTATGGGTCACCACTTAGTTAAATTGGATTGATACAAAGTCAATCCTTTTTTTGTCTTCTTCTGCAAAAAACAATGACAAGTTATTACATAATATGTAATAATATAAACATGATACGTAAAATCAATCTTGGCAATAAAAAAGAGGCAATTAAAGCATTTGAAATCTTCAAAGCAAATGATTATGCTCCTTTTGATATTGAGTTACTTAATTCTCATTTAAAAAATATTAATGACAACTTAGATATTAATGTTTTTAGAAAGAGCTCTCTTTTTATTACTAGCAAAACGTTATGGGAATGTATGCAACCATTAGGAGCTAAGGGCAAGCACAATTTTCATGGTCTTTCACCAGAAGAGATCTATGACTCTTTGCGCGATTTGCAAAACACTAGATGCATATTAAGTGCGTACGGAACTAGATTTGTTATTGTGACAAGCATAATTGCTAGCTGTGGAGATCCAATCATCGCAATAGTAGAAACAGGTTCTCCTTTAACCTTAAATCGTAACGCAAACATCAACAAAGTAGTCACTTTATATCCTAAGAAAAAGCTAGATAATTACATAAATAATATTCATAAAAGAAAAATAATTATAAAAAAATGAACCGAGGAAGGCTCCATTTGCCAACTTGGGTTCACACTTATATTATATATAATTTGCACTTGTTGTCAAAATGAATTTTCAATCTTAGATTGATGTGTGCTGATATATTGATATAATATCATTGTCAAAGGTGGAAAGTCGCTGTGCGACCACGACGCATTTCTTCGGAAATGGATTGACTAGCGATTCAGGATGCAGCGCCTTGATTGACAAATAATAACGTCTCATTAGAGATGTTTTTTTTAGCAACAACGCGTTGCTTGATAACAAAACCAATGGTCATAAAATATAGTTAGAGGTAAGCAAAATGGAAACTAAAGACATATTATTAGAATTAAGAACAAAGAATAATTTATCCCAAGAAGAATTGGCAGAAAAAGTGATGGTTACTAGACAAGCCGTATCAAGATGGGAGACGGGTGAAACAACTCCTAATACTGAAACATTAAAGTTATTATCTAAACTATTTGATGTATCAATTAATACTCTACTTGGGTCTCCAATGCAACTAGTGTGCCAATGCTGTGGCATGCCTTTACAAGATTCATTAATGAGTAAAGAAAAAGATGGTTCTTTTAACGAAGATTACTGTCAGTGGTGCTATCACGACGAGAAATTCACTTACGACAATATGGATGATTTAATCAACGCATGCATTCCTCATATGGTCGCTCAGGGTTTTCCTGAAGACCAAGCTAGAACTTATATGAGAGGAATGCTTCCAAATCTCAAGTATTGGAAAGAAAAACAATAGTGTTCGTCAAATACTTCAAAGTGTTCGGTTGTATCAAAACACTGTAAACAAACCACTTAGTTAAATTGGATTGATACAAAGTCAATCCTTTTTTCTTGCCTTTATTGAACAATTATAGTGATATTATATATTTGATTAAATTCAATGAATTTATAATGACATATATACAATAAAATGATATTCTTTTAATATGCCTAAAAAGAATAAAGAATATGATCAGAACGTAATAGCTGCATTGAAAGCTCTCCCGGTGCCACTTAAAACTTATAATGGCAGTGAGGTTCGTTTTGACGTAGACAAAAGAGAAGAAACTATCTTTGAACACATTGCAAACAAAGAACATCATATCCATGTTAAAGATGTTGCTGTTATTCCTACGATTTTACGTGATAAAGAATCTTTGAAGAATGATAGGAATGGACGCAAATTTAAAACCTATATAGGAAAAAGAGGAAAGAAAAAAGAAAGATTGAAGTATTTGAAGATAGTTACTGAAGTAAAAAAGAATAAGAAAGAATCAGTTGTTACGATATATCCAGTCAAAAATAACGATTGAAAATCGATGTGCATTCTTATAGAATAATTATGCCAAAGGTGGAGATACAGCAGTCGACCACGGCGCACTCGTAAGGGGTGAAGACTTATAGTCATTACGCGATGCAGGGGGAAGCCAATAGAAGACCTCTAACGTTCCAGTCGCTTCCTTAATTAGGCTGGCCTGCTTGGCATTATCAAAGGTGGAAAGTCGTTGTGCGACCACGGCGCATTTCTTAGGAAATGGATGTCGGCGATTCAGGATTCAGCGCCCTGTTTGATAAATAATAACGTCTCATTTGTGATGAGATGTTTTCTTTTGTGCTTTTTTGCTATCATATTCATATAGAAAAAGAAACCAAAAATTGGATTGATGCAATATATCAGTCCTTTTTTACTTAACTAGAAACTTATAATGATTTGTAATAATTACCAAATACTTCCATTGAATCAATAATTGGCATTAGTTCTTTGCCTAATTCACTAAGAGAATATTCAACGTGTGGAGGGTTAGTTTTGTAGTCATTTCTAATAACTAGTCCATCATCAATCATTTCTCTTAGGGAGCTCGTTAAAACTTTTTGAGAAACCCCTTCTAAAGATCTTTGAAACTCATTGAATCTCCATGGCCTAGTTCTTAGGTTCCTAATTATTAAGATTTTCCATTTAGAACCAATTAAAGAAACAGTAGTGGCTACTGGGCAGGTAGGTAATTCTGATTTATTTTTCATAGGTTTATTATAGTACGCATTCATTTTGTTATGCACAGTTACTTTTAAGTGCGTACTTTTTCACTTTTTATTGATATGCTTTAATATTGATGTCATAGGTAAACAAAATGAGCGATATAAAGTGGTGCATTGATTATTTAAAAGAATATAACCATATCATAGATAAGCTTTCTTACGATTGGTCAACTTTTAGAGCGCTTTTAAATATTACAATGCCAGTCAATATAAGCGATGAGTTTTACCAAAAACAAGACAAAGTTTTAAAAGATATTTTATCTAGCAAAGAAATAACTGATATCTCATCTTTTCCTAATGGTATTTCTCTATATAAAGGCGACATTACTCTTATCAAAGCAGATGCGATAGTGAATGCTTGTAATTCTCAAATGCTAGGATGCTTTGTTCCTGGCCATCACTGTATCGATAACGCTATTCATTCCTTTGCGGGTCTAGAAGTAAGAAGAGACATGTTAGAAATAATGAATAAGCAAGGCCATGAAGAACCTAATGGACAAGTAAAGGTGTCTAGTTGTTACAATTTACCTGCGAAATATATATTCCATACAGTGGGGCCAATCTATTCAGGAATACATAGAGATGAAACTGATTTAGCATGTTGCTATTATTCTTGTTTAAGAAAAGCTGATGAGATGAAACTAGAATCAATTGTGTTTTGTTCTTTATCAACAGGAATATTCGGCTTTCCGATTGAAAAAGCCTGCAGAATCGCTATTAAATGTGTAAATTCATACTTAAAGGAAGAGAACAAGAATATTAAAAAAGTCATTTTTGACGTCTTTAGTGATAGTGACTTTGAGACATATAAAAAGAATATGAAGGAGGTAGGATTATGATTATAAATACAGGACAAAGAACAGATATACCAGCCTTCTACTCTAAATGGTTTATGAATCGCATCAAAGAAGGATATGTTTTGGTAAGAAATCCATATTATCCAACTATTGTGACGAAGTTTTTATTAAACCCAGAAGTCGTGGATGTGATTGGCTTTTGCACAAAAAATCCGCGACCAATGTTTCCCTATCTAGATGAACTGAAAGATTTTGGTCAATTTTGGTATGTTTCCATCACTGGTTTTGATAAAGATTTAGAACCTAATGTTCCTCCAATTGATCAAGTAATTGAAGATTTTAAATATCTATCTAACAAAGTTGGAAAGAATGCGATTGGTTGGAGATACACCCCAATCATTGTGAATAATAAATACACAAAAGAATATCATATTAAGATGTTTGAACATATTGCTTCAAAATTAGATGGCTATACCTCTTTAGTGGCATTTGGTTTTGTCGATATTTATCCAAAATTAGAAAAGAATCACCCAGAGATTAAAGATACAGATGACAACACTAAAATTGAGATAAGTAAAGCATTTATAGAAATTGCTAAAAAACATCACATGGATTTAAGACTTTGTTCTAAAGAAAAGTGGCTTGCTAGTTATGGCGTGGATATCGACGGCTGTATGAGAGTGAAAGACTATGAAAATAGTATCGACTCTAAGTTAGACATTAAACAAAAGATGGAAGCGAGAAAAAATTATTGTGCTTGTTATCTTTCTAATGACATTGGTTCATATAATTCTTGTATGCATTTATGTAAGTATTGCTATGCGAATGGAAATGAAATAACAATTAGAAAGAATTATAAAGAACATGACGATAACTCTCCTTTATTAATTGGTCATATTAATCGAGAAGATAAGATAAGGCTTGCAAAGCAAGAATCTTATAAAAATAACACCATTACCTTATTTTGATTATGAAAGAAATTGAAACAATTAAAAAACTCATAAATGAAGCTGAGACGATAGTGATTGGTGCGGGAGCGGGTTTATCCACTGCCGCTGGATTTGAGTATGGTGGAGATTACTTTTTGGAAAACTTTTCCGATATTTACAAAAAATACGGCTATACCGATATGTATAGTGCGGGTTTTCACCCATTTTTAACTAGTGAAGAGAAGTGGGGCTATTGGTGTAGATTTATCTATTTACAGAGATATAAAGAAGGAGCAAAGCCTCTTTATAAAAAACTTTATGAAATGGTCAAGGATAAGAATTATTTTGTGATTACCACTAATGTTGATCATCAATTCCAACTCGCGGGTTTTTCTAAAGAAAGATTATTTTATACACAAGGTGACTATGGCTTATTTCAATGTTCTAAACCATGTCATAAAAAAACATATGATAATGAAAAACAAATATTGGAAATGATTCATTCTCTTAAAGATGGCTTAATTCCCACTCACCTTATTCCTAAATGTCCAATATGTGGAGAAGAGATGAGCATGAATTTAAGAAGTGATGATACATTCGTGGAAGACGAAGGATGGCATGACGCCGCTCATAGATATGAACAATTTTTAAATGATAACAAAGATAAAAAGATACTATTTTTAGAATTAGGAGTGGGGTGGAATACGCCTGTTATCATTAAATATCCATTTATGAGAATGACATATAGTTTAAAAGATGCTTTTTATGTTTGTGTTAATAAAGGGTATAACCGCATTCCAGAAGAAATAAAAGATAAATCAATTGTTTTAGATGACGATATCAATGCGCTAGTGAAATAATATGTGCTACGTAAATTTATAAGTGCTGCACTATATCATTTCTATACGTTTTGGCCAACTTAGTTAAATAGGATTGATACGAAAGTTTCAGTCCTTTTTCTTTTATTAAAAAAGTTATGACCTTAAGGTTCGTTTAAGGTTCCTTTTTTATTATGTATTTGCAAGTAGGGGCAAAAGATGGAAAAAGAAAAGATCATCAGTGTTATGAAAAGATACGAACTTAAGTATTTACTTAACAGTGAACAACTTCGCTATTTCATGGATCAGATTAGCCATTATATGAAAGTTGACAAATATGGCTTGACTTCTATTGCATCGATTTATTTTGATACCCCTGACTTTCGTTTAATAAATAAATCAATTGAAAAACCTAAATATAAAGAAAAATTAAGATTAAGAGGATATGGAATAGTTGCTCCGGGTAAGCCGACCTTCTTAGAAGTAAAAAGAAAATGCGAGAATATTGTCTATAAAAGAAGAATTGCTTTAAGTGAAAAAGACGCGTTTGATTTAATCGCCACAAAAGAAGCGAAGGAAAAAACTCAGATAAGTAGAGAATTAGAAACCTTCATGGAAACATATAAGAATTTAGAGCCTAAATACATGATTATCTATGATCGTCTTGCTTATTATCAAGATAATAGTGACTTAAGAATTACCATTGATATGAATCCTCGTTATCGTATCGATGACTTAAATCTTCATACATCGATGGAAGGGTTGCCTCTTATTGAGGAAGGTGGAGCAATCCTTGAAGTGAAGGTGCAACATTCCGTTCCTCTTTGGCTAAGCGCAATTCTTAGCAAAGGGAAAATATATCAAACTAGTTTTTCGAAAGTAGGTACTGCTCACAAAATAGAGATGAAAAAGAAACTATTAAACGCAATCAATAACTTAAAAATGGAAACAAAAGGAGAAATGAAACATGGGTTCATTATTTGATTTATTATCATCATTAGACAAATATGTGGTTTGTTTAATGCTAATTGGAATAACACTAGTGATTAGTCTAATTTACACAGTTATTATTTCATTAAAATTAAGAGCTACAAAAAGCTTCTTCGTCACTTCAATTTTGATGCCGATGATCGTCACGAGCGTCATCTCAATGGTCGCTTTATTCTTAGATGGTACTGAATCAGGCGCTGTTAGAATCGCTACTGTGGCGGTGGCATTAGGACTTATTAGATTTAGAAGCGCAAATGGGAGAGCGGAAGAAATGCTTCTTCTTTTTGGGGGAGTGGCATTTGGCTTAATTGCTGGTCTCGGTTATATCGTTATTGCTGCTATTCTTGCTCTTGTTTTAGCAGGATTATATGTCTTATTAACAAAAGTTAAAATATTCAAATTCAAAACCGTTGGTGATGAAAAATTATTAAAGATTACCATTCCGGAAGACCTTGATTATAACGAAGCCTTCGACGCTATTCTTAAGACCTATTTAAAGAGCTATGAATTAGTGGAAATCAAAACAACAGGTATGGGAAGTTTATTTAGGCTCTCATATAAAGTTGAACTTTTAGTAAAAGATAGCGAAAAACAATTGATTGATGAAATCAGAATTAAAAACTCTAATCTAGAAATATCATTACTCCCATATGTGGAAAATAACAAATCTTTATAGGAGGAAATAAATAAGAAAAGAATTATTTATTCATCAAGTTTAACTACTAGTGCGTCATATACACTTTTAAGAAGTAATTCCATAGTCTTATCTTGGAAGTAATCTTCTAGTTCGGTTACGTTAGTAATGAATAAAGAAATATATTAGAATACAAATATGAAACTTTTATTAGTCGAAGATAATCCTCAATTAAATAAAGCTTTAACCACATTATTGAAGCGAAACTCATATTTAGTGGATTCCGCTTATGATGGCGAGGAAGCGCTCATGTGTTTAAAAGAATATCAATACGATGTCATAATTCTTGATATTATGCTTCCTAAAATTGATGGTTTAGAAGTGTTAAGAAGAACAAGAAGAAATAATATTCAAACTCCGATTATTTTATTAACTGCAAGAAGCACGATTGAAGATAAGATTACTGGCTTAGATCTAGGCGCAGATGATTATCTTCCTAAACCTTTTTCTACAGAGGAGCTATTAGCGAGAATCCGCGCTTTAGGTAGAAGAAGGAACTCTCCTATAGAAGATAAGAAAGAAGTTACGTTTGGCGATATAGTCATAGATGAAGCTAATTATGTTGTTAAATGCGGAAATAATTCGGTTTCATTATCTAATAAGGAAATGATGATATTGTTACTTTTAGTTAATAGTGATGGAAAAATTGTTTCTTTAGATAAAATCACAAGATCAGCGTGGGAAATTGAATCGTATTCCACGAATGAAAATGTCTGGGTTTTTATTTCTTATTTGAGAAAGAAATTAGAATCCATTGGATCGAAAACAAAAATTAAATCAATAAGGTATCAAGGATACTATTTGGAGAAAGCAAAATGATTAAAAAGTTGAAAAGAAAATTTATTTTAATATCAATGCTATCGGTCTTAATTGTTTTAGTTACGACTTTCTCCGCTATTAACATCTCCAATTATGTTTCCGTTGAGAATAATGCTACCAATGCAGTTAGCGAAGTCATTAAACAAGGAACAGAAGATGTTCCTCCTGAACAAGGCGGACCGGCAAGAGGTGGAGTTGAATTAAGAGAAGTGCATTATTTTGTTGTCTCATTTAACCAAGATGGCTCTATTAATTCTTCTAATACTAAGCATATGTTTATTCTTAGTGAAACCGAATGCAAAGAATTAGCCACCAAAGTATTTGCTAACCAACTAACAGGCAAAAAATATAGTACTTTTCGTTTTAATAAAACTTTAAAAAATGATGGATTAACGTATGTTGGTTTTGTTGATATTAAAGAAAAACTCGAAAGCACTAATCAGTATTTGCTTATTTCTTCGCTCATTGCTTTAGGCGCTTTCGCGGCATTCGCGGGACTAGTTATTTTAGGATCTAATATCGCCTTTAAATCCACAGAAGAAGCCTATAAAAATCAAAAGAGATTTGTTACTAATGCTTCGCATGAATTAAAGACTCCTTTAACAATTATCTCTGCAGATTTAGATTTAATTGAGATGGATAATGGGAAGAACGAATGGAGCGAGTCAATAAGAGATCAATTAGTGCGTTTAAACGAAATGACTAATCAATTAGTGACTCTTTCAAAGCTTGAAGAAGAAGACAAAACAAGATTCCCATTTGCGGATTTCTCCATTAATGAAGTGTGCAATAAAGCGATTGATGCCTTTTCTACTAGTTTTAAAAACGAAGGTATCAAATTTTCTCATAACATTACCGGAAACATTACAATGTTTGGCAATAAATATTTAATTGATGAATTGATATATATCTTCTTAGACAATTCTCTTAAATACACAGGCGGAGAGATGAAAAGTAGTTACTTTGTTGTCTCCACTAATGCGAAAGGGAAAATTGAGTTCCGTTTTTCCAACACAATTAATAAAGATGAAGAGGTGGATACCAAACAAATTATGGATCGTTTCTACCGTTCTCCATCTAATAAAAAAGAAGGTTCTGGAGTAGGCTTATCAATTGCTAAAGAGATAATTAATCTCCACAAAGGAACGATCAGGATAGATAAAAGTGTAACTTCTATTACCTTCATCATTACGTTTTAAGGCGTATATTAGTTAAATAGGATTGATACTATGTGTCAGTCCTTTTTATTTTTAATATTAATTAAATATGAAAAACTTTATTAAAAGAATTATCTTTTGCTATTTGAATATAAATTATAAGTTTTTGAATGTTTAGCTTTACGATATTTAGTGGGTTGAGGGTCAATTAATATTCCATTAACTTCTTTTTTAAGAGCCTTTTGCCCATAACATAGTTTGCAAAACATCTCTAAATCGTTAAATGAATATAATTTATGTCCACAAAACTCATATTCTTTAAACGGGTATATGACCTCTCTTGGAAAAGCTAAATTCTCTTTTTTCTCCGCCCAATCCTGGAAAGGAATAATCACAGTTTGAGAGACATAATCAGAATGGCGATATGAATTAGCGACCGCTTTTTCATAATTTTTAAGCTTTTCTTTTAAGCGGTAAGGTTGAATTCTTAAAAAAGCATCTAAAGCGACATAATAAACCATTCTATGCTTAGCGTATTTTAATAATTTGATATGTTCTTTCTTATCTTTTGGAACACCCATAAAGGCGACGATATCGATAAATATCCCATCTCCATTTTGGCATCTATTTGGTAATGTCCAATGATAGGTTTCTTTAATATAAGAATTTTTTAGTCTTAACTTAAAAGTGGGGATTAAGACATTAAATCTTTTATTATCTTCATAGCAATCAAAAGAGAATTCTTCTTTTAAATCACTTTTAAAAGCCTCGATTAATCTTTGAATATCGAAATAATCAATGGCCACATCGATATCATCATCCCAGGGAATGAAACCTTGATAATTATATATCCCTAAAGCACTCCCAAAAGATAAAGCGTAACCGATATTATATTTCCGGCAGATACGATCTAGTTCTAAAACTATTTTTAATAATAAAGGATGAATTTCTTTCACTTCATGCCGTTTATGGAAAACATCTTTACCTAAATCGTAATGATTATTATCAACGATATATTTTGAATCAGCCATAGAATCATTTTACTCTAGTTTCTTTTTAAAAATATGCCTTTTCTTTGTAAAATGGATTTATATGGTGGAAACTGTTCTTTGTTATATCGAAAAAGACAATCAATATTTGATGCTTTTAAGAAACAAGAAAAAGCACGATATGAACGCGAACAAATATATCGGTGTCGGTGGTCATATTGAAAATAGCGAAAGTAAAGAAGAAGCTTTGCTTCGTGAAGTTAAAGAAGAGACTGGATTAACTTTATTATCATATATTTATCGCGGTAAATTATTATTCCAAAATGATGATTTTATCGAAGTGATGTATTTATATACTTCTAAAGAATTTAAAGGAGAAATTACAACTTGCGATGAAGGGGAATTACATTTTATCGATAAAAATAAAATATTAGATTTGTCGCTTTGGGAAGGTGATAGATATTTCTTACCCTTACTTATAAATAGTGATGAATTCATCAAATTAAAGTTAATATATAGCCAAGATAAATTAGTGAAAGTGGAGGAGTGGAAAGATGAAATTCACTAGACTAATTGTTAATTTTTTAAAATACACTTCTCAAAAAGGCACAAATAAAAGAAGAAAAACTTATCCTCCTATTTCTTTATTTGAACATAGATTAGATATTCCTTATATTAACGATCATAACCATGAACACACTTTTGATATCTTTTATGGTGATAAAAATAAAAAGAAAAATTGCTTAATTATCGATATTCATGGTGGAGCTTATATATTTGGTGATCATTATGATAATTATCCTTTCTCTTTTTTCTTCACTAAAGAGGGATTTGATGTTATCAACGTTGGTTATCGAATTAATAACGGTAAATTATCTATAATAGATCAAATTGATGATATCGCTAGATGTATTGAATATATATTCACCCATAAAAAAGAACTAAATATTGATTATCCAAATATGGTAATCACCGGCGATTCGGCAGGTGGACATTTAGCCCTTTTATTCGCTGAGCTTATTAATGATAGTGGGTTCGCTAATGAATTAGGCTATAAATTCTCTAACCATGATTTGCTCGCGGTTTTAGCTAACTGCACAGTTTATGATTTTAATAACATCAAAGATAATGGTTTATCTCATTCTGGAATGAAAAGAATGTTTGGTGAGTCATATAAAGAAGTGGACTTTACTAAATTATGCCCAAAAACTCATATCAACTCATTAAAAGCACCAGTTTTTGCCTCAACTTGTAAAAAGGATTTCTTAAGAAAACAATCACTAATGCTAAAGAAAGATTTAGAAGATAGAAATCATGATTTTGAATTCTTAGACATTAATAGCGATAATAAGCATGTTGGCCATGTTCATAATGTTTTAAATCTCGATATTAAGGAATCTAAAGAAGTTAATCAAAAAATGATTGATTTTATCAATAAACATCTAAATAATTAATAGTGCTCAAATTTATTTGAGAGTGGAGGTAATACCATGTTAGTCGAAAAGTTAAAAAAAGATAATATCGAAGCGATGAAAAATAAAGA
>JAFRPF010000014.1 GCA_017429285.1 Bacilli bacterium
TTTCTTTTTTCTTAATAAATAATGGAGGTAAGGTAATTAATAAACCAAATAAGCAAGAAATGCCTAAAGATAAAATAATTAATCCCCAGTTAAATTTATTAAACACAAGTGTTTTATTAAATGAAGAAGTCGACATCATGATAATGGAGACCACTAATAAGGTGATAGATACAATAGCCACACCAATAGAACCATATAGATATTTGTTTCTATTAATTTCTTTTGGTTGTTTTATAAATCTAATTAAGTGATTTAAAGCGACACATAAAGCACCAACAATGACAAAAACAATGGACCAAATCCAGGACCAATAGCCATTTTCACCCATGTTATAAGCGGTGTCTCTAAGAGGTTCCATTAGGACACGAGTTAAACCATACCATATCACATAGCCAAAGGCTAAATCACCAAGTTCAGTATATTTTCTTAAAGCGATACCAAAAACATGATATAAAACAAAGAATCCTAATAAATTAGTTAAACATTCAATAAAGAATAATGGGACATACATCATCCCATCAGGCGCCCAGCCAGAGGTTGAGGAATATCTCATGTTATTAACAATAAATCGAGGTAACCAGTTCCAATTTTCAATCGCGGTTAAAGTACCATGTACTTCGCAGTTAAAGAAGTTACCCCATCTACCAACCGCTTGGGCCACTAAGATTGTGGGGATGATGATATCAACCGCTAACCAAATGCTATAACCTTTGTTTCTCCACATGAACCAAGCTACACCCACAACGATACCGGTTATCGCACCACCTAAAATGGTTAATCCACCTTCCCAAATAGCAAAGATCTTCCACCAGGGTTGACCGACAAATTCCACAGAATAATTACCGATCACATAAAAGATTCTCGCCCCTAATATACCTGCAGGAAAAGCGATTAAGAATGTAGATTCAGCAATACCGTGTTTACCGTATTGTAAATAAAATTTATGGTCTAGTATGAAATAACAATATAGAGCGCCAGAAAGGATACATAAAGCATAGAAAGCAATATTTGGTCCATATAAAGAACTTGGATTGACAAATCCATGTTGGAAATTAATTCCATTAGGAAGAGGATAAGTGGCGTAATTAGCAAATCCTTCACTAAGGAAGAATAAAGATATTAAGAATAATGGGAAGGCCGCCATTAAGCCTTTAAATAACCATTTATCAGTGGTTTCAGAAACACCTTTCTTTTTTAAATCACCCCAATAATGAAGCATAAAAGTAAATAAAGAAACCGCTCCTAAAGAGCCGACTAATAAACCACCGATAATGGAGCTAGCCATCTCATATGGTTTAGGAGAAATCTTTGCCCATAAATAGATAGAAGACATCATCGTGGTAAAAGATAAAGTAAAAACACTACCGACCACTAATAAGCGAAATAATAATTTCTTAAAAGAAATGGGAGGGACAACATTTCTAATAAATGTTAAGGATAAATAAATCCCCACTCCTAAACTAATCACCGCGATTAAAGCGGAAACAATAAATAAAACCATTAACAGTAATGTCCTTTCTTTAATAATTCAACAAGGAACTGACCAGTATAAGACTTCTTATTCTTACTAACTTCTTCTGGAGTGCCAGTAGCGACAATCGTGCCCCCACCATCTCCACCATCAGGTCCTAAATCGATAATATAATCAGCCACTTTGATGACATCTAAGTTATGTTCAATAACTAAGACTGTATCACCATTATCGACAATTCTTTGTAATATTTTTAATAATCTAGAAACATCATCAGTATGTAATCCAGTTGTCGGTTCATCTAAGATATATAAAGATTTACCAGTTGGTTTTTTCTGCAGTTCAAAGGCTAATTTCACTCTTTGAGCTTCTCCACCTGATAATGTCGTTGCGGGTTGACCTAATTTGATATAGCCTAAACCGACATCATAAAGAATTTGTAATCTCTTTTTAAGTTTTGGGCGATTTTCAAAGAATTTTAAAGCATCTTCGACAGTCATCTCTAAGATGTCGTAAATATTCTTGCCTTTATAGGTAACTTGTAATGTTTCTTCGTTATATCTTTTACCATTACAAGCATCACATTTAACATAAACATCGGGTAAGAAATTCATCGGAATACAAGTTACACCTGCCCCTTGACAAGTTTCACATCTTCCACCTGTGGTGTTAAAGGAGAATCGACCTTTATCAAAACCACGCGCTTTAGCTTCGATAGTTTCTGCGAATAAATCTCTAATATCATCAAATAATTTGACGTATGTCGCTGGGTTAGAACGAGGGGTTCTACCGATTGGATCTTGAGTGACATCCACGACTTTGTCTAAATAATCGACACCGATAATCTCTTTATATTTACCTAAAGTAACATCCGCATTTTCATTGAAATGTCTTTGGATATATGGATATAAGGTTTGATTAATTAATGATGATTTGCCACTTCCCGAAACACCAGTTACACAGACAAAGCATCCTAAAGGAATATCAACATTAACATTTTTTAAGTTATTACTACTTGCCCCTTTTATAGAAATGAATTTACCATTTCCTTTTCTTCTATTTTTCGGAATTGGAATAAATTTACGGTCCGCTAAATAAGCACCAGTAATCGATCTTTCACTTTTTTCAATATCTTCGACTTTGCCCTCAGCTACTACTTCACCACCGTGAATGCCAGCTCCAGGACCTATATCGACGATATAATCTGCGCTTCTAATCGTTTCTTCATCGTGTTCTACAACCACTAAGGTATTACCTAAATCACGCATCTTTTGCATGGTTTTTATGAGTTTTTGGTCATCTTTTTGATGTAAACCGATAGAAGGTTCATCTAAAACATATAAAACACCAGTTAATTTGCTACCTATTTGTGTGGCTAATCTAATTCTTTGAGATTCTCCACCACTTAAGGTCATAGCCATACGAGATAAAGTTAAATATTCTAAGCCGACATCGCATAAGAAAGAGGCGCGGTTAT
Organism: Bacilli bacterium; assembly: GCA_017429285.1. Taxonomy (GTDB): domain Bacteria; phylum Bacillota_I; class Bacilli_A; order RFN20; family CAG-826; genus RUG13091. The sequence continues at coordinate 2,949 of JAFRPF010000014.1, forward strand.
GAATCTCATTAAGCACCATATCAGCGATCGTCTTTTGACTTTCACTTAATTTATTTGGTAATTCATCGACCCATTTTACTAAATCTTTAAGTTGTAAGTCGGTGACTTCTTTAATATTTTTACCATCGATTAAAACCGATAAAGCTTGTTCATTAAGTCTAGCTCCATGACAAGTGGTGCATTCCTTATCACGCATATAATATTCAAAAACTTCTCTCATCATGTCTGATTGAGTGTTGTTATATAAACGATCAATTCTCGTTTTTACACCTTCAATATAACCGTTCCGATGCATGACATTTCCGTTTACGGAAGTAATCTCATATTTAAATGGTTGTTCACTACCATATAAACAGATATGTTGTTCTCTTTCGCTGAGCTTTTCCCAAGGCTTATCAAGGTCAATTTTATATAATTTACAAAGTAAAGCGAATTCTTGCCATTCGATATTTTTACTACCGATAATGTTTCTATACCATCTAATCGCCCCTTGATTGATCGATAAAGTTTTATCCGGAATTAAGATATCTGGATCAACTTCTCTTTTCATTCCTAAACCTTTACAGTCAGGACAAAATCCTAATGGAGCGTTAAAGGAGAATAATCTTGGCTCCACGCGAGGAACGGAAAAACCACATATTGGACAGGTATGTTTATCAGAAAGTAATCTTTCTCCATTTTCAGAAAGAATCAATAATAAACCATGTGACCAATCTAACGCAGTTTCAATAGATTCATATATACGGGCTCTATTATCAGGTTTAACAATAATTCTATCGACAACGATATCGATATCATGTCTTTTGTTTTTATCTAAATCTTTAACTAGTTCAATTTCGGTTAATTCACCATCGACACGTAAACGTGTAAAACCATTCACTCTAATCTTATCTAAGATATCTTTATGCGTTCCTTTTTCATGATGAACCACTGGTGATAATAATTGAATTTTACTTCCTTCACCATATTCCATCACCACATCAGTCATCATTGTTGGAGAAAAAGAGATGATTGGTTCATGATGATTAGGACAATATGGGATGCCAATTCTACCAAATAATAATCTTAAATAATCATATATTTCAGTGACTGTTCCTACTGTGGAACGGGGATTATGAGAAACAGATTTTTGATCAATTGCGATACTAGGAGATAAGCCATCAATACTATCAACATTTGGCTTATCATAGCTTCCTAAGAATTGTCTAGCATAGCTAGATAAACTCTCCATATATCTTCTTTGGCCTTCCGCAAAGATAGTATCAAAGGCTAAAGTGGTTTTACCACTTCCTGATAAACCAGAAAAGACGATTAAAGAATTTTTTGGTAATTCTAGATCGATATTTTTTAAGTTGTTCTCTTTAGCGCCTTTAATAACAATCCTAGTTTCCATAAGTGAGTTAATTATAGATAATATTAAAAAATTTATCTATCAATATGTTTTATAAATGAGAATAAGAGAAAAGATAATACAAAAAAGGCGATTAAATGTATAATAAATAGGATTCGGGACGTAGCGCAGCTTGGTAGCGCACTTCCTTGGGGTGGAAGGGGTCGTGAGTTCAAATCTCATCGTTCCGACCAGTTTATAAAGCATTTGTCTCTTAATTGAGACTTTTTTTAAAATTTTAGCTCTTTTATAGGGTAGTTAATATATAGGAGGGTCATATTCATGATTGAAATTATACCGGTATTCCGTTATATTAATTACATGACATTTAAAGAACTACTTAAAGAAAAGAATATTAGCGGATACCAATTATCAAAAAACACAGATATTCCATATAGCACTATTAGTGATTTGATGAATGGAAAAACAAACATTTTAAATGTATCTTTTAAACATGCGATAAAAATCGCTCAGTATTTAGATATAAATATTGAACAACTTTGTAAGCTGGAAACCATTAATCCGGATGAATTTCGTTATTTCAGAAATAATCTTTTACACAAACTTAAACATAGCAACCAAAAAGAATTTATCGAAGAGATTATCAGAACAAGAAGTATTGATTATTATTACAAAAATAATCACAAGGAATACGCTTACTATCTTTTAGCGTTGATCGATTATTTGTGTCGTATTAATGAGCTGCCAATTTATACAAATAGATATAATAGGCTTAGAACTGAAAAATTAGATAAACCATTTTATGTTGGGGGTTCGATCATCATATTTGATTCTTTAGCCACCGCAGAAGACAAACTAAATATAAAAATAATCCCCGAATTTAAACGTTTTAATATAATCGAGGGGGGTGTTTTTGATGTTGCGTAGTAACACTTTAAATAAAAACAATATTGATGAGATATTAACTACGTTAGGTGATTACTACGATGAGATGAATGGAACAGAAGAAATTCACCTATATATTGTGGGAGGAGCCGCTGTTGTTTTGAATTTTACATTCCGCAAGTCCACTATCGATATCGATGCTTTATATATGAATAACGTCATCTTTAATGAGGCAATAGAAAAAACCGCCCAACATTATAAACTCCCTTACGATTGGTTAAATCAAGAATTCAAAAACACTCCTTCATATAGCGATAAAATTAATTGCAATTCAGTTTTTTATAAGAAATTTGGAAACAATATTAAAGTCTATGTTTTACCTCCAAAATATCTTATTGCCATGAAATTAAAATCATCAAGACCAACCGGTGGTGATTTAGAAGACATCATCATGATGATATACGAAATGAGATATAACGATGTACATATCGAATATGAGGAAGTAATAAAAGCATATGAAGATTTGTATAACGATTTCGCAAACACTTACTCATATTTCCTTGAAAGAACTAAAAAAGCGTTTGAAACGCCCATAGAAGAATTTGAACATCTATTTAAAAATAGATTTTAGATTAAATCGATTATTTCCTCGATATTTTCGCCATTAGTGATGTAAACATTGGAGAAGAATTCATAATCTTCTTTTTGTGGTAATTCAAAATTAGCGAAATATTCTTCTAAAACTTCAGTAGGAACCGGAAATTCACGGTCAAAATTTTGTCTAATCACCACTTCTTTAGCAACATCAAATAAAACGAGATTAGTTTCATCGAAATGAGACTTCAATTCCTTAACAGAATCAATACGATATTTGGTGTCTCTATTCGTCGCGTCAAGAACCACAATTCCTTTTGGGTCTTCAGAATAAACTTTGGCGAGTTCATAAAACATCTTCCACATGAGCTTATCTTCACTAAGATTTTTTTGACTACCAGTCACTAAATCTCTTAAAGCATCAGAAGAGATAATATAAACATGGCCCTCTTTTTTCTTTCTTAATAATTTTGAGAAATAAGATTTACCTGATCCTGGAACACCTGATAAAACAATAAGTTTAGACATAATATTTCTATAGAAATAATATTAGCAAAGTGAAGATACGAATAAAAGAAAAAGAGAACATTAAGTTCTCAATTCCTCTAATTTGTTTTAATTATTTTTCGTTTTTAAGCATTTCTTCAACTTCCGCTTTTGATAATAAACGTTCTTTATTAACTTTACGGTTGGCCTTTTTAATATCGGCTTTAACCGCTCTTAATAAAGCTTCTTGTTCTTTTCTAGCGGCGATTTTTCTTCTAGTCGCATTTAAGAAAGCTTCTGGAACATAAGAAGAAATAATTTGTTTTCCTTCTCTCCATTGACGGTAGTAATAAGTATGTCCGGATATCTGTTTGACAGAGATATATCCCACAGGGAGAGCTTTAATATTTTCTTCGATTTGTTCTTTCTCGTTATGTAATTCGAGAAGTAATTCTAATTGTCTAACTTGTTTATTCATAATCATTAACCTACGAAAATAATATATAGCAATTTAACTTCTCTATCAAGATAAAAATTACATTTTTTTCATAAATAAAATAAAAGAAGGATATGATAACCATACCCTTCCTTTAAAATTTTATATTAGAGACCGAATTTCTTGATTCTATCGAATCTATCCTTCGCGTACTTCTCACATTTATTGAGTAATTCTTCCGCGTGTTCAGGATTGACTCTTGGAAGTTGAGAGAATCTTGTTTCCGTCATCACGAAGTCTCTTAATTTTGAATAATCTGGATCCTTACAATCCACGGTTAATGGGACTTCTTTTCTTGGATCGTATCTGAAGATTGGGAAGTAGCCACATTCCACAGCGAGACGTTCTTGTCTCATGGAGTTAGCTAAACCACCTTTGATACCATGGTTCGCACATGGAGCGTAGCAGATCACTAATGATGGTCCATCATAGCTTTCCGCTTCTTTTAAGGCCTTAATGGCGGCGACTGGATTAGCGCCTAAAGCGATTTGAGCAACATAGACATTGCCATAGCTCATGGCGATAAGAGCTAAGTTCTTCTTCGCTGTTGTTTTACCAGAAGCGGTAAATTTGGCGATAGAACCAGTTTGAGATGATTTAGAGGATTGTCCACCGGTATTGGAATAAACTTCGGTATCTAAGACTAAGATGTTAACATCTTCTTCGTTAGCGATAACGTGGTCTAATCCACCATAACCGATATCATAGCTCCAACCATCACCACCGATAATCCAAATGGATTTATCTTGTAAATCTCTTTCATAAGCTAAGACTTCTTTAACGCCTTCATCTTTACTAGCTTTGACGAGTTCGACTAATTTCTTAACGATTGGTCTAACCGCATTTCTATTTTTAATATTTTCAAAGTAGGCATCGATAGTTTTAGCTAATTCTTCTTCCACGCCTCTTTCTTTAGCGGCGCTTAAGATTTCAATGATACGTTTGATTTTGGCATCTGTGGCCACTCTCATACCATAACCGAATTCAGCGTTATCTTCGAATAAGGAGTTGGCCCAAGCCACACCTTGACCTTCTTTATCAGTGCAGAATGGAGTTAATGGAGTGGAACCACTATAGATGGATGAACATCCAGTCGCATTAGCGACTAGCATATCTTTACCGAATAATTGAGAAACTAAACGATAATATGGAGTTTCACCACATCCGGCACAAGCACCACTGATTTCCATATAAGGCATTAAGTAAGAAACACCTAAAACGCTTTCTTGCATTGGGGCTGGTAAAGCATCAGCTTTATAAGAAACGTGTTTAAATAAATAATCAGCAGCTTCTTCTTGAGGGAATTGAGATTTAGCTTCCACCATTTCAAGAGCGACTTTGCCGGTCTTATTGGCGTTACATTCCATAACGCATAAGCCACAGCCAACACAGTTACGTGGAGAAATTTGTAAACGATATTTTAAGCCTTTGGCTTTTAACATCGGTAATTT
>JAFRPF010000015.1 GCA_017429285.1 Bacilli bacterium
AAAGAAGATATACTGAAAGTCGAGAGCATCTTACAACCTTATCTTGACGAAAGAGGTTTGGTTTTAGCCGAGGATAAAACATTCATTAAACATATTTCCGAAGGATTCAATTTCTTAGGTTTCGTGCGACGAGCTAGGGGCTTTATTCCCCATACTGTGTCAGTGAAACAATTTGTTTCAATCCCTGTTGCATTGGGATTTTCTCCCATGAAACTTCTAATTGAGTAATTGATTAGGAGGTTGCATGATTGAATGCCGAAGCAAATGAGAGTATTCCATTATTTGCCGGCTAGAGAAAGAATAAGATGGTTAACGTTATGTGAACAATTGTAAGCCTCGTTAGGAAAAATAATAGGTGGGAATACAGTTCCAAAAAAAAACTTTGGATACTATTATGTTACAAACAGGAAACAAATATTGAAGCCGTATTTGTATTTTGCAACCCGTATGTTTGTCGGGGTATAGATTGAACCTTCCTTATTCGTATCTGACTGAAGCCCAACTCGGTAAGCCCTATTCACAGTCCTTTCGACGATTAATTGGAAGGTAGGTGGATTGTGAATGAAACTGAATTCTGTGTAGGGTATAGGATTTCAAAAGAAGCAAATGCCGTTTGTAGTCGAAAGACAGCAGGAAAGATGGGAATATAATAACTGTGAACGGATACTTCAAATTAAATATTTTGAAGGATGGTGACATTGCTGAATTTTGAATGGTGGACAACATTTGTATAATTGTTTAAAGTGTTTATTAAAGGATGGTGATTAGTGATGATTAATGCTCAAAATCATAAGATTTGTGAGTCCACAACGCTAGACGTTATTAATTGGTCTGATATTGATTGGTATAAGACCAATAAATATGTAGTTAAACAACAAAGACGAATATATGATGCCGAATGTAATAATGATTATCGAAAAGTTAGAAATTTACAAAGGATGTTGATACATAGTAAAGCAACAATATTGATTGCTATTAGAAGAGTCACTCAACTCAATAAAGGTAGAAGAACTCCGGGAATTGATGGTTACAGAGCTTTAAGTAATAAATCTCGTGAAGATTTATTTTACAAAATTAGAAACATCAACCTTAAATCTTACACTCCTCAACCTACATTAAGGGTGTATATTCCTAAGAAAAATGGTAAATTCCGTTCTCTTGGAATACCGACTATTATTGATAGGGTTATTCAAGAAATGATTCGTATAGTCTTAGAGCCACAGTGGGAAGTTCTCTTTGAACCGACCAGTTATGGTTTTAGGCCTGCACGAAGAGTTCATGATGCAGTCGAAAGAATATTTTATAACACCAAAAACGGAAATTGGTGTTGGGCATTTGAAGGAGATTTCCAAGCATGCTTTGATACACTAAGTCATGATTTTATTTTAAATCAGATAAATACTTTTCCTTTTTGTGATGTTGTGGAAAAGATTCTTAAAGCAGGTTATGTGGATAATGATGTATTTTATGAATCAGACAAGGGTACGCCGCAGGGTGGACTTCTCTCACCATTACTTGCTAATATTGCATTAACTGGAATGGAGAACTATTTGGGAATATCTTATAGGAGGAAGAGAGTAAATAAGGATATTGGAGTCTATGAAACTTTTATTGCTAAAGGAAATTATCGTATGACTCGATATGCCGATGATTTTATCATATTTGCTAAAACAAAAGATGATGCAGATAGAATTTATGATATTCTTAATTCTTATTTCGAAGAAAGGGGTTTAACGCTTTCAGAAGAGAAAACAAAGATTTCTCATATTTCTGAAGGAGTTAATTTTCTGGGTTTTGAAATTAGGCAATTCAACACAAAAGATGGCAATAAAATTATTATTAAGCCATCAAAAGATAGTGTTAAAAGTTTTAAACAAGGAATATCTGAAATTTTTCGTTTAATGAAAGGTCATAACGTGGATGCTCTCATAGATAAGTTAAACCCATTTATTGAGGGTGTAGCTGAATTCTGGAAGCCTATGGTTTCAAGCGAAATATTTTCGAAAATGGATCACTATATTTGGATTAAAACCAAAAAGTTTCTTAAACATCTTCATCCTAATAAAGGATGGTGGTGGATTAGGGAAAAGTATTTTTCGTATTATAATGATGGCAAACATGAAGATAAGTGGCTTTTAACTGCTCCCAATTCTGGAAAACATATTGCTCGTATGAGTTGGACAAAGATAAGTCGGCACACTATGATAAAACATAACTACTCACCCTTTGATAAAAGTAAAATTGCATATTTCAATCAACGCCACTAACAATGATAATAAAGTTGTTATATTTGGATAAAAGTCTGCTTGAGCCGATGTATGTTGAAAGGCATAAGCACGGTTCTTAGGAGAGGGGATTAGAGCAATCTAATCCTTTTATCCGACAATTTTAGACAATATAAAACCAAAGACGGTTTATTATGCTTAAATAAACCTTCTAAGGATAGTATAAATAAGTTTAAAATGAAAATTGATGATATATGTAAATCTTGTTATGGAAATAATGT
>JAFRPF010000029.1 GCA_017429285.1 Bacilli bacterium
AATGACACCAACGACCATGTAACAGATTGTTTTTGGTAGCATGAGCATTCCAACCCAACTATACGTACCCGCAAAGATAACAACGGGTAAATAGAATAAGAATGAAAGGATGATTAAATATCCTAATAATCTTAAGCATTTAATCTTATTAAAATAAATAAAGCATAAAATGATTACCAAGATACCCAATAATACGAATGGGATATTACGATATATGCCCCATAACATATCGTTAGAATTATTGATCCAGTCGTTTTGAGGTAAGACTAATAAAACGATACGAGAAATGAATAAAACACAAACGATGATATCTAAATAGATATATCTTTTAATTCCTATACGTTTAAAGATGAATAGATACACTAAAACATAGAATATAGTCATGGTAACTGAAGTAATCAATTTACCAATACCTAACCACATCGCTAGGGTAACTGATGGATTATCTAGTGTTTTATTAAATAGGCCAACCGCTCTTGGAACTAGATGAAAAGCATCACCAATTCCTAATATCAAACACGCTAAACCAAATAAGATATAGTATCTTTTATTAGAGTTAAGTGACTGTTTTATAAAATAAATACCTAGTCCCAAAATAAAAACTAGGTAGATAACATAAAATGATGATTCAAATAACGCTCTCATCATAAATTATTTCTTTAAGTTCTCTTCTGGATGATGTCTTAATGGTCGACCACATTTTGGACAGTAAACAAATCCTTTTGGATACCACGGCCTGAACCCTAAATCTTCGCTTTCATAATCAAATTCAGTTAAACAATATTCACATTTAATATGAAACACTGGATGGTTTTCTTCGTTTGTGATTTTAATAGCCATAAATCTTTTCCTATCTTAATTATACAATTTTGTAAAAAATCATTTGTTTTTTATATAATATATTCGTTATTTATGGAAAAGAGATTTACTAAATTAAAACAATTTATTAATAAACATCCATTATTCTGGAGTGTTAATCGTATCTTTTTATTACTAGTGGCCTTAGCCTCAGCGCTTTTAGGTTCAGGTGGATTAGTCATATCTTTAGGCTATGACATCAACGATGAGAAGATGGCTTTCATCTCCTTCATCTTTCTTGGCATTGCCTTAATATGTCATGGCTTATTATTCATCATTGATTATATGTTCCACATAAAAGATAGTAAAATGATTGCCTATACCTATTTATATTCCGGAATTACCTTTATTGTTTTAGGTATATTAATGGTGGCTTTAATGAAAGTGAATGGTTCATCCGCGCTGATCGGTATCGCTTTCTTTATGGTCTCATTTGCTAAAGAACTCTTAATCGCGATATTTTCTAAGCATGTTAGAAGATATATCTCCACAGTGTTATTTGGTATTGTCGCCTTAGTCTTATCTTTATTAATTGCGATAGACTTTAATTCTTTTTATATCAACTTCGCGATCATCGGTATCTATGAAGCGGTCGTCTCCACAGTCTCTATTATCGCTGTTGCTTTCTCAAAAATTGAATTTAAAACCATTAGAAAGATTATTCAAAAAACATACGCTGCTGAAATCACCTTTGGTTTAGTGGCTTTAATTGTTGCTTTCTCATTTATCTTCTATGTAACAGAAAGTGGATTTAATAATTATTTTGATGGCATTTGGTATTGTTTCACTTTAGTGACCACAATCGGTTTTGGTGATTTAGTCACCACTTCTGTCATCGGGAGAATATTATCTATTATCTTAGGTATTTATGGTGTTATCTATGTGGCTTTATTAACATCGATTATCGTTAATATCTATAACGAAACAAAAGATAAACGTAGTAGCGCTGATGATGATAAAAAAGATAAGGATAAAATAGAAGATAAGAAGGATATAGAAAAGTAAGAAGCCGAACGAACGGCTTCTATTTTTTAACTATATATTTGATCGAAGTTTAGATATACAGTATTCTCGTCATACATACTTAAGTAGATTACAAGAGTAATAGTTTGTTCTCCATAATGAACTACTGTATCGGTTATATAATATCCATTTTCACTATCATATGTATAACCAGCATCAGTGAAAACATTTTCGATTTCAGTTTCTGTCATATTAGAGATATAAGCACCACTAGCTAATTTGACTTTGCCTTGTTCAATTTCCCAAGAATCTGTAACATACATAAATTTATGTGTTCCACTTATTTCTGGGAAGGCATATTCGCTCATGGTTTCTAGATGCATCGCATATCTTTCAACGACATCACTCATATTGTCATATGATTCACCAAAACTATTATTATAAGAATAATCAAAGCAATAATAATCTTCGACTAGTCTAGCAGTGATACAGTAATCATCGAAGAAAGACTTACGGAAAAATATACTGTTTGGTTCAAGCTCTCGTATCGCGGAAATATAACCTTTATCCCTTAAAGCTTGGAGGTTATTGGCATATGTTGTCGCACTTGTATCATAGATATAGACCTGTAATAAATTACCACCACTAAAAGATACATAGTATCTAGCGCCTGGATCGTTATATCCGTCAATCACAAAACTTTCACCTAAATTTAATGATTGTCTAATATATTCGGTTGGGAATTCACTGACTGTCATCTTTTGGTTAATGGTCAAATAATAATTATTACCACTTTCAGTAGTAACTACCATAAAGGCTACGTTATGTTCAAAGTGAGCATCATGAAGATTAAGGCTATAATAAGATTCGCTACTTTGAGGATCTTCTAAAACAAATTGATAATTTGATGTCATGTCTCTTAAACTTTGTAAATATGTAGTGACATCAGAAATAATAGCGGCTTTATCCTTGTTATCATTCTTTAAAAGAATAGATACAGTGTGATCAAAATCAGTTAACGCCATACCCATACCAGTGTAAGAATAGCCAGTTTCATTAAATGGATGATCATTCATAAATGAGGCAAAGTCAGTACTTAAATATTGATTAATAGTCGCTGTTGGCCATTCACCTGGTTTAAGAGATGGATAATCTTTAGTAAACATAAGTTGATAATAATTTAAAGGTGAACCTGTTGAAGCAAAAGAAATGGTATAGACTTTATCATCCACTACTTTTTGATAAACTGAACTTCCCATTTCCTGCACTAATTCAAAACCATTAGAGGTGAAATTATTAAGATAATTAGCGGGTAAGAACATACCTTGGAACATTAATGTTTTCTTTTCACTAACGGTTTCTTGTTCCATTCTAAAAGCTCTAGTGCCAAAGAAAGGTATATCCATACCAAAGCATTCATTAATCAAGGCTTTTTCACTTGCGGTGAAATCAGTAAATTGAATCGCTGGATCCTTACTCGCCACAGGTGTATCACCTGAACAAATTCTAACGTCAGTGATTAAGACATCTTTATCACTAGCGTATAAAAGAGAAAGGAAATAACGAGATTCCGCCATTTGAGGACAATCTTCAGGAATTAAAGTAATTAAGGTATCACTTCCAGAAAGGACATTGGCCATCATGGCTAAATCTTGATAGTAACCAGTTTTAATTTTGTCTAAAGTTAAACGATTATAAGAGCAGAATATCGCGGTCTCAGCGCTAAAATAGTTAGGATTAACCAAACGAGATTCAATAACACTAAAACCATTATCAATTGGATCAACATTTACGAAATAACCATACTGTCCCGCTTTAACGACGACAGAGTTACCTTCCACCACACAGTTATGGGCTCTTAAGCGAAGTGTGCCATTATCGTTAAGTGGAACAGTGATATAAACATCACCTGGCTCTGGTTGATCTTGATCTTCACTAGTTGTTTCTTGTGAAGTATTTGATGTATCTTCCTCGCTTTGACTAGCTTTTTTTGTAGTTATACAACTAGACAAAAGCAAAGAACCCATTAACAAAAAGATAGGGAATAATAATTTCTTTTTCATAAATAATACCTTCTAGTTACATTCTAAAAAGAAACTAAGGAAGTTTCAATCATATTATATATGAAAGATTTCTTTATAAATTTTAATTGCATATTTTTGGCGATTTTTATGCAATTAAAAAGATTTCAGATATCTAAAAAGATGACATAAATAGCAAACTGATACACAATAAATAAAGAATGAAAAGTGATAAGAAGAAAAGATTATATATCTCAATCGGTGTCGGTATTTTTTTAATCATTGATATCATCCTTTTTCTCATCTTCTTACCGAAGTTCTTAAATAAAAATAAAAAGATTTCTTCTAGTTCTTATGAAGAAACTTCTTATGTTATCGACGAAAGAAGTAAAGATAGATATGACCATCTATTTACTTATATCAATAACAAATTAGATAATTTATCTTTTTCTAATATCACTTCGATCGTCACGATTAATTATCTTGATCATGATTTATATATCACCGGGATAAATAATGAAAAAGTTTATTACATTGATGTTCATGTTAATGAAGTTAGTAATGATTCATTATTAGAATTATTTAAAGATAATGTTCCTTCTATATCTAGTTATGACATCACTGCTAGTCAAGAGAATTTATCTAATGATAAAGATATTAATATCCCATCAGCGTATTTATCCGCCACTAAGAAGGTGGCGTTATCTAAAAACTTCGTGGGTGAATATAAAATATCATTCACTTCATTTAAAGATGAAAAAATGTATTCTTTATATAAAGCTAGTTATGACGAACAAGGTCAATACAATATAAAAGAGATATCAAAAGATACCTCTAAATTATTATTTGATATCAACTTATATTTACTTAATTTAAATTAACTTCGATATATTTTTGCGTTGGTGCATCAAACACTATTACCCTTTTTATATTTAAATCATTTCTTTTGGTAGATAGATAGTGATAAGAAAGAACTTGTTTTAAGTGTGATTCATTTATTGACGATGTGCATTTTAAATCTAAAATAGTGTCTTCCGTTATGAAATCGCAAAGTGCTGATATATGGTTGACCGATAAATCCGGATCAAAAAGCAAACTACTTTTATCCACAACACCATTGAACAATTTGTCTCGAATAAAGTCGGCCGAAATATTCCCTAATTCGACAACCTTATTAACAAAGCTTGAATAATTATCTTTAACAAGATTAGATATGCTAATTGTAGGTATTATCGATGATAAAACTTTTCCATAGCATAATCTCATTTGATCTCTATAGATAATCATAGCTGCCCTTACTCTTATAATATCGTTAATTTCGTTTGTTTTTGCTTCAGAACAAGCGGCATCAATATAGGGTTTGAAATAGTCTTCCCCAAATAATTTAATTTTTGCGTAATATTCAACACAAAATCCTAAACATGAATTGCATTTTTTATCAAACCCATAATCGTTTTTTTGCTTAAAATAATTGTTTGCGTTAGATTGAAGTATTTCTTTGTACTTATTTGAAATAAAAGTATTAAATTTGCAGTATTTGCGTATCTTCGAAGTAACAGTCCTATCCTCAATGTATTCATGATCTGAATATCTCATAATGTCTGGCCCAATAGCTGCGATTTCATAGTCGTTGTACGTCTTAATATAATTGACATACAGATTCTCATAGTCCCTTTTGTAGATAAATCTAGTGCAATGATCATTGCACGGAACGAAACATCCCTTCTTGTTCTTTTTCATTAAAGGAGGCAGGACACTAATATTTTTTGTTTTTTTAACTTTGTCAACTCCGTAAGCATGCTCTTTTATTTGAATAGGCGTTAATCCCAGTTTTAAGGTATCGTTCAATTCTTCTAAATTAACTATTCGAACATCATAGTTATCAATCTCATCAAAAGTGCTAATTGATTTAATCAATTCTTTCCAATAAGTAACTCCACAATAAAGGACAGCATTGCCTTTGCACTTATAAACTTGTTCTTTCAGTTTTTCTAAAGAGTCAATTCCTTTCTCTTTTAAGAATTTAGTGAAGGGGTGACGTGAATATTTAAATTTATTCAACGATAGTTGTTCAACGTTGTGTCTTCTTTTCAGCTCAGAATATACCGTCAAATCAACTGAACTGTCTAAATAATCAACCCTCTCAATATAAGGCCACAATTCAGAAGTAATAGTCTCCTTTTCGTATGCAAAACTATAAGAAAAAATTTCTTTTTTATTCACATATTCTGGATCCCTGTATCTCTTTGCTTTCTTTTTACATTCCTCTATTTCTTCTTTTGTAAAAAGTTGCATAAAACGACCCTCAATTACAGCTTTAAAAAAAGCGTGCGTTTGTGGATTGTAATAGTAATTAGTCCATTTTCTATCCGGTATCAAATTTCTATGGTCTTCTACCCCTAAATATTCACTCCAATAGTTAAAATCAATATTTAATTCATCGGGATGTCTTTCCGCATACATTTTTGTTAAATAAAAATAGTATTTCCGTGGGTCGAAATCTCTTTTGATTTGTTTTATCTTTTTTTCAAAGAAACCAATTATATTAGGTTTAAGATATATTCTTCTATAGTTTAAATTGTCTTCTTGTAAGTCTATAACAAATGGATTTCTTTCAATTTTTGTTTCTTTGTAAAATTGTGGATTTGAAACTACGTTTACTTTCAATTGTGGATCTAATTTTATTTCGAAAGTGCCGGTTTTGCCTTCAAGTTCTATTATCTTCAAACCATTATCTAGACGACCATTTTTTACATTAATTTTTATATTTGGTTTTAGAGCTTCTACAGATACTGTATCGCACAATGAATATGACAATTCACCTAGTTCATTTTGGGCAATTTCGGTTTCTGGAACATTATAAAAAATGTAACATTTCCTAGTTTCTTCTAATAGATAAGCATTTTGTTTATCTAGTATGTCGATATCGTTTCTCCAAAACAGAGCATTTCTTCTTGCTCTGCCAATTATTTGAACAACAGTAGCCTCATTTGATGGCTTGCTGTCCATGTAAATAACATGGCATCTTTTTAAGTCGATTCCTTCAGTTATTTTTAGTTTATTTATGATTACATCATATTTGTTATCATCCATACAAATATCACTCATGTCGAATTGCTCATCAGTAATGTTGATATATGATAGATTTCTATCTTCGCAAGCTTTTATAACTCTGTTCAAATTATTGTCATTAATAATTCTAAAAAGAGCACATGGATTATAATTTTTAATATTTCTATGAATTTCTTTAATTTCCAATAACTTATCAAGGCTTTCTTCAGGCGTTCCTGCATTTTGAACAACAGTTCTAAGCATCATTGTGTGTGTAAAATTACATTGAACACCATTGTTGTTTTTGTTTGTGGCTGAAAAATTGATGATATAACTCGAACGCTTTCTTAAAATCTCTTGCCATCTATTAGTCGCAATATGCCCTTCATCTCTTACCCATATTATTTTCTTATCCTTAGGTAAGAAAGTTTCAAAATCTTTTGCTTGCAAAATAGTATTTTTAGTAAATTCATTTAAACCAAAAACAATATAATTATTTTGTTTTGCTAAAGAGGATATCTTACTTTCAATTTGATATCTTAATTGTCCTTTAGAAAGCGAAGTAACAACGAAAAAATAATTTGGCAGCAAATTGATTAGTTTTGCCAGCATTACAGTCTTACCTGTGCCCGTAGGAGAGGTAAAATCAATTTCCTTTAGATCATCAAATCTTCTATCAAAGCCCAAAATAATGTCACATAACTTTGCCACATAATAATCTTGCGTTTCATTGATGTCTTTAAGAGCGTCGTTTTTGTTCATAAATGTTGTTAGTTTTCGGACGGTACTTTGTGAGTAAGTACCTTCCTAAAAGTATTAGATTAAGCCCGCTAAAGTATCAAATATCATCCCTGCCACGACAAGGATAATAACTATAGTTAATGGTAATTTATTTTTGGCTTTAAAGAATATAATTGTGGCGATAGAAACTATCACAAAATCTAAACCCACAATCACATTTACTATCGCCGGAATAGCGTTATCATAAGAAAAAGCTTGATATCTCGCCATAATCATAAAGGCATTAAAAACCGCTCCGAGGAAAATATATAGATGATCGATCTTTTTAATCGTCACCACTTCTTTAATCTTTTTAGTGAATAAAGACGAGATAAACATCGTAATAAATACGATACTCATCTGATGGAAAGAGATAACACTACTATCGATATCACTTAGTTTTGTTTTGACGATTAATAAAACAAAAGCAAAAGCGAAAACCGAAACAAATGTATATATCACCCATTTCCATTTCGCTTTCGGATTAATCTTCTTATTAAAGACGATAAATAGCATCGCTCCTAATAGGGCTAATAAACCGATGATATAGAAGATAATATTTAACGACTTACCCCCATTAGTGACCATATTAAAGGTAAATATTAAAAATAGGCTATTTGAGAGAAATAAAAGGGAGGAAGCGGTTAATGGAGCGAAAGCCTCTAAATGAGCGTCCTTAATGGCCAAAAAATAGAAAAACCAGTCAATCGAAGTTAACACTCCCATAAGGATAATCCATAACCACTTTTCTAGTGATAAAGAATAGAGGTTTACTAAATGACCGTTAGTTAGGACCATGATAAAGCAAGCAAAGATAATATAAAAAGATTTGATCGTCGCATTTATTAACGCGGAGGCATGGTTACTACCTAAACGGTTAAATATCGTATTGCCAGAAGAAAAAAGTAACGCTAAAAAAGCAAATAAAATATATTCCATACTAATCAAGAGTGACTTCTTTTTCGATCATCTCAATCGTACTTGGGGAACACTTTAAGAAGAAGACGAATGGGATTAAAGTTAATAACCAATAATTATTTCTAAATCCGAAATAATAAGCGTATTCACTCTTAAAGAATAAAACATCCATTAAAACGATAATGACAATTAATAAAATATATATCGAATTAGAGATCATCATATAACGGTTAGAGAAGATATATCTTAAAGATGGTCCACTGGTGAATCTCTTCTTTAGTAAGTATCTAAGTAAGAATGAGATATAGATAAATGAAGCACCGACAAAAGCGACTGTAGATAAAGAATCTGGGAACCAGAACTTCAAATAGATGTTCTTGGGCACCCCATAAACTAAATCATAACTATTACTAATCATAATTGAGGCCACTAATAGGCCTAAAGGTAATAAAGATAATAATCTCCAAACAATAATATATTTACCTTTCACAAAATTAGGTTTAAAGAACATGAAGAAATAAATTAAATAATTTAAGACTAATATCTGATAAACGCCACCTGGGATATAGTTATATAAGAAGTCACCAAAGCTATAACCCCAAGCTTGAGAAACACCCACGATCGCTGTTTCCATACTAGCGATAAATAAATAGATCAAAGAGTTAAATATAATTTGATAGAAAAGAGTCTTCTCTTTCCTAATTGAGGAAATCATCACAAATTGTTCTAAAAATACTGAACCGATAAATAGATTTCTAAAAATAGATAAAGAAACTTTACTAGTGAAAAAGGCGGGGAAAGAGATTCCAAAATTACCGAAGAAGGAAATAATTAATAAAATTAAGGCTATATATTTAATCGCATTCGCCGCTAAGAGGAAGAAATTATCCGGTATCACAAAAGGAAGATGAATATCTTTGGGTAAATTATTATCTTTTTCTTCTCCTTCAAAACCATCTTTTTGTAAAGGGATAAGATATCTCTTTCTAGTGGCCGCCAGCGTAAAGGCACCGATAGATAGACCAATAAAGAAAGTAATAATCGAGGGGAACAAGGAAACTAATCCTCCCATTTGCATGGCAAAATTAACTTTTCTACCCTGTTCACGGTCCTTTAAGAAATCGCTATAAAAATCTAGAGGTGTTAATAATGTTTCAGAAACTAAATTATCTAGATAATAAATAGCTTCCGCCATCGCATTTTTAAATATCGCATGAATATATTCATCATTTAGTTCTAAGTCACCTTTAATAATCCTTTTTAAGTTTTCGACTTTACCAAAGGTTTTATCACCTTTATATATCGCACTAAAGGAGAAGAAATCATTGGTTTTACTACTACCGAAGTCGAAGAAACAACGATAGGAACTATCCGCTAAAGAACCACCGAATTTGCAGTGGAATCTCGCGATCCCTAATTCTGGATAATCCACCATCCCTTTACTGACGGAATAATTGCATTCATTAAAATACAAAATATTTTCTGTTTTATAAAAGGATATCGATACTTCTTCTGACCCATCGACATGACCTAAATAATAATATTCCGCGTCAGTGATGATATCTCTTCCACTTTTCCCTCTTTCAAAGGCCGCTTTTCTTAAAGCAATATAGGTTTTTCCATAATTAGCGGTACTACTAGAAGTAGAGTTAGTAATTAAAGATGAACCGATAAACATCCCAAAGATAGAAACCACAATTAAGATAATAGAAGTTATTAAACGTTTCTTTTTTTGATGATGCTTTTCTTTTTTTGGTTTCACTAAGATGGGACCAGGATAGTCCCTATCACCTGTTAAATTAAATTTATAATCATAAAATTTTTCAATTTTACCTAATCTCTTTTTACTAGGATGGATATAACCCATCTCAAATAAATACAAAGATAAAGAAGAGATTCCAATCCCTTTCGCAGCATCTTTTAAAGATAGCCCTTTATCTTGTCTTAATTTCACTAACTGTTGGTTGTAATGATAGATTTGCATCATAAATTATTGTATAATTCCGGCGTGAAAACTAAAGCAATTATTTTACTTTTTTTACCAATTTTACTACTAAGTAGTTGTTCTAAATCTTCCTCAATTACTTTTAAGACTATGGATCATGAACTAGAAACTAGTTATGATGACTCATATTTTTTACTTGATAATAATGTTTATCATCAAGAATTAGCGTTAGTGAGTATCGCTAATGCAATAAGTACGATTAGAGGTGGAACTGATTATAAAAAGAAAGCTAATAACTTATTAGATTTATGGAAGAAAGAAGGCTTTAAAGATTTCTATATTTCTGATGCCTTTATTAATAAACCCACGACGACCTCTATCGGTTATGGAATTAGTAATAAACATGTAACGATAAAGAATGAAGAATTTAATCTCATCGCGATCTCTGTTAGAAGCGGAGAATATGAAGCGGAATGGGCAAGTAATGTCACCTTAGGAAGTGAAGGTAACGCTCTAGGATTTGATAACGCTAGTAACGAAGTTAAAGAAGGTATTTATAAATATTTAATTGATCATAAGATTTCTGGCCGCACTAAATTATGGCTTAACGGTTTCTCCCGTGGAGCAATCACCGCGAATATGACTAGCGCGAAGATTCTTGATGATATCGTGAGAGACAAATTTGTAGAGGGTGTTAAAACCACAAGTAATGACATCTATGCCTATTGCTTTGAACCACCCGCTGGAGCATTAGTCTCTGATGAAGTCGCTAGAGACACTCTATATAGCTGTATTCATAATGTCATTAATATGAACGATGTTGTCCCGATGCTGGCACCATATGAATGGGGCTTTAAACACTATGGACAAGATTATTATTATCCAGATCGTTTAACCGATATTTATTTCGACGCGAGCGAAAGATATAAAATCGTCAGTAATTATCACTTCACCAAAGGCGCTCATGACTTTATGGAATATAGTATCGATAACTGGAAGTTCTTTGACCCAGGTCAAGAATATGGTGATAAATTTAATTTACCAAGAGAAACACTTCATCCATCTTTATCGAGATTCTTTAGATCTTTTATTCAAGAATTAGCGAAAGCTTTACAAGATCGCCCCACTTACGCTAGCCTTGTGCAAAACGGTTTAGTGGAAGTCTTTAAAGCGATGAATGGTTTAAATCCAGAAATCGGTGATAAGATTATCGATTTAAGTAATATTGTTGATATCTTCTCAACATATACATATGTTAGAAACCTCATATTAGAAGTCTTACAAGATAATGCGACTGGTTTTTATAACGATATGAGATTTTTGATTTATCAAATCATGGGTTATAACGAAAATAACAAAGAGGCGATTAGTGAGCTAGTTAATAGCAATATGCCTTTATTAGTCTTATTCGTTCAATCTTTTAAAACGAGAAAAGACCTCGCTTTACAATTATTTAATCGCGATAACATGTTAGGTATTATCATCGCTCATACGATGGAATTATGTTATACCTTCTTAAAAAGCGCAGATACTAGATTCTATGGCAAAAAAGCTATCAAACTAAATGATGGTAATTACAAGATTATTAAAATCTCTAATCCTAGCTCATTTACTTTATATGAACATCATCTAAAAAAAGATATCTTCACCTATAAAGATAAAACGATGGTAAGTGATACCTTATGCGCTGAAAAACTCGCTAACGGAGATATAAATATCTATATCCCCAATAACGGTACTTACTCCTACACTGGTGAATTTGCTTCTATGGCCTTATATAACACCTCATATAAAGGTATTGAAACAGCTATTAATGAAGCACTACCACCAAGTGGTGATATCAATTAAATTAAAAATTCCACAAATGTGGAATCTTATTCATTATAGTTCAGCTTTCTTCTTATCGAATTCTTCTTGGGTGATGACTCCACCTTTAAGAAGTCTTTCTAATCTTGCCAATGTTTCTTCTTTTTCTCTTTCTTTACCAACGGTGAAGACTTTATTATTACTACCATTATTGGTTTCTTTCATGACATAGTCATAACCATATTTGATATACCTCTTTTTAGTTTTGGTTAAGAAAGAGAATATAAATATTAATATTAATAAGACTAAGATACTTCCAATAATGATTAATGGAATATAGAAAGCCCATAACGGGAAATCTTTATCCATCGTATTAGCGAAAACAATAGTCAAAATACCTAACACTACTTCAATAAAGAAGAATGTGGGGAATATAACCACACTGATAATACGAGGGATTAAATATAATTTTGGAGAGTTTTCCACTCCTAATAAATATAATTCTTCTTCACTATATTCTTTTTGGCCAATTTTATATTTCTTTTGTTCCATAGTTATACTCTCCTATATAAATACTACAGTTAGTCTTAATGAAATTATATAGTTTTATAATATGAAACGATAAGTGATATAATCTTTTTTGCTTATATGGAACTAGCGTATAAAGTTAAGGATAAACCAGAACTTAAAAAAATATTTTTCTTTGCTTTGCAACAATTATTATCGATATTAGCAGGTACTATATCTATACCTTTAATTGTCGGTAATGGTTTAAGTCAAAGTGCGGCTTTATTTGGGGCTAGTGTTGGTACATTAACTTATCTAGTAATTACTAAATTTAAAAGCCCGGTATTTTTAAGTTCTTCTTTTACCTTCTTAGGTTCGATGATGTCCGCATTTGCCGGAGCCGCAAGTGTGGCGATCGGATATGTCGGTATTATCTTTGGAGCCTTAATGAGTGGACTAGTCTATGTCATATTATCAATCATAGTTCACTTTACTGGTACAGGTTGGGTAGAAAAAATCTTTCCTCCGGTTATTATCGGTCCAGTCGTCGCTTTAATCGGACTAACATTAGCGCCTAATGCGATTAGAAATCTCACCACTGGTAATGTCTTTGTTGATGGCGTTAGTGTCGCTAATCCTTATCTATGTTTAGGTATTGGTCTAGTCGCCTTATTAATATCCGTTATCGTATCAATACACGGTAAAGGATTTATCAAATTAGTGCCATTTATCTTTGGTATCATAGGTGGCTATATCATCGCCACTATATTTACTCTTATAGGTAATGGAGCGAATATTAACGCTTTAAAAGTCATAGACTTTACTCCCTTATCTCATATTGAATGGTATCCAAGATTTGCTTTCTTAAAACTAGGTGATGGATTTAAAGATTTAATATCTACAGGTACTGCAGGTAAATATTTCTTATTAATCTTTACATTATATGTCCCGATATCTTTCGCCGTATTTTCGGAACATATCGCTGATCATAAAAATCTCTCTAATATTATTGGAACTGACTTATTAAAAAATCCTGGCTTAGATCACACATTAATGGGTGATGGTTTAGGATCTATGGTAGGGGCTATCTTCAGTGGCTCCGCTAATACGACATATGGAGAATCCATATCTTGTGTTGCATTTTCTAAAAATGCCTCTATTATCACTATCGTAGTTACTTCATTATTAGGTATAGTTATATCCTTTATCGGTCCAGTGATGACTTTCTTTGCCACTATCCCGACTTGTGTAGTCGGTGGTTTATCAATAGCGCTATATGGATATATCGCCGCCAGTGGATTCAAACTATTAAAACAAGTTAATCTAAGTGATATCCGTAATATATTTATTATTTCTTCAATATTTATCGTAGGTATAGGTGGTTTAGCTATCCAAGTTTATTATCTTGAATTCTCACCAGTAGCTTGTGCCTTAGTAATAGGCTTATTAATAAACCTTATAACACACACTAAAAAAGATAAAAAAATAGATGAAGATATGGATAATATTTCTAAGAAAGAATAATAAAAAAGATTCCACTAAAAATTCTCCATGGAATCTTTTTAATTTATTAATAAATTATTTGTTTTCTAAAAGCATTTTTTCAGCTTCATCAAGCAATCTCTTTTTTTCCTTTTCTAGAGATTCATTTTCTTTACAATCCATAGCTACTATAAATGCTCCAGTTACAATAATTGCGATAAGCCCACCAATGGCTAATAAATCGAAAATTAACAATGTCGATCCAACGCTAGAATCTCCTTCAGAAAACATTACACCACTAACAATTGATAAGGCCAAAATAGCAATAGATAAAAACACCATCGCGGTAACTCTTCCACCACCAAAATGATTTGGTCTTAAAATTAAACTTTCATATTCGTTTTCTATAGAATTAAGCTTCAATCCCAATTCTGGATCAATAATTCTGCTCACTGTTAATTCGTAAGAGCATTTTTCAATCAATTCACTTTCAGTAAGTTTTTCATTTGGTGGTAGCGTGTTACCAAATCTATTAAGTAGTCTTTTTGATGATAATTCCCAACCAAACTTTTTTAATAATTTAAGATATTCCATTTCTGTACCATAACGGCAAACAACGGTTTTTGTTTGAACTTGCTTTTCCATAATGTCCCCTTAAAGCTTCAATTAGATTTATAACTTATCTATATATTTTTTTCTTTTTTCTTCGTATTCTTCTGCGGTAATTACACCTTCATCATATAACTTCTTAAGATTATGAAGTTGAGTGGCTGCATCGCCACTGTTGTTCGAAACATTTGTAATAGTTGTATTTTGGTTAACCGAATAAGAGTGGTGCCCGTTAATACCATATGAATTTATATATTCTAACAATGCTGACAAACAACCAGACAACATTATGACGGTACCTGCAATTTCTAAACCACCAGTGGTATTGCTCATCGCAAAAAAAGCTAAAACACAGCAAACGATTAAGCACCCAATTCCAGCAGCAAATACAGAACAAGCTTTATCCTCGTTAAATAACGATTTGTAAAGAAAAAGGCCAATTGTGAATAAAAAGAAGGCAAGAAATAAGAATACTAGTTTAGCAATGCCTAAAGCGGGCATATTTACAGATTCATCAAAAGTTCTTAATAAAGCGTAAGCTAAAAAAGTATCAATTATTAGAAATAAAGTATAAATAGTAAATGTTGCGGTAGTTGAAAAATAAATCGCTTTAGATTCAGAAGATTTAAATATCATCCCTAACGTAACTGTACAACTTGCCATAAGTAAGATTGATGATATTAATTCAAAGACAAGGATGCCGTTAAAATAGTTGCTGATTTGTTGCGAATAACTACTGGTAGTACTTAAAGCTTTTATTACTATAATTGCTTGCAATAAAGCAAACACAAGGACAAGGAAAGCTGTGATACCACCAAACAGCTGAGCATTCTTTTTCATGGTTAAACACCTCAATTATAAAATTATTAAGTTACTTATATTATAAAGTTTTACATTAAGTAAAACCAGTAATCTTTTAGAGCTTATTCTATTCAGCCACCCTAATTCTAACTCTATATGTCATTGGGGATAGATAGTTATTTCTGAAGAAGTCGTATTTATTAACTTCATGCAGTTTATAACTTCTACCCGATTTAATTAAACAATATATCTTATGATGCGTATCTGTTTTAAATTTATTTAATTCGTTTTCACTAATGAAAAATTCAATATATTTGCCAACAATCTTTGCGGATTTTACTTCAATGTGAATCTCCACAAAGCTTCCATCTTCATTGATATCGTATGATTTAACATCATATCCAGCGGCAGAATTATCTTTTGAAATCTGTGTAACCAGCTCAGCTAATTCTGGGTGTCCTAAATTGTTTAATTTATCTCTTTCATAATGAAGAACAGCTAATTCTGCATTTTCTCCAGATTTTTGCTTGGATTTTTGAGATTTCTCATAGTCTTGGACTGCTCTGACAAGTTCCTTGTTGTTTGTTTTTACCGCCTCAGCTTCAAAATAATCAAATTCAAGAGGCGCTCCATCAATTCTCTTTGGAAGAGAATCTAAGTATGTTTCCACTATTGGTTTATCAGCTTCTGCCCAATCTAGTTTTTCTATTTCCTCAGGTTTGGTCCATTTTAACGCCTGATGTTCAGTGTCATTTATTTCTCCTGAAACAAACTTACACTTGTAGACTTTTAAGTTAATGTTCCTATCTGGATATTCGTTATAATTTTCGTCAATAAGTTCTTCAACTTCTATATTGATATTAAGTTCTTCTTTAATCTCTCTAACCAAAGCTTGTTGATCAGTTTCACCTTTTTCAATCTTCCCACCAGGAAATTCCCATTTGCCAATTAGCGAACCATACCCTCTCTGAGCGCATAATAATTCACCATTATCATTAATGATTGCTGCTCCAACAACTTGTATAATAGGCTTTTCAATCGGTGTTATTCCACCAGTAACGATATGACTCATCTCATATTCAGTTAATCTGCGTACAGAAGCAACCTGCATCATTGGAAATTTTATAACTTTACGCATATTACCTGCTGTATCTTTTTCATCAGCAAAATAAGGTTTATCTACTAATTCAACAACTCCAAAATAGGTATATTCAGTGGGTTTGAATCTAACAAACAAATGGATATTTCTTCCTTTTTCCTTGGCTTCAAGAATAGCTTTGTTTCCCTTCCACATTTTTTGATCGCCAATCTGACCTTCTCCTGTATAGTACATAACATCGCCATCAAAAAGTTTGTCATCATAAATGCGATTCCCTGTGTGTTTGGAAGTTATAACTATTGTGTTGGTTCTTTTACAAATATTAATACCACCTTGGAAAGCGCCTTTAAAGGCAGACATCAAATCGTCTCTTTTATATTTTTCGCCTAATTTAAAATCTGAGATATCCATATTTAGCAGCTTAGCAGCTAAAAGATCTCAGATCAAATCATTTCTTATTCAAAACTCTTTTTAAATATTGTTTCAACATCTCGTCTTCACAATAGATGAAGCACCCTTTTTGCCCACGTGACAATAAGGTTTTATATGTGTTTCTAATAATCCTGTCCGCAAGTTTTGGGTCTCTATTTCCTCTTAATGATTGATCAGTTTTTGCCCTTGCTCTTTCATTGGTCATGACTTGTCCATTTCTATAAACTAGGTCTCTTCCAATAATGACACCACAATAATCAAATTCTAGACCTTGGGATGTATGAATACATCCAACTTGTTCAAATGAATCCTCGTCAATTGCCCATGTAGAAGTATTAGAAAAGTTCCATTGTGCTTTAAACCCATTTTCTAATTGAATGTCAAAAGCAGATGGATTACTTTTGCTAATCCAGTTATAGCAATATCCTGCTAACATACGTGCTTTATTGTTAATTCTATTTAATTCTCTAAGAGCATCTCTCATTTCATTAGGATCATCGAAGACTCTAACATCATAATCAATATCCAATAAATCAATATTCGCAGTTTCTCTTATACCTAATAAGTTATCTAAAAACGCTAAATAACCATCGCTGCCACCACATCTAAATTGAGATGCTAATATTAAGTCTTCTCCATAGTGAACTTCACTACCAAGTTCTTTGGCCCATTTTAAAATCTCATCTATAGATCCAATATCTTTTGTAGTAACAACTTGATCTTCATCTATGAAGAAAACGCTTATTTTTGATGCATTTATAATTTCTTTTATTTGGTTTTCACCTTTATTTTGGAATAACCCAGATTTTTCATTTAATCTATGTGCTTCATCTACCAACAAACAGTCAAACAGATTGTTTTTACAGTCAACAAATGATCCAGAGCCTTTAAATAGGTTTTCAACATATCTCTTTTTATATTCTTTGCGTACTAATTCAGTAACAAAAACATTTCTAGGCGCAGCGTTTTTAGTGACGTATTCAACGTTATAACCTTGGTTAATAAGATTTGATAATAGATTAACAGCAATAACTGATTTACCAGTTCCAGGTCCACCTTGAACGATAACTGTATGTTTCTTATTGCTATCAATTGTTGATTCAACAAGTTTTTTAATAGTCGCATATGCAACTTGTTGTTCATCAATCATAGTGAAAACTTTATTGCCTTTTAATAACGATGCAACTGCATCTTGCAGAGCAATCGATGGCTTAATCTTACCATTTTCAATGGTGTATAAAATTTCACCATTATCTGGTTTAGTTATAAATTTCTTAACAAATTCACGTAAGGCTAATTGGTCTTTCTTAAGAAATAGAGGGGCTAGTTCAATAGCTGTACTATATTTTGGATGCCTAATTTGATCAGCATATTCTTCTTTATAGTTATGACAAAAAGCACATGGATGTAAATCGATGTCTTTATCTCTAACAGTTTCATTAAATGATTCAATAGCTTTAGCATAGCTATATGCTTGATAGCATGGGTGAGATACCGCTCGTATAGCGCCACCAACATAAGTTGTAACAACATCATCTCTACTAGTTGCTTGGCATTCTTCCCATTGCTTTAATTCCACTATTACGACATTTTCTTTGCCCTTATCATCATATCCGGTAACAAGAAAATCGACCCTCTTAGATGTAAGTGGTATTTGATATTCAATTGCAACATGTATATCTTGGTTAATTCCTGAATTATTACATAAAACATTATTCATAACCATCAAGGAATTGTTAAAAGCCCGATACTCAGCATCGTTATGATGATTGAAGCCGTTTAATGCAAAGCATTCTTCAATTCTATCGGCAATAATGCCCATTAGAACATCATTGCTAAATTGTTTAAGAGTTCCTGAATAAACAATCATAATTTGTTATATTTATCTGCTTTTCCTTTAGCTTTGCTAACAGGGTATTTTCTTTCGTTTTGTTCCATCTTAGCATTAACAATTTCATCTTCATCAAGATTAAGCTTGTCTAACATATTTCGGCAATAAACCAAAACATCAGCAAGTTCTTCTTTTACTTCGTTGATATCGTATTTGTCATCAGACCATTGAAAGCACTCTAATAATTCGTTAGCCTCGATAGAAATCGATTTGGCCAAATTTGCAGGACTATGAAATTGATCCCAGTCTCTGTCTTCTGAAAATTTTCTTATTCTCTCAATTGTTTCTTTTTTCATAAGTTTGCTCTTACTTTCTAATCATTTTAACGACGGCAATTACAACGGAAACAATAGTTAATAAAAGTGCAGGTACACCAATTATTAAAGCAATTAGTTCGGTTTTAATATTTGAAACTTCATTATAAAATTGGAGCATTTCGAAAAATGCTTCGAATCCAATTTCAATACCAGATAGTAAACAATTTAGCATTTCAATAAACATTTTTCCCTCCTAAAGTAGATATGAATCAATCAGTTTTCATTCTAATACAACAAATGGCGCGATTTTTATAATCTATATTAGTCTTATTAAGTATTTTTTCATTGTTCATTAGCTCATCGCTAATTTTTCTTGATTCCTTCAACACAATATTTAGTTCCTCAATTAAATCAATACCATTATACATAATTTCAAAATTGAATAGTTTTGTCGACATAATTTCACACATATATTTAAGCATTACAGCAATGTTTTCAAATAAATCCAATTCCAACTGAAAATAATTCATATATTGCATTGTACCATGTGTTTGAGGATTACATATTTTATATACTTTATATAAAGATGTTCCAAATTTAGAACATGCATAATCGTATTTCTCATCCAGTATTTCTGCTAGAGCGCTAATACTAAATGCTCTCTTTCTATCTTTAAGGTTACTATATCCTTTTAAGTTTTTAATCCAACCATAATTGATATAGTCTATCATGCTGGAATTGTTTTTCTTTGCTTCTAATTTGACACTGTCTGAAATTGTTTTTCCGTAATTATTATCGAAGGATAATCTATTGAATGCTATATACGAATTAATAACATCGTCTTTTTCATCCCAAAGGGCTGCAAAAACCATGAAAAGTTCAGTTAAACTTCTATAAATCACCATCAATTCATCAGTTGCTCTTAAGTCTGCTAAATTAATGCATGCCTTTATTTTGATTATCAATTTATAAATCATTGTGTAGTTAAATGCGGCGTTGTATGGTTCATTGATGATTACATTATTGGTTTTTAGTTGGTCATATTTTCCGCCTAAAAAATTATTTAAAGCAGCAACATAATATATTATTGGAAGATAAGATTCTAACGATGAAAGACCAAAATCAAAGGTGGCGATTTTTTCAATACTAAACATTTTCAAAACATCATCAATTAATTCATTTGAATAAGCAAGACTTTCTTGGCTAAGGCCACGTTCATTGTCGCTCATTAAAACAGTATTCGTATAATGAGACATCACAATCATCTTACAAATGTTCAAAGGATTATAACCTTTACCTAAGGCAAGTGATTTAGCAGATGCCATTTTTGCAAGATCATTATTGTTTAGAAAAAGGAGATTAAATCTCTGATCTTTTTCAGTTTTTCTTAAAATATTGGCCAAAAACGATTCCTTAATAGAACCTGAAAAGATTTTTTTATATTCCTCAATAATTGCCTTATCATATGATTCTAAATCATTTATGTAATTAACGTTTTTGCTCATAACTAATTATTGAGTAGTATACCATATAAATAAAAGTGTTGGTAATTTACTACCAACATCATTCATATTTTACATGTAATGATCTTCAAATTATTCAAGATAATACAAGGTTGCAATTGAATATTATTATTCAATCACTATAATATACAAATATATGAAATATATTCTCATTTCTCTTTCCGCAATTCTAATAGCGGTATCAATATCAACATTAATAGTCTTATTTATAAATAAGAAACATAAGATGAAAGGATGGATGAAAGGGGTTATTATTCCACTTTCATCACTCCTATTAACTTTCTTATTTGTTCTTAGCTATTTTGCATTTAATTATCCCGCGAGTAAAAATGCGAAAAGTTATTTAAAAGGTGATGAGGAAATTAATCTAAATATCAATAAGCATTGGTATTATTTTGATAATAAAAATAATGATGACACCGCAATCATCTTCTATAGTGGCGCGAAAGTTGATCCAGCTGCCTATTCTCCTTTATGTAATAACATTGCCCATATGGGAGTTGATGTCTACCTTATGAAGATGCCTTTATATTTCCCATTATTAAATATGAATGCCGCGGATAAAGTCGCAAGTTTAAATAAACATCATAATTTATATTTGATGGGCCACTCCTTAGGAGGCACCACCGCGGCATTATATTTATCAAAAACAAAATATACTTCCTATAAAGGAATCATCTTTTTAGCTAGCTATCCTAATAAGAAACTAAATGATTCATATAAATGTTTATCAATATATGGCAATAATGACTTAGTGCTTAACAAGAAAGCATATAACAAGAATATCTCTAATTTCCCTACTAACTATAAAGAAGTCATTATTGAAGGTGGTAACCACTCCAACTTTGGAGATTATGGTTTCCAAAGACATGATGGAACACCCTCCATCAGTAAAGAAGAACAAATCAATATTACAAAACAGGAAATAATGGATTTTATAAAATAAAACTTAAATAAGCCATCTAATAGCCAATTATTAGATAAAGGAATTAATCATCCTTATAAATACAAAAATAGCCCCTATGGCCTATTTGGGCACCTAGAGGCTATTTGATGTAGCAATAATTAGATAATTTCAGGATCACCGATAAATTCTATGATCGTATCGCTATCTTGTTTATCTTTATTTTCTTTAAAAATTGGGATGAGATTTAAATAATCTTGTCTTACTTTAGTTAAATGATCATAACTTAGATTAACTCTTCCGTTGATGAGATTATCAGTTAAGATATCGGTTTCAAATGTTGAATAGTTTGTTTCACCTGGTTCAGTTCCATCATCTTGGATAAACATCATTGGAGTTAAGACTTCGTTTTTAACTGGCTTATCTTGTTCATCTAAGGTGTAGAAGTATTGTTTTCTCATTTCGATATCATATCTTCTACTTGTCTTAATTACTTTTTTCCATACGTTTTTCGTAGCAACAAAGATTGAATCTTTATTATTCACATAGACATCATGATTATTTTCATGAGGATCAGAACTACCGTTATCAATGGCTTTAACGTAGTTAATATTATCAATATTATTTAAGTTGAAGAATAAGGTGTTATAAGTTTTGCTAAATCCCCATTTTTCAAATGTTTCTTCCACTTTATACACTAATAAGCGACCACTAGAAGCGTCATATAATTCAGTGATAAATCCATCAAATAAGACTAAGCCACTAGCTTTATTACCCACTACTGAGATGTAATCTTCACTGAAGTAGAAATCTGCACATGCAGGCAATAAGACTTTTTCTTCACTACTTTCATCTTTTTGATAGGTGAGGAATTCATAGATATGTCCAGTCACATCTTCAGTTTCTTTATCTTTACTTATTTCAAAGTAAGCTTTTCTGGTACCAATCTTACCAGCGATCTCAATAGATAGATTCATACCAAAGGCATAATAGTTATCATTAACGACATATTTCATCGCATTATTGTTATTAAGTTGGATTCTAAATGTCTTTAGACCAGTAGCGATGTCATAAGACATATCAATCTGAGGAAGAATATCTCCCACGACTGGTATACTCCATCCAGTTTTAAACTGAATTGTATATTTTAAGACTTTATTTTCATATGTAATCTTGGCTTTATATTCAGTCTCATCGAATTCATGAGAGGAAATATCACTTGGTTCGCTGTCGAGCCAGTTATTAACTGCGAGAGTGCCTAAAGCGATGACTTCACTACCCACAGATAAAACATCATAGAATGTTTCACTTTGTTTGATATTAGTGAGAGCCATATTCCATTGTTCCCCGTGTCCACCGAAAGCGATTTGGCTCACATCTTGAGACTCTGTATAGTCTTTATTTAAATCAGATTCTTCTTTAATGTTACCAGCATAGTCTGGTTTCATTGTATCTGGAACATATCCATAAGGATTAGAAGATAAAGCACCAATTAAAGTTTGGAAATAAGCTTTAACATCAATCTTCTCATTCCATTGAGCATAAAGAATGACATTGTCTTCAATGGTGTATGGCCAGGTGACTTTTTGTTCACCTTTCTCATCAAAAGTCCACGCGACAAATTTATAACCATCCATCGAAGGATTATCTGGTTTATTAACTATTGTTCCAAAGTCTTCAGTAATAGGAGCTACTTCACTACCACCTTGAGAATTAAAGGTAATAGTATATTTATTCTTTTCTTCTTTTACTTGAGCATAGTAATCAGCGTTACCAGTAACCGATGGAAGTTCAGATAACGGTTCACCATTAGGTGTGGTGGCCCAACCTAAGAATGTTCTCTTCCATTCCTTCGTAGAAGTTGGCTGATAATCATATTCTGGTACTTCACCATAAGGAAGAATTGATTCAGTTAGAAGAGATCCGCTATTTTCCATGAATTTTACACTATAAGTTTTCTTAATTTGATCCACTTTTGCGTAGTATTCCGCTTTACCAGTGACTGTCGGTATACTTTCTAATACATCGCCATATGGGCTAGCGGCCCAACCTAAGAAGACATAATCCCATTCGTCTGTATCACTTGGACCAGTATAATCGCAACTTGGTTGAGAACCATAACCTAAGGTTTCGGATTTGATTTCTTCACCATTTTCTTTATAGAAACTAATTGTGTATGATTTTAGTTCTTTACTAACACGAGCGAAATAAGAAGCCTTACCAGTCACAGTAGGAATGCTTGATATAACTTCTCCGCCTTGTGTTAAAGACCAACCTAAGAAGGTATAATCCCATTCTGCAGTATCTTGTGGTCCAGTATAATCACAGCTTGGTTGAGAGCCATAGGCTAATAAATCAGATTGAGCGGTTGAGCCATCTTCTTTATAAAAGGTAATAGAATATATCTTCTTTTCTTTACTAACAGAAGCAAAATAATTCACATTTTCATGAGCAGGAACTACTTCCACGACTTCTCCACCTGGTGTTAAAGACCAACCTAAGAAGGTATAATCCCATTCTTCAGTGTCTTCTGGACCGGTATAATCACATGTTGGCTGAGTGTTATACACTAAAGTTTCAGTTTTAATTTCTTCACCAGTTTCTTTATAAAAACCAATTGTATAAGATTTCTTCTCTTTTAAGATAATGGCGAAATATGTCGCATCCGCGCTTACCGCAGGGATTTCAATAACATCTCCGCCTAGAGTTAATGACCAACCTAAGAAGGTATAATCCCACTCCTCAGTGTCAGGCTTATCATATATATATGAAGGAATAACACCTTCATCCCATTTTTGAGATTGTAAGACATTACCTGATTCATCTTTAAAAGTAATTGTATATTGAATCTTTGTGGGTTCAGAGCTCGTCTCTTCTGAACTAGTGGTTATTTCACTACTAGTTTGACTCTCTTGCGATGAATCTTTTTCTTTATTCGTATTACACGCAGATAAAGACATCACGAATAAGATTGGAAATAATAACAGTGCTTGTTTTTTCATAAAATACAAACCTCCATTAAAAGGCGTCTTGATAATTATTATTAATATTATGTATTAAAACAAATGGGAATGATACCGAGCCTAAGGCTGCGGAGAAGACAATCGCAAACATTAACGCTAATACACCGATTAAGAATCCAAGGACGGCAAATAATATTTTCATCACGATTAAAAAGGCAAAACCTTCTAAGTCCCAAGAAAATATAATACCTGGAAATCTAATCGATAATCCTGCGCACCAGGCAAATACATCACCGATATATGATCCAGTGATAATACAATAGACCATCGCAAATAATGCGTAGCTAATGATTACGGACCATAAAACAGCAAGACCTGGATGAACATTAACTTTTATAGAAGGCACTAATAGGAAAATTAATAATGAGACAATAAATCCCACGACACCCGCAGCAATACCCCATCCGAAAGATAATTTCTTATTTCTAGAAGCAAAAGCGTTTTCTTTTCTGATTTTATCAATCGCTCTTTGGTCTTGAACTTGTTTTAAACAGGCTGAATGATAATAAGCTTTACGATATTCTGCAGCTCTACCTCTTCTATAAGGATGAACGCAAATATCTTCCATCACTAAATCATTTTCAGGAATATCTTTTTTACATTTTTCACAAACATGTAATTCTTTTTCATGAATAACAACAGTTTTAACAACGGGTTGTTCTTCTTTGACTTCTTCCACTAATTCTTCTTTGGGTGTTTCTTTTTCCTCTTCAGATAATAGATCATCTAAAGAACAACCAAATAATTTAGATAATTCTCTTAATGTGGAAACATCTGGTTCGTTCTCATCTTTTTCCCATTTACTCACTGTTTGGAAAGTGACATGAACTTGATCCGCTAATTCTTTTTGAGTTAAACCTTTTTCAGTTCTAAATTTCTTAATTCTTGTTCCTAAACTCATATACGGATTCCTCCTTCCCTAACATACTCGCTGATTCGGTGAATATTTTAAATAACTGAGAACGCGAATTCACTCGCGCAAAAATAGAATTTGTACTTTATTTACAGAGTAAATAGATTCTTATATTTTTGTTATTTTAACATCCTTTGTTCATATAAATTCTATATTTTTAGACAATATGATACAAGCACTCTAGGAGTGATTATCTATATTTAGTTCCATCATTATCGTGTTATCATAGAAATATGAAACAACATATGTTAAATAAAGGTCCTTTATTAGATGATAAAGGTAACCTCATAGAAGCGGGATACGCTTTTAGCTTGGTGAAAGAATATAATCGTCAAGCAATCAAAGGCTTAAAAAGCCGTATCAAAGAATGGGATTATTATTTTATAAATGATAATGATTATGGTGTGGCCTTAACCATTGATGATAATTCCTATATGGGTTTAGTGTCCGTCTCAGTGCTTGATTTTAAAAACAAGAAAGATGTCACTAAATCATATATGTCATGGTTAACATTTGGTAAAACCAATTTCCCATCCTCTAGTGAGAACGGAGATATATTTACTGAAACAAAAAACTATTCGATGTATTTCCAAAATAAAAATGGAAAAAGACATCTAGTTTGTAAGATGAAAAATGTCAGTAAAGGTAAAGACTTTGAATGTGATATTGTTTTAAATCAAACATTAGATAAATCGATGGTCATATCCACGCCTTTTAGAAAGAAAAGACATTTCTACTATAACCAAAAGATCAATCTGTTATCCGCAAGGGGATATTTTAAATATGGTGATTTAACTCATCAATTTGATAAACAAGCCTTAGGGGTTCTTGATTGGGGTCGAGGAGTGTGGACTTATTCTAATACCTGGTATTGGTCCTCACTTAACGCTAGTCAAGAAGGCCATCGCCTTGGTTTTAATCTTGGCTATGGTTTTGGTGATACTTCTTATGCTAGTGAAAACATGTTCTTTTATGATGATGAAGCTTATAAATTAGATGATGTCGTGTTTGTTATTCCAAAAGATAATAAAAACAAATTAGATTTCTTATCTAATTGGACATTGAAAAGTAAGAATAATGATATTGATTTAATATTTGAACCAATTATTGATCGATATAGTAATACGAACGCTTTAATCATCCAAAGTAATCAACATCAAGTATTCGGTTATTTTTCTGGTTCTATAAAAGTTAATTACAAAATAATAAAACTAGATCATCTTTTAGGTTTCGCAGAGATGGTCAAAAACCGTTGGTAATATTTACAAAATAAATAAATAAATTACAATTAAAACGAAAGGAATATACATAGTATGAAAAATAAATTAGTTTTCTTTCCTTCTTTATTTGCGGTGTGTCTAACCGCTTGTGGTAATAAAGCATATGAAGCGAAAGATTACATTTTAAAAATGAACTATGAGAGCGATTTTCGCATCTTACAGTTAACTGACACTCATCTCGGAGATAAAGATAACACTAAGCTCCACTACGACTTTATGGAATTAACCATAAAAGAAGCAAAACCTAAACTTATCGTTGTTACCGGTGATGTCTTTACCTTTGCTAGTAAAGGAACCGCGATCGATTTCTTCGCGTGGTTAGATAAACAACAAGTCCCATGGACATTAACATTTGGTAACCATGATGAACAATGTTGGTTCTCTATCGATTGGGTCACTAGTTATTTAAATAATCTCAATAAGAAAAGAGAAAAAGATCATAGCTCTTATTGTTATTTTTTAGATTTACAAGATGATAAAGTCAAAGGCAATGCAAACTTTGCGATTAATCTAATGAAAGATGATAAAGTCTTTGAACAATTGATCATCATGGATAGTAATCGATATAACTATAAAGGATATTTTGGTTACGACTATTTCCATCAAGATCAAATCGATTGGTATACCAGTTTAGTTAACCAAACTAAAGCGGATAATAATGATAAGATAGTTCCATCACTAATGTTCTATCATATTCCACTTCCAGAAGTTAATGATGCTTGGGAAGCAGCGAAAAATGATAAATCATTAATTCTTAATCCTACTGGATCAGAAGCTCAAGAAAATGAAAAACCATGTAATCCTCTATATAATTCTGGATTCTATAAAGTGATTAAAGAGCTTGGAAGTACACACGGCATGTATTTCGGTCATGACCATATCAATAACTTCATCATCAATTATGAAGGTATCCATTTTGGCTATGGCATTAAAGCCACTGATAGAGTCTACGCAGATGATTCTTTACTTGGAGGTAGAGTTATTACTCTACATGATGATGAATCTCATAGTCTAACCTATGAAGACTATTATCATACCTATAAGGAGGTTATGTAATATGAGAAACAAATTATATACAGCCTGCTCTTTAATTATCTTAACCGTTATCGGTTCCTTATTTACTCTATTAGCCTCAAATATGTTAATGGATGATTTATTTAATAAAGGTGTGGCATTTTCTAATATGACCATCTTTGTTTCTTTACCTGCGGTCAGTGTGGCTCTTATCTTCTTATTAGGTGTCTTATATCTAATTAGAACTTATAGCCATCCAGAATGTAAAAAAAGAATCACTAGAACATATTTAATTATCGCAATGGTTTTCTCTTTAATCGGCGTTATCGGTGCCATTTTAGGGGGCACAGTTACCTATCATACCTTTACGGGTAAAAATCCATTCCCAGGATATTTAATTCTTTTTATGATCTTAAATATCTTATTACTCTTATCTGAAGGATGCGCTTTATATTTAACCATCAAAAAGATGAAAGATGATGAAGGTAGAATTAAGATTAATTTCTTATATGTCCTTAAGACTATCGGTTGGGTGTTATTTATCGGTTTGCTATTTAATAGATTTGGCCTATTTATGGGTATGCCAGTTTATGTTTATACGAGAAACTTATATCTCACCTTCCCAACATATTTATATCTCTTATTACCTTTATATTTAGGTGTGGTTATCGCCTTATATAAATTAGGAAACTTATCTAATAAGAAAACCTTTATCTTAGGTATTGTTGGTATTGCTATTAATATTGCCCTATTCACTTACACAGTGATCAATGGTTTAAACGATACTTCTTATATTTCTTCTATTTCTCAACTCTATCCAATAGATAGAATAGCTACCTTACCAATAGAAGTATTAATTCACTTTGTCTCTTATCTTGGAGTGGGTGCTTCTATCATCGTCACTTCTTTATCTAAAAAGAGATAAAAGATAATTAATTAATAGAGAGGGGTTTATCGATAAATCCCTTTCTTTTTTATTCACTTTCTAATGTGAAATTTCCGGATTTTGTGATTTTTCGCCCAAAAAAACGCCGAATTTTGTGATTTTTCATCAAAAAAAGTGCCGAATTTTGTGATTTTTTGCTTAAAAAAGTGCCGGATTTTGTGATACTACGTATTTTTCTAGGTTAATAAACTCTTTCTTAATATATAAAAAAGTGGAGAGGATTTTTTCCTTTCCACCTTTATTTTTTATATCTTTAATCTAAATCGTATGGAGATAAGACTTCAGAACTGGTATCAGAACATTCGATGCTAGTAACACTAGTACCTAAGAAAACATTAGGACCAACATTACCATCTCTGACCCACTCTTCCCATTCCGCTTTTGTGCCTTCATAAATGACACTATTTAAGGAAGAACAATTCGCGAATGCATATTTAGATAAGACAGTATTCTTTGGTAAACCAATTTGATAAAGAACACTATTATTTTCTAAAGCAAAGGCTGGGAAGATTAATTTCTTATCTTTAAATGAAGTTGTAATTAAATCGAGACGATCAATTTGCTCATCGATTTCATAGATGACATTAGCGGTGGCTAATTCATGATATCTAACATGATCAGAAGTACCACTTCTTTCATATCGATCAAATGTTCCACCGACACCTTCGTTCCAATTTGATAGATAAATATCAGGTCTAGCGGCGACATTAGCTTCTAAATAGATATTAGCTTTATAGCAGTTATGGAAGGCATAATGACCCACTAATTCGATGTTAGAACAATCTCTCATCATCACTTCTTTTAAATTAACGTGATCTTCAAACGCTCTATTAGCGATTCTTCTTACTTCATATGATTTCTCTTGATAGGTCATAACCTTAGGTATCGTTAAGACTTCAAAGTCATTACTACCTAAGATATTGACGTATTCTTCTCCATCAGCATCAACACAGATATCATAATCAATTGATTCAACACGTATTGTATCAACATAACCAACAGAATATGGTCTATATCCTGGGTTAGCGGTATCAGAAATCACTAATGATGGATTAAGCGCTCTAATCATGAGTCTTGAACATCCCATAAAGGAATTATCTAAGATAGATTCCACGGATTCTGGTAAGACTAATTCTGTTAATAACTTAGAATTAGTAAAACTATATTCATTTAATTGACCAACATTATTACAAATTTCGATAGTCTTAATTGAAGAGATTAAGCCATAGAAACCATAAGCAGGGATAACATGATATGTTTCTGGTGACAACGCGTCATCATTACCGATATTCACAATGACATGTTTTAAATTCTTTGGAACATACCAAACATTTGCTGTCGTGCCTTCATATTGTTGCATCGCGACATATTGTGCATGAGCGGAATTCTTACCGAAGATAAATCCAAAGTTATAATTACACGCGACTGCAGGATCTACGCCTTCTTTCGATTTATTAATGTCATAGGCTTCTCCCACGAATGGAACGACGACTTTTTCTAGCCATCCGACATTATTTAATAAGCCTTCCACGACTCTTGTGACTTTATGTCCTTCATACATTGAAGGAACTACTAAAGTCTTATCATATGGAACACCGCCACTTAAGGTGAATGATGTTAAGGTGATAGATTTCTTTTCTGTGGTCATATCAAAATAATCATCATTTTCCGTATATGTCCAATCACCAGTTGGTTTTGTGGGGTCTGGTGACATCGCACATGTATAGTAGACTTTTAAACTAGTAATGCTGTAATAATATGTCTCTCCTTCTTGTTCTGGAGTAAGAGCTTTCGCAGCGATTTTAAAATAACATGGAGAGATACCATATTCACTAGCCATATCAATAAAGGATATTGTGCCTTTTAAGTTACCAGCCTCACCACCGAATCTAATAGCTTCTTGATAGATTAAACTATTTGGAGAATAGCCCGCTTCAATAACCATTTGGTTTTCACTTTCGCAAGCAATCTCATACTCCATTTTAATTAAACCATTAATTGGATCAGTAAAAGCGACATAGTCATTAGTTTGGAAAGTAGTAAAATCTTCTCCACCATAGATGGCTTGGAAATATGAATAATCAACATTAATCACTGTCCCAATATCAGATTTTACTGTCGCGGACATACCGTTACCGGAATCAGATTTATCTTTCATCTTATTATTTTTATCTAGTGTCATCGTATAAACGGTGTTCTTACTAGAAACTGGTAAAAGATTGGCTTTTTTAATTAAAGCAAAGGAAGCTACTCCAGCGATTAATAAAGCACTTAAGGAAGATAAGATAATAATATGTTTTCTTTTCATAATCTTAAGCCTCCCAATTTAAGGATTTAGCAATCCTAAATAATGTCTCGTTAGAGAAGTTAAGTTTGTTATCGTAGGTATTTATAAATTTACCGTTATCACTTTCTTGGATAATTGTGGCCACACTTTCAGCGACAGGAGCGAACATCATCTTTGAACCTCTCACTAGTTCATATTTATCATTACCTAAATCTTTATAAGTTAAAGATAAATAGATATCAAATGAACAAGTTAACGCTAAACGATAATAATTATCATCATGAGTGTTATCAAGCACTAAGGTATCTTCTTGATGGTTACGAGCTTGTTCATAAGTGGTACCGAAATTATGAGAAATAGAGGTGTTAATAACCCTTTCTCCTCTTAAATTAACTTCTATAGAAGTAGGTGTTAAATTCGTTTCAAAATTAGATAAGAATGTCGCACCTTGAGTAAATGAACCAGTATTACCATATAAATATGATAGATAAGTTGGATTATAGGTGTAATTAAGGCCATAGGCTAAGATGGAATCATTAATTTCACTCCACTTCTCGTTATATGTTTCAATTGATGAATAACTTAAAGTGACATCTGCATCAGTGGACTTATGATAAACAGTGTCACCATAATTGATCGCCAC
Organism: Bacilli bacterium; assembly: GCA_017429285.1. Taxonomy (GTDB): domain Bacteria; phylum Bacillota_I; class Bacilli_A; order RFN20; family CAG-826; genus RUG13091. Next base: position 31,954 of record JAFRPF010000029.1, read on the forward strand.
ATTATAAACTCGACCCATATAGGCTAAAACATTATATTTTTCATCAACTTTTTCACTGGCGGTAACTACAAAGTTTCTTGTTTCTTCGGCGTCTATTTCTTCTACAGGTAACCCGCTATAACGTTTTTCGATATCCTTATAAGTCGCTAAATATTCCATGTTTTGATGGACATATTCTAATGGATAGTCCCAGCCGATAAAGTCGTTATAGTAACGATCATCAACATCATGACCATATAATTGCCGTCCTTCATATTTAACGGTCTCATAATATCCCACACGTGTGGTGTATAAGATACCAGCTTCACCTGGAATATGAGGTTCTCTAAATTCGCATAGATAACCGTTAAAGTCTTTGTTTCTCACGATATCAAAACCAAATTTAGAAGTCACACCACCGATAAATAAGGTTAAGGTATGATGTCCAACTTCACCTAAATAATGACGATATTCAATCGGAATATGTTTTTCTAAGAAATCAAAGTCTTCAGTGGATGCATCACTATAAGTGACATGTAATTTAATTCCCGCATCATCAAAGCAGATGGCTTTAATGCCTTGGCTAGGAATGTTTATAAATTCGACATTAGACACTTCCACACCTGGTTTAGTGACTACGATTGCTTCCTCTTCTGGAGCGGTATATCTAAATGTTGATTGAGGATTATCATTTACCTCGGGAGTTGTCTCTTCATTATTATTATTTTCATTACCTTTAGGTAAAATAACCTGTATTGTACAGCTAGATAATAATAACAAGGATAAAGGTAGTAATTTAATCATCTTTTTCATATTAATCACCTACCTTTACATAGATGCCTCTGACCACTAAGTCAGAAGAGACATCATCTAGTGATTTATCCCAACCAATAAAGAAATAACCATTCATAAATTGATCTCTAATCGAAGGATCTGGCTCTGGCGCTCTTGTATGTTCTTCAACATGTGAATCTTGATATATCAAATTATTTAGTCCGTCATAATAACTAACTGTGTAATAGATAATCTTATGCCAGTTAATAACGATATGAATATCATCAGTTTGTCCTTCTGGAACAGTAAAGACATCACCGACATTATAATGATTATCACCGATGGTGAAATCGATTAAACGGTAGCCGTCTCTTTCTATAGGTTCCACGAATGTATAAGTGGATTTTGGTCTAAATTTACCAATTTTCACTTCTGGTGTACCTGGTTCATCATCACTATTTTTCATATAGATGTTAATCGCATCCGCCGCTTCAAAATGAACGGGTATCTTAACATCACTAGCAAAACCCGCCCAGTTAGATACTTTAACGGTAAATTCAAAATCAAAACTTGCCGCACTACCATCCGCAATAGAGATAGTTCCAGCTTTATCGATACTGACCCAATCCTCATCTTTATATTCTTCAGTGGTTATCACAATATCTTCGTATTTAAACATTCTGACCGAGATATCACCTAACCAGCTTTCCACTAATTTGGTTTCTGAATCAGCGCTTAATTTAGCTTGATCAAGCACCATTCTTACACCATCCCAAACCGTGAATAATAAGACATTAGTTTCATCTAATGACATCACGGATTTGCTCATCGTGAAACTCTTTTCTCTATCATCTGAGAAGTGTTCTATTTCATTAGAGAAATACACTCTTAATAAGTATGTTTTAAATAGGTCACGTGATAAATCGAAATTAAATATCGTGACCACTAATTCGAGTCCGATCTTAGCGCCCATTAATACATACATATCAATCGCATAATTACCGCTGAACTTCTTCCCTTCTTCGGCAAGAGGAGAAATAGAAGCGGTCAACGCGCCTTGAATACCGATTTTGACATAGAATTCCGCGTATACTTCCGCGTGTAGATATTTATATGTCCCGCCAATATAAATCGCTCCAGATAAACGGAAAGCCACTCTGACTTCCGCTAAACCCATAAAGGCAATATCCCAGGCGTTACATTCCTTGACATCTTGGTGAGTATCGCTTTCTCCACCACCTTTGTTGGAGAAATTAAAGACCACACGATTACTCTTCCACTGTTTTTTGAAAACAACCATCGCTTGGATAGTGATATCAAAGATAAAGTCAAACCTTAATTCAAATATTAATGGTCCGGCGATTTGGATATCTAATTTAAATAATGGAAGGGTTGTTTTATTACCTTCTGTTTGAGCGCAGGCTTCCGCGCTTTCTTTTAATCTCTTATAGAAATTATCTTGTGCGCCTCTTGCGGCGTTAATTTCATTGGCTAAATCTTCTTGAACTTCTTGTTCGCTTTTTTCTTTTTGTCTCACTTGGACATCAAAAACCGCTAAGAAAGTATGAGATTCAATCACTTCTTCAACACATTTAATCTTATAGTTAACACCGACAGGAACGACCTTCCATTTCTTTTTAACAGAAACATCGAAGTCCATCGTATAGGTGGTAACTCTTTCATAAACATATTTAAAAGTTAAATAGAATTTATCTTTTTTAAGTTCGATTTGGCTCACACCAATCGAGAATGTAAATGTTAATTTATTGTTAAAATAATTAAATTTTAAATCGACATCGATTTGATCCATTAAATTTTTTAAATTATTCGCATCTCTATTTTGACTATATTTCGCAAATAGATTCACTAACGCTCTAGCGGTCACAGAATATCTAAGACCGGAAACGATGGATTCGGTATTTGCTAAAATTTCAATATTACTTAAATCAACGTCTTTTTCGCCTTTGGCTTCTAAAGAGGTATAAACATTACCTAAATCAGGTTCAACATAGTTGATTTTATATAATCCATTACCTAAATCTTCTTTAGAAACAAATTCACCATAGAAATCAGTGACATCGATATTTTCACTAGCGATATCTTTTTTAACAACAAAGGTATCACCTTCATTTAAGTTAGGTCCCGCTCCTTCATAGATGAATGAATAATTCGCATTTTCATCGACAATTTCATCGCTTACTTTCGTTAAATCAAAAGCGGGAATATCTTCTTTTAAAACAATATTATCAACAGGTATCTCATTACCTAATTCATCTTTAGTTTCAGGAGCGTCTTCCACTTCAATAGTGATTCTTTGAATAGAAGGATCTTTACCTCTAAACATCAGATTCATGTTTGGATCAAGATTAACGATATAAACTTCACCATACACAAATGAACCACTGAATGGGAAACAAATATAGGTATCATAGGCTTGAAAGTTAACGTCTAAATTTATTCCATCCGCATCGGTAACGGAGATGCTGTTATTAGATGCACTATTTGTGTTAATAAGCGCGCTATATTCTTCCTTCCTTGATTCATTACCTTGATCGATAAAGTTCATATAAAGGGTGGTGTTCATCGGCGCGTTAAGCATCGACGTGGACATTCTCGCTTGATATGCTTCTGGAACAACTTCCATTTCTGTATTTTCAAGCTCTTCACCCGTTAAAGTTTCATCGTGAGTGACAGTGACACGTGGGCTCCAATTAGTTAAAACTTCCACCATTGTCTCATCATCGACTCGTTCACTATTATTTTCTTCGACCTTTTTAGAAGTGCCGTTACAAGAAGTAATGAGCATCGTAAAAGTAATTAACGATAGTAATAATTTCGGATTCTTTTTCATACTAAGTCCCCTTTCATGAATTATAAACTCGTTTAAATTATACAATTTATATTCTGTATAGATATTAACAATTCATATGTCACAAATGTGCCACAAAGTAGTATAAAAATACTATTCATATATAATATGAAAAGATAGTTATTTTATTTAATAAAATTGATAATTTCTTCAATTATTTTTTGATCTTGTTCCACTAAATCAGCTAATGAAACATCTTTAAAATAATTGATTTTATCTTTATCAGTTTTAATCTTTTTTTCTTTAATTAACTCGTTATATTTTCCAAATACTTCTTGCAAATATTTAGAAGCTTTTTCACTGTAGTTAGGATTATGTCCTCTTTGATCCACAGTTACGGTAATAAGATTTTCATTATTAAGTTTTTCAACTACCTCTAAAGAGGATTTATAAGGAACCATTTGATCATCTAAAGAATGAATGAATAATATCTTCTTTTTGCTCTCTTTTAAGAAACTAACATTATCTAAATCGTAATAATTGGGATATTTCTTTCTTTCGTATTTTAGAATTTGTTTACTAATAAATTTTGATTTCACCAAGGAATTAATTAATGAATCCACTGATAAGAAACCAGCCATAATTACGCCTTTATTAATATCATTTCTTAGATTTAATAAATTTAAGGAAGTATATCCGCCTAATGAATGACCGATAACTATAACTTCTTTATCAAGAGTTAAATAATCTAATAATTCATTCACATCTTCACTAGGAGTGTTTAAAGAACCTAGATATTTCCCTTCTGATTTATCCGTACCGGTATAATCTAGACTTAATACTTTAAATCCTCTTTTGCATATTTCTTCAATCTCTTTTAAATAGGCGGTATGACCTGGTCCAATACCGGGTAAAAATAAGATGATTTTATCTTTATTATAATTCGGGTAATAATAGTAAAAATAACTAATCTTAATTCCTTTGGAATTAGTAAAAGATAATGCTTCTTGTTTTAGATTAGCAAAATCCGTATATGAATAATAAGGTATACCAACCTCTTTATCGTATCGAGAGACAAATCTTTTAATATATTGTTTACTGATAAAACCCATATCTATTCGCTATAGTAGAATTGTAATAAATTTAATTTAAAATCTAGTGTACTTCTAGCGGGGATTAAACGTGCGCCACTGCTATCACTATAATATGAAATATTAAATCCCACTAAGTTACAGGATTCTTCAACTGCCCAATGGAAGGCTCTATTAATAGTTTCATCATTAACAGTAAAGTAGTTAGCACCAGCTTTATCTCCACCGGGGAATAATCTACTTCCTCCCCCTCCGCCAGCGCGTTCGGTGATCCAATCGTAATCAATATTGCCTAAATTATTATAGAAATCAGTGTTATCTAGATCCCCAAATTTAATTTGATGCTCAAGCCAGTTATAATCAGATGAACTAATCGTGTAATTAACATCAAATCTTAATAATTTATCCATCGAGAATAAGATATTGAAGTTATAAGCGTTATCACTATCAGAAGTATTTTTAATGCCAAAGGCATCTAATAAGGTTTCTCCCACATATTGATAACCACAATCTCTAAAGATGATTGCCCCTTCAATAGTTTTACCGTTACCAACATCAATGCTGAATTTTTTATCTGATTGACCTTGCATATAGGTTTTCTTAGGATGCTTATAATCCACTAATTTGGCGTTAAATAACATATCTTTATTAACGGTAATAATATGGTTTTCCTCATCATCTCCACCGGCAGGTAAGATAATAATACGGTTATCCGCTTTTGAATATTTATCCGCTAATTTACCTTCTAAAACATCAACGATGTAATTAATTACTACTTCATAATCGTATAGTGAAATAGAAGCAACTACTTCATCTTCCATAAAGTGATTAGCCCCATCTCCTCCACTTATCAATATGAAATCATTTGAGGCAATTGTGTATTTTTTATCATCTAATAAATCTACATAAGTATCATTTTCTAATACTTTAATATCTTTCACTCTTCTCTCTCCATCGACTTTCACAAATTCTCCAGATGGTGTAGTTATAACACTAGTTTCTATTGTGGTATCAATACTATATTTAAGCCCAGAGACTTGAGCAAAAGCTCCAAACTGATTTTCTTTAGGAACATCGCTGACTTTCATCGAAGTGAATTCTAAATAATCACGGATATGACTTCCTAGTACTTCCTTTTTCACTAAATAATTATTAAATGGGTGGACATTGATGATTTTTTCATAGGTGATATCACCTTTTGTTATTCCTTCTCTAATCCCACCACCATTGATGATACCGATATCAGCCTCTCCATAATAACGATAAGCGTCAGCGATTAAATCTCCTAAAGGAGCTTCTCTAGTTCTCACATAATTTTTTTCGCCATCTAAATCGATATCGCTCGTGGCTAAAACTGTTTTTCCTTTTTCTTCCGCTTTCGCTTTTATAGAAGTAATAAAGTTATTCATATGTTCATCACTATTTTCATATTCAGTTATGAATTCGTGAGAAATATTACCTTCTTTAGAAATCGTTAAAGAGGCAAATTCATTTAATTTATAACCAGTGTCGACAAGTAAAGTATCGACATTATCTTTATTCTTTTCTGTAGTCCATGGTAAATCAGTATGACTATGCCCATCTAAAAAGGCGGTAATACCAGCGGTATTTTTAATCACATCAATCGATCTGAATGGTTTAAATGAATCAGGACTACCTAAATGCGATAAAGCGATAATATAATTCGCTCCATCGGCCTTGCATTGATCGATTTTAGTTTGGATGAGATTATAAAAACCATCGATCGTTTCTGCTCCAAAATCATAAGCAACATGACCGTCTTCGATAAATGTTTTAGGATCAGAAGTGGTTAATGTTTTTGGAGTGGTGATACCAATATATCCAACTTTTCTATTACCGTATTCTTTAATAACATATGGTTTTACCATATCTAATTTGTTTTCTTTATTTCCGATATATGAATAATTACAAGAAACCACATCACCTTTAAATTCGTTTAGTCTTTCTTTTAAGGTATCGATTCCATAATCAAATTCATGATTACCTAAGGTAACAACGTCATAATTCATCTCATTCATGACATCCATTATGTATTCACCTTTAGAAACCGCGCCGATGAATTCACCTTGTAAATAATCACCTGCATCCACTAAAGAGACATAATTAGTATTTTCTAAACTCTTTTTATAACTTGCGACTTTTGAATAGCCTAAATATTTATCAATGCCGCAGTGAACATCCGTGGTATAGACGATTGAAATGTCTTTATCTACTTTTACTGGTTCATCTTCACTAGAAGAGAAAGATTTACCTTTTTTACTACAGCTAAATAAAGCTGTAGATAATAACGCTGTTAATACAATTGTAATGAATTTTTTATTCATAACTGCTTTGTCCCCTTTTGTCATTGATAATTATATATTCTACTTCGGTTGTCCGTATTCTCTATTCATCGCTTCTATAGAAACAACCCATTGTTTTCCATACTTGCAAACATCGATCCCGTTTTTTAATTTACCATACGATATGGCCTTTCTTAATGTGGATTCATTTAATCCCCATATCGATGTCGCATCATTCATCGACATTAAGCCATCAAATGGTGTTTTTATTTCCACACCATTCTCCCATAATTCATCACACGAGAGATCGACATAATCGTTCCATACAATACCATTCCCGCCTATATTAACATAAACTCCATAAAACAGATTGTTTTCTTTTAATGTTTTAAAAACATCTTTCCAGTCAAATAATGGTTTGACATCATATATTTTTGTAACACCAACACAAAACTGGACTAAAAGCTTATAATCTTCTAAAGGAAATACATTCTTAACTTTGTTAAACATATTTTTATCAATTTTAGTTTATCACTATACCGTGATATTTTCTATATAAAAAACAACTCATTTAAGTTATCAAATAAATATTCCTTTGTTTATAATAAATATAGATTATTAAGGGGATTAATATATGAAAAAGAATCTTAGCATGTTTTTATTAGCTGCCACTATTGCATTAACTATTGGTGGCTGTAATAAAAAAAGCAATTCTAATAGCGGAAATTCATCTAGTTCAGAATCATCTATTACAGAGTCATCTGAACCATCTGAACACGTTCATCAAATCAATGAATATGGTGAATGTGAAACATGTGGAGAATATTTAGGAAATTATCCAACTTTGTTCCCCACTAAAAATGTCGTTCCCGCTTTAAAAGCACACGAATGTTATTTTTATAGAACAGGTAGCTATGCTGGTCATACTTATAATTGTGATCACTTATCAGATTATACTGATTTTTCATACGAAGAAACATCTTGGTATGGGCATAATAGCGACGGATACACTCTTATTACTACCAATAAATTTAATATGGAAGTTGATAACGAAGGAAAAATCGATGGTAAGACATACGATTTCCTTCTCTTCAAGATTGAAGCCTCTAAAGATCATGCTGATACCGCAAGTTTTGATTATTATATTCATCACAACGCAGATCATTTCGATGAAGTTAAAAACTGCTTATATGACAACATATACGCTGGTATTGAATTAAATATCGGCTCTCCAAGTGGAGATGGAGTTGAAGGTAATCAAAAGATTTATTATCGCTTCCATATTGAAGAAAATAAATCATATCTTCTTGGATTAACAACATCTGGCGGTGAAGATATCGCATACTATTACACGGTCAAGGAACACCAGTATGAAGAAACATCATGGGGTACTGACCAACCTAAAGTATTTCTTTCTTCAGATAATTACATTTATATAGTCATAACTGCTCCATCAGATGGCTTATCAGTAATGATTGGTATCTACGAAGCATAATAAAGGAATGTTACCCATCCTTAATAAAAAGAAAGTAACACCAGATATGCTCACTAGAAAAGTGGTGATATTCACCACTTTTTTAATACTGAATCTTAAAATAATCTGTATTAGCCGCTACCTCAATTCTGTTAGATTTTTGAAATAATTTGAGATTCCAATATATGCTTATATAATCGCGGTTCTTTCGGCTCTAAAATATCACATTCGATAATGGTGCTATTAGGAAAAGTGTCGATGACTTGGATCGTTCCTTTTATAACATTTCCAAAATAATCGAAAGTTACCACATCACCGACTTTATATTTAGGAGTTATTTCTACTTCTTTATATTCAGACAACTCTTCACAATCATCTGGATTACCACATCTTCTTAAATAATGACGACCGCCATCAACAGCACACGCCCCACATGAACAAGCAATATAATCGTGGACGCTTTTACTTTCAATGACATCGCCACAGTGTTTACATCTAATCGCGTTTTTAACTATTATTGCTGCTTTCATTTTTTCTTGCTCCTATACATTTTTGAATCGAGATATTGATAATTCGCAGCTTTTATTTTCTCTTCTTCAGATATTTCTACTTCTTCAAAAAATCTATACCATTTATCTTCATCTTCATTAATGAAGAAATAATATTGTTTTAAATCTATTGCCTTTTTAATGTCATCAACATTTAGATTTGAATATTTCTCTGCTCCTCTAACAATAGCAACAATTAGATGATCCCATATCAAATAATCGTATTCTTCTTGTTTGAGCCACGTTCTATTCTCGACATTATTTATGTTTATCTTTTTATTAAAAGAAATGTAAAGTCTATCATATTTTAGTGGATGATTGTCATAACAAGGAACATAAACCAAATCAACAATGCCCTTAGTTTTAAAATATCGATATCCACCAGATGAATAAGCATAGACGTACCAATCTGGAAGATCTTCTATTTTTATTTTGGTTGGATAAATTCCATATGCAAACAAAGTATTGTTTTCGCCATAGACATGCCTGCGCTTGTCGATAGGTCCAACATATTTGTCTTCAGTATAATAATCTGTATTTATTCTTTCCATCTTCTTTTCCTCAACTTTTTTTTAATACATTCATCTAAATTAATAGGCTTATAATCAATTCTTTCTACCGATACACACATGCAATTAGGATATTCATCCATTAATGTTTTATTCGCATGTACGTGTCCAAAGAAATAGATATAATTAGACGCAATAAGAGATGAATTTTCAAATGGTTCATGCATTAATATCGCTCCTGGTTCAACCATTATGGGTTTTTTAGTAGCTACTTCAAAGCCACATTCAACATAATCTTTAGGTTTTCTTGTATCGTGATTACCCATTATCAATATCTTCTTACCATTTAATAAATTAACTAGGTTTTTAATAACATTCATTTTTCTAGATAATGTGAAATCACCTAATACATAAACTAAATCATCATTGCCCACTACTGAATTCCAAAATTCTATTAATCTTTGATTCATTTCTTCTGCATTAACAAAAGGTCGAGATGTATATTTAATAACGTTCTCGTGGCCAAAATGTAAATCTGCGATTAGAAATCTCTTCATTCTTATAGACCTCTCGCTATATACATTTTCATAATAAAAAAGAGTCGTCAAGTGACCCACCAAAGTTACCTTTATTAATAATATTAATACAGTAGATATCTATTGATATGGTTATAACTAATATTATTAATTAAGGTAAATTTATTTTCTTTATATTTCCAGGACAAAAGGACGTGTCGTGTGCTTCATAGGGCTTTTTTGACCACCCTAAACAAAGTATGACGAGATTTTCAGGTGATTGGAAACATATCTTAGTTACTTGTAATACTTTTGATTTTTACTATTTGGTTTATCAGGAACAGTCATCTTCACTAAGCCATTTTCTATTGCGGGGTTGAGATACGATCCTCTTAACGTTTCTTTTGATTTTATGCTAAGTCTTTTCATTATTTCGTTCGCCGTTAAAGGAATGTCATAATCCATAACTTCTAGCAGCCTATTTACCTGCTCAGAAATGTTTTTTGATTCCTGGTTAACACTTTTTAAGGTTTCATCAATTGTCTCATCAATCATTTTTAACATAAACTCAATAAATTCATTTGAATTTCCGACCTTGTTTGAGTTATCAATTGATTTGTAATAGTCACTTTGATATTTAAAGATATGTGACTCAATTGGAATATATTCGAAAAGCTCATTCCATCTCATTAACAAGACATTCTGCCAAAGCCTTGCCATTCTTCCATTGCCATCACCAAAAGGGTGTATAAAAACAAATTCATAATGAAAGACACAAGATTTAATCAATATTGGAGTTTCTTTATCTTTTTTTAACCAGTTAAACAAATCGCCCATTAATGATGGAACCATTTTTTCAGTTGGCGCAACATGAATAACATCGCCTCGCTCATCAATAACGCCTTCTGGATGAGATCTATATGTACCGCATTCTTTATCAATGGACCGAGCTATTATGCCATGAGCCTTTAATAAGTCTTTTTCCTTAAAAGCATCGTATTCTTCAATAAGCGAATAAGCTTCAAAAGCATCTTTGACTTCGTTTATCTCATTTTGTGGGCCAAGAACTGTCACGCCATTTATGACGTCTCTAACTTGATCTAAAGATAAGGAATTGGCCTCAATACCTAAAGAAGAGTGAATTGATTTAATTCTGTTGTTTCTTCTTAACATTGGCATGCGCTTCAAAGATTGATAGGAGAAAAATTTTTCAATCTTTTGCGAAATTGAAATGGAATAATTTAACATTGTATTCGTAATTGTGAAAGGAGGCTTATACATATTTTTAATCAACTATATTATATCATATTTATATGATATGTGAAACATTAACTTACTTAAATCTTACTTATTATCTTGCTTATTATTATATGTTTTTGAAACGCAAACCGCAAGTTTGGCGAAAGTAATAGCAAAAGAAAGCGGCATACTGCTATCACCTATTCTTCTTAATGTTAATGCTTCATTATATGAATATAATAAGTGATAGAAACTATCGCTCTTTTAGTCGTAGACATGCTACAGTCTCAACATGGGTAGCACACGATAACATGTTCATATTTTATATTTACTTATTCAATATATAGAAAGCAGAATAATATGGAGCGGTAAATTTATTATCAACAACACCTATATTTTGAGATGTTAATTTTAAAAGATTATTTACTTTATAATTTAAATTATTCAAAACGGTCTTTGCCGATTTTGTGTTTCCACTCTTTGCTTTAGCTTCTACTAAATATGTTTTTGAGTAGATGTTTGAAACAAAATCAATTTCTAATCCGCTATCTTTGCTGAAATAATATAATGGCTTGCCTAATTTGTGTAATGCTTCAGCAATTAAATTTTCATATATCATTCCTTTACCAATTCCTAAATCGTTAGAAAGTATTTTAAATGGGACATCCTTATCAAGCATAGCTACTAAGAGGCCAATATCTGATACGTATACTTTAAATTGGTTCTTAATGGAAAAGAAATCAAACGGTTCTTCGATGGTTGACAGATTATAACAAATATCTATCAATCCATAATTTTTAAGCCATTTAATTGCGCTTTCGTGGGTTCTTGATTTTGCTTTTTTATCAATGACAGAGTATTGGAATTTTTTGTTTTCTTTGGCTAGTTGTTTAGGAATTGAATCAAAAACATCCATTATCTTTGTTCTTTCTAATTCATCAGTAACTATTTCATTGTTATCATTAAGATGGGTGCCAAAATCGGATTTATAATCTGTGATTAATCTATTTTGGATTTTTCTTACTTCTACTAAGTCATTAGTTTCAATAAATTTACTTACAACTTCCGGCATTCCACCAACGCATATATATTTACGAATCAAATCAAGAAATTTTTCATGTAAAAATGTTGGAAATTCCTTTTTCTCATCAATACATAGTTTTAGATTGTCGATTATATTTTTATCAATGTTAAGCGCCCACAAGAATTCTTCAAAATCCATTGGAAACATTTCAATTTGCTCTTCAGAACCAACAGCAATGCCGCGGCTTGGCTTTTTACTAACTCTATATCCTTCAATTCCTAAGAGTGAACCCGTGCATATAACATCATACCTGCCGTCTTCTTTAAAATATTTAAGGGATGATCTTGCATTTGGACAATCTTGAAGTTCATCAAATACCAAGACTGTTTTATAAGGAATCATTTTTGAATCTTTAATAATGCGATTTTCTTTAGGAAGCGCTGAAATTGAAAGAATTATGTTATCAATATCAAAGTCTCCTTCAAAGATACTATGAATGCTCGCTTGTTTTCTAAAATCCAAAATAAAAGCATTTTCGTAATTAGATTTAGCAAATTCTTTTACTGCATATGTTTTTCCAATTTGTCGAAGACCTTTTATTACTAAAGGCACTTTTTTCGGATTATTCTTCCAATTAATTAAATATTCAGTAATTTTTCTTTCAAGCATTAATTTTTACCTCGCTTATATTTTACAACTTCTTGCACTTTTTTCAAGCGAGTTTTTAATATTTAATGCACTTTTTTCAAGCGAGTTATTTGATCTATACACACATTTTTAAGTGACACCGTAGCAGACATATCACCAGCAACAACCCTACCTTGTGGCAAAGATTATATCTACATTCTCCACGTTCGTATCATTGCCGCTTTGAGCCTCCCAATTTTGGAACCAAAAGAAAGAAAAAGCGGACTTTTATTATTGACTTAGTGTTATTTAGAAATATTATCGTGTTACAAAGATATTAGATTTCTTTATTTTTCAAAAACAATTCAACTATTGTTTCCACGTGTGCGGTCACCACAAAAGGAACATATGATTATTTAACCAATTCGTAACAATTGACTGTTACTGGATTGGGTTTAAAAGATGATTGATGTTCAAGGTGTTCCTGATGTGTAAATTTAAAACCACATTTTTCAATTACTCGATTACTTCCGATGTTTTCCACGACTGCTTTGATTAACACTTTATTAAAACCTTTGTTGAAAAGATGTTTAATAAAAGCTTTGCATGCTTCAGTCATAAGACCTCGATTCCAATATTTTCTTGATAAACAATATCCAATCTCGGGATCACCATCAATATAGTTAACTACATCAATAGAACCAATAGGTTCGCCACAATCTTTTAAAGTGATAACAAATCTAATGGTTTTCGGGTCTTTTTCTTCTTCAAGCCAATGGTTAATAATCATTTTAGTCACTTCTATATTCTCGTGAGGATTCCAAGTTAAATATTTAGTAACTTCAGGATCGTTTGCCCAATTGTCAAACATTGGCTTGGCATCTTCAATCCTTGGCTTTCTGAGTAAAAGTCTCTCTGTTTCAATGCATTTATTTTTAAAATAATTCTCATATAGTGATAAAAGATATAGTGCTGATTCACCATAAAGGCCAGTTTCATCATCATCCAGCATTCCGATAACATCAGATTGATAAAATCTATTTCTTGCATCTTCAATACTTAACTTATATTTCTTGGCTATAAGTTCAATGACTTGAGATATAAGGATTGTTTTGGATAAGACGTGATTATCGTTTGTTGGTTCTTGTGAGACATCCGCGCCAAGTCTTTTTACGATATACTCATTTATCGAATATGTAGACATGCCGTGCATATCTTCATAATCTTCTTTTAATTCATCAACAATGCCGGCTTTATTAAGTTCGTTATATACGGTTCCGCTACTTTTATTTACACTAGACGCATATTGTTCAACACACATAACAATGAATCTATTTATCTTTTTGTCTAAAGCACTATTTGTTCTAGTGGCTCTTTTTCTAGTTTCTTGTGTTTGGGTACCAATATCAATAGACATGTTTAAAAAACTTACTAATCTGAGAAGAGTATCAATTGTGTAATTACCATTACCGTTTTCAATAGACCACAAAGTGGATCTGGTTATGTCCACTTCTTTAGCGACATCATCCATTCTTAAATTAAGCTCTAATCTTTTGTTTTTAAGTTTTTGGCCAATTTCAAATTTGCTTTCCATAGCAAAAGTATACAAGAAAGCAAAGTTAATGTCTATTATATTAAACGTTATCTTTTATTTTCGATATAGTCCTACTATAGTTTCCACGTG
>JAFRPF010000030.1 GCA_017429285.1 Bacilli bacterium
GATTTTATCCTTTAATGGGATAAATGCTTTTACTAACGAAAAAGAAGAGAAATGTTTAGAGATGGCTTATCCCGCTGCGGCATCACCTTACACTGAACCGCATTATATAACTGGAATTTCTACCTCTAAAGGTACATATACTCAAAAAGACACCACATATGATCCAATCAATGTTGGTACAACTTGGGATAATTATCGTGGAAGTAAAGTCAAAGTGGGAGTTATTGACACTGGTTTAAAAACCACTCATCAAGACTTTAATGGGACGAATATATCATCACATTCATATGACTGTTATAACAATACATCGACAATTACTGACGCGACTGGTGTAGCTGGAGCAGGACATGGTACAGATAGCGCCGCGGTTATTGCTGCGGCGATTAACGGTGTCGGTGGTGTTGGCTTATCACCAAATGTTGAACTATACATTTATCGTTCAGTTAACGCTCAAAATGGGTTCCCAACAGATACGATTAGAAAAGCTTTAAGAAGAGCGATTGATGATCATGTTGATATTATCAATATGTCCATACAAGGTTATGACCGTGCTTATAGTTATTCATATGTGGAAGATTATGACGGAAATACTTATTCTGGTAGCACATCATATTCGATGAGTAAGACCAGTTTGCAGGATTTAATTACTGAGGCTCATAACGCTGGTATCACAATTGTAGGTGCAGCAGGTAATTACAATATTACTGGAACTGAATATCCTGCCGCTAATGACTACGTCATTGGTGTGGGTGCCACTAGTTTAACTGATCCAGATAAAAAAGCCGGATTATCTAATTATGGTAGTTATGTTGATGTATGCGCACCTGGATATGTTGTTGTCCCTTCCATTTCTTCAGATTCTAGTTATCAATTATGGTGGGGAACTAGTTTCTCTGCGCCTTTGGTGACAGGCGCTATCGCTTTATATAAAAGTAAATATCCAAGCGCTACTCCTGATGAAATAGAAGCCAGATTAAAAGCTACTTGCGATCCTTTAAGTTATCAAGGCAGTGGTTCTGGAAGAATTAATGTTACTAATTTCTTAAATAATGGACCAGCGGAAACTTGGGTGGACGCGACAAATATGACTTTACCCACTTCTTTTGAAGTGGTTAAGGGAAATACATCGAAGATTAATCCAACCTTTACGCCAAGTAATACCACAAGACAAACATGTTATTGGTCATCTAATAAAACTAGTGTTGCCACAGTTGATTGCTATGGAAATGTAACAGGTATATCTTCCGGCACTGCTACAATCACCGCAACTTCAATTGATGGTGAATTTATATCTTCTTGTACCGTGACTGTTAAAGAACCAGTTCCTGTAACTGGTGTTAATATCACTGAAAGTAGTGTTTCTATTGAAAAAGATTCCACTCACCAATTGGTGTGGGAAATTACACCAAGTAACGCTAGTAATCAAAACGTTATCTTCGTTAGTGATAAGGATGAGATAGCTACTGTTGATGAAAATGGTTTAATTACCGCAGTTGGTAAAGGAACAACAACAATCAGAATATTAACCGAAGATGGTGAATTTGAAGATGAATGTGAAGTTACCGTCAGTAGTGATGAACCAGAAATTTATAACTACACAATTGGTTGGGGAAATGCCACTGGAAAAGCGGGAACTTATAGTAATTTCACCGCAAATTCCGGCTCAGTTGCCAATATTTTGAGTTTTACTAGTCAAAAAAATAACGGCACAAATGACCCTGCTTACAACTCAAATAGTAGCGAATTGAGACTTTATTATAACAGCCAAGGAAATGGTAACAGCATAACTATAAATCCTGCTGAAAAAGTAACAATTACTAGTGTTTCAATGACTACTTCCACAACACCATCTGTCAAATATAAAGTTGATGGTGGCAGCCTAACAAATATGGACCGTAGTGGTATGACTTATACAATAGCTGACATAAATGCAACAAGCAGCATATTTATTCAAAATGCCAATACTTCAAATACACAGTTAAAAATATATACGATTGCCTTTACTTATGAAGTTGAAGATACATCAGACAAGATTATTAATAGTTTATCTGCAACTTATACAGGTGGAGATATTTATCAAGGTGGTTCTTTAAGTAAAGATGATGTTTCAGTAACGGCGACATTTACTAAACCATCTAAATATAGTTCCGAAGCTATACCAAGTAGTGATTTCTCATTGTCTGGTTTTAGTAGTGTGACTCCTGGAACAAAAGAAGTTACAGTGACATATACTGGTGAATTAAATACTTCTTCTTCACCCATGACCACAACATTTAATGTGACGGTGAAAGAAGACACTATTACAAGTGTAGTGGCAAGCGATAGCAAACTATATCACCCAGGTGATACAATTGTTAAAAGTGATATAACAGTTACCATTACCTATCAAAGTGGTAATCAAACCACCACGACTGATTTTACCTTTGGTAATGATGGATATTTATTTACATACCAAGACGCTCCTAGTGGAGGAACACAAGGCAATAAACAATTTAGTGTTACTTTCAATAATGAAACCTACAATTTCACTGTGAAAGTGAGCCGTGTTGCTCCCACAAATCCAGTTGGTGTGAGCGATCAAATAACTAGAAGTACAACAGGAATTGCAAAAGACTCTACGAATTATTCAAACTGGTCTAATAAAACAGTTTCTTCATCAGCTAAATATGCTGGTAACTCTGCTGGTGGCAATGATTCTATTCAATTAAGAAGTAGCAGCAACAATTCCGGTATTGTATCTACAGCATCAGGTGGCAGACTAGCGAAAGTAGTTGTTGAATGGCAATCCTCTACTTCAAGTGGAAGAACATTAAATGTCTATGGCAAAAACACCCCTTATTCACAAGCAAGCGATTTATATGCATCCAGTACGCAAGGTACTTTGATTGGAACAATAGTTAAAGGCACATCAACCGAACTTTCTATAACCGACGACTATACCTATATTGGCTTAAGGTCTAATTCAGGCGCAATGTATCTAACTAGTGTTACAGTCTATTACGTTGGTGATGAAAATTTGGATAATGTTTGTAATTACATTATGTATCAAGATACAAATGGACAATGCACGAGCAAATTTAGCGAAGCTGTTAATAAATTAAATACTATGTCTAAAGCGGATAAAGATTCATTCTGGGCTGCTAGTACATATAAAACTAATAAAGCAAAAGAAAGAATAATGGCTTGGGCGGATTATTTAGGTAAAGAGCTAACATACACTGATGGAAAATATGTGGTTAATGGTTCTAGAACAATAAATTTATTACCTCAAGATAAAGGAATAATAACTGCATTAATCGTATTATCAATTACTTCCATTACTTTAGTTGGTGGTTATCTTCTCTTTAAAAGGAAGAAGAGACAATAATTAATTTACGAAAGAGCCTTAATTAAAATAAGGCTTTTTTAGTGTCAAAAAATTTAACAAACTTTTGAAATATGTTGTTTGTTAAACATAAAAAAACAAGACTCAGTCTTGTTCTTCATTAATATTATGTTTTCTTTCCATTCTTACAAGGATATAGCTTAATACTGCCGCACCTATTAAAACGGCGAGTCCAATCGGTATTTCCGCGTATATCGGTAAGACAGGATTTATATTATCAAATTGTTTACCTGACCAATTGAGATAGTAATTATAAATATCATAGTTAAAGAATAAGACAAATATTGATCCGGAGATAAAACCGATAATGGTAAAGAATGTTGAATCTCTAAATTTCTTTAATAGGAATGACATTACTTTACTTACTAAAACAACACCTATTAAACAACCTAAAGCAAATGTAGCTAACACTCCAAATAAAGGACCAACCATGGACCAATCGCCTTTAATACAATTACCACCCCAAGTTTTAACCGAATCCACTAAAGGACGATAAAAACCAATTACTAATAGGATTAATGATCCTGATAATCCAGGAACAGTTAGTGCCACAGCGGCTAAAACTCCAACTGGAATTAAAACTAAATATAGCCACCAGTTATTTTTAATATTTACAAATAATCCACCGATATTAAGTTTATCGCCAAAGACGACTGATAAAACACCAAGAGCCACAACAAATAATCCACCTGTAATAATTAAAGCGATTTGTAATTTATTTGGTTTAACACCTTTTACCTTATCAGTAATAGATGGGAAGGATCCTAATAAGAAACCGGCAAATAAACAGATAAGAACAAACATCAAATGTTCAAAGGCTAAAGAAAATAAATAAATACAAGGAATGACAGCACATATAATTCCTAATAAAATAGGAATTAATACCTTGATAGAATAACCGAATTTCTTTCTGAAATTATTAACCGCGCCAATAATATCTTCATAAACTCTAAAGATGACCGCAATAGCGGCTCCTGAAACTCCTGGTATAGCGGCACCGACTCCGATACCCATGCCTGCAAAAAATCTTTTTAAAAATTTCATACTTTAAACAATATACCACATTTGTTTTGTGAAAAGTGTATAATACTTTTCGAACGTTATTATGAAATTAATTGTCGGTCTCGGAAATCCAGGTAAAAAGTATGAACATACCCGTCACAATATGGGGTTTGATGCTTTAGATTTGTTCGCGGAACTCGCACAAATCGATGTCGATAAAGAAGTGTTTCATGGTTTACTTGGTCGAGGCGAAGTATTTGATGAAGATGTTATGTTATTTAAACCATTAACATTTATGAATTTATCAGGTACGGCGGTAAGAGAGATTGTCTCTTATTTCAAAATACCGTTAGAAGATGTTGTTGTCATCTTTGATGACATGGCACTTCAACCTGGTCGTATTAGATTAAGAAATAGTGGCTCATCTGGTGGTCACAAAGGTATGCAAAATATCATTGAGCAACTTAATAGCGAAGATATTAAAAGAATTCGTATCGGTATTGGTGAACCAGAAGGACACGATAACATCGACTATGTACTTTCTAAACCTATAAAGGAAGAAAGAGTCTTAATTGATGAAGCGATTAATCAAGTAGTAGAAGCGTTAAAGGAGATGTTTAAAACTAGCTTTGATCGAGCTATGACCAAATTCAATTAGGAGGATCTATTTGAACCTATTTGAAAAACTCATTTTAGATACTAACACCCCCTCCCTTAAGTCAAAGGCGGGGCATT
The DNA here is from genome assembly GCA_017429285.1 of Bacilli bacterium. Taxonomy (GTDB): domain Bacteria; phylum Bacillota_I; class Bacilli_A; order RFN20; family CAG-826; genus RUG13091. Next base: position 5,123 of record JAFRPF010000030.1, read on the forward strand.
TTGTCGTTGATGATTCGATAGGTATCTCCTTATTAACCGCCTTAAATTATTATCAAAATAAAGAAAATTATTTATTAATAACTTCTAATTTATATAAAGCTCAAAACATCTATTCTTTATTATGTTCATTTATTCCTAGTGAAGATGTTTTATTATTTCCATCAGATGAACTTATTAGAGCTGAGACTTTAGCACAAACTAAAGAGATGGTGGCCCATCGTTTATATGTTTTAAATGAACTAATTAACGGAAGAGGTAAAATTGTGGTCGCAAACTTAGCTAGTGCGACAAGATATTTACCTGATCCAGAAGTTTTTGAAAGTAAAACCATCAATTTAAAAGTTGGTGGGCATTACGATATTAGTGATATCAAAAAGAAACTCGTGGAAGCGGGTTATTCTTTAGTTAGTAAAGTTGATCAATCTTTACAATTCGCTTCTCGTGGTGACATCTTAGATATCTTCTCAGTTAATTATGATAAACCATTAAGAATTGAGTTTTTTGATGACGAGATTGAATCGATCAGAATATTCGATATTTCTAGTCAAATTTCGATAAAAAAGCAGCAAAAAGCCACTATTTTGCCAGCAAGTGATATTATTTTATCTTCTGAAGAAATCAGTAAAAGTGGAGATAAGATCCTTGATATATTAGAGAAAGACCAAGCCCATTTAGATTATGGAACTTTTGAAAAATTAAGAGATAAAACCACCGAAGATATTGCTAGTATAATTGAAGGTAATTTATCAGAAAATCTATATAAATATTACGGATTAATACACCGTCATTTTTCAATATTCGATTATTGTCAAAATTACAATATCGTTTTAGTGGACACTCCTTCTTTAGAACATGCTTCTAAATTATTGAATAGCGAATCCTTTGAATATCTCAACGAACTTCATAATAACGGGAAGATTATTTCTCATTTAGAAATGTTTCAAGATATTCATAACTTAATTAATTTTAAGAATGTGATTAATACTTCAACATTAATTGAAAAAGCGAGTGATCAATCTTTTAATGTTAAGCCGATTCCCTTCCACGCGAATAAGACAACTGACGCAATTAATATCATCCATTCATATTTAAACCAGAATCATAAGATCTGTATTTGTTTATCTAATAAAGAACATCTAGTGGTTATTCAAAATGAACTAAATAAATTAGTAATTCCTTTTGAAATCACTCATGATTTTGAACTACCTAATAAAACAAATATAGGCCTATCTTTAACTAACTTATCTTCGGGCTTTGAATTACCTGATAATAAGGTCACTTTCCTTACAAGTAAGGAACTATTCAATGATAAGACTAGAACAACTCGTTTTGATAATCGTTTTAAAGAAGGAACTATATTAAAGAGTTATGAAGATTTAAATCCTGGTGATTATGTTGTTCATGAATTTCAAGGTATTGGCCAATTTATTGAACTTCAAACTTTAGAAGTTGATGGTATGCATCGTGATTATTTAAAGATTGCTTATCATGGTGGAGAACTACTATATGTTCCATTATCTCAGTTCCAATTAGTGAGAAAGTATATGGGTAAAGAAGGAGCCTCTCCTCGTTTATCTAGACTTCATAGTAAAGATTGGGAAAACACTAAGAAGAAGATTAAAGAAAAAGTTAATGATTTAGCAAATCGATTAATGAATTTATATTTAGAAAGAAATAAGGCCATTGGATATTCTTTCCAAAAAGATGATGAATTCCAAAAAGAATTTGAAGAGTCATTTGAATATGAATTAACTAGAGACCAATTATCGGCATTAAATGATATCAAAAAAGATATGGAATCTCCTCATCCGATGGATCGTTTATTATGTGGTGATGTTGGGTTTGGAAAAACGGAAGTGGCTTTTAGAGCGGCCTTTAAAGCTATTAACTCAGGTAAGCAAGTCGCAATACTATGTCCAACCACTTTATTAGCAAGACAACACTACGAGTTAGCATTACAGAGATTTAGTGGTTTTGATATTAAAATCGCTGCATTTTCCCGCTTAATTAGCGAAAAAGAACAGAAAAAGTTTATTAATGAAGTCAAAGAAGGTAAGGCTCATTTAGTGATTGGAACGCACCGTTTATTATCGAAAGATATTCAATTTAAAGATTTAGGATTACTGATAATCGATGAAGAGCAACGTTTTGGTGTGGAACAAAAAGAAAGAATTAAAGAACTAAAAACTAATATCGATGTGTTAACGTTATCCGCGACTCCAATTCCAAGAACATTACAAATTTCTTTATTAGGTGTTCGTAGTATGTCGATTATTAATACTCCACCAAAAGATAGAATGCCGATTCAAACTTATGTCACTCCATTCGATATGGATGTGGTTAAAGAACTAATAGAAAGAGAGCTCGGAAGAAACGGACAAGTATTCTTCTTACATAATAATGTCTCTACTTTATATTTAAGAGCAGCGAAATTACAGAAGATGCTTCCTGGTGTTTCTATTGGTGTGGCTCATGGACAAATGAATAGAGACGACATCGAAGATGTCATGATTAAATTCTATAATGGTGAAGTTAAAGTATTAGTATGCACTTCGATTGTTGAAAACGGCATCGATATTCCTAATGCGAATATGATAATCGTGGAAGATAGTGATCATTATGGTTTATCCCAGCTTTATCAAATCAAAGGTCGTGTTGGCAGAAGTGATCGCATTGCTTATGCCTATTTAATGTATAGTCCATTTAAAGTTTTAACAGAAAAGGCTCAGAAAAGACTAAAAGC
>JAFRPF010000031.1 GCA_017429285.1 Bacilli bacterium
CTATACAGGTATTCATTTAGTTTAACTTAATAAATTAATAAAAAGCTAATCTACGTTTTAATTGTTTGTTAACTAAAAAGTCTTCAAGATTATCTTGAAGACCAATGATACAACTTAGGATAATTATAAACTAATATGCGGCTTGCAAACTAATTGGGTGAGGTCCTTCAACAAGTTTTCTTTGCTTGTCATCTGCACGGCTCTTAACAACCCAGTTTAAAGCAGCGGAAACAGAATCGTACGAAGAATTTTCATTCAAAATAAGAATCCTTTTTGGTTCTTTGCTACCCATTTCAACGCTTTTGATTTCAGCACAAATCTTAGATTTATCGCTATCATAAAAAGCGACAACAATATCGTTAACCAATTTATCGTTTAAAATCTTTTTGAAAGCCTTGTAGTAGTTCATGTTGTCGACTTTTGGCTCAACAATAATTATAACCTTCTCATTTTTCATCCGCTTTTTCTCTCGCCTCTATATTACCATATAAAGTCTTTAGTTTCATTAAAATTTTATCTTTTGATGTAAAATAATAATTAGCATTATTAATACTTGAAATAAAGTCTATTTCATCTTTTAAATCATCCTTCAAAGAAGTGATGTATTTAATTGATTGAGTGTAAAAGAACTCAAAAGCAGAATCGATTTCTTTTAATCTATTTTTATTTTCATCTTCCGATAAAGATGTGTCATCTATTGTTCCCCTCATCATCTCAATAGATGAGTCTGAGCAAAGCGCTAATTCCGCAAACAGGTGTAGTTCTTTTTTGTTTTTGACAAGTGTTGTTCCGTAAATGGCAGGTTTATACAACACCTGATCCAATGCTTTGTGTAAAAAGATTATAGATCTAAAAACATCAGTTCTTGCGTATCTACGTAAGACGGGCCTGAGAAAACCATCTGATGGCGCTGAATTGGTTTTTGATAGGTACTTTAATCTGTTGCTTATTTTCATAGAAATGATTCTACACGCTCTAAACGTTGTATAATTAACATCAGAATATATTTCAAAAACACTTATAAGCATAGAAACAATAATGCAAAACATTAACGATGCGTAAACAATTAAATAAAACACTCGATAATTGCCAACAAAGCAATGAACAAACATACACCCCAGCAATAAAACAAGAGTAAATGCCTTTGCTAATAATGGATAATTGAATACATTAATAAATAATAACGTTTCCGACTTTCTTCTATATCTAACAAGCAAAATGCCTACCGCTTCTTCATAAACGGAATTGCCGAGAATCGAATTATTCTTTTCGCTTTGTTTTCTCTTAGAAAAACTATTTAACGCAAAACCAATAATTGTTAAAGATATAGTAACAAATGTTGCCGCAAAAGACACGATGGTTATGGGGTTGGCTATCTTATACTCGTGATTTCCAGTAATATCGGCGAAACTAACACCAAAATTCAAAAGGCTAAATGTCATCGTAATGCAGCAAACCAATAGCGAGAAAATAAGTGCCAAGGTAAAACAACTAAGCACTCTTTTATATAGAAAATATTTCACTAGATCTTTCATACAAATCACTATCTTTTACATTTTATACAAAAACGAAAAAGATGAGAAGACAAAACAAACAATATTACATGCTTATCAGTCTATCTTTGTTGATGTCTTTAACGTACTGTGACAACCCCAACACTAATAATCAAATTTTCCGGTATAAATATGTAAAGTCCCATCAGACTCGTTAAAAATAGAAATGTCATTCGAGCCTTTATCTAATTCTTTCCAAACAGAAGATTTTGTGTCAAACAATCTCGAGCTAGGAAGAGGAACAAGTAACTCAGAACCTTCATTTTTAGCAATGAAATAATATGAATACAGCATTAGTTGATATAATCCCATAAGTGAAAGAAGTGTGTATTTAAGGTTCGCAAACTTATAATACTCTTGCTTTGTGCCCGATATTGTTCCAACACTTATACGGTGATGCTTAATTTTATTATAAATTGTCCACCAAGTAGGCACTCCGTTTTCAATTTTCCACTCCTCCCAAGGGCAAGAATTGATACGTGACAACTTTTCATTAATCCTAATATCACAAAAATCTTTTATGTTTTCAGTTATACATTTTTTATATTTGTGAATGTTGCCTTTTGGTATAGATTCTCCTAAAGACCACACAATAATTTGCAGCTAACATCAATTTCGCTTCCGACTTGTAAAATTATTTTTAAATACGCATCAGAATACGTATCATAATTAACAGAATCAATGGCAACATAATTAACCGTCAAAGAAAACTCCTTCTCTAATTGAATATAATGTTTCCAATATTTTAATAAGAAATCGTCTGAACTAATCATATTATGTATCTTTTTAATTATAATCTAAAATGTCTTGCACTTCTCTCTTTTTTGATGGATTTATAGACACATAAGGAACAGGCACCATTATGCACAATAAAGACAAGGTTATCTTAGACAAGAAACTCCCATACGAATATAACATCGGTCTTTATATCTTAGAGGAGTTATGTGGTGAGTTGTTTATTGAAATTTTAAATAGCAAATGTTCTTGTAAAATTAGAGAAAAAAATAATTCTATAATAGACATTTAGCAAACGAATCAATACTTAACGATTAATATAATGAATAACTACAGTATTGGCCCCTATATTAACGTTATCACCAATAACTTTACCGCTTCTAATAATGACTGCTTTTCCTATAAATATCATAAATAATGATCGGTTAATAAAAATAAATGGTTTCTAGTTTGAAAAACCTCCGCAGTCGCCCCTTTTGATGTTACATTCGAATTTAATTAATATAAATGCCATTTAGCACTTTCTCATTGAGTTCTTCAATTAAACGGTTTGTATCTTCACCGCTAACTTTTCTTTCGTAGAGTTTAATTAAAGTCACTGTATCTATAATTAAAACTTTTTGATGCTTAGCGTATTCAATAACCTCTGGGTTTATGTCATTTCTTTCAGCAACAGGTCTATCTAATTCATAATTTATTATTAAAACACATAGAATGTTTTCTTCTTTGTATGGTGTATTAGAATCCTCTAGCCCCTGAATATATTCCTGTTTATGTGCTTCTGCTTTTGCAACATGCGTTCTATTAACATTTGATTTCACGCCCTTAATTTCACCTACAATCGTAGTTGAATTTTTTGTAAAGATGAAATCAGCTTTCTTTTCATCTACAAAATGAGATAAATCACACTCGTAAATCTTCTCGATTAAAGGAAATACCGCCTCAACTAAATTGTCCCCGGTTTTCCATAAACAGCTTTTAATCTCAATATTATTAAGGATTCCTTTATCAAGTTTAGAAATCTCATCGCTTGCCTTTTTTATTTCTAAAAGCAATTCATTTTTACGTTTAAAAAGATATTCATCATTCAAAACACAATAATCTTCTGCCCATGTTGGAGTAGTTTCCTCCAAAACATTAGGGATACAATCTAAAAAATTGACAAAATCAATATATGAATCTAATTCCATTGTTGTTATAGCAATATTTTTACGAACTAATAAAGCGCATTTCCTAAAACTTCCATTTGTTTTAAAAAATACGTTGCCTTTAGATTTATCGGCAAAAACAAAATCAGAACTTACTTCATAAGCATTTAACCCTACTAATGAAGGCGAATTTTCAATTTCAATATTATTTTGTTTAATAAACGCAAAACTTTCACTTAATAACTCGTTAAATTGTTTTAAATAGCGACCAATTTGAACGAGATTATTCTGATAACCAGTGACTATATGCTTATTTTGTGGCAGTATTACCACAACTTTAGATTTTGTTTTTTCAATGTAATCATTTAACTTAATAAGAATCTCGACACAATCAATTGTTTCCAAATTGTTAGCAGAAGAATTTTTCCACACAGACGGATCTGACAAATCTATTATGTTGGTCGGATAAGTATCAAATGTCCTGCAATCTCTAAAAGAATAACAGTCAACATAATCAAGATTTTTTCTTGTAAGTGATATGTATTGAATACTACTCATACAATTCTCCTTAAATTAGTGTACATTACGGTATTTCTTTTTGCTGTATATCGCATATCTAAAGACATATATCCAACTCTTTAACCAATTAAATCCTTGTGATTTGTGATATACACGGTACATAGATTTAACTAATTTAGATTTATTAGAGTTCTTACTATTAGAGTGAATAACATAAGTCGCTAAAACATTATGATTACCTTTAGCCACTATTCCTCTCTTTAATATTGTTAACCAAAAAATATAGTCTTCATGACGGTTATATGTTTCATCAAAATATAAATCACCTATAACGCTTCTATCATACATAGTGGTTAAACAAGAAAGAGGATTACCTTTTAATGCTTTTTTATAATCAGTTTCTTCAGGAACATAAAAATCAGTACATGTATGTTCTGCTTGTCTTCTATATCCTGCAGAAATAAGTGGTCCATTATCTTTAATAAACTCTAATTGGCATTCTAAATAATTAGAATCAAGAAGATCATCAGAATCTAAGAATGTGATATATCTACCCGAAGCGTGTTTTAAGGCTATATTTCTCGCAACAGCGGATCCACCATTTTTAGGAGTTTGTAGAACCACAATTCTTTTATCATCTTTTGCTAATTCTTTAATAAAAGAAAAAGAATCGTCTTTGGAGCAATCATCCACTATTATCCATTCCCAGTCTTTAAATGCTTGAGAAAGAACACTATCGTACGTTTCTTTAATAGTGTTTCTACAGTTATAAGCGGGTGTAATAATGCTAATTAATGCCATAACATATTCTTTATTATCTTCTTAAATATAATACTTTATGGGCATTTTTATGTCTATTTATTAATAGACGCTAAGAACTTTCTGATGTCATTAATAGGCGACATTCAGAATAAACCAGACACTGAACTTTCTATAAAACAAACTATGTTTTTAAAGATATTTGTGCATTCAAGTTTTGAAGCGAGATGGTGGTAGAAAAGAGAAATATGTAAATACTATTTAGAAAATAAAAAGCAGTCTTAGCATACAGTTATTGTCTTGTTTATTAATAAGAAAACTGATATACAATTAGTTTCCAATAAATTATAATTTAAAAGGTTATAAAAAATGGCAAAAAAAATTAAAGTTCTTACATTTGGCGTATTTGATTATTTCCATTATGGACACCTCAATGTTTTCAAACAGGCACTTTGTTACGGCAATTACTTAATTGTCGCTATACAAATTGATGAAGAGATACATAAAAGAAAACCGAATTCTATCTTGCGTTACACCTACAAGCAAAGAGAGGAAATTGTCTCGAACATAAAACTAGTAAACGAAGTTATCCCATATGCGGAAGTAGAAGAAGATATAAATAAGATACAATTTGATGTTTTAGCAGTAGGTGAAGATCAAAATCACGATGGATTTGCAAAAGCAATTAAATGGTGCAAAGAAAATAAGAAAAAAGTTGTTAGATTACATAGATGGAAAGGCATTAGTTCTACTGAACTTAAAAACGAAAAAAATACATGATAAAAGTTACTACTAACGAGATAAATAAAATAAAGGATTATGAACTCAAAATAATGGATTATATCCATAAATTATGTAAAGAAAACGGCATTCGTTATTCTTTGTTTTATGGTTCCCTTTTAGGTGCTGTTCGGCATAAAGGATTCATACCGTGGGACGATGATATCGATATAATAATGTCAAAACAAGATTATTTGAAGTTTAAAAGATTGTGTGAATCATCTCTTCCAGAACGTTTTTTCTTGCAGGATAATTTTATAGAACCAGGTTCAAACAGGCCTAATGTTGCTAAAATCAGGATGAATGGCACCAAACTAGTGGAACTTCCAAACATAAATAAAAAAATGCACCACGGTGTATGGGTTGACATATTTATTTACGACACATTTTCCGGAAAAAAACAAATCATCAGTACTGGCAGACGAAAATACACAACTTATAAACGCAGAGTAGATTCATCACAACTTAAGCATAAAAATATTCGAGGAAAACTATCATCACTTGCTTTTTTACTGTTTCATCCATTTTCAGCGGAATTTTATAAACACAAATATGGTATTTTTTTAGAAAAAATTAGTGGTAAAGGGGGCAACATACTAGCTCCAGATTGCGATATTAATTTAAGCAAGTGTGACATTGCACTTTTTAAAAACATAATTGCAGTACCATTTGAAAATAGGAACTACTATATATTTGAGGAATACGATTTGATATTGAAAGCACTATACGGTGATTATATGAGATTGCCAAGAGAGGAGAATAGAGTTGCAAACCATAATTTTGTGGAAGTGCAATTATAGTTTATGAAAGTATTAGTAACAGGTGGAACCGGCTTTATTGGTTCGCATACAGTAGTAGAATTGCTTAATAAAAACTATGAAGTAATTATTGTAGATAATTATTGTAATTCAAAACGAAACGTTCTACATAAAATTTATCAGATAACTGGAAAAAGCCCTACGTTTTACGAAATTAATATCTGTGATTTCAATTCTTTAGAAAAAGTTTTCAAAAAAGAGAAAATTGATGCAGTTATACATTTTGCTGCACTTAAGTCTGGAGCCGACTCAATAAAAGATCCGGGTTTGTATTATACAAACAACATTGAAGGCACATACAATATCCTTAAGTTGATGAAGAAATATTCTGTTAAAAAAATAATTTTTTCATCTTCTGCTACAGTTTATGGTGATAGTCAAAACGTTCCTATTAAAGAAAATGAAACTATAGGTAACGTTATATCGCCTTATGGAATGACCAAATATTTAACCGAACTTTTATTAGAAAATAAAACAAAACAAACCAATGACTTCAAAGCAATTTCATTAAGATACTTTAACCCTATTGGTGCCCATCCATCGGGATTAATTGGCGAAGATTCACCCGATAATATACCAAACAATTTAATATTATATATTTTAAAAGTCGCAAAAAAAGAACTCCCATATTTAAAAGTTTTTGGTAACGATTATAGAACGCCAGACGGAAGCGGCATTAGAGATTATATTCATGTGGTTGATTTAGCAAAAGGTCATATCGCAGCACTCAATTATTTAGACAAGATGAAAACGAACTATGATGTGTTTAATCTAGGAACAGGAAAAGGCCACACTGTAATTGAATTGATAAAAACTTTTGAAAAGGAAAACGATATAAAAATACCATATCAATTTGTTGAAAGACGACCTGGCGATGTTGAAATTAGTTATGCCGATTGCTCTAAAGCAAACAAATTAATGGGCTGGTATGCGGAGTTCAGTATGGCAGATGCACTAAGAGACGCCTGGAACTTTGCAAAAAAGACTAGAGACTAGAGATTAAATCTCTAATATATTTGCCATTTTTATTGATGTCCATTATAGCTCGTAATTTGCTATTGTCATCAAATGAAAATGGTTTTTTTTGCATTAATAATTCTGAAAGTACATTAGTTAGTTCATTTTCGCTTAACGCAATATGAGTTCTTAGATATCTAATGAAGAATTTGGACTCTACATAACAATCTGGAGCAAACATAAAAAAACGGTCATTTGATGATATTAAATCAGATAGTTTTGTTGAAAAAGCATATTCCAAATCGATTTTTCTGTATTTATCAAAAGATTCGACATGCAATAGCAACCAACTCCTATTAATAATGCCGATTAATTCATCATTGGTTACGATGCCTTTATATTCAATATTCGAACATTTTTTTAACAATTCAATTTGCTCCTTGGTGGCCTTTCCATAAACCTTAAGTTTGTGCTTATTGCCAACATCGTTTAATATATTGGAAAAATTGACAAGAGCTTCTGCTCTTCCAACACCAAGATTACCTGCATAAACAATATCCTTATTCAAAGGATCGTATGCGTCAATATATCTATTTGCGCTAAGCGGATAAACAACTATAGACTTTTGAAATTTCATCTTCTTTTCATAAAGATCTTTTATAGAATTTGAATTAAAAATGACCAGATTACTGTCTTTGAATGTTTTGCGCGTATGGCGCCTTAATATATTTTGAAACCACAAAAAAGATAAATTTCTATGATACTTGCATTTTAGATAATTATATTTTTTCAATGAATAATTTTCTCCACATATAATTATTAACTTGGAATTAAATATCTTTTTTAGCTTCCTAGCCAGCAAAAACAAATATGGATTATCCCCTACTGTTATAACAATATGCGTTGGCTTAATGTTCTCAATCCATTTGTTAAAATTGACATTTTTGCGAAAAGCTATCTTCCATATAAAATATCTTATTACACGCACAAAAGCAGACTGCTTATTTACTATCTTTTCTTTTTTGCCATATTCTTGATTTGATTCGATAGAATGCTTTTTGTGTAAAAAATCTCTTAAAACATCTCGGTCAGAATAATTAAATGAATCTATTTTTTCATTTTCCATTTTAATATCGTTTGATATATAAAAGGAGGCCAATTCATCATCCTTAAAAGAGTAGAGATAGTTTCTACAGAATTTTCCATTAGCATTGTTTAAACTTAATAAATTATTTGATATAGATAAAATTTTCATAACTTTCATTAATTATAATAACTATTAAGCCAGCTAACATAATCAAAATGCTTTTCAAAAATTCTTTTTCCACTAATAGTTTTGTATTTCATACAATCTCCAACTTGGATTGAATTTTTAAATTCAGGTAAATATATTTGCCAATCATATTTAGGTTTTTTCGAAGTAAAGCAAATTTTAGGATAATTAATAGAATCAAATCTTTTCTCGTCATCTTCACTCTTAATAAATTCGTCTGTTGTAACGATATAGATTTTGTTACTATTAAGAGCCCTTTTTGAACGTTCTTCCCACTTTGAAATCATTTCTTTTTCAGATGAGTAATGATGGCCTTTTAATACTATACCATTAATTTTACAAAGCGGTCTGCCCAGCGAATCAAAACCGGCAGGGACAATTTCAGACTTTAAATTTCTTTCTAAATCATCGACAAACGACAAAAAATCCAAAATTGATAGGTTTATCGTTGGGCTTAAAAAACGAGTTTTTGTATCGTGATACATAACCCCCGCAAGGCAGTTTGAAGAGATTATAACAGCATCTCTCTGTTTTAATGAGCGATGATACTTATCAATTAACGGTTTTCTCCAAATAGCAATTAACTTTTTTATAAATCTATTCATAAAAGCCTCTAGTTAGTTCGTTATAAAGGTGTTCTTTATCGATGTTTTTGTTCTTTTTTGTAATCAAATAGTATTTGGCACCTTTTTCACATATTTTATACTTTTGTTTCCAATAATCTTTATATAGTTCTTTATGCTTCAAGAAATGAACAAACAAGAATTGACGCCAGAAAAATCCAAAGGATCTCTTGTATAAAAATCCGTGGGAAAACAGTTCTCTAATAACGTCTCTATTTTTTCCGGTCCACGTAGAGTCTTTTTGTTCTATAGAAAAACCGCAGTAATTATGTTGATAAATTTTGTTCTTCTTTAAATAATCCTTCATGAATAAGAAATCTTCTCCATGATTTATAATTGAGCCAGGTCCAACATTTTCATCAAAAAATAAAGAATTTTTCATTAAAAATGTTCTGTTAAAATATATACCCCAAACACCAAAATTTCTAAGTTCTATCATTTTGACAGTGCCATTTTTTTCAATTTGCTTTATAGGACGTCGGTCATTAATTGATAAAGAATTAAACCGATGAGCGTCGAACTTATTCGATGTGTGTTCAACCATTTCTTCCATTGTCCTTTGAGAATCGTTTAAAAAAGAAACATCATCATCCAAAAACGTGACGTAATCAGAATTTGCTTTAGACAATAAAAGATTTCGATTCTTTGAAACCCCTTTGCCTGGAATGTTAAAGATATGAATTTCTATATTTTGATCAATTATTAACTTTTCAGAATATGATTCACTATTTTGATTTCCAACAAACACTATTCCTTTAACGTTTGCCTTAGACACAATAGAAAGAATTTGTTCTTCTGTCTTGTCGATTGTAGTAATTAGATAACTAAAAGTCATGTAATTATTATGTCACTTATACAAATTGCTCTCAATCATATCATATAAATAACTATATGATCTTAAACCATTTTATTTTAAATAAACAAACTAAGATTTATAATGAATCTATGAAAATTCTATTGATAAATGCTGTTTATGGAATTGGCAGTACTGGAAAAATAGTTCAATCCTTACATAAGGAATATATGAAAAGTGGTCATATAGTTGAGTGTTTTTATGGTAGACATTCAATAAAAGGCACTGATTCAACAATTAAAAAATGTGCTTTTGAAATAGAATCTAAAATTCATCATTTAATATCTAAAATAACAGGGAATATATATGGCGGAATGCATTTTTCGACAAAAAAACTGATCCGAATGATTAAAAAATTTAATCCTGACGTCGTTCACCTCCATATACTTAACGGCTATTTTGTTAATGTCTACAAACTAATCAATTTTTTGAAGAAAAATAGAATAAAAACTGTTTTGACCAACCATTCTGATATGTTTCTAACTGGTAATTGCGGAAATGCACTTGATTGTTGCAATTGGGAAAAGTCAGAGTGTCGAAAATGCAATCATATCAAGAGAGTTAATGGGAATATTTCTTTGAATAGGACTCATTATTTTTATAGAAAAATGAAACTTGCCTTCGAACATTTTGATACGCTCAAAATAACCAACGTTTCACCATGGCTAACGAAAAGGGCAACTCTTTCTCCAATTTTAAACAAGACTAAGATTAATACTACTGTGCTCAATCCAATAGATGATATATTTTTTTCTCACTCAACCAACAACCCTTACAATTCTTTGCATTTGAAATCTAAAAAAATTGTTTTTTATTTAACGGCTTCATTCGATAACCCAGAAAAGGGAGGACATAATTTGTTTCCAATAGCATCAAAAATGCCCGATGTTACCTTTGTTGTTAAAAGTGCCCTACCACACAAAAAGTTTAAAGAACTCAAAAACGTGATATTCATCGATGATGTTTTAAGTCAAAAACAAATCGCAGATTATTATCATTATGCTAACTGCTCTATTATATTAAGCGAGAAAGAAACTTTCTCAATGGTTGTTGCTGAGTCACTTTGCGAAGGAACTCCTGTTGTCGGCTTTTTATCTGGTGGTCCAGAAACAATATCGATGAATGAATATTCGCTTTTCTCTGAATATTCAAACGTTGATTTAATCGTCAAAAATCTTAATTTTATATTAAGCAGTCGATTTAATAAAACCTTAATTTCGGATTCTGCTTTTAAAAAATATCACACAAAAACAATAGCCAAAGAATATATTAAAATTTATGAAAAAAATATTTAATGTTGCATCCGTTTTTGTATATAAATACTCTTTATTCTTTTTAATCGGCTTTCTAATTGCAAATTCTTTTGATTATATATTCGTTGAACTAAATAGTTTCACAAATGCTGGCATTGTGTACAGAGGGATTGTTCTTTTCTTATATGTTGTTTTTGCACTCCTTATAACAATCAAATCAGAAATTATTAAAAACAGAATGTTTGTTTATGTCTCAGCTCTATATATTTTGTTTTCATTAATTTCAATTGTTAACATTACTTTTAACCCTCCTTTGCAAAGCGTTCAAGTTAGCTGTATTGATTATGTAAAATCTATAGGACAAATGCTTGTTAATGTAATTTCTATAATTGTTTTATTTTCGATATCCAAAATTGACAACAAAGAAAAAGTGATTGCTTCTTACATCATCTTAGGAATTGTCACTCTTTCCATAATTTACTCTCTTATAAAAGACTATGACTCCATAATTAATACTTTTATTAAATATGATCACTCAAATTATGACGTGAAATCCTTCTTTGTCGACAAAAACACTTTTGGACTTTTGCTTTTTCTTGGATCGATTATTTCGTATTATTTGCACAAGAGTAAAAGCAAATGGTACAATGTACCAACATTTCTAATCTTCGTTTATTCAATAATTATTCGATGTAAAACTGCAGTTCTTCTTATTTTTGTAGTAACGCTTGTTTCTCTTATTGAAATTTTTATTATTTTATTTAGAAAGAATAAAAAAACTTTTACCGTAGTTCTAACTTCGACAGTTTCTTTGCTTGCCTTAAGTTTAATTTTGCTTTCTTTAAAAGCCGGCCCATTTAAATATATTTATTCCGTTCTATTTGATGAGTACGGTTTATTTTATGATGCATACATAGTTATGGCTGATAGATTTAATAATTGGGGCTACTCAATAAATAAAATATCTTTGTTCCCTTATGTTTTATTGGGTTTTTCCGAAAGAATCTATCAATTATTTATTACGTGTCCTGTTGACAACATTTTCATCCTTTGTCTTTTATCAGGAGGGGTTATTAAACTACTAATCTATTTGTTTTTACTGTTTGTTTTATATAAGAAAAGTATCAAAAATAGAACGATGTTGTTTGTTTTATCATTGCTTGTACTATATGGCTTTATGCAAGACTACTCAATGGTTGGTATTTCCTTTTCGTCCATAATATTTGCAATAATTATTTTGCTATATTCAGACCCTATATGTTTTTGCCCATTGACTTATATTCAAAAATGAGTTCTTTTGTTTCTTCTTCTATCATATAATGCGCTCTTAATCTTAACCAATAATTTGGAAAGACTGTAATTTCATAAAAATCAAAATCATCGCCATTATAATCTGTTACAATTTTTGATATATCGTCTATAGAAAAATATTTATACTTGATTTTCTCTATATATATTTTTTTGTTATTGTTTTCTTGCAACGAAAAATCGAAATTTATCTTATCTTTACTATTGCCATAATTAAATGCGATGGAACAACGATTTAAGACAAAGTAACCGTTATATATTTGGAGTCCTGAGGTATTTATGTACGAGTGTTCTGTCATTAATTCCTCGTCATAATTTACAACATTTTTAAGTTCGTACTTATTAACCAAATAATCAGTATATTCCGTTTTTGTAGAAAAAGAACATGATGAACAGAGCATTACAAGGGATAAAAAGAGACTATATTTAAACTTGAATTTCATAATAATGCTCCTTCATTTTTTTGATTTCGGCGACCGGAATAGAAGATAACAACACATTGAATCCAAAAGTTAGAAGAGAACTGGACATAAGAATAACTTCAGTTTCCGTCATCATAAAAACAAATGCCGATAATAACAAAGATATCCACATTCTTTTTTCGTTTTTGTTATCCTGCCATTTAATTCGTTTTAATATAAAACTATACAAGAAGAAAAGAACAAATAATCCAAAAAGACCATAACATAATACCTGTTGAATAAAGCCGTTATGAGGATAAATAACATATCCGTTTGTGCCAATCCTTAAAACATATTGCAAGGAACCTTTAGGATATCCAATTACTAAATGATAATTAAATAGTGTGGATATGGATAACAACCAAGCAATATATCTTGATTCTTTTGCTGTGGAAAAAGAATCAACGAATAGTATCTTTATTCCCTTTTGAATTTTACTAAAAATGCCAATGGTCCCAATAGGTGTAGCCATTACTAGAATAATAAAGATAACGACTAACAAAAAAGTCAAAATAATAAAACTAATTTGAGCAACTCTTTTTTCCTTAATTAGTTTTCTAATTCGTAATGTAAACAAAAAAACAAAGACCAAAAACAAAGAAAGAATTGCTGTTTTGCACAAGGAGAAAACAGTCACCATTCCAATTAAAGAAAGGCAAGAATAAATAATAATTCTAAATATTTTTGAGTCTTTATAATACCAATGAGATGCAAAAAAACCAGATAAAAAGCCAATTATTAAAAATGAGCCGAATTGATTTTTAGAAATAAAAGACCCAGAGATATCAATTTCATAACCACCATAGGCAGAATCTCCAGCTGAAAGAGTGGCGATATATTTCTTAAATTCAAATCCGATTGAAAACAAACATTCAAAGACCATAAATCCGAAAACGAACAATAAAAATGGTTTGAGGCTTTGTTTAGTGCATACACATGGCAATACGAAAACGAACAATAACCCAAAAAACATATCTACCACGCAGGAAGCAAAGCCGCTCAGCAAATCAATCAATCCTATTTCATACACCACCAGTGTTTCGTATGCATACGGATCATGGGTAATTACAGAACGATATGTTTTAGGCGAGATAATAAGAGATAGAATCAATATGAGAATTAACCCAAGAGAAAAATAAAGGTATTTTTTATCAATCTTCGGTCTAAATCTAATAAAAACAGAAACAGAAAATATTGAAATGATTAGCGTTGCAAAAAGTCTTAAAGTCAGATTAACCGAGGTTTTCAAAAAGAAATAATAAAGCGATGGTATCGGAGCAAATATGTAAGGCAACAAAAGCAGAGCGAAATAACTTATTAAAATATAAGGCGTTATTCTTATCAAAAAATCTTTATTTATCTTGTTTAACAAAAACGAAATCCTATCTTTCATATTTACTTAAAATTTCTTTAAACACTCTTTCGCAATTTTCTGCGTCGCGTAAATCAAAAAAATTATTTATTCTCTCTTTGTAAATTTGGTTTATGGATGTATTTTTTTTGACTTCAAAAACAACATCGGTTGTGGTTTTAGCAACAGGGCCAAAACCGTTTTCGTCAATTAAAAAATAACCGTGTTTATATTGATGGGTATAAAACAATTCAGAATCAAACTGATAATAAATAGTAGGTTTGCCAAGATATGCAAAATCAAACAAAATAGAGGAGTAGTCAGTAATTAAAATTGAAGCGCGACATAACAAATCTTGAATATCAAATTCATCTAAAATTACATCAACAATTTCATTTGTAAAGGAAGAGAATGCGCTTTTATAGAGGCTGAAGCTTGGATGAAGGCAAAAAACTAACTTGTATTCATTATCTTTTGCCCATTTAATTAATTCTTTGTTTTTAATAAGATTGGAATAATTAATGAAGAAATCAGATTTACAAAATTCATCAATACTTAAATTGGACAGCCATTTTCGCCAAGTTGGCATTATTAAAATAAACTTTTTAGTTGTTTCTCTATTCACTAATGTATCAAATCTTGGAAATCCAGTAAGTTTTAGAACATCGGCAGTCAAATCAAAACAATCAATCAAGTAATTGTATTCTGCTTTTGCACCACAAATAACAATGTCTGATTTATTATTCGCTTTATAAAAGCAATCTTGCCAATTGTGAGTAATACCATGTTGAAGAAAAACATCTATTCCACATTTTTTGTGATACTTCATATAATAAACGGCTAAATATTTGTTTGGCACATAAAAAAATAAATGGGTATCAACTCTAACTGATGATCCAATAAACATCAGCCAGTGTTTTATGGACTTGTAATAACATATTTCACCAACTCTTGAAACTTTATTTAAATCAACACTCTTCTTGGATATCAAATAAACTGTTCTTATCTCGGGTTTTTTTTCATTCATCCATCTAAATAATGAAAATGAATTATCTTTAGCATCATCTCCACGTTCACAAAAAAGCCAAATTCTCTTCTTTGAATAAAGTAATTTGCCGATTGGATAGAGAACAATCAACATTATCAACGCCAATGCAAAGCCTAAAATGCTTTTCAATTTATGCATGGCAATATTATAAAAACAATAGTCAATGTTTTCAAATTAAATAATTTGATAGAATATTTCTCGTAAACATAAGTTGCTTTATAAAAATCTTTTAATCAATTTAAACATCCGTAGCTTCGACAAAACAAAAAATATAAATTTCTTAATACTTCTCTCTTTCTTGTTTTTGTAAGAAAATCCCTGAAATTCAATAATTTTTGTATTTTGTATTCTTTTTGAAATTTCTTTATTTGTTCAATTGGATTGGGCGCAAACCTGTATTCTTCATTTACTATTGCAAAATATGTTTGTACTTTTAGATACGCAAGCAAATCATTTTTGGTTTGAACGTTGTAAAAATCATTTTTATTAAGAACTTCAACCTGCTTTTGCAACAGATATATTTCAGATTTGCAAACAGAATTGTAGGTATGTTTTTTTGTCCATCCTCTATACATTACACAACTTTTATCCAGGTAAGATATTTTCTTGACATTGGACAAATAATTAAGAAGAAAAATCTGGTCTTCGGAAAAAGCCATTGACTCATCAAATTTAAAGATTGTTTTCTTTAATAATGCTTAGTTTAAACACACTTCTCCAAACAGCGCCATGTATGTATTCAGTGATAAAAAAATTTCCAATTGTTTTGCCCTGTGTTGGATACCAAAAATATTTAATGTCTCGGCAATTTAATAGCATCCTATTGAAACTTATTTCTCTAAATTCGAGAGTTTTAATAGTTTGTTCTTTTTCCCAAAACCTAGTAAATTCATAAAAACATATATCAGATTCATCCAACTCCATCTTCTTTATTGCTTCTTCGTAACATTTGTCGTATGACAAATAATCATCAGCGTCTAAAAAAGAAATGTAAGCATCTTCGAGATTATATATTGCAAAGCTTTATTTCTTTAGAAAGAAACACCCATATTTCTATCGTTTTTTAAGACAATCAATTTCTTATAATTGTTTTTAAGATTATTTAAAATTAAAGGCGTACTATCTGACGAATTGTCATCAACACAAATTGCAGTCACATTTTGATATGATTGATTAAAAATGGACCTCACTGCTTTTTCAATCCATTTTTCAGCATTAAATGTTGGAACAATTACAACTATTTCTCTCATGCATCTATATTTTACATTTGTATCAAGATAATTCAAAAATCATTTATTAACTTTTATTCTTTACTATTCTTATTGATTAACTCAGAAATTAAACAACATCAACCTAAACATATAATATTTTATATTCAAAAAACCAAATTTTACTTTTTTGTAATATTAACTCTCCATATATTTATATTTTTTGTTTTAAAATGCATTTTTTGTATAGCATTTGAAAAGGAAATTATATTTATAAACTTTCAAATATGTAATAATTATTTTTATGAATGAAAAGAAAAATATTTTCTTCGGATCAATTATTTCATACATAACTATTTTTGTTGAAATTATTATTTCAATTATTTTCACTCCATTTTTATTGCGGTCGCTTGGCGACGTTGATTATGGCATAAGAGCATTTTGCGTTTCACTTGTTGGTTATTTAAATCTTTTAACATTAGGTTTGAGTACTTCATACTATCGATTCCGAAAATTGCAAGAAAGAACGGAAGCGGACAGCACAAAAAGGATTAACGGGTTATTTGTAATAATCTTTTCTTTTATAGCTCTAATAAGTTTAGTCGTCGGTTTGATATTTATATTTCTGATAAAGAATTCTTTTGTTTCTTTTAATAAATTCCCCCCAGAAAGCAAATCCACTATTGTCATAATTTTACTAATCATGGTAGTTCAAACCACGCTCCACTTTCCTTTCTCTATCTTAACAGTAATACTTGGATATAGAAGGAAATTCGTTATCAGAAACATCATTAATCTCATCAACATTATCCTTGTGCCTCTTCTTTCAACAATTGTCATAATTTTCCATATTTATAATGTTTTATTAATTTCAATAACGTTAGTCTCACTGCTAGTATCGATAACAATAGATTTTTCTAAAGCTTTTATTGTATTTGTTAAAGAAAAAGAAAAAATTACTTTTAAATTAGGTAGAAATGAATTCAAACTCATATTACCAATTTTTTCTTATTGTATTATTTCATTTGTGGCATCAGCAGTATCTATAATTCATAACGCGACAGACCAAATTGTTATTGGTGCAATTATTTCAGCAGAAGCAGTAACCTTCTATTCTCTCTCATTCACATTTTCTAATTATCTAGAAACGATGACCACATCTGTATCGTCGCTTTTTTCGCCAAAACTGACGAATGATGCTATAGAGAATAAAATGGATTCCGTTAAAAAAACATGCAATTTTGTTTGGGATACAATTGCTATTATTTTGGTTTTTATTATTGGCGGATTTGCTTCTTGTGGGAATGAATTTGTTAAAGGGTGGATTGGATCAGAAAAATCTGCCGTGTATACTTATGCATTACTTCTTTTGATTGTGAATGCTATTACATCGGGTATAAAAGTTTCATATTCCGTTCAATCCGCACTTAATAAACACAAATTTGCTGCTATAGTATACATTATATTTTTATGTGTAAACATTGGACTTTCAATTTTATTATCACCTTTATTAGAAATTTATGGGGTAATTATTGCGACTTTATTTTCAAAGCTGCTTGAAACTCTAACATTATCTTTCTATTCAAAAAAAATTATAGGTCTTTCTCTTTCTAATTATTGGGTATCATTAATTAAAAATGGAGTAATTGCATTTACGTCCTATGCCATATTAAGAGGGGTGTTTAGTTTTCTTGATATTAGGTACCTATCTTTTTATGTTCAAGCAATAATTAAGGGTTCGTTATATTGTTTAATCTTCTTACCATGTGCTTATTTAGCAAATAAAAAATTTGTTCATTTATTTCTAAAGGTTTTAAATAAAAGAGATTAAAGTGCATTTTATTATAAGATTAATAATTCTGATTAATCCAATTCGCAACATCAAAATAACGTTCTAAGCAAGTTCGACCACGCCCAAATAGTTCCAAAGCACCAAAATAGAATGGCTTGTTATTAGCGTATTTTTTTAAAAAAACAACATTGTTATTTTTCATTTGTTTCTTCTCCAAGTCATTAGTTACAAAAATAAAATTTGTTTTATTTTCGTTTAAAAAATCTTCTAATTGAGATTTATTTACAAATTTTGAAAAAGCTTTACCATCCCAATCGATATCAGACATAAGAAAAAATAAATGATCAAAATTTATACGTTTAGCCCTAGCAAACCATTTTTCTGAAGCAGTAGAAAAATCTTTGTAGTGCACAAATCTTATTTTGATATCACCTAAAAGACCGACAGGGCAAAAGTCATTTTTGCCTGTTATATCCACCATTTTCTTAACGTCAATAATGTAATGCTTAAAATTTCTCATCAATTTAAAAAAATCATCTGACTCTATAAATACATCAATAAAAGGCGATTTGAATTCAAGGCCATAATCATGATAAAATGCGCCAGCAATGCAATTGTTGCAAATTAAAGAAAAGTCAGCATGTTCAGGTTTGCTGCTCTTTTTTTCTAAAAAAATCTTTCTTTTTTGTTTTGCCTTATTCACCAAAAAAGGTACCGCTCTGCCAGGTACAAACCAATAAACATTATTACCTTCTTTTTTAATCATATTTAAAAATCTTTCTTTTTTCCTTCAACTTCATCCTTACCTGTGAAGGCTTGAAAAATGGTTTTAACAATTATTCTTATATCAAACCAAACATTAAATCTTTTAGTATATTCACCATCAAGTTTTGCTTTCTCTGGTATTGGTAATGTGTCTCTTCCATTGCATTGAGCCCAACCAGACAATCCTGGTCTAATGTCGTTTGCGTGATACTTATCGCGTTCTGTTACCAAATCGTCTTGATTATATAAAGCAGGACGTGGGCCCACTACTGACATTTGACCAATAAAAATATTGAATGCTTGAGGTATTTCGTCTAAAGAAGTCTTTCTTAAGAATTTACCAATTTTTGTTATATATTGTTCAGGGTTTTCCAACATATGTGTGGGAACATCTTTTGGAGTATCAATTCTCATCGTTCTAAATTTTAGAATCTTGAAGTGCTTTTTATTTTTGCCAATTCTCTCTTGCTTAAAGAAGACTGGTCCTTTAGAAGTTACCTTAACAAGTATCGCTAAAACAATATAAAGCAAAGAAAAAACGGTGATTGCTAAAAAGGATAACAAAATATCAAAAAACCTTTTAAAAGGTAGATAGATCTTTTGTCTAGTGGATAAGAAACTCATGGAGTTACTCATCTTTATCTCCTTTGTCCTTATAAGTTTTGATTAAATGTTTAAGTAATGTTTTAACATCACTTGTCTCAGCCATGTCAAAAGCTTTACTGGCTTCTAATACATCAGACTCTAAATTGCTGTTAATGGCTTCTTTATCTTCAATATAAATTCTTTTATTTTCAGTTTTTTGTTGATGATCAATATCAATTAATAATTCTTCAAACAGTTTTTCTCCAGGTCTTAACCCTATTTCTTCAATTTGGATATCAATATAAGGAACAAAGCCAGCTTGTCTTATTAGTTTTTCTGCTAAATCAAGAATCTTTACAGGTTGACCCATATCTAAAATAAATATTTCTCCCCCTTTAGCGTATAATCCACATTGAAGGATTAATGATACTGCTTCAGGGATAGTCATAAAGTATCTAATAATTCTTTTATCGGTAACTGTGACAGGTCCACCTGCTTCTATCTGTTTTTTAAATAACGGAACAACACTACCATTAGAACCTAATACATTACCAAATCTCACTGCGGCGTAAGCGGTGTTTTTAGATTTCTCAGAATAATACTGAATAATAGTTTCAGCAAAACGTTTAGTAGCCCCCATAACATTTGTAGGTCTAACCGCTTTATCAGTGGACACTAAAACCATCTTCTTAACGCCATATTTATCCGCCATCTTAGCGACATTATATGTACCAATAACATTAGTTCTAATCGCTTCAGCAGGGCTATCTTCCATTAGAGGAACATGTTTATATGCCGCTGCATGATAAATATAGTCTGGTTTATATTTCTTGATAATTTGTTCAACTCTAGTTTCATTGTATGTCGAGCCAATGAGCGTAACTAATTGAATGTCTTTAATCTTCTCTTCTCTGATTTTACGAGTTAATTCCATTTGAATGTCGTAAGTTGAATTTTCATAAATATCAAAAAGAATTAAAGTCTTTGGATGAGTTTTAAATATTTGTCTAACTAGTTCACTACCAATAGATCCACCAGCACCAGTAACCATAACGCATTTCTCATGCAACATATCTTTAACTTCATGGTTATCTAAAATAACAGGATCTCTAGACAAAAGATCGTTTAAATCAACGTCAATGATTCTTTTATCGTTAGGACCTTGCATTTCTTCAATTAAAGGCATTCTTCTCACTCTAACATTGCAAGAATTCAATAAATTAATAATTTCATGTAATCTATCTTGAGATAT
Source organism: Bacilli bacterium (assembly GCA_017429285.1). Classification (GTDB taxonomy): domain Bacteria; phylum Bacillota_I; class Bacilli_A; order RFN20; family CAG-826; genus RUG13091. The sequence goes on from JAFRPF010000031.1 coordinate 21,042, forward strand.
TTTACTCATGGCGATAATGACTTCTTGAGCTTTAGTGTAATCAATAATCTTAGCAATATCTTTTATAGGACCTTTGATTGGTATATTAGAAAATAAACCACCTATTTTATTAGGATCATCATCCACCATCACAATTATTTTGTTGTGGTTATGTGGATTTCTTCTACTTTCATCAATAACCACTTTACCAGTTGCGCCAGCGCCAATAACTAATGTTCTAACTTTATTGGTTTTGCTACCAACAACTGAAGCCATATTAAATACCCTCACTGCTACTCTGATAGAAACATGAGAGAAAATTAAAAATCCTGTTGATAATAACCAAGCAAATACAAAATCAGTAAATCTTGGTAATTGAGGAACAACAGTAATCACAATTAAACCAGTGACATGAATACCTAATGTAACAAAAATAATTTTAACTGCATCAAGAATGCTAATTTGAGTGGTTATAATCTTATAGATTTTTAATATGAAAAACACTATTAAGGTTGCTAAAGATATTGAGCCAGCATAAATAAAGGAACTGATTATATTATCTTTAAATCCACTAACACCATAGAAAGAAACAAACGATATTGTTGTGACTAAAAAACAAATAATAACATCTGCTATCGCATATATGAAATGTAAGTTTCTACTTTTTGTCATAATACTTTACTAAAGTATTGAAACTATACACTATCAAATAGATTATTGCAAATAAAAACACGTATGCGTTATACGTTATGTATATATACATACGTGTATTAAATATTCTTCAATAAGTTAAATGACAATGTCGATGCAACCAATATTCTTCAATATGTCTCTTACACATCTACTTAGTTGTGCCACTACTAACTGATAATTACCTGTATACCATGGATCTTCTATTTCAGTGATGGATGATGTCCATTTACATATTGGTAATATCTTATTTGAATTAGGAAACATCTTGTTTAGGTAATAATAATTCTCATCATCCATATAGAAAATATAATCCGCTTGTTGATAATCATCAAAATTAATCTGTTTCGCGTAATGTCTATCAAAAGAGATATTATTTCTTATTAATTCTTTCTTCATCGGAGGATAGATATCATTACCTATCTCTTCTAATGATGTTGCTCGAGAAGAAATAATAAAATTATTAGTTAATGATTTCATAATATATTCCGCGGCTACTGAACGACATATATTACCATGACAAACAAATATTATTTTCTTCATATCTTAATCTTATAAAATTACTTGAAACATATTAACAATTATTATTAAATAATATCACTGCACCTATGGCGGAACTGGCAGACGCGCTAGACTTAGGATCTAGTGGGGCAACCCGTACAAGTTCGATTCTTGCTAGGTGCACCAATTTATAAATAAACACCCCATAGGGGTGTTTTTATCATCTGGTGCCGTCTATCGGAATCGAACCAACAACCTATCGATTACAAATCGATTGCTCTGCCAATTGAGCTAAGACGGCGTTTCCTGGTGGACACTACAGGGATCGAACCTGTGACCTCTTCCGTGTGAAGGAAGCGTTCTCCCGCTGAACTAAGTGTCCAGTTAGGACGCTTAAAAATAATAGCAAAGTAAAGTTTCTATTTCAATACTTATCTATATAGATGTATTATTCATCATTTCTTATTAATAATATTTCTTTTAAAAGGTTTATAGATATAGCCATAAAAAATTTATTTTTTATTTTTGTTTTATTTATTCTATGCTATATATATGGTTGAAGGGGACAATAGATATGAAAAAAGCATTTCCAGTTATATTATTAACCACTTTGATGGTGGCTTCTTGTTTGAAAGCTCATCAAAAATATGGCTTTTATTCTTTAAAAGACGGAGTGGATACATCTACCTTACATGGCACTCCATGGCTTAACACCTCTATTATCGGTATGGCTAATAAAGTTTATAAACCATCTCCTAAAGATGATTTCTTTACTTCCGCTAATTATGATGTCTTAGTTAATAACGTTATTCCAGAAGGTTCTCCTAAAGGAGGAGGTTTATTATATAGCACTAATCAGTTAGTGAAAGATAGACTTAACGATATTATGTCCACTAACACCACTTTCTTAAGCTTAAAAAAAAGAATGAAAAATGGTGATACAAATAAGATTAAAGAAGAGATGGATAACATCATTAATATGACAAATGCTCAATTTGAAAATTATATGTCGAGTGTAGAATTTATCCGTGGTTCTTCTGCTCTTATCTCCATGACAAATGATAAAGGAGTACCTGCACTTGGTTATGCGGTTAATTCCAAAAATCAAAATATCCTCACCCTGATGGTGTCATTATTAATCTATCAACAATTAGATGTGTTAACCGCCTCTTTAGAAGAGATGGGAGTAATGGTTGGTTATGAAAAAGAAGAAATATCTCAAATCATCCAAGATTGTTCTGAAACTTTATTAAAATTTGCGGCAATTGTCATTCAAGCGAAATCTAATAAAGTGACCACGACAAAAGTTAAATCCATAAATGAAGTATTCCCAAGTATTATAAATGCGAAAAAGATCTTTAATGATTTAGGTTTAGATGATGAAGCAGATGTTGGGTATAGCGAATTAGCTTATAGCTTAGCTAATTATTTAAAAGAAACATATAGTGATACTACAAACTTTAAAGCTTTAAAAGAGATGTTTGCTGTTATTAAATTATTTGAAAATAGATTCTTCTTTGGAGCGGAAAATTATAAGAATTTATGTCTTAATGCCTTCGCTAATAGTTTAATGGCGGATCCTAATGTCAAAGAGGATACATCTATTGATGAAGTTTCTAATTATTTAACAAACACTATCTTTCCAGAAGTAGTAGAAAGAGATTATTGCAACAAATACATTACCGCTAAAGCGAGAAATAAAACCAAAGAACTAATTAACGATGTTGTTAATGGTTTTACTACTGTATTAGAGAATAGTGATTGGTTAACTAATGAAACTAAACAAAAAGCTTTAGAAAAGATGTCTGCGATGAGATTTGAAGCCTTCTATAGCGATCAATATGAATCCTATAAGCCATTTACTTACACTCCAAGTGATTTAATCTCTAATTATGATGATTACTCTAATTACTATATAGAAGGATTATTTACTATAGCATTTAGTTCCGACATCCTTCATATGGGTATGCCAGTAAGCACAGTTAACGCTGCTTATTCTCCACAAACAAATTCCTTTAGAATATTCCATGGTATCGTTTCTAGTTTCATCGATGATGAATTAACAAAAGAAGAATTATATGGAAGAATCGGTACTGTAATAGGTCATGAAATTACCCACGGCTTTGATTCCACTGGTGCTCTTTATGATAAAGATGGAGAAGTTAATAACTGGTGGACAGAAGAAGATCAAAAGAAATTCCAAGATAAGATTGATAAGATTGTTGATTATTATGAAAACAAAATCACCGTCTTAAATGACGGCACGAAAATATCTGGTGCTCCTCTAACTGGAGAAATCATCGCTGATATGGGTGGAATGAAAACCATGATTGAACTTGGAAAAAAGATCAAAGGATTTAAATGGGATGTATTCTTTAAGAGTTTCGCGATGTTTTATAACTTTAACTACACTATCGATTCTATAAAAGATTCTATTAAAAATGATCCTCATCCTATTGGTTATTTAAGAGTTAATGTTACCGCTGCTCAATTTGATAAATTCCAAGAAACATATAAAGTTAAGGAAAAGAACGGCATGTATATTGCTCCAGAAGATAGAATCGCTATTTGGTAATATCTACTATAGCAAACAAAAAGCTAAGGATTTGGATGTCCTTAGCTCTTTTTGTTTCTTCCTAACAAATGTTATGGAAATTTAATTAAATAATCACTTCGTAAAGTTGAATAGCTTCTTGATTTGAATAGGTAGTAGATTTGAAATATCTAAATCTGGTTTGTCCAGAATTTTTATTAAATCTTAAATGCGCTCCACCAGCACCAACGATATCGACATTACCGTCTTGATCGAAGCTAATTTCGTTATATGCGGCTTCATCTTTAATATCAAGGCCGTTAGAATCATTAGCTCTACCAATATATTTATTATCTCCACCTTGAATAGTCCAACCATCAGAACTTTCGATGAAGGTAAAAGCTTCAGCGGCTAATTCTTCGCTATAAGCGATTGTGCCTTCATTAATTGTGACATCAATCTTATTGCTAACTGCATCTGCAGGTGTTGCGCCTTTCATAACCGCACCTTGGCTTTCACAAACGATTAAATATGCTCCATCCGTTAATTCATCAGCGGTAGTAATCTTTGCGAAATCAAGATTTTCTTTAATAGTGACAACGCATTCAGCGTGATGTTCACCGGCAGTAGCAGTGATTGTCACTTGAGTATCAAGAGCAGCTCCGCTGGAAACTGTTAATTCACCAGTAGAAGAATCAACCGCTACAACACTTGGTTCGCTAGATGAGAATTCTACATCTTCTGCAATCATAGATTTGGTAGCGACTAATTGTCGATAAGTCATACCTGGTTTTAATGTTAATGCTGTTTTGTTAAGAGTTAAGCTTGGTTCATGGACTTCTCCACTACCAGCTAAGAATTGAACTGTAGTAACTCCATTACCACCACCTATATAAGCGGCACAATTACCTGTACCATCTTCAGCGTAATAATAACCATCTTCAGATTCAGGAGCTTCAATATACCAAGGTTCCTTTTCTAAATCATTTAAATATTGAGCGAAAACTGTTCCTTCTGGATCATATGCTGAAACGTAATAACCAACATAAGATCCATAATTTTCTTGAGCATATTCAGTGCAGTATTCATCAAGTTCTTCCTCAGTTATCAATCCAAAAACATAATACATATAGTAATAGTCATAGGCTTCCATATAAGCCGCTTCATAAGCAGCGTCTTCATCATAGACAGCGACCTTTAATTTCTTTGCAAAGCCAGATAACGCTAAAGGAGGAACTGTCACTTGATATTGAGCTAAGAATACACTGATTTGATCGCCTGGCCAAGCATCAACAAATGTTGATACTGGTTCAGTTTCAGCGATAACAACTTCAAATCCTTCAACTGCATCATCATCGTTATATAGGGCAGCAAAAGAAATTTCTAATGTTTCTTCCCAGTTATAAACGTAAGTAGATGAACCAGCGACATAGCCAATATCTAATAAACTACCTAAATAGCTTTCTTCTAAATCAGAAGTAGCGGCACCAGAGATATGTAAAACTCCATTTTTAACATAATATTCATATGAAGTTGCCGTAAATGAAGGAACGGTATATCCTGCTCCAGCATGTGCTTCATAAGGTGCAACAACATCACTTGGCCAAGTGGCCACTTCTGTAGTTTTTGGAGTGTAATAGCAACAAATGACGTTGCCAGTTCCTTTAACGTAATATGGATTAATGGTAATTGTGGATCCATCCTCAAGAGTTTTCACTAATAATGGATCACCATAATCATCAACACCAGTATTAACATAACCATTGGCAGGTAATGTCACTAAACTAACATAGTCAGACACTAAATCTTGATAATATTGATCCACTATATACATAGTGTCTTCATCGTCTTGTTGGACAGTATAACCTTTACCAAATTTCATAAATGGAACTGCTTCAGTTAAGGTGCTGTTCATGACTTCGAGATCTTCAGTTGTCCATGCGGTATTAGGTGTTAATTCAGTAACTAATTCGTTATACCAACAACTGATAAAGTTTCCATATTCGCTATCAAAATAATATTGAACGAAATAATATTTGCCTTCGCCAGAATCTTTTGAAGCGGTATAGTAAACATCTGTTGGATCTTCGTCATTAACTTCGACATCCCAATCAGCATCTTCTAGTTCATCGCCCCAATCAGCAAGGGTAAAGCTAGTGGCTTCATCATAGATGGCTAAGAATGGTTCGCCAGTCATATAATCTTCGAATTCGTCATATGTGTAACCGGCTTTAAGTTCAACATAAGGTAATACTTCACCACACCATTTTTCCATCAAAGTCTGTAAATCAGCAGGCCATTCTGGCTCTGGAGTTTCAGAAGATGAAGATGGAGTGGATGAATCCGCACTACTTTTGTTCTTTTTAGGTGTACAACCCACGGCAAGTGCGGCTAATAAACCTAAAGATAAAATACTAAGTAATTTTTTCTTCATATATAACCCCTTTCGTATTTTTTTAACGTAATTATTCTATATAAATAAAATGCGTGCCCGCAATAAATATGTTAAGTAAGTAACAAAAAAATACGGACAATCCGTATTTGATTTTTAGCAATTTTGGTGGGCCTAATTGGACTTGAACCAGCGACCTCGCCCTTATCAGGGGCGCGCTCTAACCAACTGAGCTATAGGCCCATGTGTCTTATAGACAGCGTTAATAATATACAATAGCGGTTTATAAAAATCAACGGAAAATATATAAAAGAAAAAGGAAGGAATATTTCATCCTTCCCTTTAGCACGCTTCTTACTAGTGATATCGAAGATATCAATATAACAAGATTAACGTTTGCTGAATTGTGGAGCTTTTCTTGCGGCTTTAAGACCGTATTTCTTTCTTTCTTTCTTGCGGGAGTCTCTTGTGAGCATACCAGCAACTTTTAAGGAAGAACGATCGCATCCAGCTTCTAATAAAGCTCTTGCGATACCAAGACGGATAGCACCAGATTGACCAGTGAATCCACCACCTCTAACTTCAGCTTTAACATCGTATTTACCTTCGGTACCAGTGATAACTAATGGTTGCTTTAAATCAAGCACTAATGTTTGATAAGGCATATATTCATTAACATCGAGACCGTTAACGATAACTTTACCTGTTCCAGAAGTGAGATAGACACGAGCGATAGAAGTTTTTCTTCTACCAGTGCCGTAATATTGAAGATCAGCTTTCTTTGCCATTGTTCAATACCTCCTAGTATTTGAGCTCTAAAACTTCGGGTTTTTGAGCTTCGTGTTTGTGGTCAGCACCAGAATAAACGAATAATTTCTTTTCGATTTGACGGCCTAAGCGACCTTTTGGAAGCATGCCGTGAACGCATCTTTCAAACATTTCTTCTGGGAATCTTTCCACCATTTCTTTTGCGGTTCTTGTACGGAGACCGCCGTTGTAACCAGAAACATTGTAATATTTCTTTGTTTCTAATTTGTTGCCAGAGAGGCTAACTTTTTCAGCGTTGATAACGATGACATAATCACCACAATCAACATTTGGTGTCCAAGTTGGTTTACATTTACCAGTTAACACCTGAGCCACTTGAGAGGCTAATCTTCCTAATGGTTTGCCTTCAGCATCGATGACATACCATTTTCTTTGGATTTCGTTTGCTTTTGCAATAGTAGTTTGACGTTGCATAACTTAAATCCTCCTTTTCCAAACTAACTCTGTCTTTACCGGGGACTTCGCTAATTTAGCTTTTGTGCCGAGTAAAATCATACTCGGTAAGAATTAGTATTGTCAAACATATTTTAAATTAAATATGGTTAGGCAATAAAAAAGGAAGGAATCGTTCCTTCCAATTTCTATTTATTCAAAGTCACTTGTTTTAAATGCCAGCATCTTTATAGCGCCTATTAATTCCACAGGAATAAATATCGTGGATAAGGAAGCAAATATGCCAAGGATTCCCGCGGCTCTAGCAGCACCTCTGCTATTCGCATTTTTACAAAATGATAACGCCATAATAGAACATGGGAGTCCCACTACTAATGAGTAGCCACTTAAGCAACCAAATATAGTGGCTAACATAGTAAATGTTGCATCATGACTTACTTGATCAACAGCTTGTTGCGCGCCTTCTTCACCAGCGATAACCGCTCCTGTAGTGGCGCCCATGGTAACAACCACCGCCATCATCACTAAGATGACAACTAAAGCGATAATATATCCAAATATCGCAACAATATCTAAAATTAATCCACCAACGAATAATCCTGTTGGTTTACCCCTTTTATCAGCCATATATTATAGGCCTCTAACGTTATGATAGACGTTTTGAACATCCTCGACATCGTCGAGCATATCTAATAATTCAGTGAATTTTCTCTTATCTTCTGGATCAGATAATTCAATTGGATCGTTTGGTAAGAAAGTAATTTCAGAAGTAATAAATTCAGTGATACCCATACCCGCTAAAACTTCTCTAGCGTGACTAAATGCCGCAGGTTCCACTAAAACAGAGATAACACCATCTTCTAATGTTACTTCTCTAACATCGACATCACTTAAAATAAGTGTTTCTTCCACTTCATCACGGTTTGTGCCGTTAAAATCAAAAACACCAGTTTCAGTAAAATTAAAGATTGTTGAACCTAAGTGACCACCTTTTTTAGTGATCGCTGTTCTGATTTCCACTAAAGCACGGTTGGAATTATCAGTTAATGAATCAACAATTAAAAGAGAACCACCAGGACCAAAAGCTTCGTATCTACCTTGTGTATAAGATTCAGCAGATCCACCTTTTGCTTTTTGAATTGCTCTATCAATGACATCTTTAGTAACGTTTTGAGATCTCCATTTTTCAATTGCTGATCTTAACGCTAAGTTCATTGATGGATCTGGCTCACCAGATTTTGCTGCCATATAAATTTCTTTAGAAGCTCTATTGAATAAAGCGCTTCTTTTCGCCGCAGTGGCAGCCATTGCTTTGGCTCTAACTTCATGTGCTCTTCCCATTGGTTTTTCCTCTTTTCGGTTTTAGATTTTAGCAAAATTACTTATTAATGTGAATACTTAATAATTCACATCAACAAGATATAAGCCTTCTGCTGGAGCTTTATAACTAACGATCTCTCGTTTATCTTTCTTTGATAAATGATACTCTATGAAACTAATGTCTTCTTTTTTTGCCGCTACCGCTAAAGCAGTCCCAACGATATTTCTAATCATGTAACGCATAAACCCGTTTCCTTTGATAGAAATAATCATTTGTTTAGTTTGCTCAATATAATTAGCCTCGATTAAATAGATGGTTCTTACAAAATTATCTTCATCTTCTTCTTTTGAAGTAAAATCTTGGAAATTATGGGTTCCTTCAAATAGTTTTAATGATTCAATAAGTAGGTCAATATCAACTTCATAAGGAACTATTGTTTCAAGCTCATAATTAAAGGGATTTCTTTCATCTAATCTCATCAAATATGTATATGTTTTTCCTTTAGCGGAATAACGAGCATGAAAATCATCACTTACTTGTCTAATTTCGTTAATAAAAATATCTTTTGGAAGTAAACAATTAGCGGAATATCTTAATCTATCTAGATCCATATTTGAATCAGTATCAAAATGGAAGTATTGTCTTTGAGCGTGAACTCCAGCATCGGTTCTTCCAGAGGCAAAAATATTAATTTCAGAATTTAAAATTTGTGAAAGAACTTTTTCAATTTCTTCCTGAACACTAGGAGCATTTTTCTGCTTTTGCCAACCTTGATAATTTGTACCTTTATAGGATACTTGACATAGTAATCTCATCTCAAAAACCCCCTAAAATCCAAGGTTAATGTGGAAAAATAGCTCAAATAAATCTAATGTTTCTACATTTAAATCGTAAATGAATAGATATAGGATTCCGCCGAACACCGCACCACCAATAACAAAGGCGATGATATCTCTATATGTGAATGATAATTTACGATATCTAGTTCTTTTGCCTTTTGGATCATAACCCCTAGCTTCCATCGCATCAGAAAGTTCTTCACTTCTTTGAATTGCAGATACAAATAGAGGAATAATTAAAGAGATAACCGCTCTAAAACGTTTAAAGAGATTTCCTCTATTAAAATCCACACCACGAGAAGCTTGAGCTTTCATAATACGGTCAGTTTCATCTAATAATGTTGGTATAAATCTTAAAGCAATTGATAAAGTCATTGCGATTTCGTGAACTGGGAATCTAATAACCTTTAAAGGATACATATACCATTCAAATGCATAGGTTAAATCCATCGGTTTTGTACTAGAAGTTAAAACCATGGTTAAAGAAATCATTAAAATCAGTCTTAAAATGATATAACCAGCTTGGTAAAAGGAATCCCAATATATCGCATAATGATCATTAAAACGATAACAGACCATTGTATAGGAGTTATTCGGTATAAATACATATATCGCTAATATGAATATCACCATGAACCACATGGATTTCATACTTTTAAATAAACCTAAAAAACTAATTCTAGTAAGTATCATTAATAGAATTAATAAGATTAACATTCCTGCACTTAAAAGAAGTGTTGTGGACCATAAAGTAAACTTTAAAAAAATGGCCACCATTAAAAGAATAAGAATTAAAATCTTATTTCTTGGATCAAGTTTATGAACAAAGGTGTTATAAGGCGTATAACGCCCAAAAGTGACGTTATTCATCCTTATTTCCCTTTCTAGTAATTTGATTTACTAAATCATCAACACATTTGATGCTTTGAATATCAATATTTGCCCCTCTATCCTTAAGTAGCTTAGCTAATTTATATAAAGGAGGGATTTCAATCGCTGAAGATTCATTTATTTGATCAAATAATAAATCTGGAGTTCCTTGATACACTAATTTGCCATCTTTTAATAAGAATACTAAGTTACAGTATTCCATTACTAATTCCATATCATGGGTGACAACAATAATGGTTTTGCCATCGTCATGCATCTTTTTGACTAAAGACATGATGTCTTCAGTTCCTTTAACATCCAATCCAGCGGTGGGTTCATCAAGAACTAAGATATCTGGACTTAGCGCTAAAATACCTGCAATAGCGACCCTTCTTTTTTCTCCACCGGATAATTCAAATGGAGATTTTTGATAGAATTTTGGACCTAATCCAACTGATTCAAGGGCTTTATGCGCTTCTTTTAATGCATCTTGTTCTTTATAACCGAAGTTTTTTAAACCAAAAGCGACATCCTTTTCAACAGTCTCTTCGAATAATTGATATTCAGGGAATTGAAAAACAATACTTAAATGTTTTCTTAAACCTTTGATGTTTTTGTTTTTACGCTTATTACTAGTCACCACAAAGTCATCGACATGAACTTCACCACTTGTGGGTAATAATAAAGCGTTTAATGTTTGAATTAGGGTTGATTTACCTGAACCGGTTCTTCCAATAAAAGCCGCAAAAGAATTATTTGGTATTTCTAAAGAAACGCCTTTTAAAGCTTCGCTAGAGTTAGGCGTTTTACGTAAATATGTATAGAAGAGATTTTCTATCTTGATGGGCATAAAACCTCCGCTATTTCTTCTAATGAAGAACACTTATTAATATCTATGTCTTTTTCTGAAAGTTTTTCTTTCAAATCCAAAATGAAAGGCATGCCTAAATGAAGTGACTCTAATGCGGTTCTATTAGAAAACACTTCTTCCGGTTTTCCTTTAAACGCTACTTCACCTTTATTAATTACAATCACTTCATCACTTAAGAATGCTTCTTCCACATCATGGGTAATAGATAAAATTGTTAAGTTAGGATTTTCTTTTTTCATCTCGAAAACAAGATTCTTAATATCGCTTTTACCTTTTGGATCAAGCATCGATGTTGCTTCATCTAAAATTAAGATTTCTGGGGCTAAAGCTAAAGCGGAAGCAATGGCCACTCTTTGCTTTTGTCCACCTGATAAACGAGATGGTTCTTTATCTAAAAATTCGTTCATTCCCACGCGTTTTGCGTAGTTTTTGACGATTTCTTGCATTTTTTGACGTTCAATTTGTTTGTTCTCTAAACCGAATGCAATATCATCTTCAACCGTCGCACCGATGAACTGATTGTCTGGATTTTGAAATACTAAACCAATCTTCTTTCTAATGTTACGGATAGTTTTATATGTGACTAATTCATTATCGATAGTTATATTTCCTTCAATTGGGGCGATAAGTCCGATAAGTAATCTCGCTAATGTCGATTTACCAGATCCATTATGGCCAACGATGGAAACATAAGACCCTTCTTTGACGTTAAAAGAAACATGTTTTAACACTGGTTCTTGGTTATTATATGAAAAACTTATGTTTTTAACTTCAATCTTATTCATGGACGTTATTATATCACAGCTTTTAAGCTAAAAGACAATAACGTATGATAGGTCATTTCATCAACCGACGTAACTTACTAACTGCATTTTGAAATAAGTAATAGATTGTAGAACGAGATTTACGCATCTCTTTGGCAATTTCTTTAAATTCATATCCTTCAAGAAACAAAGATACAATTCGATATTCCTGATAGGAAAATTGATTAGAATGTCGCATGGTATTTAATATTGAACTAGTCAGATTCTCTTCTTTGAAATAAGTATCACTAAAACTAGAATCGTGAACTTTGATGTTATCAAAATTAAACGAATCATCAATTCTTATTGTGGCCACATCTAAAACCGCTAGCTTTCGATGGCTTCTAACGAATTTAGAAATCTTATTAATCGCGATTAGTCTCCAATATGAATAGAAACTATTCGGACCACTAGTATATCTTTCCATCGCTACTAGAGTGGCTTCATAAGCTACAGACATGTAATCTTCTACAGAAAAACTTAAATTTTCATAGATATCTTTTGATTCATTAGCGAGTTTCCATGCAAATTTTTGATATCTTTCTAATAGAATGTTTCTTGCTCTATCATCTCCATTACGTATTTCATCAAGTAGCATATCATCAGTTGGATATGTTCTATCCGAAATAAAAAAATTCCCCCTTTCTTTATAATTTAGGAGGAATTAAATTGATAATTTAATATTTCTCTCTTATCTGCGACATTAATATGCCTGCAGCAACAGATGCATTTAATGAATTAACATGCCCATATTGAGGGATTTTTACTATGTAATCAGAATTAGACAAAACTAATTTAGAAACACCTTGTCCTTCACTACCAATAATAAGAACAGTTTTAAAATCATAATCTAAGTCTTGATAATTAATTGTTCCAGAACCATCGGTAGAAACAACCCAAAATCCTTCTTCTTTTAGTTTAGAGATGGTCTGATTCAAATTGCCAATAAGCGCAACAGGCACATAATTAATCGCCCCTGCTGAAGTTTTGGCCACAGTCGCATTTAATGGTACTTGGTTATGTTTAGGAATTAATAAGCCAGTTGCTTTAAATACATCACAGCTTCTTAATATAGCTCCTAAGTTATGCGGATCGTTAATTCCATCTAAAATAACGATAAGTGGTTTAGTTTCACTTTTTGCTAATTTTAAAATATGCTCCAAAGAAACATATTCATATTCTTTAATAAATGCAATAATACCCTGATGAACTCCATCGCATAAAGAATCAAGCTCATCATTGCTTTTAAAAGTAGTTTTCACATTCTTTTCCTTAATGAGATCGAGTATTTCTTTATGTGAGAATTTAGGCGTTAAAAAGATTGACTTTACGCGGTTAGCGTGTAAAGCTTCTTTAACTGAATTCCTCCCATAAATGACATTGTTTTTCGTTTCCATTATTAAACTACTTTCTTTATTTAAAATCACTATAAATTTTATCTATATAATAGAGATTACAAAATTCCCTTTTGTATTAAAATTTGACGAATTTCATCGCTTTTTGCAAAGTCTTTTGCCTGTTTTGCGGCCAAATAAGCACTCACTAATTCTTCAATTTCTTTATCAAATTTAACATAGGTTATATTTAACCCTAAAACTGAAAACATATCAGTGAGAGTTTTGAACTGATTATTAAGTGTTATAAAATCAATTTCTCTACTTCTTAAAGTTTGATTACTTTCTTTAATTAATTTATAAACTTCAGTTAATGCGTTCGCAGTATTAAGATCATCTGCTAAAGAGGCGATAAACTGATCAATATAAACAGGTTTGCCTTCATCTAAATTAATATGATTCATCTGTAAGGTGAAAGCCATTTGTTTATAAGCCGCTTGCATCTTATTAACTTCTTGCATCGCCGCATTCACTGTTTCATCAGTAAAATTCACAGGTTGACGATAATGGGCGTTTAAAATCACTAGTCTAGTGACCGCTCCGCCATATTTTTCAATCATGTCTTTAGCGTAGACAACATTGCCTAGTGATTTAGACATCTTTTCATTACCGAAATTGATGAATGCATTATGCATCCAATAATTAGCAATCTTATTATGATGCATCGCTTCAGCTTGAGCGATTTCATTTTCATGATGTGGGAATTTTAAATCATATCCACCACCATGAATATCGATGAAATGATTTGGGAAGATAGAATCAATCATCACTGTACATTCTGTATGCCAGCCTGGACGACCTTTTCCCCAGGGTGAATCCCATCTCACACCAGTATCGGTTTTCTTCCACAAAGCGAAATCTAAAGGAGATTCTTTTTTAGAATTTTCTTCGATTCTAGCGCCGACAATTAAATCTTCGACGTTAATTCCGGATAAGGTTCCATAATCTTTGATTTTAGGAACACGGAAATAAACATCTCCATCCACCACATAAGCGGCATCAAGTTTAACTAAAGCATCGATATATTCGATAATCTTATTAATATATTCAGTCACCTTAGGTGTGATGTTTGGTTTTTCACTACCTATCGCTTTTGTGACCTTTAAAAATTCTTGTATATAAAATTCTGTTAATTCCTTTTCACTTTTTCCTTCTTTTTGGGCTTCCTTAATGATCTTATCATCGACATCGGTAAAATTACTGACATAAGTAACTTTGTAGCCTACGTAGCGTAAAAAGCGTCTTAAAGTATCGAAGACCACAACTGGTCTCATATTACCAATATGAGGATAGTTATAAACAGTCGGTCCACAGACATACATGGACACTTCACCATCTTTAATTGGTTTAAATTCTTCAAGTTTATTGGTTAAGGAATTGTAGAATACTATTTTCATAAGCAAGTAGAGGGGGCGATTTAACCGCCCCCATAAAATTAATCAGGATATTTTTCTCTCTTAGAATTGTAGTGAGTGTGCAATAATTTTTCACTTAATTCAGATAGAGGTTCACCAAGGAATTCTTTATATAATTTTTGAATATCCTTGTTATTGTGTGATTGTCTAATAACTTGTCTTTCATCTTCGCTATATAAAACACTCGCACGTTTTTGACGATAAGTATCTAAGATATCATCATCTTCATTTGGTAATAAGGATGGTTGAACATATGGTTGACCACCACCGTTAATACATCCACCTGGGCAACCCATAATTTCGATAAAGGCATATGGAGATTTACCTTCTTTAACTTCTTGGACTAATTTAGAAGCGTTCTTCATACCTGAAGCAATCGCTACTTTAATACCAAGTTCTTTAATTTCAGCTTCTCTAACGCCTTCTAAACCACGGACATTTTCAAATACGATTCTATCGTATTCTTTACCGGTTAAGACAAAGTAAGCAGTTCTTAAAGCCGCTTCCATAACACCACCGGTAACACCGAAGATAACACCAGCACCAGAATAATCGCCTAATAAGTCAGCATCAAACTCTTCTTCTGGTAATTTTTGCCAGTTAATACCGGAACGTTTGATCATCTTAGCTAATTCACGTGTCGTTAAAACAGCGTCGACATCTTGATCCATTTCTGGACGTTGTCTTTCATATTTTTTCGCCGTACAAGGCATAATGGAAACCACAAAAATATCTTTAGGATCTAAATCATGTTTCTTAGCGAAATAAGATTTAATAATCGCACCCACCATCATATGTGGGGATTTACATGTTGAGATATGTGGAATGATTTCTGGATAGAAATATTCCATATAGTTAATCCAACCTGGTGAGCAGGATGTGATTTGTGGTAAAACACCTTTGTTCTTAATTCTATGAATTAATTCATAGCCTTCTTCCATGATGGTTAAGTCCGCGCCGAAGATTGTGTCAAAGACACGATAGAAACCTAAACGATGTAAGGCAGCAACCATTTTACCAGTACCAGGAGTACCAATCTTTTCACCAAATTCTTCAGCGATAGCAGCTCTGACAGCCGGAGCGGTTTGAACAATAACTTTCTTACCAGCTCTAAAGGCTTCATCAACCTTTTCAATTTCACTATGCTCCATTAACGCACCGACAGGACAGACGTTAACGCATTGTCCACATTGCATACATGGGACATTAGCGAAGCTTCTATTTTGGACAGGACCAACAATGGTCTTAAAGCCACGATTTTCAAAACCTAAGATGGAAATACCTTGGGCTTCTTTACATCTTTCAATACATCTACCACATAAAATACATTTTGCCGTATTTCTGATGATGCCAGGAGCGACTTCGTCATAGGTCTTTTCTGTGGTTTGACCAACATATTTACCTTCTCTAGCACCGACCATTTCCGCGACATGTAATAATTCGCAGTGTCCATTTTTTGGACATTGTAAGCAGTTTTTCTCGTGGTTAGAGAGGATTAATTCCACACTAGCTCTACGAGCTTCCACGGCTTTTGGTGAAGAAATAGAGATTTCCATTCCTTCATTGACTGGATAAACGCATGAGGCACATAATCCACGAGCACCTTTAACTTCCACTAAACAAACACGGCAGCTTGCTCTAGAGCATTTACCGTGGTTAAAAGCACATAAGGAAGGGATTTCATAGCCGCATTTACGGCATGCTTCTAAGACGGTCAAAGAATTATCAACTTGATAATCGCGACCTTCGATTTTGATATTTACTAAAGCCATAATCTTTCTCCTCCTTATCTTTTAACAATCGCGCCGAATTTACATCCAGCCATACAGCTACCACATTTCACACACTTATTTGGATCGATGTGATGGACAAATTTATTTGGAATTTTCGCTGGTTGATCAGTAGGTGTAATACAACCAACTGGGCAGTTTCTTGCACATAATGTACAACCCATACATTTCTCTGGAAGAATATAGTATTCCATCATATTTTTACAAACATGAGCAGGACATTTATGATCCTTAACATGAGCTTCATATTCTTCTGGGAAAGCTTTCATCGTGGAAAGAATTGGGTTAGTCGCGGTTTGGCCTAAAGCGCATAAGGAGTTAGATTGAATGAATTTGGATAATTCTTTTAAATCTTCTAAATCCTTTTCTTCGCCTTTGCCATCGCAGATCTTGGTTAAGATGTCTAAACATCTTCTGGTACCAATACGACATGGAGAACATTTACCACATGATTCATCGCAGATAAATGTCATATAGAATTTAGCGACGTCCACCATACAGTTATCTTCATCCATGACAATGGCACCACCAGAACCCATCATACTTCCAGCGGCTACTAAGCTACCAAAGTCGATTGGTGTATCTAAGTCTTTTTCGGTTAAACAACCACCAGATGGACCACCTGTTTGAATGGCTTTAAATTTCTTACCACCAGGGATACCACCACCGATATCATAGATTAATTGTCTTAAAGTAGTTCCCATTGGAACTTCAACTAAGCCAACGTTATTCACTTTGCCACCTAAAGCAAAGACTTTTGTACCTTTAGTGTCATCTGTACCGATACTAGCGAATTTCTCCCATCCTTCTCTTAAGATGAACGGAACACACGCTAATGTTTCGACGTTATTAACGACAGATGGATGTCCCCATAAACCCTTCACCGCCGGGAATGGAGGACGAGGACGCGGCATACCACGTTTACCTTCAATAGAATTGATTAAGGCAGTTTCTTCACCACATACGAAGGCGCCTGCACCTAATCTAATATGACAACGGAATGAGAAGTCTGTACCTAAGATGTGATCACCTAAAATACCAATTTCTTCTAATTCCTTAATCGCTTTTGCTAAACGTTTAACGGCGATTGGATATTCCGCTCTGACGTAGAAATAACCATCATTTGCGCCAATCGCATAACCAGCGATCATCATACCTTCGATAACCGCACATGGATTTCCTTCAATAATAGAACGATCCATAAAGGCTCCTGGGTCACCTTCGTCACCATTACAAATCATGTATTTTGGTTCGTCAGTGTCAGGAACAAATGACCACTTTCTTCCTGTTGGGAAGCCAGCGCCACCTCTACCTCTTAATCCAGATTTTAAGACTTCATCGATGACTTCTTTTCTGGACATATGTAAGGCTCTATTTAAGCCTTGGAAAGCACCATTACCGATCGCTTCTTCAATATCTTCTGGATTGATTTCACCATTACCATGTAAAGCGATATCTCTTCTTTGTAATTTATAGAAGTTAATATCGTGTTGTTTTTGTACATGTTCTTTAGTTTGAGGATCAACAAATAATAATCTGGTAACGATTTCGTTATTTAAGATATCTTTTTCAAAGATTTCTTCCGCATCAGATGGTTTCACTTTTGTGTACAAGGTTTCTTCTGGGAAGATCTTAACGAATGGGCCTTGAGAACAGAAACCGAAACATCCAACGATGTTGGCGGTCACTTTATCTTCTAAACCATTCTTTTTAATTAATTCTTGGAATTTTTCTAAGGTCACTTGGCTGTCCGCGGATAAACAACCGGTACCACCGCAGACGACGATCGCTTTATGACCGGGTTCACAGTGGAATTTCTTTTGCAAACAACTACCGCAGTGGTTAAATCTCTCTTGGAGTTCTTTTTCATTATTAATACGATTCATCATTAAGCCTCCATAGCGCGATATTCTGCAATAATGTTTTTAACATTATCAACTTTCACTTGTGGATAAACTTTGCCGTTAATACTAACAGCGGGAGCGACCGCACAAGCACCGATACAACGTAAGACGTCAATTGTGAATAAGCCGTCTGGGGTTGTTTCACCTGGTTTGATGTTTAATAGTTCCGCAAATTTATCGAGTACTAAATTGCTACCCTTAACATAGCAAGCAGTACCTAAACAGACACCAACAACATATTTGCCTTTAGGTGTCATAGAGAAAAAGGAATAAAATGTCACAACACCATAGATTTCACTAACTGGTACACCGGTTAATTTACTGACTAATTCTTGAACTTCTAAAGGAATATAACCATATTCTTTTTGAATGTCTTCAAGAATCATCATCGTGGATGTTGGTTCATCTTTATACCTTTCTACAATTTCTGTAATAAGTTTTACAGCTTGAGGTTGTAATTTTGCCATAATAGCCTCCTACTTGGTTACTATTTCGTGAGTATATCACGCGTATTATTTTACGTGTAAATGCGCTTATGTGTAAATAAGAGAAATGAAAAAGTATTGTTAATGAATAAATTTGATAAATAAAATATGATATCTAAGAGGTAGGAATTATGAAAATTGCATTTTTTGACACAAAAGAATACGACAAAGACGCATTTAATATATACGCGGAAGAAAGAAATATTGAAGTCAAATATTTTGAACCAAGATTAAATATCGATACCGTAAGTTTAACAAAAGGTTTTGACGCAGTATGCGCATTTGTGAACGACGATTTAAATAAAGAAGTTATCGATCGTTTATATGAAAATGGTGTTAGAGCCATATTCTTAAGATGCGCAGGTTTTAATAATGTCGATGTCAAAGCTTGCTTTGGTAAGATTCATGTTTATCGAGTTCCCGCTTATTCTCCTTATGCAGTCGCGGAACACGCGATGGCCTTATATATGACCAATAACCGTCGTATCCATAAAGCCTATAATAGAACCAGAGAATATAATTTCTCCCTAAATGGATTAACCGGAAATGATATGCATGGGAAAACAGTCGGTGTTATCGGAACCGGAAGAATTGGAAAATGCTTTATCAATATCTGTAAAGGTTTTGGGATGAATGTCCTTTGTTATGATGCCTATCCAAGTGATGATTCCTTAAATTACACCTCTTTAGATGAAATCTTTGAAAAGAGCGACATCATCTCTTTACACTGCCCATTAACGGAAGAAACCAAACATCTAATAAATAAAGATAGTATCGCTAAAATGAAAAAGGGTGTATCCATCATCAATACTTCAAGAGGTGGGTTAATAGATGCTAAAGCGTTACTCAAAGGAATTACCGATAGAAAGATCGGTTCTGCATGCTTAGATGTCTACGAAGAAGAAGCTGATTTATTCTATGAAGATAAGTCTGGTCACATTATGAATGATGATACATTATTAAGATTAATTTCTATGCCTAACGTCATCATTACCTCTCACCAAGCTTTCTTAACTCATGAAGCATTAGAAAACATCGCTGATACCACGACACAAAACATTTTAAGCTTCTTCAATAAAGAGGAAGTTAATGCGAACGAAATCTGCTATAGATGCGGCCACCAAGAGATATGCAAAAAAGCCAGAAAACAAAAATGTTTCTAGTAAAATAAGCCACTTTTGCAATAAAAATGCCGGATTTTCTTTAGATCCGGCTTTTATATATTTTCTTTAAGCTTTTTAATTTATAATACTAACCAATAAGTTTTTTCTTAGTCACTTATGATCCTTTAATTCATATCAGTTATTGAAGCTGCGATGACTTATTTTTAAAACTTCTTTTGAACGATTAATTGTGGTTTTCCTATTGTGACTCTAACATCATCAGGAACTGACTCAGTTAAAAAGACGTTACTACCGATGGTGACACGGTTTCCGATAACAACATCACCGCCTAAAATTGAAACACCAGCGTAAATAGTGACATCATCTTTAATTGTAGGATGTCTTTTTACTCCTGCTAAACGATGACCTTTACCTAATGATAAAGCACCTAAAGTAACGCATTGATAGATTTTGGCTCTTTTACCAATAACTGTGGTTTCACCGATAACGATACCTGTCGCGTGATCAATAAAGAAAGGAGAATCTATTTGTGCGCCTGGATGAATATCAACACCTGTTAAGATATGAGCCTCTTCCGCAATGATACGTGCGGTGAGTTTTTCTCCTAATAAATATAATTCGTGAGCGACACGATAATATCTAATAGCCTTATAACCTGGATAGGCTAATATAACTTCATCCTTACTATCCGCGGCTGGATCACTATCCATAAAGAAATCTAAATCCTGTTCAAGTTGTTTTCTAACCACAGGCAATTTGCTTAAAAAGACTTCGGCTTCTTTCTCATCATTTTTAACATATTCTAAGAATAAGCCTTTAATAATACTTAAGTTATCAGAACAACCTAACACATAGTTCTCTACGGATTCGTAAAATTCACTAATTTCTTTACTGCAAATCATATGTTAGCCTCCAAGTGGTATTGATTTTATCATTAAAAATTATATTTGAATATTTTAACGATATAAAAATATTAATTACACAAAGTAAGAAATTTAAAAATTATTTTTCGACAACTGTATAAAACAACCCTTAATTTCTTAAAAAATAGTGTTATTTAAACAATCTTATATAAATTAATTTATATATAGTGAAATCAAAATCATAAATTAGGTTAATAATTTTATTTTTCTTGTATATATCACTACTTTTTTGTGTTTTTTCGACACTGTATAAACTTCAAATTGTTTTGCTTGTTTACCTATAAGTAAATTGATAAAGTTTATACACAATCCATTTAAGAGGCATCTTAGAAGGAAATATCTTAAAAACATCTTAAAAGGTGTTTTTCTATCACCATAAAGGAGTGAGCTTTTTATGCTAAAAATTTTAAAAAGAAGCGGAAACGTCGAACCGTTTGACATCAAAAAAATCGAAAGAGCGATAGAAAAAGCATTCTTCGCTGAACACAAAGTTTATACACCAGAGGTCATTGAAATGTTAGCACTTAGAACAGTGGCTATTTTTAATGGCAAGGCGAAAAACGAAACTATTGGAGTGGAAGATGTTCAAGACGCTGTGGAAGTAGCCTTGATCCAAGCCGGTTTTGTGGATGTAGCAAAAAGTTACATTATCTATCGTAAACAACATCAAAATTTAAGAGAACTTAAAACCACAAACTTAGATTATAAGAATGTTGTTAATAACTATTTAAAAATTAATGACTGGAGAGTTAAGGAAAACTCCACTGTTACCTATTCTGTGGGTGGCTTAATTCTTTCTAACTCTGGTGCAGTCACCGCTAACTACTGGTTAAGTGAAATATATGATAAGGAAATCGCGGACGCGCATAGAAATGCTGATATCCACATCCATGACTTATCTATGTTAACTGGTTATTGTGCTGGTTGGTCATTAAAACAATTAATTCAAGAAGGTTTAGGTGGTGTCGTTGGAAAGATTACCTCCGCTCCAGCTGCTCACTTATCCACTTTATGTAATCAAATGGTTAACTTCTTAGGTATCATGCAAAATGAATGGGCTGGTGCACAAGCTTTTTCATCCTTTGATACCTATCTAGCCCCATTTGTGAAAGTTGATAACTTAACGTATAAACAAGTTAAACAATGTATTCAATCCTTCATCTATGGTGTTAATACACCATCCAGATGGGGTACTCAAGCACCATTTACCAATATCACCCTTGACTGGGTTGTTCCAAACGATATGGCGGAACTTAACTGTATCGTCGGTGGTAAAGAAATGCCATTTAAATATAAAGATTGTGTCGAAGAAATGGCGATGGTTAACAAAGCCTTCATCGAAATCATGATTGAAGGTGACGCTAACGGAAGAGGTTTCCAATATCCGATCCCAACTTATTCCATCACCAAGACATTTGACTGGTCAGAAACTGAAAATAACAAGTTATTATTCGAAATGACCGCCAAATACGGTACTCCATATTTCTCTAACTACATCAATTCCGATATGGAACCAAGTGATGTAAGAAGTATGTGCTGCCGTTTAAGATTAGACTTAAGAGAATTAAGAAAGAAATCAGGTGGTTTCTTCGGTTCTGGCGAATCTACCGGTTCTATCGGTGTTGTCACTATCAATATGCCAAGAATCGCTTATTTAGCCACTGATGAAGCTGATTTCTATCAAAGATTAGATCATATTATGGATATTTCTGCTCGTTCACTTAAAGTGAAGAGAAATACCGTTACCGCTTTATTGGAAGCCGGTTTATATCCATATACAAAGAGATATTTAGGCACATTTAATAACCACTTCTCCACCATCGGTTTAGTGGGTATGAATGAAGCTTGCTTAAATGCTCGTTGGTTAAAGAAGGATTTAACACATAAAGAATCCATTCAATTTACTAAAGATGTGCTCAATCACATGAGAAGTAAATTATCTGATTACCAAGAATTATATGGTGATTTATATAACTTAGAAGCTACCCCTGCGGAATCCACCGCTTTCCGTTTAGCTAAACACGATAAAGCTAAATTCCCAGATATCATTACCGCTAATGATGAAGGTATGACTCCATATTATACAAATTCATCTCACTTACCAGTCGGATTTACCGAAGATGTTTATAAAGCCTTAGACATCCAAGATGGTTTACAAACTTTATATACATCAGGAACAGTTTTCCACTGCTTCTTAGGTCAAAAATTACCTTCTTGGAAATCTTGTATGAATTTCGTTAGAAAGATCGCGGAAAACTATCATATTCCTTATTACACAATGTCACCAACATACTCTGTATGTAAAGAACATGGCTATTTAGTTGGTGAACAATTCGTTTGTCCACACTGTGGTCAAAAAGCAGAAGTTTATTCCCGTATTACCGGTTACTATCGTCCAATTCAAAACTGGAACGATGGTAAAACCGCTGAATACCATAACCGTAAAGAATATGAACCAGAGAATTCTCATTTAACACATTCTTTAATTAATGAAGAATGCGCACAAGAAGAAAAGACAAGCGACGAATCATTAAATGAAATCTTATTATTCGCCACAAAAACTTGTCCAAACTGTAAGATGGCCAAAATGCTTTTAGATAAAGCTGGTATCCACTATACAGTTATCGATGCTGAAGATAATAAAGAAAAGACTTTAAAATATAAAGTCAATAAAGCACCAACCCTTATCGTTCCTAACGAAAATGGCTACGATGTCTTTGAAAACGCATCTAACATCAAAGGATATATAGAAAGTATCAACTAATATGTACGATGTCATCATTATCGGTGGCGGTCCTGCTGGAATGGCAGTCGCTTTAAATACACTTAGAAATGGACGCACCTGTCTCCTTTTAGAAAAGGAGAATTTTGGTGGTCAAATGGCGACTTCTCCAAAACTAGAAAACATTCCAGGCATCAAAGCGATATCCGGAATCGAATATAGCGATAAGATGTTTGAACAGATCACCGATATGGGGGCGGAGTTCGAACTTGAAGAAGTAGAATCTATCACAAAAGAAGATGAAAAATTCATCGTTAAAACTAATTACAACACCTATGAATCTTGGACTGTTGTTTTAGCAAATGGTTGTCATCATCGTAAGATGAACTTACCACATGAAGATGATTTAGTGGGTAAAGGTGTCTCTTATTGCGCAGTTTGTGATGGAGCCTTCTATAAAGGTCAAACCACAAACATCATCGGAGATGCTAATACAGCGTTACAATATGCTTTATTACTAAGTAATTATTGCCCCACTGTTAATGTCTTCGCTTTATTTGATCATCTATTTGGAGATCAAATCTTAATTCAAAGAATTAATGATAATCCAAATATCAATGTTAGATATAATGTTTCCTTACAAGAATTCATCGGTGAAGAAGAATTAAAAGCTTTACGTTTCTTTGATAAAACAAATAATCAAGAATTCACCGTTGAAACAAACAACGTCTTCGTCGCTATTGGTCAAATTCCATGTAATGAACCCTTTAAAGATTTAGTGGAATTAGACAATAAAGGGTTTGTCATCACTAATGACAATATGGAAACATCTTGTCCAGGTGTTTACGCTGTAGGCGACACAAGAAAAAAAGACATCCGCCAAGTAGTAACTGCTTTGGGTGATGCCAGTGTGGCTAGTGTCTATATCAATAGATATTTACAATCATTAAATAGAAATGACTAAAGGATTGCTTCGGCAATTCTTTTATTTATATAAATTCTTTAATCTTTCGTTGGGTTCTGGAGGATTGTCCATTAGTTCTAAAAACAAATCTCTCTCATTATTCTCTAAAATAATGGATTGATTTCTCATATCGTTTCTAACTTGTTTCATCATTGCATCATAAATATAGGATGGTAATGTTTGATGCTTTATATCCGCAGCCATATTTAAAAACTCTTTCTCGTTATCAGAAAGATAAATATTTATTTCATTTGTCTTTTTAAAAATAGCCATGGAATTTCTCCATAGCTATTATAACATTTATATCGATAATTTCACGCTTATTAGTAGCCTCTTAAATTAACAGAGTGAATAGTTTCGCTTAATATATCTTTAAAATGTTCGGCTTTTTCTTTACTCACTTCGTGAAAACCATGAGCGATGCAACTTTCACGATCCACATATTTTTGAAGATACATTCTTTTAGCCCCTTTAATTAATTGGGCCATTTCTTTAATATCTTCTTCATCATGAAATTCATCGATGATTGTGGTTCTAAATTCATATTCATATGGCGAATTAATTAAAAAATTAATTGTTTCTTTAATCTTATCCATATAAACATTTTTAGCGCCTGCGGTTAGAGGATATTTTTTCTCGCTATTTTTAATATCCATCGCTACATAATCGATTAATTTATTTTCAAATAAATATTTCACTAATTCTGGGTTAGTGCCATTAGTGTCTAATTTCACTAAATAACCTAAATCTTTAATCTGTTTTATCTTTTCCACTAAATCGGGCATTAAAGTGGGTTCACCACCACTCACCACAACGGCATCAATTAAACCTTTTCTTTGTCTTAAATAGGCTAAAATATCATCAAAAGGAATAAAAGTATCCGCTTCTAAGACTGTTTGTCCGTTATGACAAAAAGGGCATCTAAAATTGCAAGCTTTAGAAAATAAGACAACAGCAACTTTGTCTTCATAATCTAATAATGAAAATTTATCTATTCCTACAAAGTCCACGGACATATTTTAGCACACTATCGATATTTTCATATTTTATATTAATAAAATTGGTATTATAATTTCATCATGATTAAAAGTAATATTTCCTGGGATGAATATTTTATGGGCATCGCTGTGCTCTCCAGCATGCGTAGTAAGGATCCCAACACCAAAGTGGGAGCGTGTATTGTGGATGAAAATCATAAAGTGGTTTCCATCGGTTATAACGGCATGCCATGTGGATGCGATGAAAATCAATTATCTTGGAATAAAGGTACTGGTTTAGATAGCAAATATCTTTATGTTTGCCACGCTGAATTTAACGCTATTTTAAATACCAGAAATGGTACTTCTGCATTAAAGGGTTGTACCGTTTATGTCACATTATTCCCATGCAATGAGTGCACAAAAGCTATTATTCAAACCGGAATTAAAGAAGTTGTTTATATTTCTAATAAATATGAAACCACGACTGAAACTCAAGCTTCGTTAAGAATGTTAACACTCGCTGGAGTCAAGATTCGTCATTACGAAGGAAGAATTCCTGAAATTAATTATGACCGTTAAAGAATACGTTAACTTTAGAAAAGACGAGATGAAAAATCTCGTTTTAAAAATGGATAAAAAACCATGCATCGCGATTGTCCAAGTTAATGAAGACGCTGGTAGTAATGCTTATGTTAAAGGGAAATTAAAAGACGCGAATGAATTAGGTATAAATGCTGATTTAATCAAATTACCTTTAAATACTAAACAGGAAGAATTATTAGAAATCATTGATCAATTAAATAAAGATAAAGTTCATGACGGCTTTATCGTTCAAATGCCTTTACCTAAAGGTATAGATGAAGAAACTATCAAATTAGCGGTATCTCCTAATAAAGATGTTGATGGTTTCCATCCATTAAGTAAATTATCTCCATGTACCCCAAAAGGTATCATGAATTATTTACATCATGAAAACATCCCCATCTTAGGTAAGAACGCAGTTGTTATCGGAAGAAGTAATATCGTTGGTAAACCGATGGCGAAACTCTTATTAAAAGAAAGTGCGAATGTCACTGTTTTACATAGTAAAACTTCATTTGAGGATATGGCTAGATATATCGAAAACGCCGATATCATTGTTATCGCGATTGGAAAAAAGCACTTCTTAGATAATAAATTTAAATATAAAAAATCCGCAGTCATCATAGATGTTGGTATATCTAGAGACGAATCCGGATTACATGGTGATGCTTTACCTGACTTACCTGTTTATTTACAAACACCGGTGCCAGGTGGTGTAGGACTATTAACTAGATTAGCCCTATATGAAAACCTATTAGAGCTTGTCTCTAAATAGATTATTTATTCTTCAACTCGGCGAATTTCTCTCTCATCGTCGGGTTATTTTTTGTTAATGACTTAATTGATAGATTTTGCACCTTATCATTAGCGATTCTTAAATTCTTTTCACTACCCACAAGTTCTTTTCTGACTTTTTGTAAGTGATCGATAGTTTTATCAATCTCTTCAATCGCTGTGGTGAAATGATCTTTCGCAAGTTCATAATTTCTCGCCACTAATTGTTGTTGGTCATTAAGTTCTTGCTCAAAGTTAGTGATATCAATATTTTCATTTCTCACTAGCATTAATTCGTTTTTCGCTTCTGCGGCGTTAAGCGCAGCATTTCTTAATAAAGAAATAATTGGAATAAAGCATTGTGGTCTTACCACATACATCTTCTTATAACGATAAGAAACATCGACAATACCAGCGTTATATAATTCGTTATCTGGTTCTAACATAGAAACAAGTACTGCGTATTCACAATTTTTCTCATTTCTATCCTTATCGAGTTCTTTAAAGAAGTCTTCGTTTTTATGTTTACTCGCAGTTTCATCATTTTCATTTTTCATCTCAAACATGATGGAGATAAGTTCTGCGCCTTCTTTAGTTTTTTCTCTAAATATAAAATCACCTTTAGATCCACTTTTCGCATCGTTATCTTTTTCAAAATAGGCATCTGGGAAAGCTGACATTCTAATTTGGTTAAATTGAATCTGGCAGTGTTGTTCTAAAGTTTCACCCACTAGTTTTGTGGACATTCTCGTTTTTAAATCACGATAATAGCTAACTTCTTCTTCCTTTTCTTTAAGCTTTCTAACTTCCTCATTCTTCTGATTTAAAAGATCATTTTTCAATTTATCTATTTCGTGGTCTTTACTAGAAATCGCTTTTTGAATTTCTAATTCTTTTTCACTCTCGTTTAATTTGATTTTGGTCTTTAATTCATCGATTTCTTTTTCAAGATTTCTTTGCTTATCTAAAAGCTCATTTTTGTGTTTTTCTTCCAAAATAGTGAGGTTTTGACGGTTTTTTACTTCTTCTAACTCTAAACGACGATGTAATTCTTTTTCAAATTCGACATCACGAACACTACTAGCAATACTACGATATTGTTCCTCACTAACACTAAAAACTTTTTGGCAGTGTGGACATTTAATTTCTGGCATAATCTTTCCTCCTATCTTGGAAATATATCTTTCTCATTAACATCTTTTATAATCGCTGGACACTCTCCACCGATTTGGATGTCATAGATAATTTCTCCGTTATTATTTTTTCTAACTTCATATATGATTCCGGGATCAATATCATCCCTTCTTTTAAAGGAGACTTTTTGTCCTTTTTTATATGTTGAATTTAAAATAACTTCCGATTTCTTCTTTTTAAATAAACACATCTTGTGAATATTTTATCACAAGAATAATTATTGATTTACCACTAACGAAAAATAATTCTAATTTTCAATATATATTGATTTCGTTTGTAGCAATTGTTACAACCGAAATTTTTAATAAGTTTATTTTTTTGGCCTTTATTATAAATAAAACTGAACAAATTTTTGTAGCGTGGCTATAATAATTAAGAAAGGAGAAAACATATGCAATTTGTCAAAGAACGTATTGGTAAATGGATTCAAGCCGCTATTATCATTGTCGTCGGTATTTTATGTATCGTCGCAGGTGCTGCTCTTGGAAATAATGATCCAAGTTCTGCTCAAGACGCTATCAATGGTATTTCATTAACATTAGGTATCATCTTAATTGTTGTTGGTTCATTATCATTATTATTAGCCTTCTTAGTAGCTTTCTTAGCAAAGAAAGGATTTGCAGCTGTTGCTATCCCAGGTGCTATTTTATTAGCTTTTGGTATCAGCTTAGTAGTCGTTAAATACGCTTTCACATTTATCAACTTATTATTAGTCGTCGTTCCATATTTATTAATCTGTGTTGGCGCAGTCGTCGTCTTAGATGCTATCTTTAACTGTGTCTTCGCTATCTTAGCTAAAAACGTCAAAGGAGTTTTAGTTGGAGTTATCGTTGGCTTAGTTGTCGGTATTGTCGCTATTGTCTTAGGTGCTTTATGTATCGGTGACAAACCAGTTATCGAATATGGCGCACAATTAATCGTCTTCGGTGTCATCGTTGTCTTAGTGGGATGCTTACAATGTTTATTAACATTTGTGAAACTTCCTGATGCCGTTGTCGTTGTCAGTAAAAAATAAGACACAAAATTTAATTATAAAATCCCGTAAATATTTAGATTTTACGGGTTTTTATTTATTTTTAATGTAATTATTAATAGAATTAATTCATGAAGTTTATCAATATTCCGAAAGATAAGTTGAAGAAATATTTAAAAATATTACTTGTTTTAGTAATTGTCGCCGCGATCAGCATTTCTTTATATTTCATCTTAAGAGCGGCTGGTTTAACCGATGTTAACAAATTAAAAGGCTGGTTAAAGTCTGTTGGCCCATGGGCTATTATCTGCTACATCCTTTTAAGAGTGGCTTGCACTATATTCTTATCATTTATGCCCGCCACTAGCATGATTTTTGATCTACTTTCTCTCGCGACATTTGATTATTTAAATCCAATCTATATTTTCTTAATCTGTTTCTTAAGTGTTATTTTGACTTCTGTTGTCATGGATTTAATCGGTCGCTTCGGTGGTAATAAAGCGATCGTTAAAATCTTAGGACAAAAAGAATATGATGAAGCCAAAGATCTCGTGCAAGAAAAAGGAATGGTTTATGTTCCTGTTATGTATCTACTTCCCATCTTCCCAGATGACGCGATATGTATGGTTTCAGGAGCCACAAAGATGAACTTCTGGGTTCACCTCGCGGAAATCATTTTATGTCGAGGTATAGGATGTGCGACTGTCATATTTGGTGTTCAAATTATTCCAAAAGGTGTCTCAAGTTTCACTAGCACCAATCCATTAGAATATTTACAAGTTATCTTCTTAATCGTCGCTTATTTAGGTTTATTACTTTATTTAGCGAGACGAGTTGATAAATGGTTGACTGCGAAACTAAAGAAAAAATAAAAGGGTATAAACCCTCTTATAAGATTTTAACTCCTTGTTTCAGGAGTTTTTCTTTATATTCATCATCCCAATATGATGATTGCACTTCTCCAATATGTTTCTTTTTTAAATAAAACATACATAATCTAGATTGACCAATACCACCACCGATGGTTAATGGTAATTCATCATTATTAATCATCTGACAGTACGGATTATTTAATTTATCTAATTCACCTTTATATTTTAATTGTTTATATAAAGATTCTTTATTGACTCTTATACCCATTGAAGATAATTCAATTGGAGAATCGATAGTCTCATCAAAAAGAATAATATCGCCATTAAGTTTCCAATCATCATAGTCCGCTGCGCGTCCATCATGAGGTAATTTATTTTTAAGTGGCCAGCCTATCTCGTAGATAAATACCGCTTTTAAGGCTTTGGAGATTAAATATTCTCTTTCTTTAGGAGTTTTACTAGGATATCTCTTTTCAAGCTCCTTGGTGGATATTTTCGCTATTTTGCTCGGTAAATCGTATTTAAATCCCCACTTCTTCTCGCTTATTAAAGAAACTTTATAGATGACAGAATAGATTTGAGAAACAATTTTAAATAAGTATCTCTTATTTCTATCTTCTTTTTTAATAATCTTTTCCCAATCCCATTGGTCGACATAGATAGAATGAAGATTATCCATCTCTTCATCTTTTCTAATCGCATTCATATCGGTATATAAACCTGTTTCTAATGGGAAATCATATTTCTTTAAAGCGTATCTTTTCCATTTCGCTAAAGATTGAACGATTTCTAGTTTTTTATCTTTAACTAGAAAACTGACTCTTTCTTCATGTCCGTTCAGTTCATCATTTAAACCGCTTTCTTCTTCTAAGAATAAAGGCGCGGACACTCTAATAAGATTTAGTTTTTTCGCTAATAAAGTTTCAAATGTATCTTTTAGATATTTAATGGCGATTTGTGTTTCTAATAGTGTTAATTCTTTCATATCCCCATAATCATAAAGAAATATCTTTAAAAGGGCAATAGAAAAGGCCCTGATAAATCAGAGCCAGTTCTTATTAGTTAATAGTTTCTAATTAGTAGACACGAACAGAGCTAACATTAGAGAATTCCACACTCTCGTTAGCGTATTTCATATCGAAACTAACGTATAGTTTTTCTCCCATTAAGGAAGCATTAAGGCTACTAGAAGCAACATAAACTTGATTACCTTCAACTTCTTTCGCTTCAAAGCTCATCTTCGCCATGTTATCGCCTAAGCTTAAACCTTTTTCAATAACGACTTCTTCTCCGCCTGCGGCATATCCCTTACTAAATTTAACAGAGAATTTTGGAGCAAAAGCGTTATTTCCACTGATATTTTCAAAGTTCAAAGTTCCTTCAAAATGGACTGAACCATCATCCTTAATAGTGAATTTGCTATCGTTAAGTGTTGGTAATTCGCTACTTGGTGTATATGTTCCACTTTCAGAATTATAGTCGCCAACGGTTGAACTACTTTCTAATTCAATAACAAATGGATTCGCATATTTGGTTTTGAAAGTGTTAATCGCGGCTTCATTAGCGGCTTTTTTACCATATTTTAATTCAAGTGTAGAAGTTTCTTTTTCAATCACTCTTTCTTTAGCAAATGGGACATTAAGCGAATCATCATAGTTTGATGTGGTTTCGCTAAATCTAGTCATTCTTGTGA
This sequence comes from Bacilli bacterium, assembly GCA_017429285.1. Classification (GTDB taxonomy): domain Bacteria; phylum Bacillota_I; class Bacilli_A; order RFN20; family CAG-826; genus RUG13091. The sequence goes on from JAFRPF010000031.1 coordinate 52,851, forward strand.
TTTCAAACTTGGAATTGAAGGAGAAAACTGATTGGCTCTTTTCCACTTCTAACTTATCGAATGTTTCATCGCCACGTACAACCGCGGTATGGGTTTCAGTAATATCAGAACTAACAGTGATATAAGAGTTTTTGCCTTCTTTATAAAATTCCAATTGAGCAATTCCAAAAGGTTGTACAACATTTTGCCAAAGCATTCTCTTATAGAATTGTTCTTTAAGTGTTGGTAATTCAGTTTCAGAGATTTGCATGAAGTAACTAAATGGTAATTCTTCATATTGCTCACTAACCGTGCCAACCACTTTCTTTTCTTCGTCTAAATAAATGTAGCTATTTTCTTCTTCAACAAAAGAATATTTATATGATGGCTCTTCCACTTTAGTGGTTTCTTTATTCTTCGTTTCTAAATAGAAACCTTCATATGCCTTACCATCAATTTCGATTGATGTTTCACTCTTTCTATTTTCGCTTGGAGAACTTAAACGGTAACCTGTACCTTTCATTTCTTTTAGATCAGAAAGTTTGTTAAAAACACCATCTAATAATTTAGCTTTTTCAATCTCAGTAACTGGATCTCCGCTGAATTTAAATTCTTCAAATTTGACCTCGCTACTCTTTTTATTTGAACAAGCCGCTAAAGAGAGAGGAAGTAAGATACTAGTAGCTAAAATAATTATTTTCTTTTTCATTTTATTCATCCTTCTTTCTTTACATCATATTGGAGAAATATGGAACGACAGTAACATTTTCAAAGCTTAATGTGTTCTCGTTAGTTAAAGAGACATCATAAGAGATTAAGAAACTGCCGCCTGCTGGCATTGCATCATATGTATAAACAACATACGCTTCTGTTCCTTCACCAATTTTTACTTCAGTAAATCCGAATGGTTCTAAAGCTTCTTTTAAAGGTAATGTGCCTCTAGCGATATCAACCGTGCCTTGGTAACCATTAGGACGATAATTTAAAGAGTTAGTAATTTTAAGAGCGTTTTGTTCATTAGAACCGTTATAAATTCTAATATCATAATGACGTTTCACTAAAGATAAATCTTCTCTTTTGATTATATCTCTAAACATAGTACCTTGTTGGGTAAATGTCTTGGAATCTTTATCGTAGGAACCTGTTTCAACATCCATACCGGTTGTATCATCAGATAACTGTTTTCCATAGAATTCGCTGACAATCGCGGAGAATTTAGCCGCACCATCTTCTTTATCACCATAAGTGACAGTCTTTTTCTCAGTGGTTTCTTCAACTACAACTGGTTTATCGATATAGTGCTCATAAGAAGGAACGTTACTTTGTTCATCTTTAAATAGTGTCCAAGAAACAATCTTGTAAGCTTCATCAATCTTTAAAACTTCTTGTTTACGACTGATATCGATTCTTTCTTTGTGATGCTGATCATCACCATATTCATCAAAGGTATGTTCTTCTTCATACATTTCATTTATTGCATAATAGAATTTGCCCTCTTTAAAGAGTTTGCCTTCATCAAAGACATCACCGACATCAGTTAAGAAACGATTATTTAATGCTTCTCTTCTAGCTTTAAGAGCATCTTCATCAGCAATTTCTTCAACATTATTGTAATAACGGGTCGCCTTTCTATAGTCAACAGAGATCATTTTTTCTCCATCGACCCATTCATATTCATCAGTCGTCACTTTTTCAGTGGTGATAATATGATTTACTTTTGTGCGAACTTCAGAATTAGAGATTTCGTTCACGAAATATCCGTTATATAAGGTTGTTTCAATCGTGCCTTCAGCATTCATGCAGTCATCGTAGTCGCCATAAACATAATTTGTTTTTTCGCTCTTTACGCTCTTGATTTGTTTCGCTGCCTCTAAGACTTCAAACATAATACGATCACGTTCAAATCCAGTGACTTCAGCTTCAAAATTAAATTGTTGGAAAGTAACTTTATCTGTATCTTTTTTCTTATTGGAACAACCAGATAACACTAAAGGTAAGAGTAACGCTGTTCCTAAAATAATTTTCTTATTCATCTTTATTCTCCTTTCCTATTACATGACTTGGCTAACAAAGGCATCTAAGTTAGAAACAACCACTTCTGTTTGTGTTATTTCAACATCAAAACTTAAATGTAAATAGCCATTGATCATTTGGCCTTCTGGTAAATAATAGACGACATCATGATCGACATTATTATTAACAGAATATCCACTTGGGAGTTTAGCTTGTAAGCCTTCAAATTCTTTATCGATTAAACCAACCCATTCATCAGATGGGATAATGTGATCGCTAGTATGACCAGCAAGACGTAATGAGAATGCATTAGCTTGAGCACCATTATTTAATGGAATAATAGCATCAACATGTCTCTTAGCGAATGTAATGAATTTCATTTCCATTTCATAAGTTGGAGTACTTGTGCTGTTATAAGTTTGAGCTTCAGCATTATAATTACCTAATGTTGTATTTAAGGATAAGTCGGCTAGTTGAACACTATTGTATTCAGCATTAATTTTCGCTAATCCTTTAGAATTATCTTTTAATTTGCCATATTCAAATTTGATTTCATTATGGTTTTCGTTTAGTTTAATCATCTCTTCTCCCATAGGAGGTTCTGCTTGATAATGGTTGGCTTCCGCAAGATAATCATAGGAAAATTCCGTAACCTTAAATGACTTATTAATAGTCATGGTCATTTGTCTTTTGTTAGAACCTTTTTCCGTTAAAACATCTTCGCCATATACCACTGGTGATTCAGATTCATAATAATATCTAAGGACAAAATTATAATTGTCACCTGACTTATAGGCATTAGCGTCCGTCATTTGACTCACAAACATACCAGGAATTTCACGATAGAAACTGGTTTTGAGTAATTCAAACTGTCCTTGTTCGTCGGTGTCAAAGAAGTGACCTTGTACTTCAATATCTTTATTGTGTTTGTCATTAATGACTGCAAGGTATTGTTTCTTTTCGTTGTCGACCCAATGATCTTCAGTAGTTTCACCTTCCACAACTGTTGTTACACCATTAACCACATATGTAGTTTTTGTCTCTGCATCAGCGTGTGAATAATAGTTAGCATAGTTATAGACGACTTGTTTAGTTTCCGTTGTACTACTGGAGTTTTCATTATTAGCTTCAAATGATTTTGTGCTCACAGTAAATTTCACAACTTCGTCCAGTTTTTGATAAGCAGCCCAAATAACATCTGCTTTTTCTTTATCAGAAAGTTCTTCACCGATGGATAGATCTTTCTTATAATCCACTCCTTTAGTCTTATTTGTACATGCTGTTATCATTGAAAGTGGTAGCAATAAAACAGCACCAAAAATAATCTTTTTTCTCATTTAATAAAGATTCCTTTCTGCCTTAATTATATAATAGAGAAATTTTTTAGCAACATGTCCGAGGAGACAAAAAGATATGTTAATGTCTTATAGAAACTTCTTTAAAGCCTTAAATACATGACCATTTACTAAAAGTAAGATACCTTCCGCGGTCTTTAAAGTCATCTTCCCACCCGCGCTATAGCAAAGACTTCTTAAACAATTAGATAAAATCATCTTTTTCATAAATGTTCCGGATTTTATCACTCTGATTTTTTCTTGCTCATCTTGACATTTCTTCGCGGATTTTATGACTTTATCACCTTGATGTAGCATCGCTTTTTTAATGATCTTCCCGAAGAAGGTATTAAATTCATAGATCGGAGTTTCCATAGTATATGGCTTTTTCTTTTTGTAAGGTTCTACTTTTCTACCTAGATAGGAAAAATATGTTTCGTTATCAATATGAGTAATATCTTTTGATAAATAAATGTTTTCATTTTCTTTTAAAGATAATTTCTCACCATTAATATGAATCTTCTTAGTTTCATATATATGATTAGCGTCATCATTTAAATAGAAGATATAATCCGCGTCTTCAATCTTTTCTAAATTAGAGGATGATTCATACACTTTTAAGTCATCCACTTTAATAGTTAAGCTAACTTCTTTTTCTTCTAATGGGGATAAGGCTACTTTCTTATAAGCTTTTAATTCATATTTACTACGTGGAAGGGAGCTATTTTCTATTCCAACATATATTTGAGGAACGACTTCAATAGAAATATCACTATCGTTTTTCACCTTAAAGGAAACGATTATTTCCTTATTATCCTTATTATTAATATATAAATTATAGAAATGATATTTCCCATATGTTAAACCGTAACCAAATGGGAACAATACTTTCTTATCAAAAGAAGAATAATAACGATATCCGACATATATCGATTCTTTATATAGCTCAATTGGAGAGGAATCGTACTCACTATAATAAGGAACATCTTCATATCTATTCATCCAGGTAAACGCTAAATGTCCAGAAGGAGATGTTTCTCCAAATAGTAATTTATAACAAGCTTCTCCACCCATCTCGCCAGGTAGATTCATAAATAACAAACTATTTAATTTATCAATAAACGGCATCTCAAAAGGAGATCCACCAAACATGATAAAGACAATCTTTTTATTTTGTTTTACTAATTCGTTAATGAGATGGATTTGATTAATAGGGAGTTTCATATCTTTTCGATCAAATCCTTCTGATTCAGATAGATCAGTTAATCCACCGAAGAATAAAATAACATCAGCATCGCTAGCGCCATTAATCGCTTCGATTTCTAATTTAGAATTTATCTTTTCTTTATTTTCTTCATAACCCGGATAGAAACGATATTTTACTTCATGGTTGTCAAAAGCTTTCTTATTATCAATAACCTCATAAGCATTGATTAAAGATGATCCGCCACCTTGATATCTCATCTTATTAAATAGGTCACCAATAATGACATATTCTTTATTCTTATCTAACGGTAAAAGATTATTTTCATTCTTTAATAAGACTGCACTTTTTATAGCGGATTTTAAGGCAATTTCTTTATTTTTATCAAATATCTGCGCCTTTTTTGATGTTTTTACTCTTGTTTTATTAATTGTTTCTAATAATCTAAAAACTGATTCATCTAAGGTAGATTCTTTAATTAATCCAGACTCCACACCTTTCACTATTTTTAAGATGTTTTCTTCTATCATGCCTGGCATCTCTAAATCTTGAGACATATTTAAAGAGATATCTCTATTCACCATTCCACCCCAATCGGTAATGGTTAATCCATCATAATGATATTTATCTCTTAAGATATCTTTTAATAAATATTTATTCTCACTAGCGTGATAACCATTAACCTTGTTATAGGCGGTCATGATTAAACCAGGATGAGAATTATTAATGACAATTTGATATCCCTTTAAATATATTTCATTTAGTGCTTTTAGATCGATAATCGAATCACCGATATATCGATAATCTTCTAAATTATTACCAGCGTAATGTTTTAGACACGCTAATACTTTATTTTGTTGTAAGCCGTTAACAAAATTAGAACATAAGGTCCCTGTTAAATATGGATCTTCCGATAAATATTCAAAATTTCTTCCACATAATGGATTTCTTTTAATATTTATCGCTGGTCCTAATAAAACATTAATATCGTAATATAAACATTCTTGAGCGATGCTATTGCCAACTTCAAATAATAAATCATTATCGAATGAACAGGCTAATGCGCTTCCACATGGAAAGCAAGTCGCTGGTAATGTGTGAATAGTGTTATTAATATCAACATTACCTTCGCTCTCTTTTCTAACCCCATTAGGTCCATCACTCATCGTTAAGCTAGGTATAGCCAAAGGCTTCACTGGTCGAGTGGCCATATTCTGGTACCCAACTAATAGTGAAGCCTTTTGATAAATAGTTAGTTTTTTTAATACTTCTTTACTATCAAGCATTATTTATTTTTCTTATTTTTGATTAAGAAGTAAATACCAACTCCAACACCACCTAAAACGATAACAGAGCCAATAATCACTGGAATCGCCCAGGCTAAGACGTTAATTGATTTTTTACTTCCGCCACCTTCAGATGTTGAACCACTGGAAGAACCACCACTTGTTGGATCTTCTGATGTTCCTCCACCATTACTAACGGTAATTGTGAATGAAGTATGTTTAGTAATCTCACCAGCGGTATAACTAACATCAACTGTATATGTTCCAGCTTGATTCATGTTATAACCACTAAATGTGGCTTCATTTGTGACATCAACTGGATCACCGAATTCAAACTGTGCCATAACGGTTGGTTTGACAAATTCATCACCAACATTATATGTAGTGACTGGATTAGTAACGCTGATTGACTCTAAATCGTTATGATCGTTAGAAACGATTTCGATATCATAAACACATTTAAATTCAGTATTTAATTTATAAGTAACAGTGATTTGTTTAATACCGACTTGAGCTTCGGTAAATGGAACGCCTTCGTCTGGTTGTCCAGTAATGACGTAATCAGAAGCATCTAATGGCTCTCTAGTGTTATCGGAGAAGACTGCTTTGACTTGACCTCCGAAGGAGAAATATTCACCAACGATGAAGACATTTTTCATGCCGCTTACTTCAATACCAACCATAACGTGTTGGCTAGAAGGTTTAACATTAATTGTATAAGATGTTTCAACACCCATATAGGTAACTGTGACAGATTTTTGTCCAGCGGTTAACATATCAGGAGTTTCCACTTGGAAACCAGTGCTGATAACATCAAATGCTCCACCACCCCAATTTACTTTAATCTTTAATCCTGAATAGGAGAATGTTTCTCCAACTTCAAATTCTGTATCGTGTGTGGAACTTGTATCAACTTCAATTGATTGAGGTTTCTTTAATGTGACATCCTCATAAATTTCAATATCACTGGTGTTGGCCATTTTGATTTTGTCAGCATCAGAATTATAAGACATATATAAATAGTCGGTTTGAGATTTGCTTTCAATATAAACAGTGTCATAGGTGTCGGTTCTAGTAATAGAAACTTCCCAAACTGCTGCGGGAACAACGCTGGTATTATATTCTAATGCTTTTCCATTAGCGGATAGATATTCACCACTATCTAAATCTCTAAAGGCCCATCCACCATTAGTGACTTTTTCAACTTCAAAGACTTTTTCACCATGTGGACGATATGTAAATTCTTTGACTTCGAAGTTTTCATTATACATTTCTAAATTATCACTACCTGCGGCAAAGACAACATGATCCCCAGCAGTAATAGATGGTGATAATTCAAATTTAGCTTGTGTAACATTAACTGGATAAGTCGCCACACAGTTGTCATAAACAACTCTAATTTCTTCTGTATCTGAAGTAATAACTTCTGGATCCAGAGTGTACTTATCACTTGCTACTTCTTCGACCCTATCTGGACCGATACCAGCAGAATCTTTATATGTGGCAGTAACCACTAAACCAGTTTTGTTTGTGGTTTCACCAACAAAGTAATCTTTTTGTGCGTTAGTAGCGTCCACTGCAATTTCACTACAGTAATAACCAGTCACTGTAATTCCAGAAACGGTCACTGTTCTTTCCGCACCACTTAATTGGATACGACCAGTTACGGATGTATTGCCCGCTATTAGTGCATCCCAAGTGACGCTACCAGTAACATCTAAACTGAAGGTTTCAAATGTCGCGGTGATTGTTAAACCAGTTGCGTCAAATTCTTCACCTTCGTTGTAGGTGTCTTTAGTTAGTGTTCCACTATAGGAAAGGGAATTAAATTCTTGAGTAACTAATAAACCAATCTTGTTGTTATTTTCTTGTTGAACGTCACTACCAGAAATAAATCCGCCAGAAATATGTTGTAAATATCTACCTTCGGTATCAATTAAATTGAATATTTCAACACCAGAAGTTGGGCGAGAAACAACCCAGTATGTGGTTGGTTCACTAACAAATGCTAAATAAGCAGTGCTAGCGCCCTTTTCAACGTAGGAATCACCTTGTCTAATGTAATAAGAGTTATCAGCTTTATTTGCTCTTTCAAATAAGAAAACGCTTGAACCGTCACTATAATTAATGTCGGTTACATTATTTCTTGGATTGGTTGTAGACATACCGACTTTAAAAGTATAGTCGGTAATAATATATTCATTAGATGTTAATACATCATAAACATAGTTATGAACTGTAATTGTACAGCTAGCTTGTCTTATAATTGTGCCGTCAGATGCGGTACATGTCGCTGTCGCAACACCTTCACCTTCATAAGTAACAATAACAGTTTGATCGCTATCACTATCTAATGATAAGACAGCAGTATCGCTCACTTCCCAATGATAGGATGTTGGTTCATACCCTGTAGTTGGAGTAGCAGTTAAACTGATGCTATCACCAGTAGGACCACTGGCTTCAGTTTCATTTAAGGTAATGTTTTCATTGCCTCCAGAATATTTAAAAACTGAAACATCTACCATACCACTACTAGAAGCTGTATATTCACCAAAAACATTGTTTTGAGGATTCAATTTGATCATTCTTGTCGTAAATCCGACATTAGTAAATGTAGCAACACCATCGGCATCAATTGCAATTGTCCAAGATGATGATGCTGTAATGGTTGTTTCTACGGCTAATTTTGTATCATTTTTGCCAGCAATATATTTGCCATTTTCATTTTTAAACGCAAACGAAGTATCTGTGTAACCTTGTTCAAGAGTTAAAACCATTGCGGAACCAGAATCATCAGTGAAAGAATCTAGACCGCTTGATTTAGTAACTGATGCACCTACATATCTATCATTGTTAATTGTGCCTGTCATAACATAAGCAACACTTCCAGCGCTAGCGATCACAATTTCATCGCCAACTGCTAAATCATTTGTTTTAACAATGCTATATTTAGCTTTAGCAGGAGCAGCGCTAACATTTACATTAAATGATGTAGTAACACTTGGTGCATAAGTAACTATAATTTCTTTGCTACCAATATCTGTAGCCACAAATGTGGTTGGTGAGAAAGAACAAGAAGCTGTGACATCAATTTGTTCGCTACAATGGGAACATGTTCCCATCACTACTAATCCATCAGTTTCTAAATCATCACCAACATAATAATCAACTTTTGTGGGTAAATGAGTTACTTCAATAGAAGTAATTGTGGGCTCAATAACACTAATAGGTGTTGTACAAGATAATTGACCATAATTAATGGTAATTTCTTCTGTTCCTGCATCTAGAGCACCTTCTGGAGAATAGACGTAATCGGTAATTTCTTCTTTTGTGCCACCTTCATGTGTACCTTCTACATACATGCCTGTAGGATCAAATGATTCCCCGACATGATAAGAAGTTTTTGTAGGAGGGGTTGTTACTTCAATTTTTGTAATTGGATCAGTAGGTGTACCACCTTCATAAACAACTTCAATTTTATTTAAATATAAAGCTGCTTGAGCTTGAGTGGGTCTACTAACTTCTATTGTGATAGCACCAGTCTTTTTCGCGGTGGAATTATCATATGCTAATTCAGTTCCTCCGGAGGCTGCGTTATTAGTTAAAACATCACTTGTGGCAACTTCATTTCCCCCAATTAAAATATGGCTTGTTGCATTAGTACTGTTTTTTGCAGCAGCCCAGACAGAAACTGATTTAACCGTAATTGTGTTAAACGCTGTCGTAGACAAAGTTAAAGAAGTTGCATTTTTAGAATTAGAGCCAACATGAATATAAGATGCTTGATCATTAATGCTATCGGCCACATAAGAAAATGACCAAGTATTACTTTTATCATCAGTTAAATCGCCGGCTGCTGTCACATGGCTTGGCTGTAAAGTCGCGGTCTCTTCCGCAGCGTTAGCCTTAATAACACTACTACCAGTCTTAGGTAATAACGCTACCGCTAATAAGGATAAGGACACGCCTGCTAAAACCGAGGCTAATAATTTTTTATGTCTCATATTTATATCTCCTTTCAATAAAGTCCCCCAACCAAGATAGATTGGGGGGTATAAATATTAGAGTTTTTCAACGGTTTCTTGTAAAACCATTTTCTTTAAATTCTTTTCTTTTCTACCTGGTTTTAAAACTCTTTCACCAGGTTTAATCGCTCCAACTGGACACACAAGTCCGCATAATAAGCAACCAACGCATTTATCATGGTTGCAATTTGGACGACGTGTTTCTTTATTCCATTCCATAGCTTGGTGAGCGCCGTCATAACAAGAGATGACGCATCTTCCACAGCCAACGCATTTATCGGAGTTAATTTCTGGATAGACGATATAATCTCTATCAAGTTCTTCCGCTGGAATGATATTTTTATTAGCTAATCCGACTAAGTCTTCTAAATGATCGACACCTTGTTCTTCCATATAGTGTTCTAAGCCGTTTTTCATATCTTCAACAATACGATAGCCATATTGCATAATACCTGTGGTAACTTGTAAGTTTTTACAACCTAATAAGATAAATTCCGCAGCATCTTCCCAAGTTTCGATACCACCGATACCGGAGATATCTACATTCTTAAGTTTTGGATTAGTTTTCATCTGTTGAATAAATCTTAAGGCCACTGGTTTAACAGCTTTACCAGAATAACCAGAGATAGAGGATTTACCATTAATAATTGGTAAACCAACTTTCTTATCTAAATCAACATTGATAATAGATTTAATAGTGTTAATAGCAGCGATACCATCCGCTCCACCTTCAATAGAAGCGATGGCAGGATCACACATATCAGTGATATTTGGTGTCATCTTGGCCATGAATGGTAATTTGGTGCTTCTTCTAACCGCCGCGCAGTATTTACGGCAAAGTTCAGGATTACTACCAACATCGCTACCCATCGCATGAGAAGTCATCTGTGGACAGGAGAAATTTAATTCAATCATATCCGCACCGGCTTCGGTGACAAGTCTAGCTAATTCTTCCCAGTCTTTTTCATTACTACCCATAATTGAGGCGATAAGAACGTTATTTGGGAATTCTTTTTTAAGTCTTCTTAAGTCCGCTAAATTTTCTTCTAAAGAGTGTTCAGCGATCTGTTCCATGTTTTTAAAACCAACAAATGGTTCCGCTTCTTTTGTTAAAGCGTCAAAACGAGGAGAAACTTCATCGATTAAATAATGTTTTGGACCAATTGTCTTAAAGACAACTCCACCCCAACCACTACGATAGGCTTTCGCACACATGTCATAGCAGTTACCAACTGGGGAAGATGATAAACAGAATGGGTTTGGGAATTTAACACCCATGAAGGTAATGGATAAATCTTTTCTAACCATTATTTTTTACCTCCTAAAAATCTTTTGACTTCAAAAGCGACTTCTTTACCGCTTCTGACACCATAAACAACTGTCTTTTCACCATGACCAATGTCACCAGCAAAGAAGACGTTAGTGCCTTCCACACGGCAACCTTTTTGGTTAACTTCGCCTTTTTCTAAAGTAACGCCTAATCCGTTCACATTAGAAACTTGGCCAACCGCTAAGATGATAAGATCAGCTTTAATCTTTAATTCAGCAGGAATAACTCTATGTTTAAATTTAACAATTCCGCCTCTAGCCACAGCGGTAGGAACATAACCATCAATGATAGTGACTCCTTCTGCTTGTGCGCCTGTTAATTCCTTCTTGGAAGCACGGAATTCAGAAAATTGTTCATAAACAACATCGGTCACATGTGGGCAACCTAATAATTTTAAGGATGTGACGACATCCATCGCGACGTCACCACCACCAATTACTAAAACATTGTTAGGAACTTTGACATTACCTTTTCTAGCTTTAGTTTTCTTTAACCAATCAACAGCCTTAATGACTTTGCGGTTATTTTCAAACATTGGTAACATCTTACCTTCGCTAGCACCAACCGCTAATATAACAGCGTCATTTTCTTTTCTTAATTCTTCGATTTTAACGTCTTCACCGACTTTAGTGTTTAAAACGATATCAACACCTAATTCGACAATTCTTTTTATTTCTTTATCAACGATTTCATTTGGTAAACGATATTCAGGAATACCATATCTTAAATAGCCACCGGCTTTTGCTTCTTTTTCATAAATTGTCACTTTAAAGCCTTCTTTAGCGAGTTCTGCAGCGACTGTTAAGCCACTTGGACCACTACCGATAACGGCGACTTTCTTACCATTAGGTTCTTTAACTTCTAAGATTTCCATCTTGGTAGCATCTTCAAAGTCTGTGATGTAACGTTGAATTCTACCGATATCGATTGGTTTATCAATACCGCTTCTGCTACAACCTTCTTGGCAATATCTTTCTGTTGGACAAACTCTTGCGCATATCGCCCCTAAGACGTTATTAATACGCACAGTCTCCGCGGCTCCTTTGACGTTTTTAAAACGTAAGGAACGAATAAATTTAGCAGGATCTGTTCCTGCTGGACAACTAGTAGAACATGGAGCGTCTAAGCATAGTAAACACCTGCTGGCTTCTTCCATAACTAAACGAGGTGTAAAACCGACTTCATATTCTTCTTGGTACTTTTTGGACATTATTAACCCCTCCATAAAAAGTATTAAGAATTATTCTTTGTCTATATTCTATCAAAGGATTTAATTTTATTAAATAAAAGAATGCTAACTATTACTAATAATAAGATATTGTCTCATCATAAAATTTTTTAATCATAGATTAATAAAAAATCTTTCTCATTTTTTTGAACATTTTGGAATTTATACCCCCTATTTGTGATATAGGAGGGTATCTTATCTTCCTCGTAGTTACGTATAGGCGCTTCTTCGCCCACGACAGATTTAAAGACTCGTGAAAAAAGGAGGAAGTGTCTATGGAAATTATCATAGTTTTCATGACTTTACTGCTATTGATGCTAGTAGAAGTAAAGAAAAACAGGAATTAACACCTTAAGTTAAAAATCCTGCCTATACGTAACTATTGTTACATCTTTATTTTATATTATTGATTTCATTAAGCAAGAAAAAAAGTTGCCCACGTATTATGGACAACTCTTCGATCAATAATTAATTAATTATTTGGACCATTTAACGGTGAAGTCATGTTCCACACCCATGGCTTTACCTTTCATACTGGTTAATAAGCCATATTTGTTAAAGGTCGCAGTGCCGTTATCTTGTTCAGCTTTCATTGTAACTTTGAAGGAACCGTTACCGAAATAATAGGTGAAATTTTCATCATTACCAATAACAGTGGCATTCATTGTGAAGACTTGTAAACCCGCTAAAGCGGCAACGCTATTGTCATTTGTACTTGCTTTGCCGTCTTTCCATTCATAGGTAGTTTTGTCAAATTCGACTTTCAAACCATTGTAGCTAGTATAACCGTTTAAAACGACCTTTGTGTAAGGAACTTCTAGCTTAGCAGCGTTAACAGCTTCTTCATGGAATTTGTCATAGCTGACTTTGCTTGGGCCACAGGCTGTCAATAGGACTAGTGATGCAGCACCTAAAACTAATTTGTTTAAGATTTTCATATTTTTATCAATCCCCTTATGTAAAACATAATATCACTTGGTTTTTACTACTTAGAAACACTTTTTATATTTTTTGTATCTAAAATTGATACTAATTTTAAATTAATAATTGATTTTGGACGCATTTATGCTATCATATTTACGTAAGGAAATCTACATGTTTAAAGTTATATTTTATGAAGATAAAACCGGATACTCAGAGCTTTTCGAGCTATTAAGCGCTTTAGCAGAAAAAGCTCCAAGTGACAAAGATAAAAGGATCCAACTTAAACAGATTACTTTACATATCGAATTATTAAAACAACAAGGCACAAGATTGCCAAACAATATAACCAAGCATTTACGCGATGATATTTGGGAGTTAAGACCAGGAGGAAACAGAATATTATATTTCTATTTTAAAGATAATATGTTTGTCTTGTTGCATATGTTCAAAAAGAAAACTCAAAAGACACCTATACAGGAAATAGATAAAGCAATAAGAGAAAAGAATGATTATATATCTAGAAATAAGGAGAGATGAAATGAGAACTTGGGAAGATTTTAAAAAAACCGCTAAAGAGAAAAACGATATCACTAAACAAGATATCGAAGAAATGGAAGCTTTAGCCACCATCATTAGTGCCATTATTGATCGAAGAAACGAACTTGGTTATTCACAAAGAGATTTAGCAGAAAAATGTGGAATTCCACATTCATCTGTAGCAAGAATCGAGTCATGTGTCGTTAAACCTAATATCGAAACATTAATCAAAATAATGAAACCATTAGGTCTTACTTTAGAAGTGGCCACATTATAATAATCGAGTAAAATATATTTAAACTTAATACAAAAGAAACCCCTACATTGTAGGGGTATTATTTTAATTGTGTTAATCTCCGTAAGTGATAACTAAGGAACGCCAATCGGTTAGGTCGGTCATTGATGATTTATAATAAGAATTCTTATTACAGTAACTGCTAACTGACCAGAAAAGACATATTCCATTAGAATTACCAGCACCTTGTTGGTGGGTTTCATAAGCCACTAAATGGCTATGAGCGGTCAAAACTGCGTCAGTGTATGTACTACCTGGATCAAAAGAAGAATCTGCTAATTCATTAACAAAATCTTTCGCGTCAAATGTTCCATAACCTGTATAACTACTACCAGCGTAATGCTGGCAAGATTTAATCAAAGATTTAAAAGAAGATTTCGTGCTAGAAGTAATAGAAATATGTTTAGCCATATTATTCCAAGCATTTTTGTATTCTTCAGCATAAGATAAATCTAAATAAGATTGAGTTTGATTACCACTAGAAGAAACTCCACCATTATCTTTGATAAATCCATCACAAATAGCTTTTAATATCGTGGTTGTTGGTTTATCAGCATATAAATCATCAATCCATGTTTCATAATCATATCCTTCACCAGCTTCACTCTCTTGAGAGCAAACCATATAATTGAAGAATTCACTATTTTTAATTGCGATATCTTGAACCGCCATTAAACATGCGTCATAACCAATAAATTCTAATTTATCGGATTTACTTCTTCCGGTTTTTTCGAAGGCTCCATTAACTGCGTTATATACTTCGTCAGTTAATAAACTATCATCGCCATGGTTTTCATCATAACAAACACCTTGCATCGCTCCACCATGGTTCCATAAGATAACGCCTGTTTTTTCGGCTGGATAATCTGTAAGACCCCATTCTAAGAAACTTTGGAAAGTGGAAGTTAAGCCCATTGATTGATCACCTAAGGTGTCATCTTCCAAGACGATTTTATTATTCACAACTCTATGTCTTTGAGTTCTTTCATTAGAAATTGTGTAATTATCGGAATAATGACCATATTTGGAGTTATTAGTCCATACAGATGCTCCACCAGTTTGAATAAGAATATTCACATCATCTGGTTGTCCGTTAACAGAAAGAATTTCTTGAATATCGCTAACCGCTAAACCAACTCCATCCCAAGAATATGCATTACCATAATCATCGTAGACTGTTGTTTGATTAGCGTAGCCGCTTTCTAAATCGTTTCCACATAAATAAATCATAAGTGTCCATTTATCTAAGACAATTTCTTGGATACTAATGGTTTTTGAAGCTTCGAATTTATTATCCACGGTTTTCGCGGTAACAACGACACTACCTTCAGTAGAATATGAAGTTAGAACACCTGTATTACTAATAGATGCTAAATTCGTGTTATCAACTGACCAGTTAATTTCTGGTAACTCCGCCCCACTTGGAGTAGGACTAACAGAGAAAGCCATCGTGGAATTAAGACCCATATTATTTCTAGATGTAGAAATAGTAATACCAGTTAATTCTGGTCTAACTACTTCCACTTCAAAAGTTTTAGTAAATGGTCTACTTGTGTCATTTGCAAAATAAGAAGAAACGGAAACTGTAGCTGTGCCTAATGCTAAAGCATTAAATTCACAAGCTGTCTTTGTCGTACCAGTGGTCACTTTCTTTAAGATTGTGTTATCAGATGATTTCCAAGTAATTTTTTTACTAGGCATTTGATCGCTAGGATCCATACTTAAAGTAAGTTTGACTTTATTACCAGAAACAACTTTAGAATCACCGCTTAAAGTGACTTTGACACCATCAATTTCTTCTGTATCGTCAGAATGAACATCTTCACTGACACTCTCCGCTTTTGGAGAGACGATATTACATGATGAAAGAAGCAATGGAGTTAATATTAACGGAAATAGTTTCCAAATCTTTCTCATAATTTTCCCCTTTAGTTCCATTTTAATGGAGAGATTATTTTAAGGGAAAAAGAAAGACAATGCAAATAAAGTGTTTATTTATTGTTATTAAATAAAGAATGTATGTATCGATTGTAAGGTTAAAAAAGAAGTGATGATAACACCACTTCTATTTAGTTTGATAAGAGATTATTCAACCCAGGTAACCACGACGATTGGAGCGTCATCTCCACGTCTATTACCGAGTTTTAATCTTCTTGTATATCCACCGTTTCTTTCCTTAAATTTAGGACCGACTTCGGAGAATAAGACATCTAAAGCTTTTTTACCAGATTCGTTTTCGATGTTTCTAACAAATCTAGCAGCTTGTCTTTTTGCGTTCATAACATCTTCCTTTTTGGTTAATGTCACTAAACGATCTGCTTCTTTCACCACATCACGGGCGACAGCTTCTGTCACTTTCACAGAACCTTTGAGAATTAAGTCAGTAACGACATTACGAAGCATATTCTCATATTTGCTCTTGGTATAGGCGGCTTTAAATCTTACGCCGGTCTTACCATGGACATTTTTTCTACCTTGTGCTGGCATAACTTGTTACCTCCTTATTCAAAGTCTCTGAAGGATAAACCATAAGAAATTAATTTTTCTTTGATTTCCTTAAGTGATTTCTTACCTAAGTTTTTGACCTTCATCATCTCTTCTTCACTCTTTTCTGTTAATTCGAGGATGGTTTGAATACCAGCTCTCTTTAAGCAGTTATAAGAACGGACGGAGAGATCTAATTCTTCGATGGTGAAGTTTTCATATTTATTTTCTTCAACTTTCACTTCATCCTTTTCGATATTGATATCTCTTGTGATATCAGCGACATCTAAGAATTTATTTAAGTGGGCAATTAAAATTTCCGCGGATAAGGCTAAAGCTTCTTGAGGAAGTATAGAGCCGTTTGTCCAAACTTCGACTGTTAACTTGTCGAATCTAGAATCGTGTCCCACACGGGTGTTTTCGACGGTATAATTGGCTTTTCTCACTGGTGAGTAGTTACTATCAGTGGAAATGGTGCCAAGAGTTAAACCGGTATGAAGTAATTTATTTTGTTCACCGGTCACATAACCACGACCATTTCTAGCGTGTAAAACCATCTTTAAGGAACCGCCTTCACAGACATGAGCGATTTCTAAATCTTTGTTAACGACTTCAACGCCGCTAGGTAAGATAATGTCACCAGCGGTCACCACTTTTGGTCCTTTAACATCGATTTCTAATTTTTTATTTGTGTCATCACCTTCAGGAATTTTTAAGACTAAGTCTTTTAAATTTAAGATGATGGATGTAACGTCTTCTTCCACACCTTCTAAAGCGGTGAATTCATGACGCGCACCTTCCACTTCTACCGCGTAGACAGAAGCGCCAGGTAAACTAGATAATAACACTCTTCTTAAAGCGTTACCTAATGTATTACCAAATCCTCTTTCAAGTGGTTCGATGACGAAACGACCATAATTTTCATTTCCGTCATAATCGGCTTGGGAGATCCCAAATCTTTCAAATGGGTTCGCAATTTTCATGTTTTTTACCTCCTATTAGCCTCTTGGGCGTTTTGGTGGACGACAGCCATTATGTGGGATTGGAGTGCTATCAACGATAGATAAGACTTGTAAACCCACGACCGCTAAAGAACGGATGGCGCCTTCACGACCTGGACCTGGACCTTTGACATCAACATCAACTTGTCTAATTCCTTGATCATAAGCGGCTTTACCAGCAGCTTCCGCGGCTTGTTGAGCAGCGAATGGAGTGGCTTTTTTCGCACCTTTGAAGCCCATCGCACCAGCGCTGGACCAGCTTAAGGCGTTGCCTTGTTCATCACAGATGGTCACAATGGTGTTATTGAAAGTGGAATGAATGTGGGCCACACCTTTAGTAAATGAACGTTTGACTTTCTTTTTACGAGTATTTGTCTTTTGAGCCATATTACTTTCCTCCTTCTATTAACCTTGTGGCGCCATCTTCTTATTCGCAATGGTCTTTCTTGGACCTTTACGAGTTCTGGCGTTAGTTTTTGTTCTTTGACCACGGACTGGTAAACCTTTTCTGTGGCGTAATCCTCTATAGCAGTTAATTTCTGTTAAACGTTTGATGTTTAAAGCTACTTCTCTACGAAGATCACCTTCTGTTTTGTATTTAGCGATTTCATTTCTAATCGCACCGAATTGATCATCAGTTAAATCTTTAACTCTGATCGTGCCGTCGACTTTTGCGCCTTCGCAAATCTTTTCGGCGGTATATCTTCCAATACCATAAATATAGGTAAGGGAGATTTTGACTGGTTTGTCGTTTGGAATATCAACACCAACAATACGTGCCATATTTCAATTTCCTCCTATTAACCTTGTCTCTGCTTGTGTTTTGGATTTGAGCAAATGACCATCACTTTGCCATTTCTCTTAATCACTCTACACTTTGGGCAGATAGGTTTGACTGAGGGTCTGACTTTCATAAGTTTTTTCCTCCTAAATTACGGTTTATTTAAACCTAAATGTTATACGGCCCCGTGTTAAATCATAAGGCGAGATTTCTACCGTAACTCTATCACCTGGGAGAATGCGTATGTAATTCATACGGATTTTTCCAGAAACGGTGGCCTGAATTACGACGCCGTTTTCGAGTTCTACCTTGAAATTTGCGTTAGGTAGGCACTCCTTAACGACCGCCTGCACTTCAATCATATCTTGTTTTGACATTTATTCTTCTCCTTCATACATGGTAATTATTTCATAACCGTCTTCGGTGACGATCACTGTGTTCTCGTAATGCGCGGTTAATTTACCGTCCTTACTTTTCACAGTCCATCCATCTCCTAAGGTACGAACATCCTTACGACCTTCTAATACCATCGGTTCGATGCATAACGCCATTCCTTTACTAATCACTGGACCAGTTCCACTTCTTCCATAATTTGGAATGGATGGATCTTCATGCATGTGGGAACCTATCCCATGACCAGTATATTCTCTAACGACGTTATAACCATGACTTTCAACAAATTTTTGAATGGCTTCGGATATATCTCCGATATGAGCGCCGGGTCTTACTAATTTCACCGCTTCAAAGAAAGCTTGTTTAGTGATATCAACGATCCGATTCGCCCTTTCCGTGAGCGTGCCGACTTTATAGGTACGACACGCATCCGCGGAATAGCCTTTATATGTTGCTACAATATCCACTGAGACGATGTCACCTTCATGGATGACGATTTTACTTGAAGGAATGCCATGTATTAATGTGTCATTAACACTCACACAAGCACTCGCTGGATAACCATAATATCCTTTCTCCGCGGGAATACAGTTATTATCTAACATTGTTTTCTCGACGATTGAATCGATATCTAAGGTTGTCATACCAGGATGAATCTTTTCTTCTAGTGTTTTAAACACTAAAGCGACGACTCGTCCCGCTTCTTTCATCAAATTAATTTCTCGTTCGGATTTTGTAATAATCATATTATTTTGTTAAAAATTTGGAAACTTGATTGAAGAGTTCTTGACTGCCCACTAAAGAGTTGAAGTTCTCTAATAAGCCTCTTTGTTTATAGAAGTCTAAGAGAGGTTTAGTGTCAGTCACATAGTGGTCTAAACGAACTTTTAAAGCTTCTTCATTATCGTCCGCTCTTTGATACAAAGGTCCGCCACATAAATCACAGACACCTTCCACTTTTGGTTTCATGGTGACGATATGATATGGTGCGCCACAATTCTTACAGACGCGACGACCGGAGATTCTTCTAATGAGTTCTTCGTTATTACAATCTAAGTTGACCACGACTTCGATTGGTCGATTGATTTCTTTAGATAATCTTTCTAAAGCTTCCGCTTGAGGAAGAGTTCTTGGGAAACCATCGAGTAAGAAACCGTTTTCACAGTCCTTTTCCGCTAAACGAGCTTTTAACATATCGATGGTCACTTGGTCAGGGACTAAATCACCTTTATCGATATAGCTTTTCGCGAGTAGACCTAGAGCGGTTCCACCCTTTATATTTTCTCTAAACATATCTCCAGTAGAAATATGAACGAGATTAAGGGAACTTTTTAATTGTTTAGCCAAGGTGCCTTTACCCGCACCTGGAGGGCCCATTAAGATAATGTTCTTTTTCATAATTAACGTCCTCCACCAGCGACGACTTCGTCGAATGATTTTCCGGCTAATAAGCCATCGATTTGACTATTGATTTCAAGCGCCACACCAACGACGATGATTAATCCTGTTCCGCCTAAAGCCAGAGAAGGATTATCTTTAAAGATAGTTAATGTTAAGACGACTGGTAAGGCAGCGATAAGGGCTAATGCCATCGCTCCGATAAAGGTTACTCTATTAAGTACTTTACGGACATAACGTTCCGTTTCATTACCGGTATGGATACCAGGGATATAACTACCATTCTTTTGGAAGTTTTCCGCTAGTTGTTGTGGATTGATTTGAATGTTCGCATAGAAGAAGGTAAATGCAATTGTTAAGACTAAATAGATTATTAAGCCCCAAGGCATTGACCATCCACCCATATCATACATCGTGGAGGTTTGGAAAATTCCTAACCATTTATCACTTGTCTTATCTGGGTCGATAAATGCGACGATAACGCTAGGTGCCATCAAGATGGAACTCGCGAAGATGACAGGAATGACACCTGCGGAGTTAACCTTGATCGGTAAGAAGCTAGCACGGGACATCGCTTGAGTTTGTCCCCCACCCTTACCGGAGTGTTGCACTGGAATCTTTCTTTTGGAAAGTTCGATAAATGTAACAAAGGCAATAATAAGGACATAAGAGAGGATATAAAGCAAGAATTTGAATATACCCGCGATACGAGCGGAGTCGCCTTGTCCTTGTAATGCGGAATTACCCACCCATAATGAGAAGGCATTTCCAATCTGACTTGGTAATGAGCAAACGATACCGGCGAAGATAATCATTGAGATACCGTTGCCAATACCTTTGACAGATATTTGGTCACCGAGCCACATGACAATCATGGATCCCGCCATCATAATGACAATTATATAAATATAAGTGAGCCATTCTTGACTAGCGGTCACAAATGTTATGGCGTCAGATGATTCCATGGTACGAATAATACCATAGGCTTGGACCGCACCTAACATTAATGTTAGATAACGGGTGGCCATTTCGAGCTTTCTTCTTCCGCCTTGACCTTGACGTTTCAGTTCCGTTAAGGCTGGCAAGACATCAGTGGATAATAATTCCACGATAATCTGAGCCGTGATGTAAGGAGAAACGCCTAAGGCGAATATGGAGAAGCTCTGTAAAGTTCCTCCACCTAATAGGTTCATTAAGGATAAAGCGTAAGAACTATCTAAATAATTCTGTAAATCTTCACCTAATGTCACCCCCGGAACGGTGATTTGAGCACCGATTCGGAAGATGAAGAGGATGAGAACCGTGAATAAGATACGGTTCATGATTTCTTTATTTTTGAGAATTCCACCTAATTTCTTCATAATTAGATCACCTCAATTTTGCCACCGGCATCACTAATGGCTTTTTCAGCGGATTTGCTGAAGGCGTGAGCTTGGACGGTTAACTTCTTTTCCAAAGTTCCTCCGCCTAAAACTTTTAAACCACTATATTCTTTGGTTAATAAACCTTCTTCTTTTAGTAATGCTGGAGAGACCACTGTACCGTCTTTGAATCTATTGAGATCCTTGACGTTAATGGTGGCATAATTGACATGATTTACATTTTTGAAGCCTCTTTTTGGAAGTCTTCTGAAGAGTGGTAATTGACCACCTTCGAAACCGAGAGCCACGCCACCACCGCTACGGGCATTTTGACCTTTATGACCTTTACCGGCTGTTTTGCCGTTTCCAGATCCAAGGCCACGTCCTTTACGGAAATGTTCTCTACGCGCACCTTCGGTAACTTGAAGTTCATGTAATTTCATATGTGCACCTCCTGTTCAAATATTTTTATATTGAATAGATATTTTTATTCTTTGCCACGAAGAGTTCTAGTTTCTTTGTAGCTCTTGAGGTTATTTAAGCCTTGGTTGGTGGCTCTAATGATATTAATTGGAGCTCTACTACCATAGACTTTGGAGCAAACGTTACGAACACCTGCTAATTCTAAGACCGCACGGACTGGACCACCGGCGATAACACCAGTACCTTCAGGGGCAGGTTTTAGATAAACATTACAAGCACCATATTTACCGATTACTTCGTGAGAGATAGTTCCACCTTTCACTAAGTGAATGTTAAATAAGTTCTTTTTAGCAGATTCGGATGCTTTCTTAATCGCATCTGGGACTTCAGCGGCTTTACCGACACCGAAGCCGTAGCGGCCTTTACCATCTCCGACAACAACAAGCGCGGAGAATTTCATTCTACGACCACCTTTAACGGTTTTGCTAACACGGTTGATGAAGACGACACGTTCTTCAAATTCTTTTACTTCTTCGCCTCTTGGATGACGATCACGTCTATCGCCTTTAGATGGACGTCTATCGCCTCTTGGACGACGAGATTCTTTATTTTCTTCTTTAGGAGCTTCGCTAACTGGAGCAGCTTCTGTAGCGGAAACTTCCGCGACTTTCTTTTCTTCTTCCATTTATCTTTCCTCCCTTAGAATTTTAAGCCCGCTTCTCTAGCGGCTTCCGCTAAAGCTTTAACACGTCCGTGGTAGATATAACCACTTCTATCAAAGACCACTGATTTAATCTTTTTGGCTAAAGCCTTTTTAGCGATATCTTCACCCACTAATTTCGCGGCTTCAATGTTGCTACCATTTTCTAATTTCAAAGTCATAGAAGAACTTGAAACTAAGGTTACACCTTTGACGTCATCGATAATTTGAGCTTCGATATTTTTATTAGAACGGTAGACTGAGAGTCTTGGTGTTTCTTTTGTACCGGAAACTTTCGCTCTAACACGAGCGTGTCTACGAACACGAGATACGTTTTTATCTTGTTTTTTAACCATAAACAACTATTCCTACCTTTCTATTATTTACCAGCGGCACGTTTGCCTTCTTTTGTGGCAACGTACTCACCCTTATAACGAATACCTTTACCGAGGTATGGTTCTGGAGGTCTCACTTCACGAATTCTCGCCGCAGTTTGACCAACAGCTTGTTTATCAATACCTTCGACATCGATATTTGTTGGATCAACGATAATGACTTTCACTCCTTCATTTGGAACGATGGTCACTGTGTGGCTATAACCGGCCCATAAGACTAAGTTATTACCTTGTAATTGGGCTTTATAACCGATACCTCTCATCTCGAGAGATTTTTTGTATCCTTGGCTGACACCGACAACCGCGTTATGAACATTAGCTCTCACTGTGCCGTGATTTTGTTTGGTTTGCTTTAGTTCATTGTGGCGGGAGAAGGAAACGACGTTGCCTTCCACTTTCATATCGATACCAGAGTTTAATGCCACCATCAATGTGCCTTTTGGGCCACTGACTTTGGCAAAACTACCTTCTTGGCTCACGGTAACACCGGCTGGAAGGATGATATGTTTATTACCAATTCTTGACATAAATATACCTCCTACCAGACATAAGCGATGACTTCACCGCCGATACCAAGGGTTCTGGCTTTTGCGTCAGTCATGACACCTTGAGAAGTTGAGATGATCGCAATACCTAAGCCTTTTAAAACTCTTGGAAGTTTTTCACAGCTCACGTTGACACGTAATCCTGGTTTAGAGATTTTCTTTAAGCCAGAGATGACTCTTGTGCCGTCAGCGGCATACTTTAAGGTAACGGTCATTTCTTTTTTCACTTCACCTTTCACTTTATAGTCAACGATGAAGCCTTCTTCTTTTAAGATTTTTGCAATTTCCACTTTCATCTTGCTGGATGGAAGTTTCACTGTTTCATGTTTTAAAGCGTTAGCGTTTCTGATACGTGTTAACATATCCGCAACTGGATCTGACATCATAATTACATTTCCCTCCTTATTACCAAGATGATTTCTTCATGCCGGGAATTTCGCCTTTATAAGCTAATTCTCTAATGCAGATACGGCATAAATGGAATTTTGAATAGACAGAGTGAGGACGTCCACAACGTTCACATCTAGTGTATTCTCTAACTTTGAATTTTTGTGGTCTAGATTGTCTGACCTTTAAACTAGTTTTAGCCATTGTGCACTCCTTTCTTATCTAGCGAATGGCATACCCATTAAATCTAATAATGTATATGCTTCTTCGTCTTTACTTGCAGTGGTCACGATAACGATATCCATACCACGCACTTTTGCGACCTTATCATAATCGATTTCAGGGAAGATTAATTGTTCCTTAATACCTAATGTGTAATTACCACGACCATCGAAAGCGTTTTTGCTAACACCACGGAAGTCACGGACACGTGGTAAGGCGATGGAGACTAATTTATCGAAGAAGTCCCACATACGGACACCACGTAAGGTCACTTTACAACCAATTTCTTGACCTTCTCTTAATTTGAAGGAAGCGATGGATTTTTTCGCTTTGGTAATGACTGGTTTTTGACCAGTGATTTGGCTTAATTCGCTAACCGCTTCTTCCAGTCTTTTGCCATCTTGAGTGGCATCACCGACACCGATGTTGATCACGATCTTAGAAAGACCTGGGATTTGCATCACGGAAGAATAATGATATTTTTCTAATAATGCTTTTCTCACTTCAGTGTCATATTTGACTTTCATACGAGGTTGAATAGCGGAAACTTTGTTTCCAGAGCCTTTTTTTGCCACTTTTTTGGCTTTTGGGGCTTCTTTTACTTCAGCTTCAACTTTTTCACTACCTTCTTTTGGAGCAACTTTCTTTGGAGCGGTTTTGGCTGTGGAGGTTTTCTTCGCAGCAACTTTCTTTACTTCTTCTGCCATAATACTTTCCTCCTTATAGCACGGTGCCGCTCTTTTTGGCGACACGAACTTTTTTGCCTTTAACAACTTTATGACCAATTCTGGTTGGTTTTTTGGTTTTTGGATCAACTAACATAACGTTAGAAGCATCAATTGGTGCGTAGATCTCAACGATACCACCTTCAGGATTGGCTTGAGTTGGTTTTCTGTGTTTCTTTCTTAAATTGACGTTTTCCACGACAACTCTGTTACTTTCAGGAATAACTTTTTGGATTACGCCAGTTTTACCTTTATCGCGACCTGCGATAACGATGACGGTATCACCTTTAACTAAATTCATAGTTTCTTATTCCTCCTTATAACACTTCTGGGGCTAATGAAACGATTTTCATAAATCCTTCAACCCCACAATCACGTAATTCTCTGGCCACAGGACCAAACACACGTGTACCCACAGGCGCATTATCATCATTAATAATAACGACTGCGTTGTCATCGAATGCAATTTGAGAACCATCTGGTCTATTAATCGCCTTTTTAGTTCTCACGATAACGCATCTGACGACATCACCTTTTTTCACCTTACCATTTGGAAGGGCATCCTTAACGGCACATTTGATAATGTCACCGATAGAAGATGATTTACGGGTGGAACCACCATAGAGGGTGAAAGCACGGACAGAACGTGCACCACTGTTATCAGCGACAACAAGGTTTGTTTCTTTCTGGATCATTACTTACTTTCCTCCTTTGGTTCTTCTTCTTTGACTTCTTTTGCCTTTCTAGCAGCAGGTTTCTTGGCAGGAGCTTCCGCCTTGACTTCTTCTACTTTTTCTTCTTCTGCTTTTGGGGCTTCTTTTAATTCGGCTTCAGCTTCTAAGATTTCTTCTTTTAATTCCGCTTCAGCTTCTTTTACAGATAAGACGGCTTTCTTATCAATGCTCACTAATCTGAATCTCTTTAAAGCGGATAAGCGTCTAGTTTCCATAATGGTCACTGTATCGCCATTCTTCGCTTCATTGTTTTCATCATGAGCGTAATATTTTTTACCGTATTTCACACGTTTACCGTATTTGGCGTGTCTTTTGTGTGTTTCAACAAGGACGACAATTGTTTTGTCATTCTTATCACTAACAACGACACCTTGGACGCTACGACGAGATGTAACTTTTCTTTCCATTTATTTGTCCTCCTTATTTCTTGGCGAGTTCGCGTTCTCTTAATACTAAGTTGATACGCGCGATGTCTTTTCTCACGCCGATGACATCTTCTGGTTTTTCTAAGGCTCCAACAGCTTTCTTTCTGCGGAGTTCGAATAATTGTTCTTGTAAGGAATAGAGCTTTTCTTTTAATTCAGCACTTGTTAATTCACGAACTTCATTAATTTTCATAATTACTCTTCTCCTTTCTTAACCACTTTACATTTGATTGGGAGTTTGTAAGCCGCTAAACGAAGAGCTTCTCTAGCGGCCTCTTCTGGGACACCCGCCATCTCGAACATAATTGTTCCTTGTCTGACGACTGCCACCCAATCTTCTGGTGAACCTTTACCAGAACCCATACGAGTACCTGCAGCTTTCACGGTTTTAGCGAGGTGTGGGAAGATACGGATGTAAACTTTTCCACCTCTTTTGGTATATCTACTGACGACGATACGTGCCGCTTCAATTTGGCGGGTGGTGATCCACGCACCTTCTAAGGCTTCTAGTCCATATTCACCAAAGGCGACTGTGGTACCAGATGTCGCTTTACCTTCATATCTAATGATATGTGGACGACGATATTTCACACGTTTTGGTTGTAACATGACTATTCTCCTTTCCCTTCAGAAGATTTCTTTTGAAGTTCAGGACGAATTTCACCACGGCAGATCCAAACTTTGACACCTAAACGGCCATATTGGGTTGCAGCGTGGTAGACAGCGAAGTCGATGTCGCTTCTTAAGGTATGAAGAGGAATAACACCTTCTTTATAGCCTTCACTACGAGCGATATCAGCGCCGCCTAAACGACCTGAGACAACTGTACGGATACCTTTCGCACCGGCTTTACGAACTCTTTGAATAGCTTTCTTTTGCGCGGTTCTGAAACTGGCTCTTTCTTCTAATTGTTTACCGATGCTTTGCGCAACGATGTTAGCGTCTAAGTCAGGATTTTTGACTTCGACGACATCAACCTTCACGCTTGTCGCACTGAGTAATTTAGATAAATCTTCTTTAATTTTATTAATAGTTTTTCCGTCTTGTCCGATGACGACGCCTGGACGGGCGACGAAGATGGAGACGGTAGCGTTATTACCTTTGTCGTAAGATTTACTTCTTTGAATTTCGACGTGGGATAATAAGGCATCTTTGAGGTTCTTTTCGAGATATTCGCGGACTTTGATGTCTTCGTTGAGGAACACATGGAATTCGTGTTCGTTAGCGTACCAACGTGAATTCCAATTGCGGTTGACACCAACACGCATACCGACTGGATTAACTTTTTGACCCATTGATATTTTCCTCCTATCTCATTTTGACCACTACGTATAAGTGGCTGTTTCTTTTCACTAAACCAGAAGCGGAACCTTTCGCTCTTGGTAAGTATCTCTTCATTCTTAAGCCATCGTTGGCGTAGATTTCTGAGATGTATAAGCTATCTTCATCCATACCGAAGTTGTTAACAGCGTTACTAGCGGCGGATTTGATGAGTTTGCTGACAGGTTCAGATGCCGCTTTATTTAAGTTCGCTAAGATGCCTAAGGCAACTTTCACATCTTTACCTCTAACGAGATCCATCACTAATCTAGCTTTACGAGGAGTGATTCTCACGTTTTTGGAGACCGCACGCGCTTCAGTTGGCATAGGTTTCTTTGGAGTTTCAACTTTCTTTTCAGCTTTCTTAGCTTTGACTTCTTTTTTAGGAGCTTCACTAACAGGAGCTTTCACTTCTTCTACTTTCGCTTCTGCTTTTGGAGCGGCTTTTTTAGGAGCAGCTTTCTTTGCAGGGGCTTTAGCAGCAGTGACTTTCTTTTCTTCTGCCATAACTTACCTCCTATTTAGCGGCCGCTGCAGCTTTATCTTCTGCTGTGTGGCCTGTATGTCCGGTGAATTTTCTCGTTGGAGAGAATTCGCCTAATTTATGTCCGACCATATCTTCTGTGACATACACAGAGATGTGTTCTCTACCGTTATATACTGCGAAGGTATGTCCGACAAATGATGGGAATATTGTGCTACGACGGGACCATGTCTTAATGATCTCTTTCTTATTAGCAGCGTTTAACGCTTCGACTTTTCTCATTAATGATTCATCGACGAATGCGCCTTTTTTCAAGCTTCTTGCCATAATTCATTTTCCTCCTTCTACACTATTTACCGTTTCTTCTACGGACGATTAATTTGGTGGATGCTTTTTTCACTTTACGTGTCTTCACACCGAGAGCACGTTTGCCCCAAGGGGTACGTGGTGCGTCACGTCCAACTGGACACTTACCTTCACCACCACCATGAGGGTGATCGTTCGGGTTCATAACAGAACCTCTGACTGTTGGTCTAACACCTAACCATCTGGTTTTACCAGCCTTACCACTATTGATAAGGTTCCAGTCTTCATTACCGACGAAACCGACGGTCGCGCGGCATTCTTTTAAGATTTTACGAACTTCGCCAGAAGCTAATCTCACGAGCACGTATTTTCCTTCGTTACCGAGCACTTGTGCGGCTGCACCTGCGGCACGGCAGAGCTGACCGCCATTACCAGGTACTAATTCGATGTTATGGATGAATGTACCTTCTGGAATGCTCTTTAAGCACATCGCATTACCAGGCATGATATCAACTGCTTCACCAGACCAGACTTTATATCCGATCTTGATATCCTTTGGAGCGAGGATATAACGCTTTTCACCATCTGCATAGCAGACTAAGCAAATATTTGCATTGCGGTTTGGATCGTATTCGATAGTTTTCACAACCGCTGGGATATTGTCTTTATTACGTTTGAAGTCAATAACACGATATTTACGTTTATGACCTCCACCAATGTGACGGCAGGTAATTTTACCTTGGTTATTTCTACCGCCAGATTTGGATAAACTGACTAATAATGATTTCTCAGGAGTTTTTGTTGTGATTTCTTCGAATGTCGAATTTGTCATGTTCCTACGGCTTGCGGACGTAGGTTTGTAAGTTCTAATAGACATTACTTTTCCTCCTATAATTTGGAATTAATCGAACTTAGATTATTCCTTGAATAAGTCAATCGCTTCGCCTTCAGCGATAGTAACGATTGCTTTCTTATAACCGGAGATCTTACCTGAATAACGGGTGCCTCTGGTTGTTTCTTTCGCTCTGACATTGCTGACGCGGACATCTTCAACTTTAACTTGGAAGATTCTTTCGACTGCTAATTTAATTTCAGTCTTGTTCGCGCTGTCGAGGACTTTCACCGTGATCTTGTTTTGATTTTGCATCAAATCCATGCTCTTCTCGGTGATTCTTGGTTCAAGAATGACTTCGAAGTCTTTCGCGGTTGGTTTCGCAAAGCGGTTTGAAGCTTTAGCTTCTGTTTTCTTTTTGGTTGCCATATTACTTCAAAACCTCCTTTTGTAAATTTTCCACTGAAGATTTTGTGAATAAGACGTTATCAACATTTAATAAGTCAACAACACTCACATTATCAACAGTCACTAATTTGACCCAGTTAACATTGCTCGCGCTATAGAATGTATTTTCATCAAATTCATCAACAACAACGAGAACTTTGTTACCAACTTTTAAGGCATCTAAGACCTTTAAGAATACTTTAGTTTTCTTTTCGGTGAATTTTAGTTCATCGACAACCACTAATCCTTGTTTAGCTTTTAAGCTTAAGGCACTTCTTAATGCTAAGTTGTGGGCTTTCTTGTTTTGGGAAATCTTATAAGATTGATTTCCATCTGGTCCGAAGACCGTTCCACCACCAACCCAAATTGGTGATCTGGTTGTACCTGCACGAGCACGGCCGGTACCTTTTTGACGGAATGGTTTCTTTCCGCCACCACTCACTTCGTGACGAACTTTTGTTTTCGCTGTCGCTTGGCGAGCGTTGCTTTGTTCAACTTGAACAGCGTCGAACATAACTTGGTTATTAGGTTCAATACCGAAGACTTCAGCACTTAAACTTAATTTGGAAACTTCTTCGCCAGCTCTGTTAAAGACTTTAACGCTGACTGATTTCTTTTCTGCCATCTGTATGTCCTCCTACTATTCAGCTTTTGCTTCAGGAGCGGCTTCCACTACTGGGGCTTCTTCCACCACAGGAGCTTTTTCTTCCACTACTGGAGCAGGTGTACGATCAATTAAGGTCTTGACCGCTTTCGGATTCTTAACCACTTTGACGGCGTCACGGATGACGACGATTCCTTTACGAGGACCAGGTAATCCACCTTTAACTAAGATGTAATTCTTTTCCGCGTTCACTGCGATAATGGTTAAGTTTAATAATGTCGCAGATTCGTTACCCATGTGTCCGGACATGTGTTTACCAGGCATAACACCGTGGTTGTAACGACCATTATTAGCGAAGGAACCTTGGCCTCTGTGATATCCTGAACCATGTCCCTTCGGACCGATAGTCATATTCCAGCGTTTGATGGTGCCGGTATAACCATGACCCTTGCTAGTTCCAATAACATCGACGATATCTCCAGCTTTGAAGATTTCGGCGGTGATCTTGTCACCTAATTGATATTTGGCCATTTCATCACCACGTAATTCTTTACTGACATAATGTGGGGTGGTGTTTGCTTTAGCGGCAATACCTTTTTCACATTTGTTAGCACGAGATTCACGTTTTTCTTCATAGCCAACTTGCACTGCTACATAGCCATCTTTTTCTAAAGTTTTGACTTGTGTAACAACGTTTGGTAAGACTTCGACGACTGTAACTGGGTACATTGTTCCATCTTCAGCGAAGACTTCAGTCATGCCCATTTTGCGTCCAACGATTGCTTTCATTGACTCTTACCTCCTTATAGTTTGAATGCGATATCAACTCCAGCAGGTAAATCGAGATTTTTAATTGCATCGAATGTTTCCTTTTTTGGATTGTTAATATCGATAACGCGTTTGTGTGTTCTGATTTCGAATTGTTCACGAGAATCCTTATACTTGTGAACCGCTCTTAAAATCGTAAAAACTTGCTTTTCCGTAGGGAGCGGAATAGGACCCACAACGGTAGCCCCTGTCTTTTTCGCTGCCTCAACAATCTTAGCCGCACTAGAATCTAGTATGACGTGATCGTAAGCTTTTAAGCGAACCCTAATCTTGGTAGCTTTTGCCATGAAATTTCCTCCTTTATCACTTCAGGCTTTGACTTCAACCTGCTCAGAACGAATTACCTGAACACACCTTCATGACAACGCCTGTGGGTGTGTCAGCAACCTCGCACTTCAACGCGGGCAGTCAACGTGAAAATCATACCCCTCCTATATGTGCGTGTCAAATATTTTTTATAAAAATTAGTAAATATGGAAATCCCGTATATGAAAAATTACCCAAAATTGGTACAAAAAAACGACTTATTTTTCGTCGCTTTTCGTCATTTTTCCGATTTTTGAGGCCTTATTTTTGCTTTTTTTCGAGGTATTTTTGATAGGAATATTTACAACCACAATACTCTTGAAAGTACATCTCATGTTCTCTCACAATTTGTAATGATTTCTGGTATCCGTCATTCTTTTTAAAATCAGCATCCAACCATTTGACAGGTGAAAACTCTTTCTCTAATTCATGACCAATACGATTTAGATCTTGAGAATTTTTATATCTAGAAATAGTCATCACTGTTCCAAAATATTCAAAATTATGAGCTTTAGCGTATTCAAATCCTTGTCTTAGTCTCTTTCTAAAACAAAGACGGCAACGCTCGTTACCTTCATAGTCATCTGCAAGTGGTTCTAAATCTTTGTTGTAGTTTAAATTATCATAGGGAAATTCCACGAATTCAACGTCCGCTTTTATGCTTCTTATATATTCCTTAAATTCGTTTAAACGGCGATGATATTCTTCTTCTGGATAGATATTGGAATTATTATAGATGATAGTGATCTTAAAATAGTCTTTTATTAATTCATAAGGGAAGGTAAAACAAGGACCACAACAGGCATGCAAACAAAGAGTGGGTTTATGCCCATTTTCTTTAATTTCGGCTAGTTTTTGCAGTAATATTTCTTGATAATTGATTTTATTTTCCATATAAGAACATCGAATCACCAAAGGAGAAGAAACGATATTTTTCTTCCACCGCGTGCTTATATAATTCCAAAGTAAATTCTCTTCCTGCGAAGGCAGAAACGAGCATAATTAATGTTGATTTTGGCAAATGGAAATTAGTAATAATAGCTTCCACCGCTTTAAACTCATAGCCTGGCTGAATGAAGATATTAGTTGCTTCTCTTGTAGGTTTGAAACAATTATATTTTGAATAGTTAGCTTCTAGGGTTCTAACAGAGGTTGTACCGATAGCAATAATACGTTTATGTTCTGCTTTTGCTTTATTTAATCTAGTAGCAGCATCTTCACTTATCTCATAAACTTCGCTATGCATAACATGATCTTTAGTGTCTTCCACTTTTACTGGTCTAAATGTTCCAAGACCAATATGAAGTGTAATATCAATAACTTCGATACCTTTAGCTTTTATTCTTTCAAATAGTTCTTCTGTAAAATGGAAACCAGCTGTCGGTGCGGCTGCACTTCCTTCATATTTCGCATAGACAGTTTGATATCGATCGTTTTCACATAATTGCTCTCTTATATAAGGTGGTAATGGCATTTTACCTAACTGATCTAAGACTTCTAAAAAGATTCCATCATAGAAGAATTTAAATACTCTAATGCCTTCTTCTCTTTCTTCGATACATTCCGCAATAAGCTTTCCATCCCCAAAATCGACTCTTGCACCAACTTTTAAAGATTTAGCGGGTCTAGTTAAGCATTCCCAATTATCGCCTTCTATTTGCTTTAAAAGAAGTAATTCGCAATGCGCTCCAGTCTTTTCTTTAATACCTAATAATCTTGCAGGAATAACTTTCGTGTTATTTCTTACTAAAACATCTCCCTCATGGAGATAATCGATTATATCGAAGAAATGTTTATCTTCATATTTTTTCTCTTTTAAATTTACCGCTAAAAGACGAGATTCGTCTCTTTTCTTAGCGGGTGTTTGAGCGATCAATTCTTCAGGAAGATAAAAATCAAATAGATTAATATTCATTAGAAACCTCTTTCATCTCCAAAAGCTTCTAAAGTGGCTTTCATATAATCACCAAATCTATCTTCTTTAATAGCTTGTCTAGCCCCTTCCATAATCTTGATTAAGAAACGGATGTTATGAATGGAGAGTAATCTCTTTCCAAACATTTCATCACAGACATACAAATGTCTGAGATAGGCTTTTGTATAATTTTTACAACAATAACAATCACAGTTAGGATCTAAAGGTGTGAAATCTTCTTTGTATTTCTCGTTTTTAATATTAACTCTTCCTTGTGAGGTCATTAATGTTCCATGTCTAGCAATTCTAGTTGGTAAAACACAGTCAAACATATCCACTCCACGAGCAATACCGCCTAATAGATAATCTAAAGAGCCAACGCCCATTAAATATCTTGGTTTATCACTTGGTAAATACTTAATCGCGTAATCGATCATTTCAAAACATTTATCTTTTGGTTCACCAATAGAAGTTCCACCGATAGAATAACCAGGGAAATCCATCTTCGCTAATTCTTTAGCACACATTTCTCTTAAGTCTTGATAATCTCCACCTTGGACGATACCAAATAAGGCTTGGTCTTCTCTTTTATGAGCGGCTTTCCCTCTAGCAGCCCATCTTAAGGTTCTTTCTGTGGATTTTTTTGCATATTCATAAGTCGCCGGATAAGGAATACATTCATCAAAAGACATGATGATATCCGCACCTAATTTTTCTTCAATTTCTATCGCTCTTTCCGGTGAAAAGAATAACTTATCACCATTAAGGTGATTCTTAAATTCGATTCCTTCTTCAGAGATTTTTCTACGTTCCGCTAATGAGAAGACTTGAAAACCACCGCTATCAGTTAATATAGGACCGTCATAATTCATAAACTTATGAAGTCCACCCGCTTTAGCGACAATATCTTCTCCAGGTCTAATAGATAAGTGATAAGTGTTAGCTAAAATAACACCTGCTCCCATTTCTTTTAGTTCTTCTGGGGAAATAGATTTAACTGTTGCTAAAGTACCAACAGGCATAAACATCGGCACTTCCACATCGCCATGAGGTGTATGAAGGATGCCATACCTTGCTCCTGTTTGTTTATCAATATGTAATATTTCTAACCAAAAATTTTCCATGCCCAAATATTCTATTAAAAATTACCATTTAAAAGCAATATGTTGCTTTGTTCTTATTAATTCATAGAAAATTTGTTTCTTTCTGAAAATGATGTTGTGTAGGTTATATATGTTAAGACGAAATATGACGCCACGAACGTCGAATTTGTAACAATATCTCAGGTGGTGATTTTGCCTATATTTTATTTGCGTTTAATTTCTTCCAAAACTAAAGGAAGAATATCAACAACTTTAATATAATTTGAAAAGTTCTTTTCTATAGTATTTGTGACAACTAAGTCCGCCACTTTTGATCTTCTTAATTTAGTTAAGCACCCTTTTGATAAAACAGCGTGTGTTGCTGAAACAAGCACCTTTTGTGCTCCATTTTTGTGCAAAAGTTCGCTAGCTGATGCAATTGTGCCACCTGTATCAATAATGTCATCGATGAGAATACAAATCTTTCCTTTGACTTGTTCAGCATCAATTTCTAAGTGTTCTGCTCTATTAGCTTGAGGACGTACTTTATCTAAGATGACTATATCGATTCCACCTAGTTCTCTAGATAGCATATCTGCTCTTGTATTGCTACCATGATCAGGTGATACAATGACCACATTTTTTGGGTCGATATGATGAACATTAAAATAGTGAGTATAGTATTGTGCAAATAATCTTGTTGTAGGTTTATTGGTTACGCGATGTTTGAAGAAGCCTTCGATCAATGGATGATGCAAGTCAAAACATGTTAAATCGTCAAAATCAGCGGTATCAACAAGCTTAGCGACAACCTCACAACTCACAGGTTCGTTAATCCAACTAACTCTTTCTTGTCTGGAGTAGGCAAAATAAGGCATAAATAGTTTTATTGATCTAGCGCCCGCTCTTTTTACAGAATCGAGTAATAACAATAAAGAGAATAGTTCTTCGTTCACGTTTTTAGATGTGGATTGAACAATAATGACATCTTTATCTTTCACATCAGAAGAACTCTTCACCATGATTTCACCATCAGCAAAAGTCTTTTTATATATCTTTCCTAATTCCGCATTTAAAGAATTAGCAATTTCTTTTGCTAAGTTTTTATTACCAGAAATGGAGAAAACAATATAATTCATATTACATGTAATATTTGACCGCGATTAAAGCCATTTGTTTGTTGGTAGCATATTCATTGCCAACACGATTACTATCAAATTCTAAGCCCTTACTTCTAACATAGTTAGCAAATTCTTTAGTGGGGAACCAATAACGAAAATCTTTATTGATAAAATTATAGTTTGATTCAAAACCATTATAAGTGAATGGAAGATAATATAATTTTCCATTATAGAATTTAAAATTTTCAGGCATGAAATCTAATCTAATCTTTTCTCTTCTTCCATACCATTCATCACTTAAAAGAGCTTTATAGATTAATTCATCTTTAATATCTTCTTTAAGAAGCATTTCAAATACAGTGGGTCCTTCAATATAATCCACCACGCTGATCATTTGGTTTTTATCAAATAAATAAACTTTAGGAATATCAATTGCAGTAATCTTTAAACGATGCTGATGATCAACAAACTTTTGAAAATCTTCTTTCTTCTCATATTTCTTTAGAAAAAACAATTTTCCTTTTCTTTCAACTTTATAAGAATGATCGCCTAATTTTTCTATGACAACAAATTCTTTTCTTTTGATTTCAATAATCTCAGTCATGGCATTATTATCTTATAATTTCTTATAAAATTAAAGATAGCAAATCTTCTTTATATAGTTTTTTATTTTAATAAAGCATAAAATTTATAGGAGGTTTTTAATTATGGAACACATTGAAAGATTTATAAGATACGCGAAGATTGATACTCAATCTAACGATAAAACAGGAACCACTCCCTCTACAGAAAAACAAAAGAACTTATCTAGATTATTAGTTAATGAATTAAAAGAATTAGGCCTAGAAGATGCTTATATGGATGAATATGGCATTGTCTATGCTCATAAGAAAGGTGAAGGCGATAAAATCGGCTTAAACGCTCATGTCGATACTGCTTTAGAAGTCACTGACACTAATGTAAATCCACAAATCCATAAAAACTTTGATGGAGTAAGTGTCAAATTAAATGACAAATTAGTATTATCGTCCGAACAATTCCCAATTCTTAAGAATTTTAAGGGCTGTGATTTAATCACTACTGACGGAAATACACTTTTAGGCGCTGATGATAAAGCGGGTATCGCTATTATTATGTCTGCTTTAGCCTATTTCCATACTCATCCAGAGGTGAAACACCATAATATTTCTGTTTCATTTACTGTGGATGAAGAGATTGGAGAGGGTGCAAAACATTTCTCCTTAGAAAAGATGGATGCAGATTATGCATTTACCATTGATGGAGCCCATCCTTCTAATGTCGATTTTGAAAATTTTAACGCTAAACATTTTGAAATGGATATCGATGGAGTCAGTGTTCATCCAGGCGAAGGAAAAGGCAGATTAATTAACGCTGTTTTAATGCTCAATGAATTCTTAAATATGATGCCTAAAAATGACACACCTTATGAAGCTAATGAAGATGAGGGATTCTGGCATTTAACAGGCGTAAATGGGTCAAGTGATAAAGTCCATGTAGAATTCATTTTAAGGGACTTTTGCAAGGAAAAACTCTTAAAACGCGTTGAAATTATCGAAAATAGCATCCAAACATTACTCAAGAAATATCCTGCGATCAAAATCAAATATGACATCGTTGATCAATATGAAAATATGAGACAATATGTCGATAAAAATCCAAAACCAGTGGAAGTTGCAAAAGCAGCTTTAAGAAAGAACGGTATAGAACCTGTTTCTTCTAAAATTAGAGGCGGCACAGACGGTGCTACCTTCTCCAAAATGGGCTTAGTAACTCCAAACTTAGGAACAGGAAGTTATAACCATCATGGACGATATGAATTCTTAGTGATTCAAGAGTTTGAAAAGATGATCCAGGTGGTCATTGATATTCTCAAAATATAAAAATAAAACCGCAGGGGTAATGCCTTGCGGTTTCATTTATTAAAGGTGAAATAATTATTTCGCTTCTTCTTTGCCTTTTAATAATTTCCAAACGAGGGCTGCTAAAGCGGCACCGATGAATGGGCCAATAACGCAAGCGATCATTGTTAAGAAGTCAGCTTTGACAGCGTCACCACCATTGAACATGTGGAACACTAAAGCGGATAAAGCTCTAGCTGGGTTAACGGATGTACCAGTTAATGGAATACCTAATAAGTGGACTCCAAATAAAGCTAAACCGATAACGATACCAGCAACTGGGCCCCATTCTTTCTTACTTGTAGCGCCTAAAACGGCCATGATGAATAAGAAAGTTAAAACGACTTCGGCTAAAAGACCTAACATCACAACACCAAAGGTGTATGAGTCAGCTTGAGTAATAGCAACAAAGGCATTTAAGCTATTGGAACCTGTGGCTTTGACTCCCATGAAAATTAAAGCAAGAATGCCACTACCAACGAAAGCGCCTAAAACTTGCGCACAGCAATAGATAGCGAATTCTTTCCAGGTGATATCACCACGGATAGCCATCGCTAAAGAAACTGCTGGGTTAGCATGTCCGCCAGAGATTTGGCCGACAGAGTAAGCTAAGACAACGATGGATAAACCAAAGGCGGCAGCTGTAGCAACAACTGAACCTGCATCGGCAGCATTACAATTAACACCGATGGCAACACCGCAGCCGATGAGCACTAAGAACATAGTGGCTAAACATTCACTAATAAATTTCTTCAACATAAGTAATTAATTCCTTTCCTAGCAAATTATAGTTCCTGAATCAATAAAATAAAATAATAAAAAGTAAAAAGAGGTAATATTTACCTCAATTTTATTAATCTATCTTTTCAAACAAGTCTTTTCCGACTCCACAGACTGGACAGGTGAAGTCTTCTGGTAACTCTTCTTCTTCGGTTTCATAAACATAACCGCAGACTGTGCATTTGAAATGATGCATTTTTTTCTCATCCATTCGATATTTCCTCCTAATTCTTCTCAAAATAAATTCTATAGTAAATACTCTGATAATGCGACAAAGATACAACATGACCTTTATCATCGACATCGGTATCTGTGTCTATATAAGACGTTGTTCCTTCTTTTTGCCCAAAAGTTTTTAAATACCAATCGTTAACTTTATCCCCAAAGTCCGCTAAGAAGGCTTGTCCTTTCCAGTGTTCATAAATGTAATGGAAGTTTTTTAAAACATCATCACTATGTAATGAATTCACATAGTTAATGTCATCTTTATTATCACTTAATATCACTAAATCAATAATTCGATCAATCGTGTTGTAATAAGCAGAATATCTAATATATGGATCGCTACTTCTTAAACATATTTCACTAGCTAATATCTGTGCGTCATCTTCTCTCATTACTCCTAAACCATGACACATCTCATGGGCGATATAAAATGGCTTTTCACCATTCGTGGAGAAAGTGGAATAATTAGCTTCTCCTAAAGGACCAAAATACATACCAACGATTGATACTGTCGTAAAGAGATGAGAACTTAATAAAGGCTTTGCCTTTGGAGCGATAGAAAAATAATAAGGATTATCTAATTTAGCGAATTCTTTTCTTAAGTTAGAAATTAAAATCTCATCAGTGTAAGGGGCTTTTATTTCTCCTTTTTCATCAATTCCTAATTCGTTTACACAGTGATTCATATCTTCTACAAAGTAGGAAGCAATATCTTTAAATTTTGCTTTATCAATTTCCCCCGTATATCTATCCACTGGTAAGGCTTTTCTTTTATAAGCCATACCCACACTTAAATCGTAAACCGCTATTGTGGAGACAATCACTAAAGTAACTAATAAGAAACGATTAATCGCTTCCCAATATTTCTTATTACCTAATAAGCAAAATCCCCAGGACAAATAGATAATTGAAAAAATAATTAAAGATATAACACTTATCTCCGTTAAAGATAAACGGAAGGCTTCGTTAATAGTTCTAAATACATTCGCATAGCCTTTTCCAAAGCTTCTCGTCCAAGCTTCCGCTATATCGCTATTATTTGATAAAACATTCATTACAATCATTAAAATGATTACCATGATTAAAACGATAGTCATAATCACAAAACCTTTATGATTTTTCATGAATTTTTTCATATATTCAGTTTACTTAATTTTGTATCTAACTCAAATAAAATATAACTTTGTTATTTTGATTTGAACAAAGGAGGTAAGAAATATATACTTAAAGAAGATTATGAAATCTAGATTTGTTCTTGAACTTATTATTAATTCCATCGTCATCCTCTTATTTTTAGGAGCGGGTATTTCGGTATTTATTCTTAATCAAACCGCGGAAGAATATAGTTATATTCTCTTAGGAACCATTTCTATTATCGTCGGTGTTTGTAAAGGTGTTATCTATCTCCTTAACGGAGGTATTCATAATCATAAAAACGTCACCTTTGTCACATCCGTAGGAATGATCTTTTTAGGATTATTCTTCTTTTTAGGAAATAAAGATATTGATACCTTATGTTTCGGTTGGGGATTAATGGAATTAATGATTGGTCTTATCGAAGTTTATATCGATATCTTAGAAACTTCAGAAGGTAAAAAGACCGCTCCATTTGAAATGATGGTTAATATCGGAAGTATCGTCTTTGCGATCTTACTTTGTATTAAAACTGGAGATGGATTAAAAGCACATTTAATCTTCTTAAGCATAAGCTTAGTACTTAACGCCTTAATCCATGCTTCAACGATCTATAAAACTATTAAAGAGAGAAATAATAATGATTAAAAATATCGTTTTAGATTGTGATCCTGGGCATGATGATGCAATTGCCATCCTTTTAGCGGGGCAAAAAGACAAAATTAATTTATTAGGTATATCTGTGGCCGCGGGTAATCAAACAATTAAGAAAACCGCGATTAACGCTTTAAACGTGGCTTCTTACTTAAATATTGATGTTCCTATCGCTATTGGTTGTGAATTTCCAATCGTTAAAGAAAGGGTCATCTGTGCTTCTATACACGGAGAAAGTGGATTAGATGGCTTTGATTTTCCAAAACCAAAACAAAGTTTTGATAAAAGACATGGTGTGCAATTAATCATTGATTCCATCATGAATAATGATGATGTCACTATGGTGTGTACCGGTCCTTTAACTAATCTTGCTCTAGCAATGAGATTAGAACCTAAAATTGTTTCTCGAATTAAAGAAATAGTTTTAATGGGTGGCTCCATAGATAACGGAAATACTTCTCCAGCTGCCGAATTCAATATCATGTGTGACGCAGAAGCAGCACATATCGTCTTTAATTCTGGTGTCAGTATCAAAATGATTGGTTTAAATGTCACTAGAAAAGTATTGGTGAGTGATAAAGTTATTTCTAGAATGGAAAAAATCAATAATTCCGCTAGTGAGATGTTCACTAAATTAATGAAAGTGTTCAACGAGAACCAAAGAAAGACATTTGGCATTGAGGCGGGACCTTTACATGATCCAGCCACTATTGCGTGTTTATTCGATGATAAAGTTATTAAATTCCAGTCCATGAATGTGGAAATAGATATTAATCATGGATCAAGTTATGGAAGAACTAACTGCGATGTATTTGATTATCTCCATAAACCACATAACTGTTTAGTAGCCATGGATATCGATGTTAATCGTTATTGGGATGTCATCGAAGAAGGTTTAAGATATTACAAATGAAAAAGATATTAGTTATCGGTAG
Organism: Bacilli bacterium; assembly: GCA_017429285.1. Taxonomy (GTDB): domain Bacteria; phylum Bacillota_I; class Bacilli_A; order RFN20; family CAG-826; genus RUG13091. The sequence goes on from JAFRPF010000031.1 coordinate 93,872, forward strand.
TATCAGTATCGATAATGTCACCTATACAAATAACTTACCTCAACCAGGAATGACTGTTTATGGTGAGTCTTTTTTATCTAATGTTGGTGGTAAAGGCGCTAACCAAGCATGCGCTATAAAACGCTTAGGTGGAGATGTTGATTTCTATGGTGCGGTTGGCGATGATAATAACGGAAAAATCGTCAAAAACTTTCTAAATAGTGAGGATTTAAGTAGTTTTTTAAAGATTTCAAAGCTTTCCACAGGTGTCGCTAGCATCACTATCGATATGAAATCTGCGGAGAATAGAATTGTTATTGTCCCTGGTGCAAATAGGGATTTAACAATCGATGATATTGATCAAATTGATTTTAAAAAATATAGCGTTTTATTAATCCAATTAGAGATATTAATTCCTTCTGTTATTCACGCGATGAAAAAAGCTAAAGAGAATGGATTAATAGTGGTTTTAAATCCTGCTCCATATAACGAATTAGATAATAAGGTTTATCAATATATCGATTTCTTTATTCCAAATGAACATGAATTAGAACAATTCACTCCTGACACTAAAGGTGATTATTTACTAAGAGCCAAATCTCTAGTAAGTCAGGGAATTAAAAATGTCATTGTTACATTAGGTGAAAAAGGAAGTTTGTTTGTAAATAGTAAAGAACATTTCTATATAGAACCGCATAAAGTCAAAGCTATCGATACCACAGGTGCAGGAGATTCTTATTGTGGGGCTTTTGTCACCGCTTTAAATAATGGTGCTAGTATCAAAATAGCGATGGAATTTGCTAGTAAAGCAAGTTCTATTACAGTCACAAGAAAAGGAGCGATCGCTTCGCTCCCATATCTTAAAGATATCAAATAATCTTACTACTTGTTATGGACGACAATCATCGTCGTTTCTGGTTTAATAATAATCTTTTCTTTCTTGGAAAGATTTTTATTTAAATATTTGATGTTTTGGAAATCGTGTTCCATTTCTTCTGGAGTATCAGATAATGTTAAGGCATTACCAATTCCAGATAAGACTTTGCCAGTCACATTAACCACACCACCAACAGTGCTTCCCAAGGCTCCCATAATCGTGGTCTTTTCTTTTTCTCCAATAAAACCTATTGGTAAATATTCTTCATTACTTGAATTATAAACAGCGTTTACAAATTCACCTTTAGAAGCGAATTCATTAGTAGAATCACCAAATAATTCTTTGCCTTGTCTAATTTCAAAAGCAATCTTACTTTCAACGTCAGGCATTAATAAGTCTTCATATAATTTATGAGCTTTTTCATTACATAGTAATTGTGCCATATAAACCGCAACAATTTGATTAGCGATAATAACACCGCTAATATTTAAACTCTCTAATGAGAATCTATTTGTGGGTTCAAATATTTCAGCGAATACTTCAACATCTTTAGAAAGTTCCTTGTTGGCCTTAATTTTGATTAAAGATAAGAAGACATTACTATCGATATTATCCTCGCTAGCGTTACTATCAGAAAGTATCAATACTTTCTTTCTACCTTTTGTTTTCTTGAAATCATCAAATAATCTCTCGATATCAACATCGCTTGGTAAAACCTTTAAGTTGATGTTTCCTTCTTTCTTATTATTAAATCTAGAAACCGCTTCTTTAATAGCTTCAGATCTTTCATTTTCACCAATAACAAATAAGTTAAAGGCGCTGGTAGATAAGTTCTTTTCGATTTTAATCTCTTTAGAGTATTTCTTTTTAAATAAAGATTTATGGATTAAAAATTCTTTTGTCGCACTGACGAATAAATGTTCTTTACCTAAATTATCTTCGTATTTAAATGAAGGTAAACAGGATGAATATCTCGTTAATGCTTCTTTAACTGATAGATTAGAATCTATTGGATAATAACTTCCTCCTTTAAAGGAGAGTAATGAATAATATAAATCAGCGTAATCAGCATTAATCGCAGTCTTAGTTAAAACGTGACCAACGATTGTGTTTCTAGAGAAGATAGCGATATGTGTTTCGCTTAAATTATTAGAAGCTTGCATTAAATCATGAATATTTTTACTAACTTCTGGATCATCAGTTTCAATAACTACATTCACTTTCTTACTAATAGAAAGCACAGTCATCAAAATCTTAAAAGATGTGGAATCACTTTGCTTAGATGAATTAAGCCAAGAAGAGGCTCCTAAAATAGCGATAGATTCCGCTTTATCGATATTAATTTCTTTCAAAGCTTTTCTAGAAGCAGGGTTACCTTGTTTTACAAAGATCTTTAAATGCTTTTTACTAGTTCCTGTTTCTAAAAATAAGTTATCAATTTCATCTTGAATTTTTTCTCTATCTTTTTCAGAAAGAACAACGATAGTTTTATTACCGTTCATGAAAGATATTTCTCTAATCAAATTCGCCCCAACAGCGGACCATTCTAAAATGACGTAATGATGTTTAATTTTCACCTTACCAATGTTATGGATTCTTTTATCAAACATCGCTTGAAGAATAGATGTTGCTAAACCGATAAGCGCACCCGTAAAGGTAATCATTTGAAGAATTGATAAGATAATCTTCATGATCACAACTGAATTAGGTGCTAAATCATAAATACCACCTGTGTTCATCGTAAAGACAGCGCAGTATTCAAGGTTCTTTAAATAAGATGCCCAGTTAATAGCCATCACCACGCCATCTTTTTCAATACCCTTCATCAAATAGGTCATTATTAATGCTGCTAAGGCAATAAGTATTAAGTTATAGATGACTAAAATATTGAAGATGACAAAATAGGGATGAGAGTAATAAAACAGTTTAAAACGATTTGGTTGCTTTCTTCTTAACATAATAAAAACCTCCAAAAATCAACGCAAAACAGCGATATTTTATATTTTTTCAATTAATTTCCAAGTTCCCACCATGGCTTTAACTTTAAGTTTGGCTTCTTTTTCACTAATCTCATTTTTTAAGAATGAGTGAATTAATCTAGCGACTTCACGGGCATTAGCTTCAGTACAACCTCTAGTGGTCACAGCCGCAAATCCGATACGTAAACCAGATGTTTTATTTGGTTTTAATGTATCACCAGGAATCATATTTTTATTAGTGGTGATATTGATTTCTTCTAGTTTCTTTTGAGCATCTAAGCCAGTGATACCAAATGAATCTAAAACGTTAAGTAAGAATAAATGGTTATCAGTGTCACTGACGATATCGCCAAGTTTTTTAAATTCGTCTCTACACGCTTTAGTGTTTTTAATAACGTTTTTGGCATATTCTTTGAAATCTGGTTGTAAGGCTTCTTTAAAACAGATGGCTTTCGCAGCAATGATATGTTCAAGTGGTCCACCTTGATAGAATGGGAAGACCGCACTATTGATCTTTTTAATAAGTTCTTCACTATTGGTTAATATTAAACCACCACGAGGGCCTCTTAAGGTCTTATGAGTTGTGGATGTAACGACATCAGCGTATGGAACAGGATTCATATGCTCACCCGCTGCTACTAAACCAGCAATGTGAGCCATATCAACCATGAAGTAAGCCCCTACTTCTTTAGCAATCTCACTTAATCTTTTGAAATCTATCGCGTATGGATAAGCACTATAACCTGCTAATAAGACATTAGGTTTTTCTTGCTTGGCAAGTTCTAAAATAGAATCGTAATTTAAATGTCCTGTTTTATCCAAAGGATAAAAGACAAACTCATAACTATGGGAAGAGAAACTAACATTACTACCATGAGTTAAGTGACCACCATCATTTAAAACTAATGATAAAATCTTACCGCCTTCTGGTAATAAAGCACGATAAGCAGCAGCATTAGCTTGAGATCCACTATGTGGTTGTACATTAGCAAATTTACTTCCGAATAATTCACATGCTCTATCGATAGCGAGTTGTTCAACTTTATCAACGTATTCACAACCGCCGTAATATCTTTTATTTGGATATCCTTCGGCATATTTATTAGTCAAGATTGAAGAACAGACTTTTCTTACATCTTTACTCGCATAGTTTTCACTAGCGATTAATTCCACACCTTCATTTTGTCTTTTTGTTTCTTTTCTGATTAAACGATTAATTTCTTTATCCATAGTTATTCTCCTTGCTTCATAAATAAAGTTTTATTACTGTTTTCTCTTTTCTTTAGAAATGAGATTTCTTTAATATTTTATTATTTTAATATGATGAAATGAATACTTTTTATAAAAAAGAAACCCACGACAGGTTTCTATTTAACCTCTAATGAGATTTCTTTTTCTATATCGTCCATCTTCACCTTGATAGTGCCAACTCCCTTTTCTTTTTTTGAAAAGACAAATAGAGATAACTGACCGCCTAATAAACACTGATCTTTTTCACCAAGCACTCTAATTGGACCACTAGTTTCGATATGAATAATACGATTAGAATATTGCATTAAGGTTCCATTATTATCGACATGTTTTAAAACAATTCTGGTCGCATCATAAGTATCTTCATTAACTAATGTTTTCTTATTGCATTCAATAGATAAATCAAATTTAACAGACGCTCCTAATTTCTTAGTGACCACTAGTTCATCGTTTTTATATCCCTTAAAGACGAAGCTTTTAGCTTCTCCACCCCATGAACCGATACAATTATTATAAATTTCCACTACATCACCATAATTGATCTTATATCTAGTCATGACGTAGAAAAGGAAGAGAAGTTCTCTTTTTCTTAAATGAGTAAAACCATCCATCGCTGCGTGTGTAAAGCATTTAGCAATCTTTAACCATAATCTTTCTGGAACTTTTCCATATTTAAATGTTTTACCCACTAATTCATCAACAAGAATTGGAGGATGTGGTAAATATTTAAATCTATTTCTTTTTGGATAAAAGCGCTTTACGAATTCCCCGTTTTTAAATAGATCAAAATAATCACAGTTAGTCGCAACATAGATTTCAGAATATTTACCTTCAGGATAATCTCCTGCTTTCATAGAAGATAAAACTTCTAACATTGGTTCCTTATTACCTTGAGAAGCATAAATATAGGAAGATAATTTTGGATTTCGATATAAATCAAAAACACCATGAGGACATATACGATCACCTGAACCAAAATCAACATGGGTGTGATAATCAAATGCGCACCAACCAATCGCACCACAGATGTTGTCATATTTAAAATTATCATCTTGAACTTTCGCATGTCTTAGCGCTAATTCAACTTTAGTTAATTCATCGGTCGTTGGTTTAACTGGGAACATATGTCCTAAATATTCAGTAACGAGGTATGGATGTTTATTAGTTTTCACGCCTTTTGGATTAATTAGACCATGCTCTTTCGAGCCATTAGAAAAGTCGTTATATGCGTAAATATCCTCTAAAAGTTCACTATTTTTGAAGTTTCTGACTCCTAAAGTCTGTCTAGTAGGATCTAATTGATGTGCTAATTCATTAGCCTTTAAATATAGTTCATGATCATCTTGAGATTCATCAATTCTGACGCCATGGGCAATTAAAGAAGGATGGTTTCTTTGAGTGATAATCATCTTCTCAAGATTAGATATGAAATTATTTCTCCACGCTTCTTCTTTACCAACATATTGCCAACCCGGAATTTCATTTACTGTCAATAAGCCAATCTCATCACAGCGATTTAAGAAATGTTCACTATGTGGATAATGGGATTGTCTAACAACATTTATACCAAGGACATTTTTTAATAAATCAGCATCTTCTTCCTGCATCGCTTTTGGCATCGCATAGCCAACAAAGGGATAGCCTTGATGTCTATTTAAACCAACAAGTTTGACTTTACGGTTATTTAAATAGAATCCATCTCTTTTAAACACTGCACTTCTAAAGCCAATCTTGTTAATGTATTCTTCTTTGTTGTTTCCACAGTTAATCGTGGTAACTAATGTATATAAATTTGGTTGATCAATATCCCATAATTTTGGATAATCGACTTTAAAATTATCTTCGCCAGATTCTAGGACTAATTGGTCATCAAAATATAGTTTATGAGATACTTCTCCATTACCAAATTTTTCATAACTAACATTAACGTTTCCATAAATATCAGTTTTAACAAAAATATCTTCTAAATATGATTCCGGGTGAATTAATAAATTCACCTCTCTATAAATTCCCGAGAAAGTTAAATAGTCCACAACAAAGCCAAATGGTGGAACGTCTTTATCTTCTCTTGAGTCCAAAACAACGATTAATTCATTGCCTTTTTGTTTTAAATAACTAGTGATATCAATCTTTACTTTTGTATAACCAGAAATATGTTCACCTAAGTCATTTCCGTTAAGGTAAATTCTGGCCTTTAACATAAAGCCATCAAACACTATTTGAATAATCTTATTCTTAATATCTTCTGTTACATCAAAAATCTTACGATAGGTAGAAACAAATTGATAAGACTTCTCATCAAAATAGTTATAGGGAACTTCTTTTGCTGAGTGAGGAATATTAACTTTTTCTCCACCAGGAAATTTTTCTAAATAGCTCTTTTCATATTTAGGAATAAATTCCCAGTCAAAGTTTAATGGCTGCCTCATACATTCACCTTATTTATTAAGGATAGAAACACAGAAAACATGTTTCTCACCATATTTATTTTTCATGACTTCTAAATATCTAGTTAATTTATCCTTTGGAACAATACAGATAATGGATCCACCAAAACCACCGCCATTGATTTTGCTCGTTCCTTGATAGTCCATCGCGGCATTAGAAATATCGATGGCTTCTGCTAATGAACCTTTATATTCATCGTTCACCATCGCATTTCTTAAATAGTTACGAGAAGAGATTTCACTTTCCTTCACACAACTAAAAAACCCTTTAAAATCCCCATTTTTTAGATAAATAACGGCTTTTTCGACACGTTTATTCTCATCGAAGAAGTGTCTCGCTCTTTCGTATTCACCTTTAGTTAAAAGACTCTTTTTCTTCTCTAAATCTTCTTCATTACATTCTCTTAAAAAATTATGGCCAAGCTTTTTAGCGGCGTTCCACATATCATCAGTGATTGAGGAATATAGATGGCTTAATGAAGCGTGGCTTTTACCAGTATCCACGATGACAAATTGATAATCTTTAAAGTCTTCATGAAGAATTTCAATCTCTGGTTTTTCAATGTTGGCAAAATCGATATAAGAGATGCCCATAGAGGCACAGGCGATTTGATCTAATAAGCCACTCTTCTTACCGAAGTAATTATTTTCAGCATATTGGCCAGCTTTACATAAATCTAAAATTGAGATTTTATTATCGTTATATAAATCGTTAAATATCTTACCGATTAATATTTCAAAGGCCGCGGAAGAAGAAACTCCTGCTCCTGGAGGTACTAATGATTCAGTATAAACGGAGAAACCTCCAATTTTATAACCATGTAATTTGAAATAATGAGCGATACCTCTAATAAAACAAGCGGAATTATCCACCGTTTCCTTTTGTGGTTCAGTGTTATCTAAAGATATTTCAAATTCACATTGTCCTTTAGACACTAATTTCACAATATTGTTAGCTTCTTTACCATACGCTCCTTCGATCACTAAAGAACAGGTCGATGCTAATGTTTTACCATGGTTATGGTCGGTGTGGTTGCCAAGCATTTCAAAACGACCACCACTTTGTAAAAAACCTTCGGCTTCTTTTTGATAATATCTTTGATATTCTTTTAATACTTCTTCTCTCATAATTTCTTAAATGTATAACTTATATAGTGGTTATAAGTTTGGCCTATTAACAATTCCTTTCTATTTAATTGATCCCCTTGAGGTTCTATCGCTAGACCACGATATTTATTGTTCTTGCTATTAAAGGAAATAAAATCAAATGGGAAGTGGTCAGTGAATATTTGTACTGCCTTATAATCAGTTTTAATATCCATCTGATATTTCTTTGATTTTAAAGACACTTCATTATCTAATAAGATAAATGAATTATCAATGTCTCCGCATTCCTTTAAGCATTTATAATCATTAAAATCCCATCTTTTTGGTAATGGTTGATATCTAACTGGTAATAATCTATCATCCACTTCGATATATTTATCGGTTTTAATTTTTAAATATAAATTATCTTTGTCATCTTCTCCTAAAGAGAAATATGAATGATTAGTTAAGGCTAATAAACAAGGCTTATCACATGTTGCGAGATAATTAACTCTTAAAGTATTATCAATTAATTCATATATAACTTTAATTAATAAATTACCTGGATAGCCAGCTTCGTTATCTTTGGATAAATAGGAAAAAATCACTTTGTTATCTTGCTTTTCAACATCAAAATATTGATTTGATAAACCATTAAATCCACCATGAAGAGAAACACTATTATCGTTATCTTCTAATTTATATTCTTTTGAATAATTAATCGGTAATCTACCACATACTCTTCCGATGGTTTTACCAAAATAATAATTATTTAGTTTGATATCTTCTTTATTTATTGAAGCCACTAACATGTCTTTATTATTAAAGATGATTCTATATAAAGAAGCGCCTAAAGAACATAGTTCAACTTTTAAGAATTGATTTTCTAATGTAATGAATTGATTTATTCTACTCTTCATACCTAGTTTATAGTATCTCAATTTACATATTTTTTATATATAAAAATGTTATAATATTAACGAGGTTTTCTATATGAATGACAAAATAGGAATTCGCCGCTGGCTATCCTTCATCATTGCAGGTTTTGTGGGCCAATTAGCCTGGGCGATTGAAAACAATTATTTTAATTTATATGTTTTTGACTGCACTCAAGAATATATCTTTATTCCCATTATGACTGCCGCTAGTGCAGTGGCAGCCACATTAACAACTTTATTAATGGGGGCATTATCCGATCGATTAGGTAAAAGAAAAGCTTTTGTCTCCTTCGGTTACATCCTTTGGGGTATATCAATTATCATGTTTGCTTTCTTAGATCCAAAATCAAAGATGTCTATCGTTGCAGGATCAACTTTATTAGCAGGAACAATGATTGTCATTATGGACTGCGTGATGACCTTCTTTGGTAGCACCGCTAACGATGCGGCATTTAATGCTTTTGTGACTGATAACACTACGAATAATAACCGTGCTAAAGTCGAAAGTGTTTTATCAGTTATGCCACTTATCTCTATGATCGCGGTCGTTGGTTTAGGTGGAGCTTTAACAAAAGACGGACATGTTAATTGGCCAATATTCTTTTATATCTTTGGTGGCTTAACCGTTCTTGTTGGTGCGATATGTATTTTCTTATTACCAAAAGACGTTGTTACTCCAAATAAAGAAGAACCATATATCAAAAATATTTTCTATGGATTTAGACCAAGTGTTATCAAAAACAATGTAGTTCTCTACTTAATTCTTATTACATTCTCTGTTTTCTCGATCGGAATTCAAGTATTTATGCCTTATTTAATGGTCTATGTACAACAAGTATTAGATATTAAAGATTTGAACTTTACGATTACTCTAGGTGTCGTATTAATCGTTGCTTCAATCATTACCGTAGTCTTCGGTTTATTCATGGATAAAATTGGTAAAAATAAGATTATTATCCCAGCGATCGCTATTACGGTAATTGGTGGTGTCACAATGTTCTTAATTAAAACTATGGCGGGAGTTATGATCGGCGGCACAGTTTTAATGACTGGTTATATGGTGGGCACTGCGATATTAAACGCAAAGATAAGAGACTATACTCCAAAGAATGAAGTTGGTTTATTCCAAGGTGTGAGAATGATCTTCTTTGTGATGATTCCAATGGTGACAGGACCATATATTGGTCAAGGTGTCTCTTATATCAATAAGATGGAATATGTTAACGAATATGGAAAAACTGTTGTCCAACCAAATTCATTTATCTTCTTATTCGCTGCGATCGTCATCTCTTTAGCGGTTATCCCAACTATTATCATGTTTAAAAAGGAAAAAGATAATGTTGAACAAGAAACAATATCTTAATGAATATCCTCGTCCTCAACTAGTAAGAGATAGTTATCTATCACTTAATGGCGTTTGGGATTATGCGATTAGGGAAGAAAAAAACATTCCTAATTCTTTTGATGGAAAAATAAATGTTCCCTATTCACCAGAAACCGAATTAAGCGGGGTAAATAAAATCTTAAAGCCTAATGAATATCTTTTCTATCGCTTAAAGTTTAAGATTGATAAGTCGTTTATCAAAGATAAAGTCATATTACATTTTCTCGCTGTTGATCAAATCGCGGAAGTCTATTTAAACGACCAATATTTAGGTCAACATATCGGAGGATATCTACCTTTTTCTTTTGAAATCCAAGATTATATTAAAGAAGAAAATGAACTTATCGTGAGAGTGAAAGATTATTCTGATACTTCTTATTATTCTCGCGGTAAGCAAAAGATAAATAGAGGAGGTATTTGGTATACTCCTCAATCCGGTATTTATATGCCGGTATTTATTGAATCAGTTAGTGATGATTATATCAAAGATATAAAACTTACTCCTGATATCGATAACTCCTTATTAACAATATGTGTAAACTCATCTTCAAAAGAAGTGAAATTTATTTTAGATAATAAAGAAGAAATTATACCGACGAACAAAGAAGTAGGTATTCATATTAATAATCCACATTTATGGTCCCCAGAAGATCCATATTTATACCATTTCACACTCAAAACTAATCATGATGAAGTTAGTTCATATTTTGCTTTAAGAAAAGTATCCACAACTATTTATAAGGGACATAAAGTTATCGCTTTAAACAATAAACCTTATTTTATGAAAGGAGTTTTAGACCAAGGATATTATAAGAAAGGTTTATACACTCCTAAATCATATGAGGATTATGAAAAAGATTTATTATTAATTAAATCATTAGGTTTTAACACTGTTAGAAAGCACATCAAAATAGAAGCCCCAATTTGGTATTATCTTTGCGATAAATTAGGTTTATTAGTGTGGCAAGATTTCATTAATGGTGGTGCCAAATATAAGTTTTCTACAATCGCTTTCCCACTTATTACCGGCATTCATAAAAATGACCATAAATATAAAGCTTTTGCGAGAAATGAAAAAGAAGGAAGAGAGTTCGCTATTAAGGAATTTATAGACACAATAAAATATTTATATAATGTGCCTAGTATTGTCCTTTGGACAATCTTCAATGAAGGTTGGGGACAATTTGATTCTAAAGAGGTCTATAAAGAAATGTTAAAAATAGATAATACGAGATTATATGACCACGCCTCTGGTTGGCATGATCAAGGTATAAGTGACACTAAATCGTTACATGTCTATTTTAAGAAAGTAAAAATGCCTAATAAGAAAAAGATTAATAATCGTGTGGTTATATTATCTGAATTCGGTGGATTCTTATTACCGATAGAAGGCCACACTCAATACGGCAAGAAAACCTATCGTTCATTTACTAGTGAAGATGAATGGTTAAAAACATATGAGAAATGTATCAAGAGAGATGTTATAAATAATATTAATAAAGGTTTAAGTGCTTCTATATATACACAATTAAGTGATGTTGAAGATGAAATGAATGGATTTATCACTTATGATAGAGAAGTAATAAAAATAAAACCCGAGAAAATAAAGGCAATTAACAATAAAATTAAATTCGAATAATTATGGATATTTACGAAGTAGTTTCAAAATTAAAAGCTAGTCATCAAGACTTAGTCATTGTGACCGTCACCGAAAAAGAAGGAATGTCTCCTTCTGATGTCGGAAAAAAGATGGTTGTCTCTCAAGATGGCCGCTCTTTTGGTACGGTCGGTGGGGGTTCTATCGAACACTATGCGATTAATAAAGCGAAAGAATTATTAAAAGAAAGAAAATCCATCACTGAAAAATATGTTTTATTTGATAAAGATGTCAAACTTGATGATGGGGAAATCAAATTAAATATGGCTTGCGGTGGTAAAGCTACCTTATTCTATGAATTTGTTGGCCCTAAACAATATATCTACATCTTTGGGGCAGGACACTGCGGTGCCGCATTAGCGAGAATCTTAAGACCATTAGATTTCTATGTCATATTAATTGATTATCGAAAAGAAATTATTGATCAATTAGATGATTCCGCTAACGAAAAAGTTTGTGAAGACTTTGTTGGCTACATTGAAAAAAATAAAAACTTAGATAATAGATATGTTGTCGTATCCACACCAAGCCACATCCACGATTTCGATGTCTTAAATAAAATCTTAGAATTAAAATTAAACCCTGCTTACTTTGGAATGCTATGTAGCAAAAAGAAAATTAAAGATTACATTTCTTCAGTTTATGAAAAATATGGGAAAAATATTAATCTAAATAACTTCTACGCTCCAATAGGATTAAAAACTGGAGGAGATTCTCCAGAAGAAGTTGCTATATCAATCGCTAGTGAAATCTTATCTATTTATTACGACAAAGATTTAAAAAACGCTCATATGCGAGACGATATAAAAGAAGAAGAAAAATACTATAAATAAATCAAAAAATGCCGCAAAAACGGCATTTTTCATTAGTTTTTGATTGTTTTAGAAATATAATGCAGCAGCGCCAATCTTACCAGCGTCATAACCTAATGTTGCTTGTTCGATGATGACTTCTGGAGCTTTTCTCATACCATAATTATGTAGCTTCATATAGGTTCTAACACGGTTAAGTAAGTTATCTCCTTCATTAGCCACACCACCCGATAAGACGATGATGTTTGGTCTAAAGATATTACAGTAATTTAATAAACCTTCAGAAAGATATTTCACATAATTATTAACGACTTCCTTAGCGGCTTCATCACCACGTTTTTCCGCAAGGAATGGGACTCTAGCGTCGATGCCACCAAGTTCATGAACTATTTCATGTAATAAGCTATTTGGATTTTTATCCATCGCTTCTTTAGTTTCTCTATTTAAAGCGGTCGCACTAGCGTAGGCTTCAAAACAACCTTTTCTACCACATCCACATTCTTTACCATCAAGTTCGATAACCATATGGCCTAGTTCCGCACCCATACCGAGATTACCATTATATAAATTTTTATTAATAACAATACCGCCGCCGACACCGGTGCCTAAGGTGATCATTAAAACATAATTATATTTCTTACCAACACCGAATTTAGCTTCCGCAATAGCAGCCGCATCCGCGTCATTAACCATCTTTACATATAGATGGCATTTATTTTCCATAAACTCTTTTAAATTAAAGCCTGCCCATGTTGGTAAATTAGGGCAACTTACAATGACACCAGTTTCATTATTAAAAGTGCCTGGAATCCCAATTCCAATACCGACTACTTTGTCATCGTATTTATTCTCTTTTAATGTTTTATTAACTAATTCACATAGTTCACCTATAGTTTCTTCTGGTTTTTTATATTTATCCATCGGCATAGAGAATCTATGTAATATAGTTCCATCATTTTTAATTGTGGCGCCTTTAATAGAAGTACCACCAACATCGATACCTACTGCTATCATATTTATCTTCTTTCTATTATTACCAATTTGTTAATACTGGTATTTCTGTACTACCAATATTAGTTAATGTTGCACTAGAGAATACTGTATTTGCAGTATCCGCTAAGAAATCACAATTCGCGGCGTATAAGAAGTATTCTACTTGTCCACCTTTTAAATCTTTAATACCAACACCAGTAAATTCCACTAAATCAGTGGTTGGTTCATATACTGGAGCGGTGAAATACATAAAGTCATGGAATAAGGTTTTATCTTCAACTTTTGCATCTTTATCACCGCAATAATAATTATTATTATCCATATCAAAGTCTAGATAAGCTGAAGCTGCATCTGCGTGATTAGCAAAATACATGCCGTTAATATACCATTCATTTGTGGTTTTACTAGATGAATCTTTACGACGGTTAATCACGAACGTTGCACTATCGGTTTCATTGATATTTGTATAACCATCTTTTAATGTATAATGCCACATCTCAGTAGTTCCAGCGGGTGTAAAATAACCGCTATTAACATTACCAGCGCTATCATTATGCATATATAAACCGTTATCGATAAATAAGGTTTTTCTTGTTAAGGTTAAGGAAGTACCAAAATAACTTTCTTCTTGTAATCTAGCAATCGCAGCTCCATCATCGATATTTATCTGTGTACTTCTTGTGAAATTATTAGCGGAAGCCATCTTTAATAAGGATGAGGCGCTTCTCACTATCGCTACTGAATAATCGTTTCCGTTATGAGCGTATCTAGCGTAGATATCATATGTATCTGTCGTGTTACATCTGAAATTACCATTCGCATAATCGATATATGTCTTAGAGAAATCGGTTAAACGGTCGTTATAGCCATCTTTATATCCATATTCAAATGTTTCCCAATCGTCCGCGCCGATCTTAAATTCATCGCCTTGTTTCAAAGAAACATTCTTTAAACACATCTCATAGGTTTTATTACTAACATAAGTAAAAAGATTACTTTGATAATTATTATTCCATTTATCTACACCATCAAAAGTGCCCCTTAAATATAAAGGTGTCACTCCATATTCATAAGATGCTGCGGCCTCCGCTTTCATCATGACTGTGGAACAACCCGCTAAGCACATTCCTAGGATTGGTAAAAAGATAATTTTAGCTTTCATAAAGTAATCCTTCTCTCTTTTCACAATAACAAACAATAATAATATTTACAATTTATTTAATATTATTTGCTTATAAAAAGACTACCGAAGTAGCCTATTTATTTATTTGTCATTTGATGACGCTCTTCTGGTTTTTGTCACTCTTCTATATAAATAGATTTCTCTTCTATTAGAAATGAATAAAGAGTCAGGTCTTACATAGTTAGAAGCGCCGTGTTGATACTTCACAGGTTTGTTTTTACTTCTCATAATGAGAACAATTACTAAACCAATCACTAAACCGATAATAAGTCCAATTATTAATGACATTACTAATTCTTGAGTAATAGCAAAGAGAATTCCAAATATCGCTCCACCAATGCCTAAGAAGAATAGCGTTAAGAATAAGATGAATTTAGGAACAGAAACTGGTAAGTTTCCAGCCACTTTTCCACTTTGTCCATTAACAGCGAACAAATAATTCTTTTCTTTCCATTTTGTGCTTAACACCCAAACTGGATATAAAGCATAGCTTGCTTTTGTATTAGATAATTGGATATTGGAATCTTCAACACTAACATTTGAATAACCGCTGATATCATTTCTAAAAGCATCAATTGTGCCTTCACGACATCTTTGGGTGGCTCTATTAAATGTTTCGTCTTTATCAACGTCATATCTATCCGCCGCAATACCTGCTAAATAAGCAACGCTAAATTCTTCGGCTTGTGAGAAATCAAATGGTTCAATAGATTCCATTAGTTTATCATCCATCTTTTTAGATCCATCCACTGGGACATGGTCAAAAGCGATACCACCTTCACGGATGATGGAATAATATTTGGTTTCTTCATAGTTATAGTTAGAATCAGACCAGGTTCTTCTTCTTTCACCTTTGAATCTAACTTTACCATTTACATCCGCATCAAAGATCCAGAATGGAACATATAAGGATCTAATTTCTTCAATTGTATTCTCCTTAGAGAAACTGCTTGGTAATAATGGTTTCTTTTTAAAGAATTTCTTTAAATCCGCTTGGACATTTTCCTTATCATTTTTAAATGGAATAACGTAATTTGGTTTTAAATCACCAGATAGTTGTTTACTAACCACAAGGTTATTACCACAGTACGGGCATTTTGTAGATGAAGTTGTTTCATCAACAATAATTTCACCACCACAAGAATCACAGGAATAAATCTTCATTCCTTTCATTTCTTGGCTGGTATATTCTTGAACTCTAGATTCATCCCAAGCTGTTTCTTCTTGTTTATTAGAAGCAATTTCATCAGTATACTTCTTTAAATCTTCGGTGGTAAACTGCGAATCGCAATAAGGACAAACAACATTTTGACTCTTATTATCAAACTCTAAAGTGCCACCACAGCATGGACATTTTAATTGCAAATTAGGCATATTTTTACCTCAATAGTTTATTTTTTGTCTAAATCGTTAATTGGATCTCCACATTCAGGACAGAATTTTGGAACATTGTTTGGATCTTTTGGCGTCCAACCACATTTATCACATTTAATGACGTGAGCTTCTGGTTTTGGTTTACCACAGTTAGCACAGAATTTACCAGTGTTAACGGTGCCACATTCACATTTCCAACCAGCGGCTTCTTCTGGTTTTTTAGTGCCGCATTCAGGACAGAATTTTCCAGTTACTTTCGCACCACATTTTGGACAAGTCCATGTACCTTGTGGTTCAGGTTTTCTTTCGCCACACTCTGGGCAGAACTTGCCAGTAGCTTTCGCACCACACTTTGGACAAGTCCAAGCATTAGCATTAGCTTGTGCTTGTTCCGCTTTTTGTTTTTCACCCATTTGATAGAAACCTTGGGCGTTCATACCACCGGCTTGTTGAGCCATATTCATACCAAAGAATCCCATGGCCGCGCCATTTGGGTTACTAGCGGCGTTTTTCATAGCTTCAGCTTGAGCTTCAACTAAAGTTGCACCAGCCATAGAAGCATTTTTCGCGTAAACATTCTTTCTTTGTAAATCTTTGATTAAATCTTCATCTTCTTTTGGTAATGTGACACTACCTAAAGCGATAGAGATAACTTCAATACCTCTTAATGAACCCCATTGTTCATCTAAAGCGGCATTCATCGCTTTTTCTAAATCAGTGAGGTGAGTCATGATTTGATTTGGTCTTAATTGTAATTCGCTTAATCTACCGAAAGCTGGTTGTAAAGCGTGGACGAATTCAGTTTTTAACTGGGAATCGATTTGACCTCTTGTGTAATTTTCAGAGATGTTACCACAGACATTTTGATAGAAAAGAATTGGGTTTGTAATCTTATAGGAATAAACACCATTACATCTGACGGAAACATCGATATCGATACCGACATTATTATCAACGATTCTAAATGGAACAGGATTTGGTGTACCAAACTTGTTGTCCATGATTTCCTTCATATTGAAGTAATAGACTCTTTGATCACTTCCTGTGTCTCCGCCATAGGCGAAACGTCTACCGATGGTTTTAAATAAACCAACGACTCTTTCACCAAAGCTTCCTGCAAAGATTGATGATTCAGTTTTATTATCGAATTTATATGCACCAGGTTCAGCCGCAAATTCAACAATTTTACCTTGATCAACGATCACCATACATTGACCATCAGCCACAACGATTGTGGAACCATTAGAAATAATGTTTTCACTACCTTTTGTGTTAGATGATACTTTGCCATTGACTCTTTTTTGTCCTTTGCTGACTAAAACTTCAACTGGTAAGGCTTCACAATAAAAATATTCTTTCCATTGATCCGCTAAAGTGGAGCTCACAGAGCCCACAAATGCTTTAATTAAACCCATAATTAGGCCTCCTATATCACAAATCTATTTTAATATATTTTTAGAAATTACCATATAAATGTGTAATTTATGATACATATTAATTAAAAATCGGTTATTTGTGGACCGTGTTCATCATCTTTTTGTTCATGTTTTTTAAATTTGAAAAGCAAAAGATACAAATAGAACAAGAACAGTAGTAACGAAACACTTCCTCCGATAATATGGGCAATGGTCATCGGGATAAATCTTCCTAACGCTATTTCTGGCTCACCAAATATATAGGTGATAACCACCACACTCATAATTAAAGCAGGTATTCCTGTTATCAAAGATAAGAAATTATTCTTTTTAGTTTCTAATAAATAGAAAGTCACTACCCATAAAGTGGCGGCCGCTAATAATTGATTACTCCAAGCAAACCATCGCCATAATAAATTGAAATGAGATGGATCTAAGAAGTTCCAAATACTAATACCAACCACTACCGCAAATAATGGAAGAGTTAATAATAATCGATTCTTAATTTTACCTTGGTTAACATGGAGCCATTCCGCTAGAATAAGCCGACAACTTCGTAGGGCCGTATCTCCGCTAGTAATTGGACAAATAACTACGCCTATAACCGCTAAAACAGTGCCAACAGGGCCAAGTAAGGTAGCGCATATCTCCTTCACAGATGATGAACTACCACCGATAATGGATAAAGCTTTCCACCCATTCGCGGTATCAACGCGATAAAAAGCCATTGCGGCCGCCGCCCATATCAAAGCGATAACCCCTTCTGCCACCATCGCTCCATAGAAGACTTGTCTTCCTTCTTTTTCATTCTTAATACATTTAGCAATCATTGGTGATTGAGTAGCGTGGAAGCCGCTTACCGCACCACATGCAACAGTGGTAAACATAAATGGCCACCAAGGTAGACCGCCATTCGCGTTAGAAAAATCTTTAAAATTACCAATGATTTCTAACATTGGATATTTACCTTGTTGAAACATCACTCCACCGATAACCGCTAAAGCCATAACGATCAAAATAACTCCAAAAACCGGATATAATTTACCGATAAATTTATCGATAGGTACTATCGTTGATAGTAAATAGTAAGCCAAAATGATAATCATCCATATCCAAGCAAATACTTTACCACCGGTTAATGATTCTAATAATGAGGAAGGAGAAACCACAAATACCGCGGTCACAAGTATTAATAAAACAATGGAAAATATTCTCATGACTATTTCCATGACTTTACCAACATAAACACGAGATAATTTCACAATTGATTCTCCGTTATTTCTAGAAGAAACCATTCCTGAAAAATAATCGTGAACCGCTCCACCTAAAATACAGCCAAAAACAATCCAGATAAAAACGATAGGACCGAATAAAGCGCCACTAATCGCTCCAAATATAGGACCAGTTCCAGCAATATTTAATAATTCAATAAGAAAAGATTTCCATTTAGGAAGAGGAGTGATATCCACTCCATCAGGATGTTTCATCGCTGGAGTTAAACGATGATCAATACCAAATACTTTCTCAGTGACGCGAGAATATATGAGATATCCACCAATTAATAAGACAATTGCAATAAAAAACGTCCACATAACGTTTATATTATAATTTTTTTATTTTAAAAATAAATATATAAAAAGGAGCCACCATAGTAGGTAACTCCCTTAGTTAATATAAATAGAGACTATTTACGAACGTCGATATCTTTAGAAAGATCTTTTTGTTCTTCCACGAAATCTTCCGCTTCTTTTTTAACTTTTTTAGTGACTTTGCTATTGTCTTCACTTTGGTCATAAGAAACAGTGATTTGTGGGAATGGAATATTGACGTTATTGTCATCAAAGACAATCTTAATTTCACGGTTTAAATCACGTTGGACTTGATAGATATCAGATTCCTTACATTTAGCAACGAATAATAAGTTCACAGAACTATCAGCGAGTTCGGTAACACCTTTATAGAAAGGACCTTCCACGATCGCCGGAATCTTTTCTTTAATCTTTGGTAAGTTATCAGCGATGATAGCTTCCACTCTTTCAATTCTATCTCCATAGGAGATACCAACGTAACATTTAGCAATGGATAATTCTTTGGTTTGGTTGATAATAGAACGGATATCACTATTATTAACGATCTTGATGTTACCACCAGCATCGACTAATTTTGTGGTTCTAATACCAATAGCTTTAACTTCACCTCTCCAACCATCGATGATAACGATATCACCAACTTGGAAGTCACCTTCAAAGACTATGAAGATACCCGCTAAAATATCAGCGACAAGGGCTTGTGAACCAAGACCAATAATAAGGGTTAAGACACCAGCAGATGCAAGCATCATTGTTGTATCAGCGCCCCATGCGGCGAAGATGACGAAGAATGTCACGATAGCCATCACCCATTTTAATAAGTTAAGTAATAATAAGCTGACGGTAATGGTCTTTTTGTTTTCAAATGTAATCTTTGCTAAGAATGAAAGTACGAGATTTACTAAGATAGCGATGACTACAATTTGAATGGTTCTAATGCTAGCAGGGATCGCTTTAGTGTATAAGTATTTCGCTACACTAGACCAGCTTTCTTTAGCCACGAAGATACTATGTGGTCCAAAGATTTTGTCGCTGAATACAAAGGATACGATCACCGCCGCAGTGAGTAATCCTAATACTACCCAGCCAACAATTTTTAATGTTTTTTTGTTTTTCATAAATAAATAGCCTCCTTGTTTATGAAATTTTTATTATGATTCAATTTTATATTTAACAATAATATCTGTGATAACTGTATCACCGCTACCTTCTGGAGCAGTAATTCTGAAATACGTACAATACATATTGTATTCGACTTCAAATTCATGGCTTTCCTCTCCATCAGGGCAAGTAAATTCATAGGCATTATAGTCGTCATAATCCCAAGTATCCAGAACTTCACCAGATACTAAAACACATAAAGTAATTGGTTTAGTTACTTTGATGATGACACTGGTAACACCACCAGGTAATGCTGTATTATTAGCGAAGAAAGCTTTATCAGTGGTATTGAATTCAAAAGCTTGATTAGTTGTGTTATACCCAGCATATTTATAAGTGAATTCACCAATATCTGGTAGGTTTGAAATTACTGTCTCATCAGAATTACCGCTTGGTAAGAGTGCGAGACTGTCGCCTAATGAATATCCAATTGTTTTCCATTTAGCATATAAAATAGTGTCTTTAGTAACTGTATATGGTGAAGAAACGAGAGTTCCTTCAATTGGTTCTTCACTCCAACCTTCAAAATCATAAATCTCAGTTGGAGGTACTAAATCTGTTAAATCTTCTTTGGTTAGAAGAGATACCTCACCATCTTTTTCCACTTGAATCGGGGTTAATGGATTAGAAGTTGAACCACCATTCATATCAAATGTGAGGGTCACCATATTCGCTGGATCTATTGGTTGCCACTGAGCCACTAAAAGAATGTCACAAGATAAACCAATTGTGGTGCCAGCTGATAATAAGTCTCCTTCACCGTTAACTTTCCAACCAGCAAATTTATATCCTTCTGGAGCAACAAATCCAACCGTTTCAACAGTAGGTAGATCACCCTTATTGTCTGTGATTGTTTGTGGTGGAAGACTACCGGTTCCTCCATTAGCATCAAAGTAAACACGGAATTCTAAATTATCTTTATTAGGACTACGATAATTAAATACAATACTTTCAATACAGCCTTCAATATTGCCGCTTGGAACAGATAAACAGAAGTAATAAGATTCATCATCACTAGAAACAAATATGTAACTAGAACCACCAGCCATAGAATGGGTTTCACCTGGGTCAGTGACTTTTTGATAAATTGGGCTAGAGCTAAAGCTCATGGTGTAATCCACCATACCATCTGGTCCCGCACTAGAATTATTTTGATCTTCACTAGTGTTAATTTGGATACTACTAATTGCACCCATAAATGGTTTTGTGGTAGAAACAAATCCACCTTCTTCTGAGAAGTTAAGGGTTCCAGAGGTTGGGCTAGCATAAGCATTTTGGAGAAGGAAATCTAATCCCATAAGATTGGAAACAGGAGTAATATCTGAACTTGGAGAGGTTGGAAAATAGCTAAATAAGTTACTATCTGCAGTTGTGGATATATTTTCTGCTGAAAGTTTTTCCCAACCCGCTACTAAAACTGTATCTTCTTCAACAACAATACGTTGGCCAGGTTGGATATTATCGCCTTCGCCATTAATTTTCCATCCGCCAAAGATTTCATCATTATATGGAACAAAAATATTAACAGGTAAGTCGAATTGACTATTTTTCTTTAGAAGGTAAGGACTCATTTTTCCCATTCTTCCATTAGCATCAAAGGAAACCATAACATTTTCACCGATATCTAAAGTGGATACTATTTCGGAATAGATAGATTCATAATTATATTCTTGAGATTCTTCGTTTAGAATTCCTCTAAATATTTCAAAAGTGTATTCAGTGGAAGGATGCAAATTATCAAATTCTAATTCGTTATGACCAATAATCGCTTCTTTGTTATAACGTTCAACATTTTCGTCGTTATATAATTCAACTTTATATTTATAACTAGCAGTGCCAGTAAATATATCAAAAACACATTCAATAGAAGTTTCATGTGGAGTGAGTTTTAAATTGTTCACTTCTGGGGCCATAGGACCAGCACCGATACTCACAATACCGGTCACTAAACAGGCTGCTGCCGCAACTGCGGCTCCAGCAGTGGCTATACCACCTGAAGCAGCCCCGCCAGCGTGACTGCTATTTCCACTGGAACTATGAGAGCTTTGATTATCTTGGCTTTCTTGATTTTCTTTATTTTCCTTTTTCTCTTTTTTTTCTTCCTTTTTTTGATTAGAAGAGTTTTCAACAGGATTATCATTTACTTCATCACGAATAGAATCCCTATTTTCATTATAGGAAGCCGATTCTTGTGAAGGGGTCGAACCAAATTCAAAAGAAGGTTGCTGTTCTTCATTGGTGATTCTTACATAATTATATTCGTCATCAAAATAGTTCATAAATCTCCCCTCTATTATATTAAATTACATGAGCGCGTGCCACAAAAGTGTCACACAATGAGAAAAAAAGAGATTATTTAACTGATTCTTCCATTTTCACGATATCAATCAAAAAGAAAAGCCAATCAAATTGGCTCCATCTAACTTAATATTTACCAAACAGCAATACAGTGATCAATAAAAGTTGCGATTTATTAACTTCAATACTTATCTCATATTTTTCGCTTAAATCATATTTTGTTAGATAATTACCGCTTATAGAGGCGAAAAATCCTCCAAATACTTTATTGATGTTATCTCCACTGATCTCGTATAGATAAGTACTACCGACACTTCTGATGCGATTATCACTTATTTCATAAGCTAGGCCACCACCGTTTAGATAAACGTAATTACCTTCAATCGTATAATATTGGTTATTCCTGATATCTCTAATACGATTATCACTAACTTCTAAAACTGGTCCATATCCCACTTTTTTAATATAGCCATGATTAGATAAAGAAGATGAATAATAATCATCATTTTTGGAACTTGGTTTTTGGTAAACTCGAGGTTCTCTTTTGACCTCACTAACGATAGTTTCTTTTTTATAATTTGGTTCTTCTATTTTAATTCTTTCTTCCGCTTCTTTTTGTTTTTCTTTCATTCTTTTTGCTCTATTTCTTTCGAAAGAAATGTAATAAGTAATCATCAAAGAAAAGATAATAAATCCAACGATTAAAACGATTAAGGAAGTGATAAAGAAAACATCATCCACTTTATATTTGGTAATAGTGAAATAACCTCCATAAAGGATCATCAAAACACTAATAACGGTAATCGTCCAGGGAAGGGTGATTCTTCTCATCTTATTGGTTTTTTTCTTCCTCTTCGTTTCTTTCGACTTCTTCGGTCAATTGTTCACTTTTTTTATTTTCTCTTTTCTTACTAATTTCATTATAGAAATTAACAATCACAGATGTGAATACAGCCACGACAATAATTCCGGATACACCGAGAATGACTGATAATATTCTTCCAAATGTTGTGGTGACATAAACATCACCAAAACCAATCGTGGTAATGACGGAGAAACAAAACCATAATGCATCCGCGTAACTAGTGATATTTTGTTCCACCACTGTGAAATATACAGAACACAAAACCACTAAGATTAACATAGTTAAAATGATTTCATAAACCATGGTTTTCTTAATGATTTTAACAATGACATTAATTCTTAAAACATTGTGATATGGGAATAATAAATTCTTACTGCTAGAAACAATAATCATCGCTACATAGCAGAAAACAATAAAGTTGGAATTGCTGACTGATGTTCCGTGTTTGGCATATATCGCTGGAAAGAAAAACACAAAGGAGAATAAGAAAGAAAAGACCATACATAAAACATTAAAGATAATGGATTGTAGACTATGATCTTTTTTGATGTTTAACAAACGAGAAACAATGATGGTTAAAGAATATAAAAACATTGAGGTAACTAGGAAATAAATACTATATTTTGTAAAACCCACTAAAAGGGCTAAAACAAAGATAAAGACAGTTAAAAATATGTTTTCAAACATATTCTGCTTAAAATTGGAAAGGTGAAGACCAATTCTATTGACCCCTAAAAGGATTAAAGCGATTGATAACGTATAGATTGAAAAATATTTGTTACTAACTGCAAAACCGATAACTATAAAACAGGAAATAATCGATAAAATACCACTGATTAATCCTATGAAATAATAGACGTTTTTCTTTCCTTTAACTTCTTCCATGTTTTCACCTACCAATAAATACTTTTTATATATCTTCTCTTTTTAATCTAGCCAATATCTCTGTATCGGTGATCAATCTTTCTTTTTTCATTAAATTAATTTTTACATAATTATCTTTTTTAGTTAACAGTCAACTAGAAAAAAAGAAAACCTCAATCTTTGATTGGGGTTCCTAGTAAATCAATCACTATAATATTCACCATTCGGGCTATAGATAACTTCGCCATCTTTACACGTCACAGAAACATAATCTGAAGCACCAGTGAAGAAGGTGTATCCACTACCATATTTATACTCGCTATTAGTAATAAGAGTTTTAAACTGCTCTTTTGTACCAGAATAGTTGATTGCAACTGTCAATCGATTGATGTCCATCTTAAATGTTTGATATCCAAGATACTCTAATGATGCAGGAAGATAGAAGGTCATAGTTGTATTTCTTACACAAGAAATAGTGTTGAATGCTTTATCGCAAACATATTCATATCCTTCAGGAACATTAACGGATATGTCTTTGCTAATAATAACGCCACCAACTTCCATTGATAAAGGTTCAGATAACCCTAAGATTGGATATTTTGTTCCATTAATGGAAACACTTGCTGGAAGATTAACTGTCGCATTAGATGAAAACCAATTGCCAGCAATGTTACTTGCTGCGTATTTAGTAACTGCTAAATCACCATCTTCATCCACACCGATGCTCATAGTGACATCGCCACCATGAAGGTCTTGAGCTTCTGGGTAAGTAATTTCTGCATTTTCAACTATTTGACCATCAATAGAAACATTACCGTCTTCATCCACTTCAATTGTTTGGCCAGGTTCAATTGGAAGAGGATCATGGAATATCCAATTATTTGTGACTCCAGCATTAACTACTTCGACTGGGTTATCACTTTTATTGAATTGCCAAGAAGCATAACCAAAAGTAATCGATGATAAAGTACCGAGAACTAGAATAGATATTAAGTTAATAAGTCTTATCTTACGATTTAGCATGTTTTATTCTTTTTTCCTTTTTGGTTGATATTCCTAATTCTTCTAAGCGATCATTTTTAATTCTTTCCCATTTAATAATTGCAATATCGCTTATGACATATATAGCGATGACTGCAATGATGGAATAAATTCCATATCCAGAGCCAAAGAAAAGTATTACTAAGCCAATATGCTTAATATCTTTACCTTGGTAATGGTATAAGATTTGTTCACGTTTAACTGTCACATCTTCTCCAGGAGCATTGTCTCCTCTAAAAATGAGAGTGCCATCTTCACGCTCACCTATGTAGCGGTGTGTGATTATCTTGCCATCACTATTTTTATAACCATAAACATCATAAACTTTTAAATCAGCGTCTTTTTTTAAAACGTTAAATTGAACAAAGTCACCAACAGTGAATTGATCACGTTCAATCTTTGTCTCAGCTTGACTTAAATCAATTGAATATTTTGATGAATATTGGCCAATAAGTTTATTCTTATAGGCCTCGCTATAATAACCCTCCATTGAATTGGAGACGATAGCAAAAGATACGTGATTATTTGTAACGATTTGTCTTCCATTAATACGATAGATCCCTGAAACTAACGCAATACTGACTAAACCGATACAAACGAGTGCAGAGGCACCTTGCATAATAGCACCTAGCACCCGCTTAGATTTTTTCTTATTATCTTCAACTTCTTTTTTGAATTCGTCATCAAGTTTACCTATGCTAGATAACTGCTTAGCCGATTTTAAAATCATGCTATAAGCAAAAATAACTAATCCAATGATTAAAGCTGATAGAACTACCAAGGTGATAATAATTATTATCACCAAACCAGTCATTTATAACCTCTATAAATTAGGCAACTGTAGCTGTGTATGTGAAGGTGACTTTAGCACCATCAAGAGCACTCTTCATAGCGTCAAATTGAGCTTTAGTTGTTGGTTTATGTACCCAAGCAATTGTTGGTAAAGTGTAAGTAGCTTCTTTGACGTTTGCGCTTGCTGTAGGAGTTCCTAAGCCGCCACCTGTGACTGAGATATATGCATCAAATGCACTATCAGCAGCAAAAGCGGCTGTTAAGGTAACATCAGAAACATCACCAGCAGCTTCAGAACCTGTATAAGTTACTTTGAATGATGTTAAACCGTCTGTGACGGCTTCTTCACTATTTGTATGATCAGAAACAGTCCATCCAAGGAATTCTTGGTCAAGAGTTAAATAGAATGTTTCTTGTGATAATGTGATTTCTCCAACGCTTGCATCTTTGGTGATAGCAACGTTTGCGTTCACAACTTTTTCTGCATTTTTGTTAAATTGCCAGGCAGCAAAAGCTGTTCCAACTAAAGCTAAAGCGCCCATTGTAGCAATTGCAGAGATCTTACTTGAAATCTTCATAATATAATACCTCCAATGAGATTCTTTAGAGTTTGTTGTGGTTCAGGGATTAAGCAAACTCCCCAATAAATTGGTAACTAATGGTTTACTCCTAAAACATATCAAAGTCAATGAAAAAAATAAAAATTATTTAGAATAAATACATATCAAAAATTGTGTATCAATAATAATTAAAAAATAGCACTTGCAAAGTAGCAAATGCTTTCTTTTTCTTCATATAGATTCTTCTTTCTTTGAGGAATGATCTACTTAGTTAACACTCCATGTTTTTTTACCTTTGGTTGTCGCAAAAGTTCCACAATAATAAAAGAATAAAAAAGGTCGCACATCTTACGTATACGACCCATTAAATAAAGTTCGGAATTTTCTATTTAGTGATAAATTATCGCTAATCACTATTCAACAGTTACACTTTTGGCGAGGTTTCTTGGTTTATCAACATTTAATCCCTTCGCTAAAGAAACGTAATACGCTAAATAGAAGGCAACTGAAGAAATCGCGACACTAGATAAATAATAAGCATAGTCTTTAACAACAATCGTGTCTTCATTTGAACTTAATTCTTTTGTTGAGACAACATACACTTTTGCGCCTCTACTTTTTACTTCTTCTATATTTCCTCTCATCGATGGAGCGGTATCAGGGTTTGTAATAAAAACAATAACTGGTAAGCCTTTTTCTATTAAGGCAATCGGACCATGTTTTAATTCTCCTCCAGGGATTGCTTCAGAATGAATGTAACTAATTTCTTTAAGCTTTAAAGAAGCTTCTAAGGAGAGGAAATAATCATAGCCTCTACCGAGATAGAAAATATTTTTCTTATCTTTTATCTCGTTAGCGACTTTCATAATCTTTTCTTTGTAATTATCTTGGATATCGTTAATAACATTAATTGTTCCTCTAAGATCACTGATAACCGATTTATCATCAACTAAAGAAGCCGCTAGCATGGCTAATAAACATACTTGAGCAACATACGCTTTAGTGGAAGCAACCGATACTTCAATACCACTATGGAGGAGTAAAGAATAATCACAGTTTCTATCTAGAGTGGATCCTCCAGTATTAGTAATAACTAAATTCTTTAAATTATGTTCTTTTATAATTTTTAAGCAATGTATCAAATCTGCGGTTTCTCCAGATTGAGAAATCATAATAATAAATGGTTTTACTCCAGGATAAGTCGGGTGAAACGCCCATTCAGAAGCGATAAATCTACTTGTAGACTTGTTATATTTTTCAAAATATCTTCCAGCGACTAATCCCGCGTGATATGAAGTTCCACAACCGATAAAAATAATATGGTCTGATTCATTTAAATCTTTGATTAATTCTTTATCAAATTGGAATTTATCATCTTGATAATATGTATTAATTAATCGATTCACTGTTTGAGGTATTTCTTCAATCTCTTTTAACATATAGTGAGGATAACCTTTTAAATCATGAGAGATGGATTCTATATCTTTATGAATTGTATCTTTTTTGATTACTTGTCCTTCTTTATTTAAAATCACAACTTCTTTTTTGTTGATATAACCAAATTCATCATCTTCTAATTCAATGAATTCATTCGTATATTCAATAATAGGAGAGGCATCAGAGGCCACAAGATTAAAATCTTTCCCTTTGCCTATCACTAAAGGAGAAGATTTCTTTAAGACGAATAAAGTATCTTTTATTTCATCAGTAAAGAAAGTTATCGCATAACTCCCTTTAATTAATGATTTCACTATTTTAATAGTCTCAATAATATCCTTATTATTTAGATAATAATATTCAATTAGATTCGCCACTACTTCAGAATCTGTTTCTCCATAAAACTCATAACCTTTATCCGATAAAGATTTTTTAAGTTCCTTATAATTTTCAATTACCCCGTTATGAACTAAACAGACATGTCCATTAAAAGAAATGTGTGGATGAGTATTAAGTTTAGTAGGCGCTCCATGAGTGGCCCATCTAGTGTGGCCAATCATAATATTAGTGTCTATTTTATTAGGAACAATAGTTACTAAATGTTCAACACTACCGACATCTTTATAGATTTTGACGCCATTATTAAAATAGGCTAATCCAGCGGAATCATATCCGCGGTAATCAAGCATCTTTAAACCTTTTGTAACATATTCTTTTGGATTTTTTAATCCAACTGAGCCAACAATTCCACACATATTATCTACCTAGATATTTCTTTAATTCGAATTCACTAACAGTGGTATGGTATTCCTTCCATTCTTTTTCTTTAGCTTCGATATATTTAGGGAACAGATGTTCCCCTAATACTTCTTTTAAAATATCGCTCTTCCTAAATTCTTCAATCGCTTCATGAAGTGTTTCTGGTAAACAAGTTATGTTTCTACTATTAATCTCTTCACTAGTTAAATCGAATAAATTGTCTTTCACTGGAGGAATAATATCTTTTTCTTCTATCTTTTTAATTCCTTGTAATCCACAAGCAAGTATACCAGCTAAGGCGAGATATGGATTAGCGCATGGATCAACATTTCTAAATTCAGTTCTAGTCGCTAAGCCTCTAGCGGCTGGAATCCTCACTAAAGAACTTCTATTCGCATCACTCCAGCAAGCATATATTGGAGCTTCATATCCACTAACTAAACGTTTATAAGAATTAACAATTGGATTAGTTAATAAAGATAGCTCTCTAGCATGATTTAATACACCTGTAATCCACTTTTTACACATCGTAGATAATTCCATATTAGCTTTAGGGTCATAAAATAAATCGCCTTTGTCTTTAGAATAAAGTGAACAATTAGTGTGCATGCCATTGCCAGCTTGTTTATTAAGAGGTTTAGGCATAAAACTAGCAAGATATCCATTTTTTCTACTAACCATTTTTACAACTTGTTTAAAAGTTTGCACTCTATCACAGGCTGAAATGACATCTACATATTTAAAAGTAATCTCGTTTTGACCAGGACCAACTTCATGGTGACTTGTTTGAACTTCAAAGCCCATTCTTTCTAACATCAACGCGATTTCTCTTCTAATATCTTCTCCTCCATCAAATGGGGATAAATCAAAATAAGACGCTTTATCACTACAATTAGTGGATACACTGCCATCACTATTTAATTTAAATAGATAGAACTCAGGTTCAAATCCGACATATAAATCATCAATCCCCATCTCATTCATTTTCTTTACTTCTTTTTTAAGAATATAACGAGGATCTCCAATAAATGGAGTGCCGTCAGGCATATATACATCACAAATAAATCTAGCAACTCCACCATTAGAGTTATTTTCAAATGGTAATACTAAAAATGTATTTAAATCTGGATGAAGATACATATCAGCTTCTTTGATGCGAACAAAACCTTCAATAGATGAACCATCAAACATGATTTTATTATCTAAAGCATCACCAATTCGACTAGAAGGTATTTCAACCGCTTTAATATCGCCAAGCATATCGGTGAACTGCATCCTAATATATGAGATGTTATCTTGCTTTATGATTTTTTTAATCTCTTCCTTATTCATAATGTCTTCCTCCGAAAAACATGTATAAAATCTATAACTTTTATCTAGATTGTGTCAATAAAAATATATGTAACTTCTCTTTACATACCTTAATTTTTAAAACTTTAACAAAGTTAATATTTTCGCTATATGTGTGTAAATTTTTGTTACATTCATTTACTTAGCCTATGAAAATACACACACTACCACATTGTAGTTCACGCTGTATAGTCATGCTTTTTATTACCCGCCGAAAGACATTAGTTCAGCTAAGAGAAGCTTCGGTCGCACTAGGAGGTTGGGAGGTTCGAAACATAAGAAAAGACCAAGATGTTTCACTCGGTCAGGTTTTTTGTGCTTTTTATAATTATTTTTTATAATCTCACGTTAGCTTGTTCAAATATATTTTCTTCACAAACTTTGATATTGATATCATTGTCTTTACATATATTAATAAATGAATTGATGATGCCTTTATCGTAATAGTTTTCACATATATCGATAATTAAAGTTCCGTTTAAATCTACCGCCGCAATAACACAGTCCCCAATATCTGGCCAGGAACGGAAATTAAAATCAATGAGATGACTTTTTACCTTTTCTGAAAAAGGAACTCGTCCTAAATACGTGAATCCGATATTATCCATAGTTCTTTTAACAATCTTTCCAACAATCTTCATCAAAAATTTTTGAAAGAATCTCGGACGCATGTTGTATAAGAAGTCAGTGGATTTTTTCATCTCAGTGCAAGATGAAATGATGTTTTCTGGTTGTACATATAAATCGAGTATCCCACGATATATCGTACTTATTTTTTGTAGATCAAATTCATCATATTTATCTTGGTAAGTGATCACTTTAGTGTTGATGAAATTATGCATTGTATCCATCTTCATTGGAGCGCGGCAATCTACCACTATTCCGCATGAGACATTTCTATTTTTAATATTTTTAGGTAAATGCTCTCTAATCGCTCGAGAAAATAATGGGACTACGATTGCTGAAGGAGTGGTATCAAATTTCTTGGCCACTTTCATGATGTCTGCGGTTTGGACTTTTAAAATATGGCTTGTGCATTTATATCCATTTTTAATGACTTTTAGATCTTTGGCTTTAAATCCTTTTGGTTGTTTGATTTGTCCAAATGATTTAACTGATTCATCATAGATACTTTCAAAGCCTAATTTAAGAGGGAATTCCTTTGGAATCTCTGGTAAATCAACTTGAAAATAGGCATCTAATATTGTCGATAAAAATCTAATAGCCCCTCTTCCATCAGTTATTGCATGACACCACTCCAAAGATATCGTGTTTTTAAAATAGCAAACTTGAAATAGATATCCATTAGTGTTCTTGCCGAATTCTTTAGGTCTATTATAAGTATCGACATTAAATATCTTTAATTCATCAACATCGTTATCTTCTAAATAATATTGTTTGTGATAGCCTAATTTGCATTTAAATAAAGGGTGATATTCTAAAGCAATTTTAATTGCTTGATATAATCTTTGTTCATCGACGTCTTCATCTAAACTTGCTTTAAAAAAGGAGGCGTTTTCCATCACTGTCTCCATGACCGCAAGAGGATATTTGTCCATGTTACCTAATTCATATCTCATATATTTAACTTTAGTTACTTATTTATTATCTAAATTATTAACTATTTCTTCAATAAATTAATATAGGAAAAATTAATGTTTTAAACGTGAATTAATTTAACAATATTAAAAGGACTAGATGATCAATGAAAAATAAGAAAAAACCACCCATGCGGATGTCAGATATGCCTGCTTAATTTTTAATATAATTTGATAGAGTAATGACCGCATGATTTGCCAAAATAAACTATTTTTGCAGTCTTTTCTGGTTTATTTCTGCTTAAAACGAAGCTTTCTACTCGCTTCCAACTATGTTCCGTTGCTTGTTCAAGGAAGGAAATAAATACCTCATCGCCTTTAACCGCATGAATGACTAATTCGAATGTCCCTTTAAACTCAATGTGATAAAGAGAGCCGCTACCAACTTTTTCTTTTAGGTCTTCTGAAGATACCTCTTTAATGAAACATGGTTTATCTTCGCCATCATTAAAAGCGGTTACACAAAGGCGGATGTTTTCATTGCCATCGTATATCAAATCCCAGTTATCAAATAATTTTTCTTCCATAGTAAACCTCTAATCAAACATCACTCGTGGATTTAACACTGCTGGTGATTTCCACACTATTCCTTTTTCTAATAAGAAACGATATTTTAAATCCCACATTTCATGACAAGAACCCAATCCACTATAGGTGCGGTTCTTTTCAATCTTTTCTTCAATCTCATCGATGCAATCGAGATACTCTTTACTCATTTCCACAGGATCGTGTTTTAAGCTTCTGCGACGCCGTTTAATTGAATTAAATAGTTTTTCAATAGTCTTTTCGGGAAGTAACTTATCAACAATCACTCTAACATCATCACAATCATCATCGACATAATAGTTCCTATCACAAAGAATTGCGTAAAGCATCTCGTCAAAATCTTTATCAAGTCCTTCTGCGATTTTCAAGGCTTCCAATCTATAGATTCCGGCAACTGAAAAACGACCCATACTTTCATATTGTTCAGAAATAAAAACTAAAACATCATAAGCAAAAGAAAGATTCTTTTCCAAAGACACTAGTTCCGCTAACTCTTTTAAATCAGAACTGTCGCGATATGTCGCAGCGACGGAATCTCTTCCTTCTTTTCTTTTGTTGATTTGTTCTATTAATTCAATAATTCTTTGCTTGGCCATTATGAGTATTCCTCCATTAATGTTACTTTCTCAAAGCTCTTTTCATCCTTTTCATCAAAGAAGAAATAGAATAGTCCATCAATAAATTCAAAAATACCTAGTCCTGGATCTAATGGGTCAAATTGAAGAAGGAGTTTTCTTGGTTCATCTTGGTAATTCCAATCTGCTGGTACACCTAGTAGTTTTGTGCCTGTCGCATCATCAAGAACTTCTTCAAATTCTATGAGAATTTCATCGTTATATTGTTCATAACCAGGAACGACACAGTTAAAATCATCCATCACCACGGTTGGGATACCTTTGTAATATCTCACATCACAAGTAACAGCGTATTCATCTTCAACATCTAAAAAGAAATATAAATAGCCTTCGTGAGGAAGTTTATTCTCTTTATCTAAATCCTTAATTTCTTCAAGGTTGATTTGTAATAAGAAAATGGTCGTATCACCAAAGTCATTCCACTCTGCGGGTAATGTTGGTTTACCAAAAAACTTGGAAACACCTAAATCATGTTTTCCTTTTTCTTTTTTAATTTTGATTTTTATTGCAGACATATTTATATCTCCTTTTTAAATTTCTTTATACGATCGAATTCCTCGACGCTATCATAGACATCTTGCTTAGTTTCTTTCTTTGCTATATCACAAAGGGGTTCTTCAATAATTTTTAACATAAAAGTGTATTGCTTATTAATAAGATAAGGCATCCACTTTCCTGGATGATCTTTTGAGAATCTAATCCATAATTCATATCCG
This sequence comes from Bacilli bacterium, assembly GCA_017429285.1. GTDB lineage: Bacteria > Bacillota_I > Bacilli_A > RFN20 > CAG-826 > RUG13091. The sequence continues at coordinate 127,458 of JAFRPF010000031.1, forward strand.
TCTGGAGAAAATTCAAAACCATTCTCTAGAGAACCAGAGATATATAGTTTTAATCCTTGATATGGTTCTTTGTCAGGAAGGGTAATTGGATGGATCGAATCAAGAGAATAGATAAAAGAGTCGATGTTTACATTTTTGTCATATACATCAATCAATAATGCAAATTTATCCATATGTTGCTTACTAATTATTATACAAATATAATGCAGTTAGGAGAATATTATGAGTGGACCTGTGTGGTGCAATTATTGCCGTCGATATACAGTCAACGGACAATGCCCAAACTGTGGGCGTATTTATTATATTAATAATAGTTCAAGCGGAAGTAAGGATAGTGGTTCCACAATTTCTTGGTCAGAGTCTTATAGCGCTAGCGAAGGATCTTTCTGGGCCGGTTTCTGGTTAGCCATTGCAATTAACTTTTTTGCGATAATTATCGCTCACAAAAAGGAAAAAACGCGTATGAGAACAGGTGCAATTGTTGGCACCATCGTCGGAGCTATAATAATATTCCAAATTGTCTCAGTGATTGTGTATGGAATATACAACAATTGGGATGAGATAATTGCAGAATTCTTAGAAAAACAAAAAGCTGCTTAATAAGCGACTTTTTATTATCATAACAAGGTTAATTATTTTTCGTATCGTACGGTGTTGAGGATCTCAAATTTTCCATTTTCATCATTGAAAGTTACATTCTCTTCGTATGGTTTGTCAAACCACACAGGGAAGTAATATTCCACTACTTTATCTTCGTCTTGTCTTAAACCATAGAGAAGGATTAAGCCTGCTTCTTTATCAATAGCGAAAACACCACAATCATCATCAGCAGCGTTTTGAATGGTTGGTCCGTTTTCGACATCATCTGTAATTGTACCTAAAGATACTTCTTCATCAGTTACCACTGCTCCACCGTTTATATATTTATTGTGAAAAACGAGTTTTCCAGGAAGTGTGTTGGTAACTAAATTAACGTGGCGAAACATGAATGAGGCCGTACCAACACGATAGGAATGATCATTACCTGGTGTGTCATAATAATCAAAATCAATTTTAAATTCTTCATCAACTTTAACATTTATTAATTCGTCGCTTTTGCCTCTATTAAGTTTGAGTGTTATGAGGTTGTGTATTCTATCAAACCCTTCCACTACAAATAAATCATCAAAGAATTGGAAAGATGGTTTCTTTTCTATACAAAGCGGGTAGCACCACTCATAACGAACTTTTAAATCATCGCCACTCTTTGGCCAGTTTGCATCCACTTTAAAGAACAATATATAATCCGCAAGAGCGTATTCATCATCAATATCTTCATCAGCGGCTTCTTCTGGTGCTTCAAACATTTCTTCTGGAGGACAAAGATAGTTGTACAGTTTCTCAAGTTGTTTTTCTTCTAGCGGCAAGAAATTATATTGACTATCCATTAAACAAAGATATAAATCTGATGGGAGATAATCATAACCAGAAATCTCCGCGGCCAAATCACTTCCGCCCCTACCACGCTCATCACAGAATCCACCTAAATGGAATCCTAATTTATCGCCGATTTGATTGGTATTTGCGGTGTGAATTGTATAAAAACGATTTATTTTTGCAGAGTTTTTCAGTGATTCATAAGATGAGAAGTCTAGATTAATCTTTTCGATTTTCTCACCGACTTTAATAGCGTTATATTTAGGCTTGTCCTCACCTTGAAGGTATTCTTTTAACAAATCGGGGTCCATGTGTGAATGCGAATCAAAATAGGTATTTAAGTTTCTAGAACGTAATGAACTAGTATCCGTATTCGGATCAATAAGTTCGTAATAATCCGCAAGGATGTTAGAATCTAAAGTGCTAGATTTAAAATACTTAATCTTATCTCTATCTTCCGCATCTCTAAGTGAAAACAATAAATCAAACGCCTCAACTTCTTCCCCTAACTTTAAAGAAAAGAATTTTTCGTCATTAAGACGTTTTACTTTCACATTCATAACATCTCCGTCTTCAAAACACGAAACGAAGATGTTTTTATAAATGTTATATTCCTTGTTGCTAGGAACATAATAATGGGTATACATATTTTGTGTTACTGCGAGAAAATATTTCATATCAATACTTGTTTGTTTCTATTTACCTCAACCCTCCTTCAAAAGCAAAACAAATTGCCAATGTAAGATTAAGATAGATATAATCGGCCTATTTATAATATACGTGAGAAGAGCTATAATAAGCAAAAGAAAACATTCAAAAACACTAAAACTAATTTAGATATTTTTTGGTTTTCGACATTTAAGATAATGAGGGGAAAATATGAATCATTATAGTTACAAAGAAATAAAAAATCACTCTAAAGAGTTGGCACATTTTCTTTCTAAACACGATAAATCAAATCTAGTATTTGAACACATTGAAATTGATAATGGTTATTTTGAAGGATACACGATTAAAGGTGAACCATTTTTTGGTGAATTACTTTTAGGAGACAACTATTCCTTTGGACTATTTGATAAAAATGGACTTTATTATGGGATCCGTTCATCAAAAGGCAAACCATTACAATATGGTGATGGTTACAACGGCAGCGTTATCATCCTTGATGAAACTAATAAAGATAACAAAAGAGTCAGCGCTCACAAACTTAAAAGGGGGCTAGTGGGTGATGAAATTAGCTATAGCAGATACGAATCTCCAATATTTTCAGCTTTATATTTAAAGGGAGAAGATGGCTATTTAAAAAGACTTCTCCCATCTAATATTGAATGTGCTAGATTCTTAAAAGCTAAAAATGAGTGTTTCTTCGGTTCAGCAAATCAAACCTCTCCCACTGGTTACGGAGTTTATATTGACATCGAACACTACACATTTGCTTTTGGAAATATTTCAAGTTTTGGAAAAAACACTTTTACATTAGCGGATGACTCACCAGCAATAGGCTATTTTGATAATAGATTGCATATCATGTACAAGAAATTAATACTTTCTTTCTATGGTGATGAGAACTATTCAATAATCAAAATTGCCAAAAGACCGATTCCGTGCTCAAGAGGATATGCCTATGTTTTACCATTAGATACATTCCCAAGCATCACTATAAAAAAGACTAAAAATGAAGAATTAATTTCTATAAGTGAACAATATGGGGAACACGAGCAATTAGACTATTCTAAAACAGATAAAAGTTCTAGCAATTTCTTCTTTGTTGAAGAGTACTTGCTTCCTGTTCAATTTGGTTTATCTCTGTTAGACCGCCTTAATAAAGGCGACACTTCTTTAGTAATGAATATTTTTGATTGCTTCGATTCCTCTTTATTAGCGACTTCTAAAAAGGATATCGAAAGTTACCTTGCCAAAGGTGAGTTTGATGAAGAAACGTTTATAAGACATGTATGCGCAGTACATAAAGAGAGAACAAAAAAGCAAAAAGAAATTGAACAAAAGCAAAAAGAAGCGGAAAAGAAAATTCGCGAAGAGAGAAGAAAAATCAACGCCGAAAAACGAAGACGAAGAGAAGAAGAGCAAAGGCGTAGAGAAGAAGAATGGCATCGCAATCAACAAGCCGCTCAAAAAGCATATGAAGAAATGCGAAGAAAAGAAGCCAGTGCTCCTCCAGCATATAATCCAGGAGCTTTTGAGAGCAATATGGGATTAGACAGTCTTGGCTGGCTAAGTCGAAGCAGATGTTATGATTTCATTCAACAAGCCTGTCCGATTATTGTAGGTAGACTCGATTTCAATCATGTTTATATTAATGTAGATATTAACGATAATAACAAGACAGTTACCGGCACAGTAAACGTCTCTTGCTGTAAAGTGATAGGCCCTAGCGAGGCCGAGCAACTTCAAAAAGGCTTTATGGCAAAAATGGAAAAAGCTGGAGTAAGAAGATATCTTCCAGGGTATAGCGTATCTGTTGTTGTCAAATATAAAGGACTTACAAAAGTACACGTATAAAAAAATTCTGAATTAACAATACTTTATTCTACTAATGAACACGCTTAAAAGCGTGTTTTCTGTTGTTGTCTAAATCCCGCTTGGTGGAAAGGTACGAGTGTAATAAATCATGTACACCAAGAAAATACTTCATATTTAATAACTTTTTTTATTTGATATGTCTCTTTTTAAAATAATCAGGATGGTTTTTGAAGTAATTGGTGAGAAGAGAATTCTTTGGGAGGTAAGAAGATAATTTAGTATTTTGTGCAGCGTGATATCTTAAATCAAAATGGTTTCTGCAACGTAACTCCATTCGTTCTGCTCCTTTTGGATAATATAAGGTTAAAACTTCACCATTATCAGCATCTAGTCTCAATAAATAACCATCAACTATTAGTGAGTCTTTTTCTGCGGTTTGACCAATATGAAGTGTGCCAGTCGCACCTTCGTATTTCAGAACAGGAGAATTATTATCACTTAATTTCACTTTTAAGAAATAGCCTGCTTTGTTGTATTGAACTTCAATAATTAACGCTTTTACGTAATCTTTGCTTGTCCAAGAGATGGCGTCATAGTATGAGTGTCTAAATTCCCATCCTTTAGCACAGTACCCATCATAAAATTCATTAATGAAATAACGGTCAAAATTGTCTTCTGGTTTTGTATAATCCGTGACACCAACACCAGGAGTTTTTGGTTCGCTGCAATGTGATTTGGTATACGAATATATTGAATCTTCTTCGAAGTGAAAATCTTTAGGGAAGAAGGGTGAGATAAACATTTCTTTACTATGGTTGCAAATAAATGGTTCTTTAAATATTTTGTCTAAATATCTATTCTCGCTATTGACAAAGGGGGTAGCGTCAACACCAACTGGATCTTCATTTGGAAGATTGTAACCAATGTTCACTCTTTTTGATGCGGAATCTATCAAGAAAAAATAGGTGTTTGGTTTATTGTCGCCAAACATTATTGTTCCTTTGTTTAAACCTATTAATAGTTTTCTATAATATCCTGATTCTTTATCTCCTTCTAAAATAATCTCTAGGTCATTAGATGCTGGATTATATTGAATCAACGGAAAACCGGTCTCATCATTATCCATATAGCCAAACACAAGAACTTCGTTTGGCATTTTGGTGAAAGAAAAACCATTGGCTTTAAAATTTCTAAATTCGCCAATTTGAAAAGCGTTTTCGCTATGGAAAATTGCACCAAAGGGGTATAGAGAATGATCATTTGACTCAAGATATATTTCAGGACTTATTTTTAACCATTTTTCCATTTGCATTTCCTCCTTAATTATTTACCTCTAACATCGAAACCATGCTAACATCTGATTATTAGTTTTTTGTCTTTTTATACCAAGGAGCACCCATTACAAAATTCTCCTGTATTCACCATACTTTTTTGTAGAATAAAGTTATAATATACCTATATATAATATAAGCGAGGTGCACTATGATTAGCAAAAAGAAAATTATTCTTTGGATTATCCTTTCTATTTTTGCTTTATGCTTCTTGATTTCCGCCACCATAATCATCATTAAATTAGTAAAAATTAACGGTGAGGTTATCGGTGCGGAAGCAGCAATTGGATTATTCTCTTTAGTCGGGACAATTATTGGCGCGGTATTTGTCGTTGTTGAGTTAAGGAATTCAAATGATGTTACATGCTGTCAAACCCTCATTGAACTCAATAATTATTTCCACGATAACGAGAGACTAATGAAAGTCTATTCAGTATTAGATAAGGCTCATGTTTGGAACAAGAACGATAAAGATGCCTGGAAAAAAGTTGATGATCAAGATATTGAATTCTTCTGCACTTTCTTTGAAAACCTTTATTTATTAGTAGAACATCATATCGCAAGGATTAAAGATTTAGATAATATCTTTGGGTATCGTTTCTTCTTATTCATGAATAATACCTATATCCAAGAGAAATATTTATTAACCACATCATCTAGTTATGTGAATCTATTTAAGTTATATGAATTATGGATCACATATCGTGATTCAATGAACAAAAGGGGTGGATGTAATTTAATCGTTGATGACCAAAACAGGTTTACAAAAGATTATTTAAAAAACAAAGTCTATCTTGTTGATAATGGGGTTGGTAAAAAATTATATAGAGAAATTAAAAATGATACACATAATATCCTTATAAGAGATGTCTGGTTTGATGAACTTAGTAAAGTTCTGGACTTGCAAAAAGAAGTAATTAATAAGATGGATAATAATGAATTATGTGTTCCATTAACAAGAAACGAATATATTGAATCTCTTCATTTAGATTATGTCTTAGGTGCCTATGATAAAGATGAGCTCGTCGCCATCAGCGTTATCGTTGATAATCGTAAAAGCGATAGAAACCTCGCAACTAAATTCGCTTTAGCGTGTAAAGATTATTACACATTCGATATCGTATTTGTTAAAGATAGTTATCGTGGACTTGGACTACAAAAGGAGTTTATCGAAGTTGCTAAAAAACAAGCTAAGATAGATGGCGCCAAACACATTTTGACCACTGTTTCAAAAGAAAACAAACATAGTTATAACAACATAATCTCTGAAGGTTTTAAACCTTTTAAAGAAAATGTATTGATGTATGGGGATCATCATCGAGAAGTGTTAAAGCTAGACTTATAACAGATTATTACAAAGCTCTTCTTTCTCTAAATGAAAAGAAAAAACCCTGAATTCACAAGGCTTCATCATATGCTGGACACGCTAGTTCATACCGGGACAATGCGGGGCAGAAAAAGGTGAACATGGTTAAATTTAATTTGGTGGATCTGATCGGGTTCGAACCGACGACCTCCTCGTTGCGAACGAGGCGCTCTCCCAACTGAGCTACAGACCCATGCGGTTAATATATTATAAGTATTTGAACTTTTTTTCAATTATTATCATGTCAAGACTAATATTATTATTTTTTCTAAATATAATATTGTTATGACGCCTAAAAAAACTATCGCTGTTATCGACTTAAAGGCCTTTTATTCATTCGTGGAATGTGTGGATCGAGGTTTAGATGCGTGGAAAGTACCTCTCGTTGTCGCTGATAAAGAAAGAGGGAAGAACACGATTGTTTTAAGTGTGTCTCCATTTTTAAAAGAAAGAGGGGTTCCTTCTAGATTAAGAATAAGAGATTTACCAAAAGGTTATGACTATATTTACGCTGTTCCAAGAATGGAAAGATATGTCGAAAAAAGTGCGGAGATAGTTAGAATCATGATGGAATTTGTTTCTAAAGATGATATTCATGTTTATTCCATCGATGAAGCCTTTATCGACTTAACAAGTTATCTCGAATATTATCACGAAGCACCAGTTAATTTAGTTTTAAATATTATTAATAGGATTAAAGATAAGACACACCTTCAAGCGACTGGTGGAATAGGTGATAATTTCTTCTTAGCGAAAGTGGCTTTGGATATATACGCTAAACACTCTCCTAATGGGGTAGCTACTATCCATATTGAAGATGTTAAAGAAAAGCTTTGGCCAATCACTCCTTTAACCAAAATTTGGGGAATTGGTGCAAGAACTGCAGCAAAATTAGAGGCTTTAGGTATAAAAGACGTCGGTCAATTAGCTAGAGCCAATAAGAGTTTTATTCATGATAATTTTGGGATTATTGGTGATCAATTAGTAGCGCACGCAAATGGTTTAGATGAATCAGATATCCATGAAGTATATGTTCCAGAAAGTACTTCTTTATCCGTGGGGCAAGTGTTATTCAAAGACTATAACAAAAAAGAAATAGTCACGATTATTAGAGAGATGTGTGACGATTTATCACAAAGACTGAGAAGTGAAAAGAAACAAAGTGGACTTGTCGGTTTATTTATCGGCTATTCAAAAGAAACAATGGGTGGATTCTCTCGTCAAATGTCTCTATTACACGCGACTGATGATACAGAAGAATTATTCAAAGCCTTAATGGAGATATTCCATAAACATATTCAAAATTACCCAATCCGTAGAGTGGGTTTAAACTTTGGTAAAATATCAACTTCTGGTTATAAACAAATCGATATTTTTGGTGACGCAAAAAAAGAAAAGAATAATCATGAATTAAATAAAGCCATGGACAAACTCAAAGATAAATATGGTAAAAATATATTATTAAGAGCGAGTGCTTTAACAGAAGAAAGCACCGCCATAGAAAGACATAATCAAATAGGAGGGCACCGTAAATGAGCGATCGTGGAATGAAAAAATGGGCCCCTTATAAAACTCTTCAAGAACAATGGGAAACACTAGATTCAATTGATGAAGAAAATAAACTAGTGGAGAAACCTAAAATCAGTAATGAAGAAGCAGAAGAAATAAATGATAAATTAGTGAATTATCACGGGGAAGAATTAGAGTTCTACTTTTATAAAAAAGGAAGAATTTTAGCAGAAAAAAGCACCATCAAGAAGATAGATGCTTATAATCGTAAATTGATATTAAATAACGAAGTTATTATTTATCTAAAAGACCTTGTGGGAATTAAATAGCCCATTCACCATCTTTAAAGATTTGATGTTTGTTACCTTTAGCATCTAAACCCACAATATTTAGATCTTTAGTACCCACCATAAAGTCGACATGAATCATGGAATCGTTGATTCCTTTTTCTTTAGCTTGTTCGCTAGTTAAATTAACATCTAATAATTCTTTAAATCCATGACCTAAAGCGACATGGCAAGCAGCATTTTCATCATACAAAGTGTTATAGAATAAGATTCCACTTAAATTAATTGGGGAAGTATAAGGCACTAAAGCTACTTCGCCAAGTTGAGCGGCTCCTTCATCCATCGCTACCATCTTTTCTAATAATTCTTGATTCTTCTTAGCTTTAACTTCCACCACTCTTCCGTTTTTAAAAGTTAAGGAGAAGTCTTCGATTAATTCACCGCTATAGCTTAAAGGTTTAGAAGCTACTAGTGTACCTTCACACTTGCCAGCGATTGGTGAAGTAAAAACTTCCTCTGTAGGAATGTTAGGGTTAAATTCACCTTTACCAGGTGCTTCTTCAATACCAGCACCCCAAGAAATACCAGGGATTAAATCAACTTCAAAGTCAGTGCCATTACTAGCTTTATAAAACAATTTTCTTAAATCTAATTCTTTTAATTTGTTTCTTTGCTTAATAAGGAATGCATTATGTTTATTCCAATTCTCCACTGGATTATTTCCATCCACTCTAGAAGTCATTAGTATCGCTTCCCAAAGTTTTTCAATCGCTTCCTCTTCACTTAGCTTTGGAAACACCTTTTTAGCCCATGCTTTGCCAGGCACTCCAGCGATGCACCACTTATATTTTCCATCGGCTAAATCTCTGTATTTTTTGATCTTTTGATAGGTTTTTGCAGTGCTTTTTGCCATTTTTGCTTGATTTACACCTTTTAATCCATCTGGATCTTCAGAGATTAAATAAATCCGTGTTGGTAGCTTTTTACCCATATATTTAAATCTTGCAATAGTCATTGGTGAGACCTTTGATAATTCACCAACTGTCATGTATTTATAATGCAATTTCGCTAATGGGTCATGAGAAAATCTAACATCCACTTTTTTAGCGCCACATTTATAACATTCTTCCACTACTAATTCGACAAAATCTGGTTGATCAAGTCCAGCTTCAATCCAAACCTCATCACCTTTAACGACATGACCGCCCGTTTTAGCAATCAGTCTTGCATAATCTCTTAATAACTTTAAATCCATAAATGCCTCCGTTGATATTTATCGGAATTATTCTATAATAACCAAGGGGAAAATGTTATGAATTCTGTTTTTGAGAAATATAAGTGGCTGAGATTTGTCATCGGTGGAGGAATTATCCTTCTTGGTGTTTTAATTATTATCTTTGCTAGTTTAAGAACGGGCGATGTTCCGAGTATCATCAATATCGTTATTTCCGTTGGTTTAATGGTTTTAGGTTTATTCTTAACATTTAGTTCTCTATTATCAGAAACTCATAAAATGTTTACACCTTCCTTATTACTAGGATCAATTTCAATAGGATTAGGTATATCCATATTAGTAGCAAGATTTGGATTACATATCTCTTATAGTGGAGATCTAATAGTTTATGTATCTTCAATACTATTTATAGTATTAGGTGTAGTTTCTTTATTAAAAGCTATTTTCTTAATTGTTTATCATGAAAAAGGAATCATGGTATTTGCGATGTTTATCATTGCCGCGGCTGCAATTACAATCGGTATATTAGGATTATGCTTCGCTGATAGCTTAGTGACATTAGCCTATATCTTAATGGGTACAGCTTTAGTGGTGTTAGGTATCTTATTTATTATTTTCTCCGCTTTACAAATGAAAAAAACTTCCTAATTTAAGAAGATTAATTACTTATAATTAATAAAAAAGTGGTTCGCTTGAATCACTTTTTTAAAACATCATATTAATTCCGGATGCTGCACTAGCACTAGAATTAGTCAATTCAATAACAATTGCAATGATGAAGAAGATGATGGCCATTACCATTGTGAGGATGGAAACAACTTTTTCCGCCCCTCTTTCTTTGGTTTTGACGAAGACGTTAAGTCCTCCACCTGTAATAGCGCCAGAAGCACCTTCAGATTTACCACCTTGCAATAAGCAAAGAATGATAATAATGATACCAACACCCATAAAAATCCAGTCGTACCAATGTAACATGCTTCTTACTTCCTTTCTTCAAGTTGCTTATTTATGTTATACAAATCAGAACAATAATTCAACAACGAATTCAATTCGTTATAATTCCGCTTTGATTTCAAAAATTATATCTCTTAATTCTGCCGCTCTTTCAAAATCAAAATCACGAGCCGCTTGTTTCATCTGCTTTTCTAAATCCTTAATCTGTTTTTGAAGTTCACTTCTAGTGGCTTTCTTACTTGCTTTAATAATTTCATTAACTTCATCATCAGTGTTATGAATTGGAGGTCTAATCTCTTTAATGATTGTTGTGGGGATAATACCGTTTTCGATATTATAGGTGTTTTGAATAGTTCTACGACGTTTAGTTTCCTCAATCGCAGTTCTCATAGAATCGGTAATATTATCCGCATACATCACCACTAAACCATTCGCGTTTCTAGCGGCACGTCCACAAATTTGAATTAACGATCTTCCACTTCTTAAGAAACCTTCTTTATCCGCATCTAGAATACAAATTAATGATACTTCAGGTATGTCTAAACCTTCTCTTAATAGGTTAATTCCCACCAAGACATCATATTTGCCTTTTCTTAATTGATAAATAATTTCAGATCTCTCTAATGTCTTAGTTTCATGATGGAGATAAATAACTTTAATTCCTCTTTCTTTTAAAAATGTAGTTAAGTCTTCCGCCATACGAATAGTTAATGTAACAATTAAAGTTCTTTCATTTCTTTGGTTACGAGCTTTGATTTCTTGTAATAAATCATCGACTTGGCCCATCGTTGGTCTTACTTCAATCTTTGGATCTAATAAACCAGTTGGTCTAATAATTTGTTCCACTATTTCATTATCCGTTTTACTTAGCTCATAATCACCAGGTGTCGCGCTTGTACAAATGGTTTGAGGCATAATCTTTTCAAACTCATCAAAATTAAGTGGTCTATTATCAAGTGCCGAAGGCAATCTAAAGCCATATTCCACTAATGTTTCTTTTCTAGAACGATCTCCATTATACATTCCTCTTAACTGTGGGAAGGTAACATGAGATTCATCCACGAATAATAAGAAATCGTCTGGGAAATAATCTATTAAACACCATGGTCTAGTTCCAGGAGCTCTTTTATCAATATGACGAGAATAATTCTCAATACCTGGACACATGCCAAATTCTTGCATGTTTTCGATATCTTGATTAGTTCTTAATTCTAATCTTTCAGCTTCTAGTAATTTGCCTTCATCTTTAAAGAATTTAAGTCTTTCTTTAAGTTCTTCTTTAATAGTTTCACAAGCTTCTCTAATTCTTTCTCTTGTCGAAGCATGATCATAAGCAGGGAATATTGGATAGGTGTGAAAAGTGTGTTTTATTTCTCCAGAAAGTAGGTCAACTTGAGATATCTTCTCTATCTCATCACCAAAGGTGTCAATTCTAATAACATTATTGTTGTCCATGTTCGCTGGAATAATCTCAATAATATCTCCTCTAACTCTAAAACTACCTGGTGCGGGATCAATATTATTTCTCTTATATTGAGCATCCACTAAACGTTTGAATAAAACGTTCCTATCGATCTCTTCACCAACACGAATATTGAATACTAAATTACGATATTCATCAGGATCAGTTAAACCATAAATAGAAGCTACAGAAGCCACTACAATAGTGTCTCTTCTTTCTAGTACAGAATTAATGGCACTAGTTCTAAGCATTTCAATTTCATCATTCATCACTGCGTTTTTATCAATATATGTATCGCTTTTTGGAATATAAGCTTCAGGTTGATAAAAATCGAAGTTAGAAACGAAGTATTCGACACGGTTATTTGGAAATAATTCTTGAAATTCTGAATATAATTGACCTGCTAAAGTTTTATTATGCACTAAAACAAGTGTCGGTCTTTGCACTTGTTCAATAATATTAGCCATTGTAAAAGTCTTACCAGTACCAGTAGCTCCTAAAAGAACTTGGAACTTTTTATTTTCTTTTACACCTTCTACTAATTTCTTAATAGCAGTGGGCTGGTCACCAGTAGGCTTAAAAGGAGAAACAATTTTAAAAGGATGAGCATTATCCATTATTTCTTTTTCCTCTTCTTAATCTCTTGACTAATGGTGTTTTCTTCAATATGAGCTTTAAAACCTTCACCAAAAACGGCATTAGTTCTTGTAAATGTGACGAAAGCTTTTGGATCAACTTTAGAGATAAACACTCTTATCTTGTTATATTGTCTTTTATCAAAAACAATACGTAAAATTGGGCGATTTTCACCACGATATCCGCCTTTTGCAGGGATAATTGTAGCGCCACGTCCCATTTCATCCTGTGCAAACTTAGATATTTCTTCCCATTTTTCAGAGATGATATCAACTTGATAAGATGTTTGTGAACCGATGAAAATAACTTCAATAATTAATGCGGTCACAAAGGCTGATAAGATACCAGATAAACATGGTAATAAGAATGAATTGTCTCTTGGTAAAAGGAGGAGTAAACCAAGAACAACAATTGTTCCATCCACTAAGAAGGAAGCGATTGATTGTTTAATTTTTAAATATTTTTCAAATAGGAATGTAATTACATCTACGCCACCAGTAGAACCACCACCTACAAATGTAATGGAAACACCAGTTCCGACAAATACTCCACCAAATAATCCTGCTAGTAAATAGTTACCAGCGGTTGGTCCGTTTCCGGATGTTTTAATTAATTCACCAAAATTAGCCATTGCATTTGAAATACCAGGAACAGTAGTTAATATCCAGTTAGCTGCTGGAAAAACAATAGTGGCCACTAATGTCTTAACAGCAAAGTCTTTACCAATAAATAAAAGACCAACTAACCAAAGAATAACAGAGGCTCCAGTAACTATAATGTTATAGATCATTGTTTTAAAGCTTGGATCGGCGAAATATCTAGCAATAATACCAATACCTGATAATCCACCTGCGTTAATATCTAGAGGTACTAAGAAAGCAATATTTCCAACAGCAACAATAATAGTTCCAATGATCACTAATATGGTTCGACAAATTAATTTGAACCAATCCATTCTTGTTTTAGGCATGCTTTTTGGCCTCCTCTCTTAAATAGGCATATATGAATCCATCAATCGCACCGTTCATCACTGCTTCAACATCAGTTTCTTCATAATTCGTGCGGTTATCTTTAACTAGTGTATAAGGACAGAAAACATATGATCTAATTTGACTGCCCCATTCAATATTTTTCTTTTCGCCAACGATGTCATTAATCTTCTTTTCTCTTTTTTCTAACTCTATTAAATAGAGTTTACCTTTAAGCATATTCATCGCCATCTCTTTATTCATGAGTTGGCTTCTTTCTACTTGGCAAGAGACAACAATACCTGTGGGTAAGTGAGTAATTCTCACTGCAGTTTCGACTTTGTTAACATTTTGTCCGCCTGCTCCACCACTTCGATATGTATCGATCTTTAAATCCGAATCGTTAATTTGAATATCAATGGAATTTTCTTTAAATTCAGGAACAACATTCACCGAAGCAAATGATGTATGTCTTCTCTTATTCGCATCGAATGGAGAAATTCTTACTAAACGATGAACGCCTTTCTCACTTTTTAATAAGCCATAAGCGTTATGACCGGATATCTTTAGTGTTACTGATTTAACACCGGCTTCTTCACCTGGTTCAAAAGAAATTAAAGACATTTTAAATCTATGCCTCTCCGCGTATAAAACATACATGCGATAAAGCATATCCGCCCAGTCTTGAGCTTCCGTCCCTCCAGCGCCTGGATGAACTTCAATAATCGCTGGCATATCATCAAATTCACCAGAGAATAAAATCTCTAATTCAAAATCTTCCGTTTCTTTTTTTAGTTCATTAAAAGATTCTTCTATCTGTTCAATTAAAGATTCATCACCTAATTCTAATAATTCGCTTAAATCTTTTACGTTAGAATCGAGCTTACGATATGTTTCAGTTAAGTTCTTACAATAATTGAGACGTGAAATAATCTTCAAGGCTTCACTTGAATTATTCCAAAAATCTTCTTTCTCGCTTTTTGTCTGTAGTTCAGAAATTTCTTGATCTAATTTAGCGAGGTCAAAGAGAGCACCCGAGTTGGTGGATTCTTTCACCAACCGCACAAAGTTCCTGTCTTAAAGAAACGATGTCTTTCATTATTCTTTATCCTCGTCTTTTGCTTCGCCTACGACATCTTTTTGCTTATTTTGTGCCGTTTCTGCGGCTTTTTCAGCTTCTTCTTGGGCTTTAGCAGCTTCTTGAGCATCTTCCACTTGTTTTACAAATTTATCAATATTTACAAGGTTTAAAACAGCGTCGACAGAAGCCATTTCTAAGCATTCTCTAAACATGTCATAGCCTTCATTAACATAATCTTGTAATGGGTTGACATTCGCGTATCCACGGAGGTGAATACCTTCACGTAAACGGGCCATCGCATCGATATGTTTGGTCCAGTTTTGATCTAAGCAATGTAAGATTAAATCTCTTTCAATTCGATCACATAATTCAGTATTGAGTTTACTTCTTTTACGTGTGTATCTACGTAAGATTAATTCACCTAAATCTTGACCACAGTTATCCACAAGATCATCTTCATAGGCATTTTTATTAATACTACCTTCAGGTAAGAATCTTGGTTCCACTTGTTTAATTAATAAATCAGCGGAAATAAGTTGATCATTACTTCCTTGAGGAACTGATTTCTTCGCTAAGAACATACCTGTTTGAACAAACATTTCATCAACGATATCTTTGATATCACTACCTTCGATAATACGGTCACGCTTATCGTAAACGTTTTGTCTTTGTTTGGCTAAAACATCATCGTAATCTAATAAGCTTTTACGAGTATCGAAGTTCATGCCTTCAATTTTCTTTTGAGCACTGGTAACGGCGTTACTAACTACTTTACTTTCTAAGGCCTCATCACCAAAGTTCTTCTCAATATAGTTTCTCATCGCATCAGCGGCGAATCTCACTAATAAAGTGTCATCGAAAGAAACGTAGAATCTGGAGAAACCTGGATCACCTTGTCTACCAGAACGTCCACGTAACTGGTTATCAATACGACGAGATTCATGTCTTTCTGTACCTAAAACACATAAACCACCTAACGCTCTTACTTCATCATCAATCTTAATATCCGTACCACGACCTGCCATGTTAGTGGCTAAAGTAATCGCACCTTTTCTACCTGCTAAAGCAATGATTTCCGCTTCACGAGCGTGGTTCTTCGCGTTTAACATTTCATGTGGTAAGCCAGCTTCATTTAGCAAATTTGAAATTTCTTCAGATGATTCAACTGAGACAGTACCAATTAAGATTGGTTGACCTTTCGCGTGTCTAGTTTTAACTTCTTCAATTAAAGCTTTTAATTTTGGTCCTTTATGCGCATAGATATAGTCGATCGCGTCCTCACGGATAACAGGTCTATTTGTAGGTACACATACAACACGCATGTTATAAATCTTACGGAATTCTTCTTCTTCAGTTTTTGCAGTACCAGTCATACCTGCCATCTTCTTATAAAGACGGAAGAAGTTTTGATAAGTAATTGTCGCCATAGTAACTGTTTCTTGTTTAATGGTGACGTTTTCTTTAGCTTGAACAGCTTGATGTAAACCATCAGACCATTCTCTACCTGGAAGAACACGACCAGTAAATTGGTCGATAATTTGAACTTGTCCTTCGCCATCGACTAAATAGTCGACATCTCTTTGCATAATATAATTTGCTTTTAAAGCATTATGAATTCTATGCACTAAATCGAAATATTCAGGATCGTATAAGTTATTAATACCGAACATTCTTTCCGCTTTGGTATTACCAGCATCGGTTAAAGCCACAGTTTTTTCTTTCACATCAACAGTGAAATCAACATCCTTTTTAAGGGCTTTACAGAATCTATCAGCCACTGTGTATTGACTAGAAGAAGTTTTCACGCCACCAGAAATAATTAATGGGGTTCTTGATTCATCGATAAGAATGGAGTCAGCTTCGTCAACGATACAGAAGTTAAGTCCTCTTAAGACACGATGCGCCATATCGGTGGCCATGTTATCTCTTAAATAGTCGAAGCCTAATTCGGAGTTAGTGGTATATGTAATATCACATAAATATGCTGCTTTCTTTTCAGAGGTTGATTTAGCACGAGCATTAACACCAACAGTTAAACCTAAGAATCGATAGATTTGACCCATCCATTCCGCGTCACGAGCAGATAAGTATTCGTTAACTGTAACAACATGAACACCTTTACCCGCTAAAGCGTTTAAATATGTTGCCATGGTAGCGGTTAAGGTTTTACCTTCACCAGTTTTCATTTCAGCAACATCGCCATCATGCATAACTAATGAACCCATAATTTGAACTTTAAATGGGAACTCTTTAATTGTTCTTTTCGCTGCTTCTCTGGCCACGGCGAAAGCTTCGTATTTAATATCATCTAATGTTTTACCATTAGCTAATTGTTCTTTAAAGTAATCTGTTTTAGCGCGTAATTCATCATCGCTTAAAGCTTCCATTGTCTTCTCATAAGCGATAACTTTATCCGCTTCTTTTGCGTATTTTTTAATAGCTCTTTTATCAAAAAATCCCATAATTTTCACCAACATAGCAAACCGCTATGCCTTTCTTTATATACTGAAGAATGTTAAACATTCGCTTTTATATACTATCGTTAACCGTATTTAAGTGTCAAATAGTAAATATTACTATTCACTTTTTTTCATCTTTATTTAATGTTTTAGACATTACTAGCACTTTGATTTTCTTTGGATGAAGTTCTCTGATTAATTTGATCGCCGCTTTCATCGTTGAACCAGTTGTATAAACATCATCCACAATCAATATCTTCTTTCCTATTAATGGAGACAAATCAGTTAATTCGAGATATTTAGAAATTTCTTTTCTTTTATCGAAATTGCTCGATGCTTGCTTTATTCCTTTTGTCTTTTTTATGAGCTTAAGTTTCGGAATTTTTAATTTAGAAAACATTTCTTCGACATGATTAAATTCTCTAATCGCATCATCGACTTCATATGAAGGAATAGGCACCATAATATAACCCCGATAAAATAGATTTAATACATTTATGTATCTATTGAAAAATAAATTCTTAAGTTCGATATCAAAACACCCTTTAAATTGATAGAGTAAGGATTGAATTTTCTCGTCATATTCGTAGATAGATAATCCCTTACATCCTGACACATCAAACTTCTTAAATTTTGGTCTGATATTTTGATAACATTTTTTACAAAGCTCAATATCGGGATTAATAAGATTCATAAGGGAAATGTCTCTTATATCCTTAAAACACAATTTACAAATCTTCGTTGGCACGTTTAATCTCGTCAATAGATTGTTCCATCTGTTTTGTTTTCTTATCGGCAAGATATATCACCTCCCCTGTTGGAGCGTCTTTCTTTCGACCCACCCTTCCTGATATTTGAATTAAAGCGGCAGATGTATAAAGAGGATGATCTGCTTTAAAGACGATGACTTGTAGATTTTTGACTGTTACTCCTCTTTCTAAAACTGCTGTTGTAATAAGTGCTTTCGTCTTGCCATTTCTAAACTTTTCTATCCTTTCATTTCTATCGACACATTTAGAGTGAACATAACTAATATCCTTAAAAAATAAACGCATAACTGAATAGACTTGTTCACAGATATCAATCGTCGGTGTAAATACAAAAATTGGCTTATTTTCTAATAAAAAACGCAGCATTTCTCGCTTTAAATAGTAATATTTCATGATTCCACGATGTAAAGAACACGCCGGAACCGGCAAAGGAAATTTATGAAATCTCTTATTTAATCTAAGTATTGATTTTCCTTCTTTTTGAAATTCTTTAACTACATGATCCGGAGGTGTAGCGGACAACAAAATATAATGTCCTTTAATCGATCTTTTAAAGAACGCTTCTAACACCTCATTACCTTCGTAAGGGAAGGCATCTATTTCATCAATAATTAGTAAATCGAAATAATGGTCATAACGAAATAGTTGATGTGTGGTTATACAAACTAAATCCGCTTGTAAAGAATAAACATGACCACCATAAATTGCCACCACCTTATTATTCACAAAGATGTTTTTAAATCTTAAATAAAGTTCTCTAATTACATCTCTTCTAGGAACTGCAAATCCGACTTTAAGACCATTCCTAATGCAATATGAAATAATCTCTAAGACTATTTCGGTTTTGCCTGATCCACATACCGCATGAACTAAAGAATCTATTCCATTTTTATAATTTTCTACAAGTTGTGTTGATAGTTTCTTTTGATCGTTTGATAACTCATACGATAAAGAATAATCGGCGTTAAGTAATTGAAAATAATCTCCAGTCGCTTCTTGCCCCCTAAATGTTAAACATTTCCGACAATAGGGTTTGCCTTTTCTAATACCTATATAACGAGTATCTGAGTTGCCGCAAATAGGGCACTTAAATGGTTCTATATTTCATTGCCTCCTTTCTTTTGATTATATGATTAAATTATTAGTCCAACTAATTTGTGTCAGCAGTGTTGACACAATTACATTGTGTCCATATGTCTCGTATAGTGATTGTTTTTAAAATTAATCCTGAAATGTCTTCTATATTTATTCATTGTTCTTGCATTTCTTAATACGTTTTGATTTAATAATTTTGTTAGTGCTATCGGTCTTGCCGATCAAAGCCCAAATTTAGTAGGTTTTACACTAACTTTTTTTATTTTTTAAAAAGGTTTCAATCTCTAACAAATCTTCTTCTGATAAATTGAATTTTTTAAGAAGTTGGCCCCTAGTTTTTATGGGGTCTTTTCTTAAATATTTTCGAACATATGATTTATCATTTCTTTTTGGATCAGGATTTACTTTTAATTCAATATATCTATTCTTTTTTGTTGGGCTTGAAGTGATTTCCAAATTTAGCCAAGTCGTTTTATTTGAATCGACTTCTATGCTTGGATGATTTCTTGTTTTTCTGTTTCTAAAGAATCTATATTTTTTTCTCATATACTCTCCCTCTTAACTTTGTTTGCTTTTGTATTTCATGGCATAAATAAAAATGCCCTCTATATATTTACTAGGGGGCATTATTCGAAATATGTTCAAAAATTTTTACTTTTCTAAGTCAGAAATCATATCAACACGAGTTTGATGTCTTCCTCCTTCAAACTCCGTTGAAAGGAATATATCCACTCGTCTAATAACATCTTCATCCGCCATAAACTTGGCACCAAAGGATATTACGTTAGCGTTATTGTGTTGTCTCATTAATCTAGAAACTTCATCGTTATAACCAATACCACATCTCACGCCTTTAATTTTATTTGCGGCAATCGCAATACCTTCACCAGAAGTACAAACTACAATGCCAAAATCGCATTCTTTAGAAGCAACTTTTCTACCTACTTCCGCTCCAAATAATGGATAGTGACAAGAATCATGAGAATTAGTTCCAACATCCACTACCTCATAACCTTTTGATTTTAAGTGAGCGATGATTTTATCTTTTTGATCAACACCACCGTGATCTGATCCAATTGCAATTTTCATATAGTTGTTCTCCTATTACTTTATTATATAAAGAAATCTTAATTTGTTATATATATCTTTATGGAAACGATATGTACACCCATCTAGATATTTATTCATTAAATTAATTAATGGTTTTTCCATATTATCCTCTATTTCAAACGCCATTAAATAGTGTTCATTCATAATTTTATTGGCTTTTTTAAATATCTCTTCGTAATATTTTGTGCCTGGTTTAGCTAGTAACGCTAAATGAGGTTCATATTTATATACTTGTTCATCAATTCTGGTTTCATCTTCAATATATGGAGGATTACAAACTAAAACATCTAACTTAATACCTTTATCGATAATAGGATCCACGAGATTGCCTTCTAATAAAGTCACATCCTTAACATTTGTCTTAGCTACTTCAAGGGCATCTATAGAAATATCGGTCGCGTAAACAATGGCGTCTTTTATCTCTTCTTTAATGGCACGCGCTATCGCGCCACTGCCTGTACATATATCAGCGACAACAGGTTTATCGCCTTCTTTAAAATATTTCTTCATAAAGACAATAACATCAACAACAAGGTTTTCGGTTTCTTGTCTTGGAATTAAAACTTCTTTATTAACGTTAATTTTATGACCTAGAAAATATGAATACCCTAAAACATATTGATAAGGAATCCCCTTTTTAACATCGGCCACATTGTTATAAAATCTTTCAACATCTTTAACCTCTCTATCGAAATTGGAATAAAGATTCATTGAATCAGAAAAATCACTTGCATCCATCAATAAAGATACAATGACACTTCTAGGTAAATATTTATTATTTTCCTTTTTTAATAAGAAATATAATTCTCGATTAGTAGGCATTATAGTTCACCATTCATCTTTGATGTTTGATCATAATGAATTAAGGCATCGATAATTTCGTCTAATTCACCTTCCATAACTCGATCAAGTTTTTGAATAGTAAAACCAATTCTATGATCGGTAACACGGTTTTGTGGATAGTTATAAGTTCTCACTTTTTCACTTCTTTCACCGGTACCAATCTTTAACCTTCTCTCATTACCGATTTCTTCTTGTTGTTTGGCTAATTGATCGGTGTACATTTTAGTTCTTAACATCTGCATTGCAAGTTCTCTATTTTGGATTTGAGATTTTGCAGTTTGACACGCCACAACAGTACCAGTTGGAATGTGTGTAATTCTAACGGCGGATTCAGTCTTATTAACATTTTGTCCACCTGCACCTTGAGAGTGATAGGTATCAATTTGTAAATCGCTTGGGTTAATTTCAATATCAATTTCTTCAGCTTCAGGCATCACTAACACTGTCGCAGTAGAGGTGTGAATACGACCACTAGCTTCAGTCTTAGGAACTCTTTGAACACGGTGAGCACCACTTTCAAATTTGAGTTTTGAGAAAACCATTTTTCCGCTAATTTTGAAAGAAACCGATGCAAAACCGCCACTTTCTGATGGATTTTCATCTAACATTTGGATTTTCCAACCCTGTGCTTCAGCGTATCTTGTATACATTCTAAATAGGTCACCAGCAAAAATGTTAGCTTCATCTCCACCAACCGCACCACGGATTTCCACGATAATGTTTTTATCATCATTTGGGTCTTTAGGAAGTAATAATTCTTTTAGTTCTTCTTCCAGTTTTTCTTGTTCTAAGGATAATCTTTTGATTTCTTCTTTTCCCATTTCTGCAATTTCAGGATCAGAATCATTAGCCATTTCTTTGGCCCCTTCGATTTCCTCTTCGTTCTTTTTATATTTATTAAATGCTTCAACCTGTGGATCTAAATTTGCTCTTTCCTTTGAAATATCACGAAAATGCGCCAAATCTTTCATGACGTTTTCACTTGATAATTCTTCATCTATTTCCGCTAATCTTTTAACAGCGAATTCTAGACGTTGTCTCATACTTTCTTCCATAGGTTGTTCCTCTTTTTCGCGGTAAGTATTTTACCACAATGTGCTTATTAATAAAAAGGTATGTTGTTTTTTCTCTTAATATTAATATTAATCTTTAATGAAGAAGAATGATTGTGTATAATCAATGCGGGTGAAATAAAATGGCATATAAAGCTCTTTATCGTACATATCGACCAACTACCTTTGATGAGGTTGCTGGACAACAACACATTGTTAAAACAATTAAAAATGCATTAGCGACTGGGAAAATCGCTCATGCTTATTTATTTGCTGGTCCCAGAGGAACAGGCAAAACCACAATGGCTAAGTTATTAGCGAAGGCTCTTAACTGTGAACATGGTATTGGATGCCAATGTAATGAATGTAAAAACTGTAAAGCTGTTAATGAAGGTACGCACCCAGATGTTTTAGAAATCGACGCTGCTAGTAATAATGGTGTTGATGAAATTAGAGATTTAATTGACAAAGTCAAATACGGCACAATTCTCGGAAGATATAAAGTCTATATCATCGACGAAGTCCATATGATGACTCCAGGTGCCTTTAATGCTTTGTTAAAAACATTAGAAGAACCACCGGAACACGTCATTTTTATCTTAGCGACAACAGAACCTCATAAAATTCTTCCTACCATCCTTTCTAGATGTCAAAGATATGACTTTTCTAAAGTCAGCGATGATGATATAAGAGAAAGAATTAAAACTATTCTTAGTAAAGAAGGTATCGCTTTTAACGAAGAAGCAGTTAATTTAGTTATCTCATTAGCAGATGGTGGAATGCGTGATGCTTTGTCAATCTTAGATCAGGTTTTAGCCTATTCAGGTGATAAATTAAATGTTCAAGATGTCTTAGATATCTTCGCTCTTGAATCCACAGCTGAAAAAATATCATTAATTAATTCCATCCTAGATGGTGATGTTAGTGATGTATTAGGAAGACTATCTTCTTATGTCTCTAGAGGCACAGACATCAAAAGATTAACTAACGATTTATTATTAATGCTGAAAGATGTTTTGATTTATGAAACTTCATACAATTCAAAATATTTACAAGTCCTCAAAGAGGAAGAAGTAAGTGAATTAACAAATAAACTTGATAGCCCTAGAGCGATGGAGATGATTTCTGTATTAATGGATACATTAAAAGAATACAAGAACGTTACTTCTATTGTTCCACTATTTGAAGTTACTTTATTGAAACTTGTTTCAACTAAAAATGTTAGTAGACCACAAGTAATACAAAAACCAGAACCAAAACCAATAGTTCAAGAAACCAAGGTTAACGAAAAACCTGTTCCTGCTCCTACGCCAAATCCTGAACCAGTTAAAGAGCCAGAACCAGTTGATTCAGAACCAGAAGTTATAAAAGAAGAAAACGATGATCAATTATCTTTATTTGAAGATGACTCGGTAGCTCAAGACGAAAGCGTTATTTATATAGAAAATACACAAAACGAAGAAAGCTATTCAATCGACGAAAAAACTATGGTTAACATCATGGTTACTTCCAAAAAAGAAATTAAAAATTCTTTATTAGAAAATTGGAAAAACCTGAAGAGATTAACTGCGCATCCAAAACTAGGAAAGATTGCATCCATGTTATCTGATGGTAGACCATTAGTAGCGTCTAACCAAATCGTCGTTCTTGAATATCAAACTGAAACAGTTGTGGAGAAAATGAATCTTATTAAAAACCAAAAGGACATTCAAAATGTGATGAGAACTACTTTTGGTAAGAAGATGTTTGTCTACGCGGTTAATAGAAAACAGTGTGTTGAGCTACAACAAACATACATCAACTTATTACAATTAGGTAGGTTACCTAAACCAGATACAATAGAAATTAAATTTATCGAGGAATAATTTTATGAACATGCAACAAATGATGATCCAAGCTCAAAAGATGCAAAGAGAACTTAAAAAAGCATTAGATGAGCTAGCAAAACAAGAATTTACTGTTAGCAAAAGTGGCGCTGTCACTGTCACTATGATGGGTGATGGTTCCTTAAAATCAATCGAAATTGATGATGATGCTTTTGATGCAGAAAACAAAGAAATGGTTCAAGATTTACTCGTTTTAGCGGTCAATGAACTTCAAGAAAAGATCGAAGCTGCTAAAGAAGAAGTGAATGAAAGAATCACTGGTTCTCGTGCTGGTTTTGGAGCATTTTAATGAATAAAATTAAATCTTTAATTCGTTTACAAGAATCATTAACTAAACTCCCAAGCGTTGGCAAGAAAAGCGCTGAGAGAATGGCTTTTGCAATGCTTGATATGGATGAGGATGATCTCAATGAATTCGCCGATGCTGTTAAAGATTTGAAGGTTAAGATTCATCTATGTCCAATCTGTGGAAATATTACTGAAGAAGAAACATGTGAAATCTGTTCTGATCAATCTAGAGATAGAACTACTTTAATGGTGGTTTCTTCACCAAAAGATGTTTTAGCATTTGAAAATGCCGAAGGATATAAAGGTCTATATCATGTTTTAGGTGGAACTATTTCAATTTCTAGAGGAAAAGGAATTGAGGATTTAAATATCGATTCTTTATTAAAGAGAATTGATGAAGGCGAGATAAAAGAAATTATTTTAGCCACAAACCCAACAGTGGATGGAGAAACAACGGCTTTATATCTCGCTAAATTATTGCAAGATAAGAATGTTAATGTTACTCGTTTAGCCTATGGTTTGCCAATGGGTGGAAATCTCGATTACGCTGATGCTTTGACTTTGTCAAAAGCCATTGAAGGCCGTCGTAAAATCTAAGGAGAAAAATATGTTTATTACTCTCGAAGGTCCAGAAGGTTCTGGAAAAACCACTGCAGTTGAATCTGCTGTTAAAAAATTACAAGAGATGGGATATGAAGTTGTCCGCACTAGAGAACCTGGTGGAACACCAATCGCTGAACAAATTCGTAACGTTATCTTGGATAAAGAAAACACAGCGATGGATTCTAGAACAGAAGCCCTTTTATATGCCGCTAGTAGAAGACAACATCTAGTGGAAAAGGTTTGGCCTGCTTTAAAAGAAGGTAAAGTTGTCATTTGTGATCGTTATTTAGATAGCTCTTTAGCCTACCAAGGTGGAGCGAGAGGTTTAGGTATCGAAAAAGTGTTAAACGTTAATTTATTTGCCACAGAAAATACTTGGCCAGATTTAACGTTATTATTTGATATAAAACCAGAAGTTGGGTTAGCTAGAATCAGCGCTAACGCTGGTCGAGAAGTTAATCGTTTAGATTTAGAAAAAATTGAATTCCATAACAAAGTTAGAGAATCATTTTTAACTCTAGCAAAAAGATTTCCAGAAAGATATGTCATTATCGATGCTGGTAAATCAAAAGAAGAAGTTGCAAAAGCTACGATGGAGGCTATCTTATCTCGTCTATGCAAGTAGCGAAATATTTAGAAAATAAGCAACCTATAATATACCGCACGTTTGTGCGGTCTTTACAAAATAAGCACCTTTCTCATGCTTATTTAATCAGTGGTAATCCAGGCACACCTCTTTTAGAGGTCGCGAAATATTTAGCGAAATCTATCCTTTGTGATTCCCCTGATCCTTTAGCCTGTAATAACTGTATTACTTGTCTAAGAATTGATGATAACAATTATCCCGACTTTATTGTTTTAGATGGTTCTAAAAAGAACATCAAAAAAGAAGAAGTGGGAAATATTGAAACTCAATTTGAAAAAACCGCTTTTGAAGCCAAAGGCAAGATGATTTATATTCTTCACCTCGTTGAGAATATGTCGGTTGAAGCTATTAATAGCATTCTTAAATTCTTAGAAGAACCAGGAAGCGAAATATATGCTTTCTTAACTACAAATAATGAAAATAATGTTCTTCCGACAATTATTTCTAGATGCCAATTATTAAGATTAAAACTTGTTGATAGAAAAGAAGTAATTAATGAAGCAATATCTTTAAATGTTCCAGTGGATGATGCGGAATTACTATCATATTTTTATAACAATGGAGAGCTCATCTATGATGTATTAAACGACAAGGAAGAAAAAGAGAATTATGATGATGCGAAAAATGCATTCGTTGAATTCTTAAAAGCACTAAATGATGAAGATAATAAGAAAGCTATCTTCTATTCGCAAAAATCAATTATCCCTTTAGTAAAAACTAAAGAAAGCGCAAGATTCTTCTTAGATATGCTAGTTGAGGCCTTTGAAGATTTATTAAATATTCAACATGACAAATCGCCAATATTAAAAAGTTATGATACAATTCTTCAGGAACTCGCCAGAAAACTTTCTCATATAGATGAAAGTTTGATTGAGATATTAAAAGATCGTAACTTAATTAATCTTAACGTTAACATCTCATTACTTATGGACCATTTGGTCCTTCACATCATTAAGGAGAATTAAAATGATAGAAAAAGAAAACTCCATAAATAGTATTGATAATTCCGAATACAGACAATATGTCGGTGTCCGTTTTTATAACACTCAAAGAACTTATTACTTCGGTATCAAAGAAGATCTTGAAGTTAAAGAAGGAGATAAAGTAATCGTTGAAACTATCCGTGGTTTAGAACTCGGAGAAATTGCTTTTGCTCCAATCGATATTGATAAATATGAATCTGAATTAGGTTTAAAACCAATCATTAGATTAGCTAACGATATCGACGTTAAAATATTCGAATCAAACAAAAAAGACGCGGCTTCTGCGCTAGAAATTAGTAAAAATGAAGCAAATAGATTAAAGCTCGATATGAACTTTATCTCTTGTGAATACACCTTAGATAAGACAAAAGTTATCCTTACTTACGTTGCCGATGAAAGAGTAGATTTCCGTGAATTATTAAAATCTTTAGCCTCTCGTTTACACACTAGAATCGAATTAAGACAAGTTGGTTCTCGTGATAAAGCTAAGATGATTGGTGGAGTAGGTATATGTGGTCTACCACTTTGCTGTTCAACATTCTTAAATGAATTTGATGGTATTTCCATTAATAGAGCCAAAAACCAGATGTTAGCGATTAACATCCCAAAACTTTCTGGCCACTGCGGCAAATTAATTTGTTGTTTAAAATATGAAGATGATGCTTATAGTGAAGAGAAGAAAAACTTCCCAGAATTAGGCACCAAATTATTCATCGATAAAACTGAATATACGGTCACCGGTGTGAATGTTATCTCTAAAGTGGTAAAAATTGAAAATCAAGAAGACGTCAAATTCTTACCAATTGAAGAATTAAATAAACAAGCTCGTTGGAGAAAAAATCGAAATGAAGAGAAATAAAAGTTTTGATAACAAATCTCCTCTTCTATATTTAGTTGCCACTCCAATTGGTAACTTAAAAGAAATCACTGAAAGAGCGTTAGAGACATTAAAAGAAATGGATCTAATCGCCGCAGAAGATACTAGAAACACTTATAAGTTATTATCTTGTTACGGAATTAAATCCGAATTATTTTCACTTCGTGAACATAATGAAGTAGAAGCCTCTAATCACTTAATTAATTTAATTAAATCTGGCAAAAAAGTCGCATATGTAAGTGACGCTGGTTATCCTGGAATAAGTGATCCCGGAAACATCTTAGTGAAGATGGCGATTAAAGAAGGAATTAATGTTTCCACTATTTCAGGAAGTTCAGCTTTTATCAATGCTTTAGTAGCTTCTGGATTATCCACTGATCATTTCTATTTTTATGGTTTCTTACCAAAGAAGGGAAACGAAGCGAAGAATGAACTTACCAAATTAGTGGATAAGCCCGAAACATTAATCTTTTATGAATCACCACATCATATTGAAGAAACTATTAAATTAATGCATGAAGTTTTTAAAAATAGAGAAGTGGTTATCGCTCGAGAACTAACAAAAATAAATGAAGAATATATACGTGGTTCTCTAGATGAAATAGTTAATATCGACTTCGAATCTTTAAAAGGTGAGATGGTCATAATAGTAAAAGGAAACGAAGAATTGAAAGATAAAGCGGTAGATGAAGGGATGATTGAAAAGAAACTTAAATCCTTTATGGATAAAGGGGCAAGTAAAAAGACCGCGATCGAAATATTAAAAGAGGAGTATAACCTCCCCAAAAATCTCGTCTATAAAATCGCTCAAAAACTCTAGAGCGGTTTTTATTATCTTTTGAATTTATAGAAAACGGATTTCTTTTCGTTTTCCATTGCAAAATAAGTATAAGTAAGTATCGATCCAAAGAACGATAAAACACCCACCATAGAGATATATGAAGATATTTGTAAATAAGGTGTGTAGAATTCTAAAACATAAGAACAGTTACCAGTGCCACTGATAAATGAAGCAAATCCACCTTGTCCGTTAAATACTTTAACCTTGCTCTTTTTACCACTAGAATCGACCATTTTAAGAGTGAAACCATCTTCATAAGCTAGACGTGTCATAACCACTCTTTCTTTGTCAAAGTTGGTCTTAAATGTATATTTATTCGCGCTCGATTTTACATCAGTGACTGGATAGTTTTTGAAATTAGATAATTTATTATTCCAACTAGTAAAACTATCAATATATAAAGGATAAGAACTTCTCATTCTATAATTTCTAGAGGCTAAAATAATTTTCTTAATTTTAGGGGCAGGACTTTTAATTACTAATTGACCATTTTCATCTAATCCATATTCCGGAGCGGTATAGAAAGTGCGATATTCTTTTCCACCTCTAGTCCCGCTATAATAACCATCATTATGATTATCATAAGTAACGATCTGATTATTCGTGTCCACTAAATAAACATCGATTTGATATTTATTAGCAAACGTCGCAGATAAATAGAAAATGTTTCCATTAGGATCATAGTTAGGAAAGCATTCACCTTTTGCTTCCATGACAGCACAGTAGCGGCGATAGAAATCTCCATTTTCTGGTGAGGCAGATTTAACAAACGTGTCATTATCTGTGTTTAATAAAGTAACATAATCTTTCGCGGTTAAGTCTAATGATTTTAATCCTTGATTAGAACTATAAATATCATAGAAAGTGATCATCGCATCATAATATGATGAACCACCACTTTCTTTATAAGATTCAGTCTTTACATAAGTGTAATAAAATGAAGGAGCTCTATTTGGAATATCACTTACTTCAATATCAGGATGGTTGTTCTTAATATCATCCACAATTGTTTCATCACGATATTTATTGATAATCGCTCCTTGTAAATATAATTCCTCAAGAGCAAGAACACTTCTTGAAGAGGCGCTATATAAGCCTTCATATGAATCGGATTCATTTGGATTACCATAGGTTGGATAAACCGTATCATAGGTCAAAGCAAAATCAACATAGTCCATATTTTTATAAACACGGAACTCATTATTAGGCATAGTGGAAGTAATGTCTAAATAATTTAAAGGAACATTATATCTAAATTTATCTGAACTAGCTTCTTTACGACTCTGATAATAGAAATAGTCATCTTCAACATAGTAATATTTCATACCTAATAAGAAATCTAAATTGTTTCTCTTTTGGACAAAATGACCGCTCCAACTACCTGGAGCTACGCCTCCAGTAATAGAAGACCAGTTACATATATCAGCGACATTGTAGTTATAAATAGAATGGAAGAAAGATGCTCCATTATAGTTATTTCTCATCTCATCATTTGAAGCATCGCTAGAAGCTAAGGAAGAGAAACTACGATAATAAGTTGGATCTTTCTTTTTAGTCTTCTCCACCAATGAATGAAGGACATCATTTTTGATAAATCCTTTGTTTGTATAATAGTAATCTTCAACACCATGTCCTTGAATAACAAAGGAACCCATCGCTGCGATTTCAAGAGATATAAAACCAGTAAAAAACGCGTAAAAGTTCAGTTTTTTCTTAAATTTTGTGAGAATTAAGATAGAAACGAATAAAACGATATAGAGACATTCAATAAGTATTGCTAACCAAATTGGAACTCTTTCTGTATAGCTTTGATTATATTTTTTTACAATCTCATTTGCGGCCCATCCCGCGATTAAAGTTAAGACGATTAAAGTTAATCCTCCGATGATTAAATTTATAAAACTCTTATTCTTAATTTCATCTAGGTATAAACCTGTATAAGCCAATATAGAAGTGGTCACAAATAAGGTCCAACGACTATAGGCTTGTGTGAAGCCATGAAACAAATAATAGAAACATGGGGTGAATAAGGCGAAGACAAAAAACGCTAATGGAATAACAACCGAAAAATGTTTCTTTCTAAATGAATTTATAAAAGCAGGAACTAATAACATCATCATCGGTAAGAAGCAATAAGTTGATCCGGCAACGTTATCATATGTTTCGTTACCATAAACTGTTAAAGGTGTCCCTCTATCACTAGTGACAGGGAATATAAAATCAATAAATGGGTATAAAGATCTAGCTCTATTTTGATCAGTCTTTCCATTTGCGGTCCAAGAAGTTAATAAATCCATAATTCTTTTAAAGTTATGGCTCTTAAAAGCATCTTTTAAAAACACTAAATAGTTATTTCCACTCGCTCTAGGAGAAGTTAAAGCGTGCATCGCAGATGGAAAAACAACCATCGCTGGAATAATAATTCCTACCAAGAAACCAACAAACCCTAATCCTAAAATTAATAAGTTATCTTTCGTTTTATTTAATCTAATTCTTTGGAAGTATCTAAACATAGCGTATAAAAACGCACACATCACAAAACATATTAAGAAGAAATAATTTACAAATCCCATTAAGGTGATAGCAAACATCAATACCCAAGGTTTCTTTTCTTTTAGAACTATTTCAACTCCTAATAAGATCAGAGGTAAAACAATCGTTATTTCCGTAAAATGGTTAAACCATAAATACCAAGTCATCCAACCTGAAAAGGCATAAGCAATGCCAGTTATTTTACTAGCGGTTCTAGATGCTCCTAGATAACGCATATATAGGAAGAAAACCATACCAGCAGCGGATATCTTTAAGATGGTTAAAACCGCCATAAACTGGGGGATAAGTTGTCTAGGAACTAATAATATTGGTAAGAAGAAAGGATCGAACAAATAATAGAAAGAATTAGATCCAATATTATCCGCACCTAAAAAGGTGTTCTGATCATATAAGACAAATTCTCCAGTTTTAAAAAAGTGCCACCAGTCATCATATCCATTTGTATAAAAAGCAAATTGTTGAGAGGTGTAATCACCAGTGTATGGAGTGGTAAAATAATTGATAAATAATGAGCTAGAAAAGAAGATTATTCCTAATAAAATTAGGAATAGATAATAATAAAACATCGAATGAATACTCTTCATAAAAGAAGGGAGATAATCGACAAATTTCTTCTTTGATTTGATAACAATCGCGTTACTCATGTATACATATTATACACATATACACGATAAGGTAATTTACTTTTTTATTGCTTTTTTGTTCTCGCTTTTCTATGATAGAAAAGATTTTTTGGAGGTAGTCTTATGAATATTCGTAATATTGCAATTATCGCTCACGTCGATCATGGTAAGACTACTTTAGTCGATCAATTATTAAAATCTTCTGGCGCTTTTCGTGAGAATGAAGAAGTCGCTAATAGAGTCATGGATAGTAACGATATCGAAAGAGAAAGAGGTATCACTATCTTAGCAAAAACCACATCTGTTATTTATAAAGATACAAAGATA
Organism: Bacilli bacterium; assembly: GCA_017429285.1. Taxonomy (GTDB): domain Bacteria; phylum Bacillota_I; class Bacilli_A; order RFN20; family CAG-826; genus RUG13091. The sequence goes on from JAFRPF010000031.1 coordinate 159,139, forward strand.
AACATATTAGATACTCCCGGACACGCTGACTTTGGTGGTGAAGTGGAGCGTATTATGAACATGGTTGATGGTTGTCTTTTATTAGTGGATGCTTTTGAAGGAACCATGCCTCAAACGAGATTCGTTTTAAAGAAAGCGTTAGAAGCACATGTAAAACCGATTGTTTGTATCAACAAGATTGATAGAGCGAATATCGATGTCGCTAAAACATTAGATGAAGTTTTAACTTTATTTATTGAATTAGGTGCTCCTGATGAATTTTTAGATTTCAAAGTGGTCTATACTTCCGCTTTACAAGGAACGAGTTCTTTAGATTCTGATCCATCCACTCAAAAACCAGGTATGGACGCCGTCTTACAAATGATTATCGATGAAATCCCTGCTCCAAAAGCGGATCCAAATAAACCATTACAACTACAAGTATCTTTATTAGACTATAACGATTTCGTTGGAAGAATTGGTATCGGTACAGTGAAAAATGGCACTATCCATGTTAATGATACTGTTTCTGTTTGCCGTCTTGACGGTAGTGTTAAAAACTTCAAAGTCATGAAATTATTTGGCTATCAAGGAATCAGAAGATTAGAAATTGAGTCAGCTTCTGCAGGGGAAATCTGCGCAATTGCGGGTTTAATGGACATTAATGTTGGTGAAACTATTTGTAATGTAAATCAAATTAATCCATTACCTTTAATTCATCTTGATGAACCAACATTACAGATGACATTCGGCACAAATACATCTCCTCTTTCTGGTAAAGAAGGTAAATTATTAACCGCTAGAAAGATTGAAGAAAGATTATTTAGAGAGACTCAAAAAGATGTTGCTTTAAAAGTGCAAAGAGTGCCAAATAGTGAAACCTGGATTGTTTCTGGTAGGGGGGAACTACACCTCGGTATCCTCATCGAAAATATGAGAAGAGAAGGCTTTGAATTAGAAGTTTCTAAACCAAAAGTTATCATCAAAGAAATTGATGGTGTGAAATATGAACCATACGAGGATTTAGAAATAGATGTTCCTAATGATTTCGTTGGTGACATTATGACTTCTTTAGGTAATAGGGATGCAGAAATGATCAACATGGATGTTAAAGAAGCCACGACTAAATTAACATATGTTATTCCTTCTCGTGGACTATTAGGTTATGTGACTAACTTTATGACCTTAACCAAAGGTTATGGTATCCTTTCTCACGTCTTTAAAGAATATCGTGAAATGGTTTCTATGAACTTAGGTGAAAGACCATTAGGTGTTCTTGTCGCTACGGAAGCAGGTATTGCTACTCCATATGCAATTGAACACGTCGAAGAAAGAGGAACGATGTTTATCGAACCAGGCACCGAAGTTTACGAAGGTATGATTATCGGTGAAAATCGTTATGATATCGACTTAGCGGTTAACTGCGTTTTAAAGAAAGCTCTTACCAATATGAGAAGCGCAAATAAAGACACCACAGTGGTTTTAAAATCACCAAGAAGAATGTCTTTAGAAGCTTGTTTAGATTACATCAATTCTGATGAACTTGTGGAAATCACTCCAAGCACTTATAGAATGAGAAAAAAGATTCTTAACACAGTGGAAAGAAAGAAATATGACGCTCATCAAAAAGCGTTAGAAAAAGAATAATTATTTCTTTTTCACTTTTCTCCCTTCAGGCTTTTTACATTGGATATAATTTCCATCCATTAGTGTTTGAAATTCTTTAGGCATGGGCGCGGTGAATTTCATCAATTTTCCATTTAATGGATTTACGATGTCTAGTTCATAAGCATGTAATCCGAGTCTTTTAATTGGATTAGATGGTTCACCATATTTATCATCACCGATGATATGATGACCCATATCTCCAAAGTGAACTCTGATTTGGTTTTTACGACCAGTTTCGATATTAACATCCGCTAAAGAGAATAACGGAGATTCTTTAATAATCTTATAATTTGTAATAGCAAGTTGGCCATCACCTTTCTTCTTTGAAGAATACATCATATTTTGAGAGTTCTTTTTTAAGTAAGAAGATATTCTTCCTTCTTTGTTTTCTAAATGTCCTTCGACGATTGCATAATAGCCACGTTTCTTGGTTAATTTATTCCAGTTTTCACCATCAGTTAAAGCTTTCGCCGTCCGATCGTTTTTCGCAAACATCAAAACACCAGAAGTATCTTCATCTAGTCTATGGACAATAAAAGCGCGGTTGTGTTTATCCTTTTGTTGTAAATAATCGTTTACCATTCTAAAAGCAGTGGAGCCTTTTTCGTTATCTGAAGGCACAGATAATAATTTTGTCGGTTTATTGATAACTATCAAATTTTCATCTTCATATATGATTGGTAAATTAGATCTAGTTTTCTTTCTAATAGGTGAGCTAGAGATAATGACAGTATCACCTTTATATAATTTGAAATTAAATTGTGTAACCGGCGCTCCATCAATACTGACACGATGGGATGATAAAAGAGACTTAACAGAATTTCTTGATTGAGTGGAAAATGTCTTTAAAAGAAATTCCAAAAGTTCACATTCTTCTTTTACGACATATTGTTTTAAATTCTTATAGTCTTTAGAAGGTCTAGTATCACGAGCTTTATTCTTATTCATGTTCTTTTACCTTTCTAACAACCATATCAGCGAATGCTTTAGCAACATCTAAACCAGTTACTTTTTCAAATTCTTCAAAGAAAGCATTGGAATTAATTTCACATAAAATTGGTTCATCATTTTCATAAGTTAATAAATCAATTCCGGCATATTCAATTTGTAATTTATCAGCAATTTCCTGCGCAAAAGCCTCATATTTTGATGAATTTTGTAAAATTTCACTATCTGCGGCATCTCCAAAATTACTTCTAAAATCATATTTATTTTTTCTAATAAATGAGCCAAAAACTTTCCCGTCAATAATTAAAACTCTAATTGATTTTCCTTTACTAGTTTTGACATATTCTTGAAAAATAACGGGGTTACGAGCAATCTCTTTGTATACGCTCATTAATTCATTTTTATCTTTGACTAAATAAACGCCTTCTCCTAAAGATCCATAAACTCTTTTGACCACCATTGGAAAACCAAGTTCCTTAATGACATCATCGAGGAATTTAAAATTGTCTTCTTGTAAATCAAAATACACAAGCGGACCAGAGATAGTCTTTGGCATTTTGATACCTTTATTCGCACATTCGATAAAAGTCAGCATTTTATCATCGCATAATTTAATAAAGCTTGGTCTATTGAAAAGACGATATCCGGCTTTATCAAGTAGCTTAGCTAAATAAATATCTTTATCTAAATATAAAACAAAGTCCGCTTTCGGAAGTTTAATATTAACGTTGTTATCTTTGATAACCGCTAATGTTCCATCATTAACAAAAACATCGATAGAAATATTTCTTTTAGAGAATTCTTCTTTGAATCTATCAATTTTATATTGGTTATGACCAATCGCTTGATTAACAATAATAATTCCGTTCATACGTTAATAATCATAAATAGAAAAAGGTGGAAATTCCACCTTAATCAACTTATTAATTTGAAGATAAATTATTCAGCACCTTCGACGAAGGTTACTTCTTTACCAAAGCAGCAGCCAACGAAGACGCCTGGGCCACAGGTTGTACCAACGATAGGACCAATCCAGAAGATAGTAGCTTTAATGTTAAGTTCTTCTTCAAGTCTCTTTTTGATAATTTCGGCTCTATCTTGTGCCATGCCTTGTCCGACATAAACTTCAGCCCATTCACCTGGTTCAATCGCTTCTTTTACAGCAGCAATGATCTCTTCAATAGAATTCTTTGTGCCTTTCGCTTTTTTAATAACTGAGTTATTACCAGCAGCATCACTAATGAAGATTGGTTTAACACCCATGATGTTACCAAAGAATGCTTTCGCACCTTTAATACGGCCAGCAGCTTTTAAATAAGTTAAGGTATCAACTGTTGCGAAGAAGTTGAAACGTAATTTGTTTTCTTCAATCCAATCAACGACTTCTTCTAAAGATTTGCCTTCTTTTCTAAGTTCAGAAGCTTTAATCGCCATCATACCTTCACAGGCAGTAGCGTTTAAAGTGTCAATAGCCACGATTTTTCTATCTGGGAATAGTTCTAATAATTGAGGAATGGCTAATGTTTTACAAGTGTTCACAGAACCAGAAAGCTTGCTAGAGCAAGCAATATAGATAATGTCATATCCTTCTTTAAGAACTGGAGTGAAACGATCTAAGAATTCAGGAACTGAAACTTGAGTTGTTTTCACGTGTTTACCCGCTTTTAACCAGCCATAGAATTCTTCTGGTGAATATTCTTGCCAATCTAAGTCAGCGGATTTTTCTACTCCATCAACCACAATACCCATGTGGACATATTCAATATCGTATTTTTTTCTTGTAGCGGTGCTGAGGTCACTACATGAATCGGTAAAAATTTTAAATTTTGCCATGTTTTTTTGCCTCCGTTTTTAATAATGATAGATATTATGAAATATCTCTATTGATTTTTATTAAAATGTTACACATGTAAAAAAGTGTTAAAGAAAAGATGACTTATGCGCCATCTATATGCCTATCACAAATAGGTTCATCTCTTCTTTGTCGTCTTTCCTGTTCTCTTTCACGAAACATATCTATGTCTTCACCAGTTAAACGACGATATTTTCTTTTTCTTCTTTTAGTTTCTTCCATTAGCATCTTTCCTCAGCAGCATCTCTAAATTCATTCATGTCGCTTTCTTTTTCAAATCTAGCCATGAAGAACCTATCGCCCATCGCATCTGAGAAAATCTTTGCGTATCTACCATGGTGACAAATAACATTTCTGAATTTATTTAATAATTCTTCATCACTAAGTTTATAACTAACCCCATCTCTTCTAGATGCAACAGCAGCATAGTAGTGGGGGAATTCATCTTTTTGTCTATTTTCATCATAGGCGATAACATCAGCATAGATTTGATAAACGTTAGATGAATTTGCAAAGTTAATTAAGTCTGGAGTATATCCACCAGCAGGTCTCATATTTGTTTCAAGTGGAACAACATCTCCGACCTTACCTAAACCTTTACAGTCTTTGGTTAATCTAAAGAATTCGAGATGGAAAAATCTTTGTTTAACACCAAACGCTTTTATAACCTTCCTTCCCATTTCTTCTAAATCTTTAGGAACGTGTGGATAGGTGAAATAAAAGACGTCTTTTTGTTCATGGACAATATCCGCAATAGAAGGTGGGAAAAAGTTTGATGCACAGAAAACAACGTTGCTCTTTGAATCACAAATTCCATCAAAAGAAATAATGTTTCCAGAGACAAACTGTTCACAAATATATGTCACATTTGGGTCGCGTTTTACGAAAAAATCGACAATATCTGCAGGTTTTTCAATTTTAAAAGTTCCTTCCGCTCCCACACCATGATCAGGTTTGATAAAGACAGGATAATCAACTTCTCCTATAAATTTTTCTAAAGCTTCTTGTGTGCTAATTAAGATAAATTTTGCAACTTTGCATCCTGCTTTTTTATAGCCGATCTTCATTAAAGATTTATGATTATAAAAATCAATTTCTTGACCTACAGGGCCTGTTGTTATATTAAAGATTTCTCTTAGTTTCGCATCTTTTTCTAACCAGTATTCATTATTACTTTCTAGATAGTCGATGTGACCATATTTTTGCTCAAAATATCTCACTGCATTCACTTCATTATCAAAGTAATCCATATTGTCACAACGGTAATATTCAGTTAATGCATTTTTAAGTTCTGGATTTAAAGTGTCATAGCTTTGATCGCCAATTCCTAATACACGAAATCCATTATTCTGTAATGCCACTACAAATCTAAAGAATGAATCTGGAAAATGAGGAGAAATAAAAACAAAATTTTTCATATTAGAACTCCTTCTTATCGTACTTTTTAAGGTCCTTATATATTTCTTTTAATTGAGGAAACATTTTGACATAAGCTTTTTTGTATAAATAGTTGTATTTTTTATGAGCTATTTCATCAGGTGTGAATGTAGAAGTGATTCTAGACATCTTTTCCATCGCTTCTTCAACAGAGGCGAATTCGCCTAAGGCAGTAAATACTGCAATTGCAGCACCTAAAGAAGTTGTTTCGAATGTTTGAACTCTAGAAACTGGAAGGCCAAATACATCAGAGGTGATTTGACAAATCGCATCACTTTGTGATCCTCCTCCAGAAATCATTAATCTACTAACTTTATGCTTTTGAGATTTTTCAATACCTTCTAAACCTTCTCTAAGAGCATAAGCAATACCTTCAATAATCGCTCTATATAGATGTTCCATTGTGTGAACATCAGAAAAGCCAACAATCGCACCTTTCGCTAAAGGTCTAGATAAACCTGGTCCCCAATATGGTTGTAAAACAAGTCCATCACTTCCTGGTGGAATGTGGTCAAGTTTTCTATTTAATACTTCTTCAACCGCCATTTCTTGAATCTTAGCTTCGCTAACAGCTTCAGAAGCAAATTCTCTGCTAAACCAAGTTAACATCCAATATCCACGATAGATTTGAACATCCATGTTATACCAACCAGGAACTGCAGCTGGATATGCTGGTAAAAATTTCTCTGGTTCATGATATTTCTTATTAGAAACTTCAATTGTAGAAGCGGTACCATAGGAAATTGCACCAACATCTTTAGATAAAGCACCTAAACCAATTGTTTCACAAGCTTTATCGGATCCAGTAGCGATAACTTTAATACCTAAAGGTAGGCCAACCTCATCACAAACTTCTTTTGAGATCTCTCCAAGAACTTCGCCTGGTTGTTTTAATTCAGCAAGCATTCTATTTGGAATACCAAATATTCTTCCTTTTAATGCTCCTTCTTTATACCATTTTCTCTTTTTAAAACAGATTGGATAATGGCCAGTAAAGGAAGCTGCGCTATCAACGAGATTACCAGTTAATTTATATGTTAAATATGTGGAGATGTTGACATATTTGTATGTCTTCTTCCATGTTTCTTTTTCATTTTCTTTTAACCAATGAGCGATGGTTCTTCTTCTATTTAATTCGATAGTGTTAGTCATTCCCACTAGCTTAAAAGCTAATCGATGAAGTAGTGGTAAAGGTTCTTTAGCTTTCGCCATACGCTGATCTAACCATAGAATACATGGTCTAATTGGTTTTAAATCTTTGTCTAATTGGACAGAGGAATCTCTAAATGTGGTGATGGTAGCACCAACAATATTATCGAGATATTCTTTACCTTTTTCTGTTAATTGTTTTAAACAATTTACTAATAATTCCCAATAATAATCAGGATTTTGTTCCGCATATCCTTTTTCAGAAGAGAAATATGCAGGCTCATATTTTGATTTAATAATAGTTAAGATTTCACCCTTATTATTGATAAGAGCGGCACGTACTGATTGAGTACCAAAATCAAGTGTTAAGACGCAAGGATTAGTTTTCATAAATCTAGATTACCTCGTTAAATATATTACACCATTTAAAAAAATACGAAAAATATAACAAATATTTTCACACGTGTGATACGATATATACGCTGGTGTGAGCGCAAAGGCGCTTCAAACACAATATGCCTATTAGGAGGAAATATATGGCTGAACAAAAAAGATACGTTTACCCCTTCGATGAAGCTTATGGATTAGGAAAAGAGCTTCTCGGTGGTAAAGGTGCTGGCTTAGCGGAAATGACACATATCGGTGTCCCAGTTCCAGAAGGTTTTACAATTTCAACCGAAGCTTGCACACTCTATTATCAAAGTGGAAAAACAATTCCAGAATTCGTCCAAAAACAAATCTTCGACGCAGTTGAAGGTGTGGAAAAGAAAACTGGTAAAAAATTCGGTGGCGACCACAACCCACTATTAGTCTCTGTTCGTTCCGGCGCTCGTGTGAGTATGCCTGGTATGATGGATACAATCTTAAACTTAGGTTTAAACGATGTTACTGCTGCTGCTTTAGCAAGAGAAACAGGTAACGAAAGATTCGCAATGGACTCCTACCGTCGTTTCATCCTTATGTTCACAAACATCGCCAAAGGTCATCCAAGAGATGATATGGACAAGATGCTCGACAAAATTAAGGAAGAAAACGGTTATAAATTAGATACAGAAGTCACAGTCGAACAATTAAAAGACTTAGTCAAACGTTATAAAGAATATTACAAAAAGACCTTTGGTGAAGAATTCCCAACCGACCCAAGAAAACAATTAATGGAAGCTGTCGCAGCGGTCTTTAGAAGCTGGGACAACCCACGTGCTAACGTTTATCGTATGCAATATTCCATTCCTTATGAATGGGGTACCGCTGTTAACGTTCAATCCATGGCCTTCGGTAACAAAGGTGAAACTTCCGGTACCGGTGTTGCTTTCTCAAGAAACGCTGCCACTGGTGAAAAAGTTATCTCCGCTGAATATTTACCAAATGCTCAAGGTGAAGACGTCGTCGCTGGTATTCGTACACCATTACACATCGATGAATTAAAAAGAAGAATGCCAGATGTTTATGACCAATTCGTCAAAACAATTAAAAATATGGAACTCCATTATCGCGATATGCAAGATATGGAATTCACAGTTGAAGAAGGAAAATTATATTTCTTACAAACTAGAAGTGGTAAGAGAACTCCTGCTGCAGCCTTAAAGATGGCTTGTGACATGGTCGATGAAGGTTTAATCACCAAAGAAGAGGCCGTCTTAAGAATCGATCCAGTTTCCTTCGATAAATTATTATTACCAAACTTTGACAAAGATGATTTAGCGGCTGCTCAATCACGTTTAATTGCCAAAGGCAATCCTGCTGGCCCAGGCGCTGGTACAGGTAAATTAGCCTTCACCGCTGAAGATGCGGAAAGAAGACACAATGCTGGTGAAAAAGTCGTCTTAGTACGTGCTGAAACTTCTCCAGAAGACTTAATTGGTATGATTGCCTCTGAAGGTATCTTAACCATGCGTGGTGGTATGACCTCACACGCGGCTGTCGTTGCTCGTGGTATGGGCAAATGCTGTATTACAGGTTGTGCGGCTGCCTTAATCAATGAAGAAAAACAAACATTAACCATCGGTGGTAAAGTTTATGGTCCAAACGATGTCATCTCCTTAGATGGTTCTACAGGTTCTGTCTATGTTGGTGATATTAAGAAAGTCGCTCCAGACCTCTCCAGTGGTAACTTCGGTCGTTTAATGGGTTGGGTTGATGAAGCCCGTGACTTAAAAGTCCGTGCTAACGCTGATACACCAAGAGATGCTCACCAAGCAAAAGTCTTTGGTGCTCAAGGTATTGGCTTATGCCGTACAGAACACATGTTCTTCGATAAAGATAAAATCTTCCACTTCAGAAAGATGATCTTAGCGGATAACGTTGAAGAAAGAAGAGCTGCTTTAGCAGAAATCGAACCATTACAACAAAAAGACTTTGAAGGCTTATTTGAAGAAATGGGCGAACTCAATGTTAACATCCGTTTATTAGACCCACCACTCCACGAATTCTTACCACAAGAAGAAGATAAGATCGAAGAACTTAGCAAAGCTACTGGTCACCCAGTTGCCTACATCCATAAGAGAATTGAAGAATTACACGAATTCAACCCAATGATGGGTCACCGTGGATGCCGTCTTGACGTCTCTTATCCAGAAATCGGCGAAATGCAAACACGCGCTATCATCAAAGCAGCTATTGCTGTTAACAAGAGACGCGGTTTACATATCGAACCAGAAATCATGATTCCTCTCACCTTAGACTTAAGAGAATTAAAATATGTCAAAGCTATCGTTTGTGCGACCGCTGATGAAGTCATTAAAGAAGCTGGTGTCAATCTCAAATACCATGTTGGTACTATGATTGAAATTCCACGTGCTGCCTTATTATCCGATGAAATCGCTAAGGAAGCTGAATTCTTCTCATTTGGTACAAATGACTTAACACAAATGACCTTTGGTTTCTCTCGTGATGATGCTAGTAAATTCTTACCAGATTATTACAAGAACAAGATCTTAGAAGAAGATCCATTCAAGACCTTAGATACACATGGTGTTGGTAAACTAGTGAAGATGTCCGTCGAAGATGGCCGTAGAACTAGACCAGACTTACACGTTGGTGTCTGTGGTGAAACCGGTGGCGAACCAAACTCCATCGACTTCTATCACCAAGTCGGATTAGACTATGTATCCTGCTCACCATTCCGTGTGCCAGTTGCTAGATTAGCCGCTGCTCAAGCTGCGATCAGACATCCAAGAAAGAAATAACTTTCTAAACAATAAATTAGCCTCTAGGTAACTAGGGGCTTTTCTTTATAAAGAAAACCTGCAACTTATGTCGCAGGCTGCTTTCTTTTTTTATCGTATTAATATAATCCTTTTTTATATAACCCTTTATCGGTTAATTCTTTAAGAGCTTTAACAACAGATGGTTTATCTTCTCTATAAGTAACGCCATACCAAACATCAGGAGTGGAAATTAATTTTAATGATGCTTTACCTTCACCCACTAAACGAGAAACTTCATCAGGAATTAAGAATTCCGCTTTTAAGTTATTGATGTTTTCTTTTAAGAAGACAGGTAGTTGTTCTTCAAGTCTAGCGATAATGTCTTTAGAGAAGGCGAATAAGTTCATAGAAACTAATTGACCAGGAACACAGACAAATGGTTTTTCATTTTTATCTAATGGTTCCGCTTGGATAACACCTTTTTCGTCTTTATAGACACTAGATTCAATCATTTTGGTTAAGAAATGTTTTTCATCATAGAAACAAACACCTCTTTTTACAGAGCCGTTTTCCGCTAAAGTATTAGCAACATCAAAAGCGATGTTAGCATATTTACCTACGCTATCTTTTGGTAAGCTTCTTAAATAATTAGCGGCTACTTCATAAGTCTTTTGACCATAATAATCATCACCATTAATGATAATAAAATTATCTTTAATTAACTTTCTGGCCGCTAAAATGGCATGAGCGGTGCCCCATGGTTTTTCTCTACCTTCTGGACATTTAAATCCTTCTGGTAAATCGTTTAAATCTTGGAAAGCATATTCGGTTTTAATAAGTGGTTCAACACGCTTGCCGATTGTTTCTCTAAAGATTTCTAAATGTTCTCTTTTAATAATAAAGATGACGCTATCAAATCCGGCACGGATCGCATCATGAACTGAGTAGTCAAGGATGAAGTTTCCATAATCATCCATTGGTTCCATCTGTTTTAATCCGCCAAAACGGGAACCCATACCAGCTGCTAAAATAACTAATTGCATATCAATTCTCCTTAATCATTAATATTTTATTGAATTGTTCTTAAATATTTCAACATAAGACAAATTGTCTTTGCATCCTTAATTTCACCCGAATCAATCATTTGTAAGATCTCATCGATAGAAAAATAATTTACAGTAATATCTTCATCAGCATCTAAATGTTGTTTGCTTTGTTTCACATCATTAGCTTTATAAAGATATATTTTTTCATTTGTATAACCACAAGAAGGATACATAACACCTAAACTTGTTAAAGAATCTGCTTTGAGCCCTACCTCTTCTTCTAGTTCTCTTATACCAGCATCATAAGAATTCTCACCTTTTTCTAATTTGCCAGCGGGAAGTTCATACATCTCTTCTTGATAAGAATAACGGTATTGTTTTACTAAAGGAATTTTATTGTTATAAAAAGCTAAAACACAAACCCCACCATTATGATGGATAATTTCTCTTTTAACTTTTTCTCCATTACTAGCTAAAACATCATCGCAATTTAAACGAAGAATTTTACCTTTATAGATAACGTTACTTTTAATTGTTTTTTCCATAATTTAAATAAAAAAGCCGCAAAAAGAGCGTATTTTTACATTTTTGCGAAGCTTTTATAAAAGACAAAATTGTTTCCGTCATCGATATAACCGACTTCTTTATCGTGGATAATGATTGCTCCATCATCATCGACAAATCCGATTTCAGAATCGTTATAAGAGATAATGCCATCATCAGTTATATCAGCGAACTTCTTACGAGAAATAATAAGTTCGTTATCTTGAATATAACCAACAACTTGATCACCTATGATAATGTTTTTGCCAAATGAATTAATGATTAACATATTTATTTCTTCAAATATTGATAAGGACCAATGTGTTCGTTGTTACCGATAACTTTACCAACAACATTTGAACAATAAACACGATTGTTATTTCCCATAACGACATCTTCTAAAACAACATTAGGACCAATAACATTTGATTCTCCTAATTCACATTTACCTAAGATAGTGGTGTTAGGGAAAATGAGAGTATCTTTACCAATCTTAACATCAGGAGAAATATAGGTAGTGTCTGGGTCTTCCATAGAGACACCTTCAAGCATTAATTTATGATTGATTTTCTTTCTCATAACTTTCGCAGCATAAGATAATTGAATACGATCATTAATACCAAAAACTTCCACCATATCTTCAACAACATAAGAGCCAACAGTCAAACCTTCTTCATTAAATATCTCAACAAGTTGAGATAAATAGAACAATTGGCGTTTATTGTTGTTTGTTAATTTTGGTAAATATTTAAATAAGATTTTGTTATTAATAATACAGATACCGGTGTTAGCTTCTGTAATATCGAGTTCATATTCATCACAATCGCTCTCTTCTCGAATTGCTAATAAACGATTGCTCTTTTCTTCTCTAATTAAACGGCCATAACCCTTAGCGTTTGGTAAGACACAAGAGACCACTGTTAAGGCGTTATGCTCTTTTTCATGGATATGGAAAATTTGACCAATGGTTTCAGAAGAGATAAGTGGTGTGTCACCATAAATTATTAATGTTTCACCATCGAGATCTTTAAATAAATCTTCACATTGTCTAACGGCATGTCCAGTTCCTAAAATCTCTTTTTGCCAAACAATCTCAGCATCATTACCCACTAATTCTTTTGTGGTTTCTCCACCAAATCCGACAACAACAGCCATCTTATTGAAATTAAGTGGCTTTAAAGCTTCTAAAACATATTTGATAATTGGTTTACCTAAAATTGGATAAGCGACTTTACAGGTATTAGGATCTAAAGATTGCATTCTTGTTCCTTTCCCTGCTGCTAAAATAATGGCGTTTCTATTCATACTTTTCTCCTATTTCAAAACTTTAGTAACTTCGACTAAATATTGATTTTCTAACGCTTTTGCGGCGTTTTTGATTAATTTTTTATCTGTACTTAAGGCAAAAACAGAGGATCCTGATCCTGTCATTTGTACAATTTTTAGACCAAGCGCTCTTAATTTATTTTTAATAACTAAAATCTCTGGAACTAATGATATAGCGGGTTCTTCTAAAGCATTAAAAATCGAAGCCGCTAATAAATCATCGTCGCCTTCTTCTAAGGCCTTCTTCACTAATTCCACATCTCCGGTCTTTAAATTCATCTTATCAGACACTTCGTAGACACCTTGAGTGGAGCAACCTTGTTCTGGTTTGACAATTAAACAGTAATAATCGTTTTTCACATTAACGAAATCAATCTTTTCACCAATACCTCTACATCTAGCAGGCTTGCTAGTAATAAAGAATGGAATGTCCGCACCTAAACCAGTAGAAATAGCCACTAACTCTTCATAAGGAAGATTTAATTTAAGATAAGAATTAACTCCGTTAATAACAGTCGCAGCATTAGAGGAACCTCCACCTAATCCAGATTGCATTGGAATAACTTTATGAATGGTGATTCTAAATTTATTTTTAAATTTATATTTCTTCTGCATCTTCTCGATTGCTGCAGTAGCAATGTTATATTTAAGTAGACCAAGAGAAAAATCATCAATGGTTACAAAGTGATCGGTTGCGTTCTTTAATTCAGAGAACAAAATAGAGTCGTGTAATTTTAAAGGAAGGATGATCATATCAAGTTCATGATATCCATCAGGTCTTTTGTTTACGACATTTAGGCAGATGTTAATTTTTGCCCAGCTTTTTAATAATAAACTTTTCATAGACTTCTAATTTTACAAATTAATTTACTTTGGTCAATTTAATTTTATATTAGTTTAGATATAAAACAATTCGTTAGTTGCTTTTTAAAGCATTATGCAATTGACAAAACTCTATAGGTGATATCTCTTCAGGTCTTCTGTTTGGGGCTATTTTGACCGCCTCTAAAACACTTAAGGCCTTTTCTTTATCATTTAGATAACTAGATAGATTGTTATAAATTGTTTTTCTTCTATTTAAAAATAGTTTTTTGGCAAGTTTATAAACATCTAAGCAATCTTCATAATTAGCATTATCATCTTTTTCAATAGTGAAAACAGTGGAGGCGCATTTCGGTGAGGGATAGAAGCTACCCGGTTTTACATTAAATTGTTTTTTTGATTTCCCTAATAGATGAATTAACACAGATAGTGGTCCATATTCTTTGCCAGAAAGATCATTAAATCTTGGGAAAGCTTCAGCTTGGCACATCAAAACCATGACTTTACATCTCTTTGCGTTTATCAATAAATATTCCACAGTTTCAGTAGTAATGTTGTAGGGTAAGTTTCCAATGATTTTTGTATAATTTGATACATCGTGTTTTCTAATGTCGCTTAAAACAAGCTTAATGTTTGGTTCTTTATATAAGATTTTTAAGAAATCAATCATTCTTTCGTCAATATCTACGAGTGTGATATCACTTTTATAAGAAGATAAGAAATGAGTAAGCGATCCAATGCCAGGCCCAATCTCTAAAACATTGTCTTTTTCCTCAATATTCAATAGTTCAACAATGCGTTTACATAAATCTGGTTCTAATAAATAATTTTGGCCATAATCTTTGTCTGGTTTAAGCCCAGATTTATCAATTATTTCCATGACGTTACTACGATTAATTTCCATAACTATTTATCGCCCCTTTCAATTCATCTTCACTAATTCCTAGAAAATTCAATCTTTTAAGAAATGTTTTAGAATTACATATACCTAAAGAAAGCCTACGACAAACATATTCTCTTTCTTCTTTTTTGATATGTAGCTCCTCTAAATCGTTAAGCGACAAATTTCCTTTATTAAATGGTTTTTCCACGCAAAAACTACTCAAAACCCTCAATAATTCATCCTTTTCACATTCAGCAACACCGTGTTTATCTTTCTTGTTACAAAGAGATAAGTCGACAAATTTATTAGTGGATTCAGGAACTAATTTGTTTATCTTTTCTCTAATGAGGTAACCGGCTTCATCAGAATCTGTTAACACCACAATTGGTTTGTTATGTTTAACGGAATTATTTAAAAACTCTATCTCTTTTTGAGGAATTTCATATCCGTTAGTAATGACAAAAACTGTGTCAACAAAACTGCTTAAATATGAAGCGTCATTTTTGCCCTCAACAACTATAATTCCATCAAAAAATAATTTCATAATTTACACGTGAAACAATTTACATGAGTTATCATATAACACTTCTAATATATGTTTCTTAGAAATGCCTTTAAGTCTTGTTATTTCATCAATTACTAGAGCGATGTTCTTTGGTTCGTTAACTGTACCCCTTAATGGGTGTGGTGATAGGTATGGGGAATCCGTTTCTACAAGCAATCTATCTAATGGAACTTCCTCACAAACCTCTTTTGGTGTTTTTGCATTAGTGAAGGTTAATGGTCCATCAAGGCCAATATATAATCCTAAATCTAAAACATCCTTTAAAAGTTCGACACTTCCTGAATAACAATGCATCACGCCACTATATAATGGGCGGTTTTCTTTTAATATTTTTAAACAATCTTCAAAAGCTTCTCTGTTATGTATTGAGATTGGTTTTTGGTGTTCGTTAGCAAACTTAATTTGCTTAATAAACCATTCTTTTTGTTTTTCTCTTTGTGCTGGATCTTTAACCCAATGGTAATCTAACCCAATTTCACCAATTGCCACAACTTTAGGATCGTTAACATGAGACATAACTTCATTAAAATCTTTTTCGCTTACTCCATCGATGTCGGTTGGATGAAAACCTATAGCAGCATATATCTCTTTATATTTATGAGCGAGTTCAACGGCCAATAAAGAACTTTCTTTATCCCAACCGATCACTAAAAATTTATCTACACCCACTTTTTTAGCGGATTCTAAAACCTCATCTATTCTTGTATAGAGTTCAGGGGAATTTAAATGACAATGTGTATCAAATATCATTATTTACCAACGCAGAAACGAGAGAAGATTTCTTTGCTTAAATCTGCTTTGTTTCTTTCTCCTAAAATATCTAATATGGCGTTATAGGCATCCATTAAATTAACTGAAAGTAGTTCAACCGGTAAATCGTTTGAAGCATCTTCTTTGGCTTTATTTAAAGAACTTCTAGCTTGTTTTAATAGACCAATTTGTCTAGTGTTAGCTAAAGCTGGTTGTTTAAAGGTTTGTTCTTCTAATCCAATGTTTTTATATATTTCTTTTACTAATGGATTAATGTCTTTATTTAGCGCGGAAATATAAATATTGTCTTTGTTTTTAGAAGAAATTTTATCCGCTTTATTATAAATAATAATTCTATTGAGTTTTTCAGTCATTTTTAATATTTCATCGTCTTCGTTAGTAAGATTGTTAGCCCCATCTAAAACCACTAAAACAAGATCGGCTTTTTCTAGTGTTTCTTTAGCTTTATTTACACCGATGTTTTCTACTACATCATTAGATTCTCTTATACCTGCAGTATCTAATAGATGTAAAACGATTCCATTTAAATTGATATCACCTTCAACAATATCTCTAGTAGTTCCAGCAATATCAGTAACAATCGCTTTTTCTTCACCCATTAAAGCATTTAATAGAGATGATTTTCCAACATTTGGTTTACCAACAATTGCGACCTTTAAACCATCTTTGATAATTTTGGCTTTTTCACCATCATCAATGAGCTTTTCAATCATTTGGTTTATCTCATCACAAATGGTAATAATCTGTTGTTTATTAGCTTGTTCAATATCTTCGTATTCTGGATAATCGATATTTACTTCAATAAGTGAAATGATATCCGCTAAACGGGTTTTAACAGGATTTAACAAAGTGCTTGTCTTTCCTTGTAATGAAAACATGGAAATATCTTTAGCCTCTTTAGTGGTGGCATTAATGATATCGTTAATTGCTTCCGCTTGAACAAGATCAACTTTTTGATGGATAAAAGCACGAGAAGAATATTCTCCGTTTGTGGCCATTCTAGCCCCGTTTTCGATCAAAATATCGAGAATTTGCTGTGAAATTAGTGAACTTCCATGACAAATTATCTCCACTAAATCTTCACCCGTAAAACTTTTTGGACCTTTATAAATCGCTAAAACAACTTCATCAATTTTTTGATTGGTAATTTTATTTGCTATATACCCCACTAAGAGGGTTCTTTCTTGGATATTTGTAATGTCTTTGGAAAAGCATTTACTGATAATAGCAAAGCAATCATCACCAGATACTCTAATGATGGCTAAAGCTGATTTCATTGGAGGAGTTGCTAACGCTACTATTGTCTCAAACATAAATACCTTTCCAAAAAAGCACCCAGGCGGGTGCTAATTATTCAACATAAATGATTTGCACTTGACGATGTGTGCCGTCACCAGTGGATTCAGTGCGAATATTCTTCATGCCAGAACAGGCATTATGAATAATTCTTCTTTCATCAGCAGGCATTGGATCAAATGTATATGTTGTTTTACTTCTTTGCACTTCCTTAGCAAATTTACGAGCGATTCTTTCTAAACGATCATATTTGTTATCTTTATAACCATTTACATCAAGTAAAACTCTAAATCTCTTATGGAAGTGATTGCTAACCGCTAATTTGGTTAATTCATTTAAAGCTTGAAGTGTCTTTCCATTTTTACCAATTAAAATTGGATTGTGTGTGGAATCAATTGTAATGCGGATAATATCGTCATCTAATTTAGTATTAACTGTGCTTTCAATACCTAAGTTATCAACAACATTCAAAAGATAATCTTCCGCAAATCTGATTACATCAGATAAATCATAGACTTCAACAACGACTTTCTTTGAGAAAATACCTTTTGTTTTATCTGTGACTATATAAATTAATTCTTCAACAGGAGCACCGGCTTCTTCGCTAGCGGCTTGTAAAGCTTCTTCAACTGTTTTTCCAGTATATGACTTCATACTTTTCTCCTTATTTAGATTTTTTGACACCCTTCTTACGATTCATAATGAAGTGTGTAACAAGTGTTTGACCGATGGAGAACAAAGCACCAACGAACCAATAAACACCTAACGCAGAAACTAAAGAGAATCCCATGAAGATAATGACAGCTAACATAATATAGGTGAACCATTTTGTTCTGCTATCAGCTTCTTTTTGAGCTGGATTACGTCCTAGTTTCGCAACTTTTTTCTTCTTAGCTTTAGCTAACCATTGTGGTAATAACATGGCTACTGTTTGAGCCGCGGACATTAATAAGAATAGTCCGAGAGCAGTCCAAACACCTGACGCTGGATTTTTCCAGTTGGACCAATTTGTCATAACACTACTAATGGATTGCGATAAGTTTAATCCTAAGAATGTACCGGATGATAAAACCGCACTTCCTTGCATAGCACCCCATACACAGATGAAGACAGGGAACTGTACAATCATCACAAGTATAGATGTGAACGGATTAATCTTATGTTTCTTGTATAACGCTTGTGTTTCTTGCGCCATACGTTGTTTTTCGTATTGATTAGAATTTGAGTTTGGATATTTAGCCTGTATCTTCGCAATTTCTGGTTGTAGTTCTTGCATCTTGCTAGAGGCGGTTGTTTGTTTAAATGTTGCAAGCAACATTACAGTTCTCACAATTAATGTCACAAATAAAATAGCAAGTAATTGTGGGACACCGTTTCCAGTAGGTGCAATTTGTTTGCCGCCATTAAAGCCGACAGCAAATGTATCGATTAACCATCCGATTGGGTAAACCAATAATCCGGATAAGAAACCAACTTTACCCCAGGCATAACCCCAGTTCTTCTCTTCGATTTCAGCTGCCACTCCTTCACCATAGTTTCCATAGAATCCACCTTTGGTGGCTAAGCATGAACGAGCGCCATTAATCGAATTTTTCATCTGGGTTTGATAGAAGTTATTGAAGTCTGTAGTGGGGCATTCATCCACACTGAGTTTCTCAGACATTCTGGCTTCATTACTATAAGTAACCCAGTTTTCCCAAAGTTTTTTACTATCCTTTTCGTTAGTGCCGTAATATTTTAAATAGCCTTGTCTAATCAAAATACCGCGATCTTCTTTATTATCTCCGATAATTTGTTCAACAGTAACCGTGGAAGGATCTAAATTTTCCGCGGCGATCGCATGTCTTAAAACGACATTATCTAATTCGATGTAATAATTAAGAGAAGGAACGTTTAAATTTTGTTTGTCTCTCGCGTTTGTATATAAGCTTTGTAGTGACTTACAGTTACTAAATCTAGCCACATACCAAACATTATTTAAGCCTTCAACTTGTCCAACAACATCGTTTTCTTGTTTGGCTTGTTGGGCACCTTCTTCGGTATAGTAAGCACACACACCATGATCGATAGCATAAAGAATGTGAGCTTTATCCTTGGAAGAACAGAAAGAGTTTGTACATCCAGTTAAAACCATCGCTCCTAAAAGGAGTGAGGCCAAACCTAATCCTATTTTTGTACCTTTTTTCATTTTATAACCCTACCTGTGTTTTCATAAAATCACTAAACTGTGATTTATTATCATCAAAATCTTTTTCTAAAAACTTAAGTTTTAAGATGATGACGATATCTAAAGCGTATTTGTTATAGTCAACAAGGCTATCCACAATCGCTCTAGTTTGTCTTTTGACACGATTTCTTGTTACCGCATTTCCAAGTTTCTTAGATGCGGATATACCAACACGGGTATAACCTAATTCATTTTGCTTAACATAAATTAAATAACTTGGATAGCGAAACGCCTGACCTTTATTAATGGTTAATGCAAAGTCTTGATTTTTCTTAATTCTATTAACGACTTTCATTAATTCATCCTAATTAGGCAGTGAGTTGTTTACGACCTTTAGCTCTTCTACGCGCCAAAACGTTACGGCCTTTATCGCTTTTCATTCTTGCTCTAAAGCCAGCTTTACGTTGGTGTTTAATTTTGCTTGGTTGATATGTACGTTTCATATAAGTGTACCTCCTTAAACATAGCGTCTAAAATTATATGGTCATTTATCTATAAATGTCAAAGTAATTATTTGCCAAAAATAAGTAAAAAAGAGAACGTTTTCCAAAATAAATGTGGATATCTTTATAAAATGAGACAGAAAAATACATATCGAAAACAAGCGAAAATTTAGTTTTCCACACTAATTTATACTACAAGACAAAAAACTAATTAATGATAAATAATAACAAAGTTATTTTTATGTTACCAACCATAGTATACAAGTTTGTTTTACACTCTATTTTTGGGGTGGAAAAATCTCTCCACAAAGTTTTCCACATTGTTAAAAAGTTGAAAGTGTGGAAAACTCCCCTAAATATATTTAATTTTTTATTCAAATTGTGGATAATTTAAAATTTTTATTTTTTTCTTTAATCTCGTGTGTGGATTACTTATAATTGAGGCACTAAATTAAAAAGGATTTTTATTTTATGATTAGCTCAGTATCAGAAATTGCCCAGCTTTGGGACCGAACCTTAAAAAGAATTGAAGAACAATTAGGGGAAAAACAATTATTCGATTCTCTTTTCGCTTCTACTTATATATATGAAATACAAGGAAATAAAATAATTGTCGCTGCGAACACTAAGT
Source organism: Bacilli bacterium (assembly GCA_017429285.1). Classification (GTDB taxonomy): domain Bacteria; phylum Bacillota_I; class Bacilli_A; order RFN20; family CAG-826; genus RUG13091. The sequence continues at coordinate 179,871 of JAFRPF010000031.1, forward strand.
TAGGCGTCACTTTATTCCAAACTAAATATTATGATCTTTTCACAAGCGTAGTGAATGAAATCACTCAATCTAACTTCCAATTAGAATTTGTTTTTGATCAAGAACTCAAAGAAAAAGAAAAGAGTGAAAAAGTAGAAACTGTAACTGTCAAAAAACAACAATATTTTCCTGATGCTGTTTTAAATCCAAACTTAACATTTGATAACTTTGTTGTAGGTCAATTCAATAGAGAGGCTTCCCAAGCTTCTTTACTCATCGCATCCAACCCAGGAAAGATGTATAACCCTTTATTTATCCATTCCCATTCAGGTTTAGGTAAAACTCATCTTTTACACGCTATCGGGAATTACTTAATCAAAGAAAGAAATCCTAATGCAAAAATCCTATATATCAATGCTAATGATTTTGTTGAAGAATATGTTAGGTATGTCCGCGGAGAAAAGGAATCTCAATCATTAAAAGACTTCTTTAAAACTGTTGATGTTTTGCTCTTAGATGATGTGCAATTACTAGCAAATCGTGTGCAAACTCAGGAAATGTTCTTCTATATTTACTCTGATTTAATCAATCGTGGAAAACAAATTGTCATCACCTCAGATAGACAACCAAACGAACTCGCAAAACTCGATGAGAGATTAGTTACTAGATTTATTCAGGGCTTAGTTGTTGATATCAAAGAACCTGATCAAAACACATGTGTCGAAATATTAAGAAAAAAGATTGAAGCAAACGGTTTAGATATCAATAATTTCGACGAAAACGTCTTGTACTTCTACGCTGATAAATTCTCCAAGAATGTTAGAGAGTTAGAAGGTGCGTTAAATAGGTTAATGTTTATCGTTGTATCTATGAAGAAAACAGACAAGATCACGATGGAAGTAGCGGTGGAGGCTGTTTCAAGTTTGGTGGGTGGTAAACAACTAGCGACACAGCTTAATGAACAGAAGATTATTAATGTTGTCGCGGATTATTACAACTTAACCAGTTCACAGTTAACAGGAAAAATTAGAACCGCTCAAATCGCATTAGCTAGACACATCGCTATGTACTTAATTGAAGATATTCTCCATCTTCCTTATAAAAAGATAGGTGACATGTTCGGTGGTAAAGATCATTCAACGGTGATAAGTGCTATTACAAAAGTGGAAAACTTGTTGAAAACTGATGAGACAACAAAAGAAGCGGTTAACGAACTGAAAAAAAGACTGAAAGCGTAATATTGTTTATTTAAAAAAATAAAATTCTCAAAATAAGGCTCCTGTGATAAAATGAATGTTGGTGATTTAAAAAGTAGAAACCTTAGGAGTTATCCACATATCCACAGAGATTATAATTATTATTAATATAATAAATAAAGAAAGGAATTAATATGAGATTCACAATTAAAAGAGAAGAATTCTTAAAAGGATTAGTAGTTGCATCTAGAGCAGTTGCTAGCAAAGTAGCGGTTGCGGTATTAGCTAATTTAAAAATTGAATTAAATGAAAACGGTTTATTTATTACTGGATCTAACTACGATTTAACAATCAAAACACAAGTTCCTTATAAACTAAATGGTTTAGAAATCATTAGAAATTATAAAGAAGGTGCCACTTTAATTAATTCCAAACTTATTACTGAAATTGCTAGAAAGATGGAATCTGAAGAAATCACTTTTGATGTCATCGATTCCACAATTGCTACTATTAGCGATAATCGTTCCGAATATAAATTAAATTGTGTCAGACCAGAAGAATATCCTGATTTAGATTTAGAGCCAAATGGAACTTCCTTAACTCTTACTAAAGCAGATTTTGATTCTTTAGTGTCACAAACCGCATTTGCGGCATCTTTAAAAGAACAAAGACCAATTCTTACTGCGATGAATTTAGAAGCCGCTAATGGCGTATTAACCGCCACCGCGACTGACTCAGCAAGAATGGCCAGAAAAGATATCAAGATTCCTGATGGAATTAATTTTGTTGCTAATGTTCCTGCTAAGATGATGATCGAAGTCGATCACTTATTAGAAGGTCTAGATGGAGTTGATGTCAGTTTCTCTGATAAAAAAGCTTTATTCTCTTTAGGAAGAACAGTAGTTGCCTCTAGATTAATTGCGGGTGATTATCCAAACACCAAAAACATCGTTCCAAGGGTGACTAATTATCACTTAGAAGTTAATGCTTCTGACTTAATCAAAGCCATTGATCGTGCGAACATTTTGTCCATGGATAGAGAGAATGTTGTTGATTTATCAATGAATGAAAATGGTGTGGAAATTTCCGCGAAAAGCCAACAAGTTGGCTCTGCTATTGAAAGAGTTGATATTTTCAAATACGACGGTCAAGACTTAAAGGTCTCATTTAACAGCGAATTTGTGGTTGCTGCAGTGAAGGCTTTAAATTGTGAAGATGTCACCTTTGCGTTTGTAGGCGAAATGAAGCCCTTTATCGTTCAAAATGCTTCAGATGACTCGGTCATTCAAATCGTTACTCCAGTGCGCACTTATTAAGCAAAAAACAGGTAATTTAGAACATATAATAGAAGAGGGAATATTTTATTCCCTTTTTTATTTATATATGATACAATTATCGCAAGGAGTTTTTTGTGGGCCAAAAAGAAGTGTTTTTAAATAAGGAAGAAGAATACATCACCTTGCAGTCTTTACTAAAGATTGTCGGCGAAATTCCCACTGGAGGAATGGCGAAAGTTTATTTGTCAGAAACCGTTGTTTTGGTAAACGGTGAGAGCGAAAATCGTCGCGGACGTAAACTTTATAGAGGTGATGAAATAAAGCTCCCTAACGCGCTGTTTGTTATCAAATAAGCATGATTGTTAAAACATTATCCCTCAAGAACTTCAGAAATCACGCTTATCTTACATATGATTTCTCGCCAAAATTAAACATATTGACTGGACCAAATGCGGCAGGAAAGACCAATGTAGCGGAAGCCATCTATTTTCTCTCTTTAGCGAGAAGCTTCCGAGCCAACGAAGAAACCGATCTAATTCAAAAAGGCAAAGATAAAGCGGAAATTAACGCGGTGTGCGAAGAAGGAGATTTAAAAAGAAAGATTAGAATCATAATTACTCCTGAAGGTAAGCAGATCTTCATCAACGGTAAAACGATATCAAAGATATCGGAATTATCCAATGTTATGAATGTACTGCTCTTTGAACCTAAAGACGTATTGATGTTTAGGGGCTCTCCAAAAACCAGAAGGAATTTCTTAGATATTAATCTTTGTAAAAAGAGTCAACCTTATCTCGATTACATCTCTCGTTATAATAAAGTGTTAAAGGAGAGAAATGACCTATTAAAGAGCGATAAAGTCGATCCAATTCTATTAGAGACAACGACAGAAATGTTGGCCAAACTAAGTGGTCCAATCGTCTCTTATAGGCAGATGTATGTCAAGGATATCAATGATATCCTTATAAAAATAACGCGCGCGCTCACGGGCGAAGAAGGAAGGCTAGAAATCATCTATCAGCCCTTCATCGAATATGGAAAAGATTTCCAAAAAGAAGCGTTAGAAGCGTTTAAGAAGAGTGAGGAGAGAGATTTACGTCAGAAGATGACAACTATCGGAGTTCATCGAGAAGACTTCTCAATCAGTCTAAATGGACGTGATATTGGGGAGTTTGGTTCTCAAGGTGAAAACCGCATCGTCTCCCTCGCCTTAAAGCTCAGCCCTTACTTCTTAATCGAGGATAAGGACAAAAGACCAGTAGTGGTCCTTGATGATGTGATGAGTGAACTCGATCAAGCCCATCGCATTAGATTAATCAAATTTGTGAAGAAACTAGAGCAGGTATTTATCACCGCGACCAAGCTTGAGGTCGAAGGCGCTGCTCAGTATCAGATAAAAAAGTAAAGAATAGGAGGTCTTCAAATGGAAGAAGAAAAGAAAGTTGCTGAACAAGAAACAAAAACCGAAAATCCCGCTCCCGAGATTAAAGTTGAAGTTTCCGAGATGAACGAAGAAGAAGTTCAACTTGAAAAAGCTGATGCGAAATATACAGCAACCAACATTCAAGTTTTAGAGGGACTTGAAGCAGTCAGAAAAAGACCAGGTATGTACATTGGTACAACATCCGCGGCTGGTCTACACCACCTCGTGTGGGAAATCGTCGATAACTCAATCGATGAAGCTTTAGCGGGATACTGTACAGAAGTGACAGTAACAATTAATAAAGGAAACACAATCACAGTTGTGGACAATGGTCGTGGTATTCCTGTTGACGTAGTCGCTAAGAGCGGCTTATCTGGTGTTGAAACAGTCTATACTGTCTTACACGCTGGTGGTAAATTCGGTGAAGGCGGAGGATATAAAGTTTCCGGTGGTCTTCACGGTGTTGGTGCCTCAGTTGTTAACGCCCTTTCTGAATGGTGTGAAGTTACCGTTCAAAAAGATGGTGGTGTTTATTACATCAAATTCGTCAATGGTGGACACATTGTTGATCACTTAAAGAAAATCGGTACTTGCGATAAGAACCAAAATGGTACCAAAGTCACATTTAAGCCTGATCCAGCCATTTTCCAAGACACAACTGAATATAGTTATGAAACCATCCGTGACAGAATGAGACAAACCGCTTTCTTAAATAGAGGCATTAGAATCACTGTCATTGATGATAGAGGTGAACAACCAGTCAAAGAAAGTTTCTGCTATAAAGGTGGTATTAAAGAATACGTCTTATTCATCAATAACCACAAAACCAGACTCTTTGATGAAGTTATCTATTGTGAAGGTTCTGTCCCAATTACATTAGCAAGCGGAAGCACCGCTCACGTATATGCAGAAATCGCTTTCCAATATGATGATGGTTATAGTGCTAACGTCTATTCCTTCTGTAATAACGTCCATACCCATGAAGGTGGTATGCACGAAACAGGCTTCAAGGAAGCGATGAGAAAGGTTGTTAATAACTATTGTCGTGAATATAAGTTCTTAAAAGATGGTGAAGATGATTTAACTTATGAAGATATCGCTGAAGGTTTAACCGCTGTTATCTCCGTCAAACATCCAAATCCACAATTTGAAGGACAAACAAAAACCAAACTAGGAAACTCTGAAGTCAGAAAGATTGTTAACGGTATCGTTAGTGAACAATTCCAAAGATTCTTATTAGAGGATCCAAAATTAGCCAGAATGATTATGGAAAAAATCGTCATGGCCGCGAACGCTCGTATGGCGGCTCGTAAAGCTCGTGAAGATTTCCGTAGAAAAGGCTCATTAGAATTAACCACACTTCCTGGTAAATTAGCGGATTGTTCCTCTAGAAACCCAGAAGAGTGTGAATTATATATCGTTGAGGGTAATTCCGCTGGTGGTAGTGCGAAAAACGGTCGTAACCGTGAAACACAAGCTATTCTTCCACTCCGTGGTAAGATTCTTAACGTAGAAAAAGCTCAAGCAAAACGTATTTTTGCTAACGCAGAAATAGGTAACATGATTACCGCGATTGGTGGGGGCATTGACCCAGAATTTGATACCTCTAAAATCAGATACCACAAAGTCGTAATTATGACCGATGCTGATGTCGATGGTAGTCACATCAGAATCTTATTATTAACATTCTTCTATAGATTTATGCGTCCTTTGATTACCGAAGGTTACGTATATATCGCTCAACCTCCATTATATAAAGTCGAATATCATGGTAAACAATACTATGCATATAACGACGATCAACTCGAACTCATTAAGAAGAGATTAAATTTAAAACCAGGTTATCCATTCCAACGCTATAAAGGTCTTGGTGAAATGGACGCCGAACAATTATGGGAAACCACTATGGATCCAAAGAATCGTAAGATGCTTCGTGTCACCTTAGATGATGCCATTAAAGCGGAACAAGTCTTCACCGATTTAATGGGTGATAATGTTGACCCACGTAAAGAGTTCATTCACGCTAATGCGAAATTCGTGAAGAACTTAGACATCTAGTAAAGGAGGTAGCAATTCATGTTATTTGAAGAAGAAAAGAAACTTGAAGAACAAGTTAATGAATCTGAAGAAGAAACTGCTCCAGAAGCAGAAGAAATTGAAGAAGGAATTGTTGCGGGCTTAACTGATGTTGATACAGTCGGATTAGTTCAAGAATCATTCCTTGATTACGCGATGAGTGTTATCGTCGCACGTGCCATTCCTGATGTTAGAGATGGTATGAAACCTGTTCATAGAAGAATTGTCTATTCGATGTCCGAATCAGGCAATACTCCAGATAAACCATTTAAGAAGTGCGCTCGTATCGTCGGTGACGTTATGGGTAAATATCACCCTCATGGTGACGCGGCAATCTATGGTGCTTTAGTCAGATTAGCCCAACCATTCTCCATGAGATATACACTTGTTGAAGGTCACGGTAACTTCGGTTCCATCGATGGTGATGAACCTGCTGCTTATCGTTATACAGAAGCTCGTATGGCCAAGATGGCCTTAGAGATGGTCAGAGACATCGGTTGTGATGTTGTCGATTTCATGGATAACTACGATGGTGTTGACCAAGAACCAACCGTCTTACCATCTAGATTCCCTAACTTACTTGTTAATGGTAGTAGTGGTATCGCTGTTGGTATGGCCACAAACATTCCTCCACACAATTTAGGTGAAGTCATTGATGGTGTCGTTGCTTTAAGCAAAAATCCAGATATTACCACAGAAGAATTGATGGAATATGTCAAAGGTCCAGACTTCCCAACCGGTGGTTTAATTCTCGGTAGAGGTGGTATTAGAGAAGCTTATGAAACCGGTACTGGTAGCATTGCTATTAGAAGTAAATGTCATATTGAAGAACGTGGTGAACATGGTCTAAAGAGAATCGTTGTTGACGAAGTTCCTTATGGTGTGAACAAAGCCAACATGATTGAAAATATGGCGAGCTTAGTCAGAGATAAAGTTATTGATGGTATTACCGATATTAGAGATGAATCTAATAAAGATGGTATCCGTGTCGTTATCGAAGTGAGAAGAGACGCTATTCCTGAAGTCTTATTAAATCAATTATTTAAGATGACACAGTTACAAGTTAGCTTTGGTATCATCAATCTCTGCTTAGTGGATAACGCTCCAAAAGTGTGTTCCTTAAAAACCATGTTACAAGAATATTTGGATTTCCAAGTTTCCGTTATTGAAAGAAGAACCAAATATTTATTAGAAAAAGATGAATTCCGTGATCATATCGTTGTTGGTTTAATCAAGTGTCATGACAATATCGATGATATCGTTGATATCATCAAAGATAGTTCCACACCTGAAGAAGCTACCAATAGATTAATGGAAAAATACGGTTTCAGCGATCCACAAGTCCAAGCTATTCTAGCGATGAACTTACGTCGTTTAACCGGTATTGAAAATGAAAAATTAGAAGCTGAAAGAGTGCAACTAGAAAAGAATATTGCGGAATATAAACGTATTCTTTCTTCTAGAGAAAACGAAGTCGCTGTTGTCATCGAAGAATTAGAACAAATCAAAGAAAAATTCGGTGATGAGAGAAGAACTGAAATCACTAATAGTGACGCTTCTATCGATGATGAAGATTTAATCCCACAAGAAGATATTGTTATCACCTTATCAAGAGGTGGTTATGTGAAGAGATTATCTGCTGACACATTCAGAACCCAAAATAGAGGTGGAAGAGGTGTTCGTGGTGCTTCCTTAAACGAAAACGATGTTGTGGAATTAATGATTTATACTAAAACCCACACCGACTTATTATTCTTCACCGATTTAGGTAAAGTTTATCGTATTCGTGGTTACCAAGTTCCTGAATATCAAAGAACTGGTAAAGGCGTGCCTGTAATTAATCTAATTAATATTGAAAAAGGCGAAAGCGTCAAATCCATTATCGCTGTGGATGAGTATAAAGATAATCGTTTCTTAATGTTCTTCACCACAGAAGGTATTGTCAAACGCACCCCAATTAAAGAATATGAATCCATCCGCCAAAACGGTAAGATTGCCATCACATTACGTGAAGGCGATAACTTATTAAACGTCAAACAAGTTTCCGAAAAGGTTGAAGGAATTGTTGATGAAAAAGGTAACGAAATACCATTATTAGTCGGTATTGCCGCCAGTAACGGTAAGATGGTTAACTTCCCAGTTGAAGAAGTCAGACCAATGGGTCGTAGCGCTTCTGGTGTTAAAGGTATCGAACTTGGCGAAGGCGCTAAAGTTGTTGGTTGCACCGCTGGTTATGAAGGTGACCACATCTTAGTTGTGACTGATAAAGGTTATGGCAAGATGACTAAAGTCATCGATGATGATGGTGAACAAACATATCGTATTACCAAAAGAGGCACAAAAGGTGTTTCAACCTTAAAAGCCACTGATAAAGTTGGTAATTTAGTCGCTGTTAGAGCGGTGAATATTGAAGATGACTTAATGGTTATTACTAATGCCGGTATTGTCATTAGAACTCCATTAAATCAAGTTCGTGTCGCTAGCCGTAACACCCAAGGTGTTAAGATTATGAACCTTGAAGGTAGACAAAAAGTTTCTTCTATCGCTATTGTTCCTCACGAAGAACCTGAAGAAGAAGTTGAAGGCGAAGAAGCTCCAGCTGAAGAAATCGTTAATAGCGAAGAATAATTATGAAAATCTTGGTTAGTTTTCAGCCAAATAAAAAATATCCTGATTTTGAGGGCGTTCGTTTAAGAAAAACCATTAAGGGCGCCCTTGAAATGGTGGGAATTGAACACACAAGTAATGAGCTTGATAAATATGATGTCATGCATCTTATTTCTGTTGATGATGAAAACAAAATAAATGAAGCTAAGGAAAAGAATATTCCTGTAGTTATCAGCGCTTGTTATTGTGAAGATGATCCATCGGCGAGCTATTTAGAATATAAAAGCAAAGATGGAAAAAGAACCACGGATATTTCAAACAAGACTTTAAAGTTTTTAAATAAAGCCGATCTTGTTTTAGTGCCGAGTGAAAGTGTCAGAAGTTATCTTATAGATAACGGAGTCACCTCAAACATTTCAATCGCTTTACCAGGAATCAATATGTCTCGATTCGATTTCTCTAGAGAGGACGAGAAAACCATTTTCTTCCGTTACTTTAGAGAAGATAGTTCACGTAAATTAGTTATTGGTTTAGGTGAATATGATAATCAGATGGATGGGATCAATGCGATGATTAACGCCGCAAAGATTTGTCCAGAAGCCTTGTTTTATTACATCGGAAAAGAAACTATACCAGGTATTTATAATTCTTTAAAAATTAAAAAGATGATTAATGCTGCTCCTAGGAACATGAAGTTTGTCACTATTGTTCCTGATGATATATATAGAAGCGCTTTGCTAAACGCAGAAGTGTTTGTCTTACCAGGTTATAAAACCGCAGGCGTCATTTCTGTTCTTGATGCAATGGCCTCTAAATGTCAAATCATCGCTAGAAAACAAGCGATCTATGATGGCTTTCTAGAAGACGGTAAAGATGCATATTTAGGTGAATATTCCGAAACTATAACCTCATTAATAAAAGATTATTTGAGTGATAGATTAAAACCTACAATTGATGATGCATATATCAAGGCCAGTAAATGTAATTTAAAGGCCACAGGCGAGCAGTTACAATATTTTTATTTAGAACAAATAAATTTAAAAAAGATTTAGAAAGGAATAAAAGTTATGTTAGATATTAATCTCATACGCGAAAATCCAGAAAAAGTAAAAGAATCTTTAAAAAAGAAATTATGGGAAACCGATTTCACAGAATTATTAGAATGGGATAAACAAAGAAAATCCTTATTACAATCTGTGGAAGGCAATAAAGCGGAAATGAATAGGTTATCCGCTTCTGTCCCACAAGCTAAGAAAAATGGTGAAGATGTCTCTAAAATCTTTGCAAAAGTGAAAGAAATTGCGAAAAATAACGCAGAAAACGAAGCTAAGCTCAAAGAATTAGAAACAAAAATTCATGACTTCTTAATCGTTTTACCAAACATCCCAGATGATGATTTAGTTGGTGGCGGAAAAGAGAATAATAAAGTCATTCATGTCTATGGTAAAAAACCAGAATTCTCCTTCCCATTGAAAGATCATGTCTATTTAGCCGAATCACTCGGTTTAGTGGATTATGAAAGAGGTGGAAAGATTGCTGGTCGTGGAAGTTGGATCTACACAAATCTAGGTGCTAGACTTGAATGGGCAATTTTGAACTTCTTCATTTCAGAACATTTAAAAGATGGATATGAATTTATCCTACCTCCACACTTATTGAATGAAGAATCTGGCTTTGTGGCTGGTCAATTCCCAAAATTTAAAGAAGATGTCTTCTGGCTCGAAGGAACTGATCCAAAAAGATTCTTACTTCCGACTGCAGAGACAGCTTTAGTGAATCTCTATAGAAATGAAATCTTAGACGAAGATCAATTACCAAGAAAATTCTTCGCTTACACTCCATGTTATAGAAGAGAAGCTGGCAGTTATCGTACAGAAGAGAGAGGTATGATTCGTGGTTATCAATTCGACAAAGTCGAAATGGTTCAATATACCAAACCTGAAGATAGCGATAAAGCTTTTGAAGAATTGGTGGGTAAAGCTGTTTCGTTAGTTAATAAACTCGGATTACATTTCCAAGTTTCTAAATTGGCAGCAGGTGATATTTCTCATTCCATGGCGAGAACCTATGATATCGAAGTCTATTTACCAAGTATTGGTATTTATAAAGAAGTTAGCTCTGCTAGTAATGCAAGAGACTATCAAGCTAGACGCGGTATGATGCGTTATAAAGATAAGGCCACTGGTAAGACTAGATTCATGCATACATTAAATGCTTCTGGTTTAGCGACAAGTCGTATCTTCCCTGCTATCTTAGAACAATATCAACAAGAAGATGGCTCGGTGTTAGTCCCAGAAGTTTTACAACCATTTATGGGCGGAATTAAAGTTTTAAAACCAGTTAAATAATTTATTATTTATTTGAAAAACTGACTAGGAGTAATCCTGGTCTTTTTCTCATTAATAAATGAACTCTTTATTAGAGTTCTTTAAGTGTGATATAATTACACCGCCATCGCGATGGGTATCTACGAACCAGGTCAGGACAGGAATGTAGCAGCCTTAAGTATCTTATTCATGTGCGGTGGTTTGCTTTATGGAAAAAGAAACTAAATTTATGAAAGAAGCCATCAAAGAAGCGAAGAAAGCTTTGCTTATTGATGAAGTGCCAATCGGTTGTGTGATTGTTAAAGATAATAAAATAATTGCACGAGGCCATAATGTACGTGAAAGTAAAAATTCTCCAATTGGACACGCTGAAATTGAAGCCATTAATAAAGCGAGTAAGAAATTAAAATCTTGGAGACTTGAAGGCTGTGATATTTATATCACATTAGAGCCGTGCATCATGTGTTCTGGCGCTATTATCCAATCAAGAATTGAAAATATATATTTTGGGGCTAGTGATCCAAAAGGTGGCGCCCTAATAAGTTCTATAAATGTATTGGACGCAAAGAATATTAATCATCGTCCGAAAGTACATGAAGGAATACTAAAAGAAGAATGCTCTTCACTTATAAGTGATTACTTCAAAAACAAAAGAGAAGAAAAGAAGAAACTTGGACTTTAAATTTATGTCCAAGTTTTTTATCATATATACACGCACATGAAAAACGAAGAACAAATTACTAGAGTAATTCCTGATATTGAAAAAGGTTTAAGTAACGACCAAGTAAGTCAAAGACAATCTTTAGGTTTAATTAACAAAACTAAAGTTGTGGTGGGAAAAACATATTTCGAAATTATTTTTTCAGATGTTTTCTCCTTCTTTAACATTTTGTTATTTATCATCATGGGATTAATGATTGCTGCGCAGTATTGGGCGGGCCTTACTTTTAGTATTGTTTTATTCGCTAACATTGGTATTAGTTTATATGAAGATATCAAAGCTAGACACTTGATGAGTAAATTAAGAGTCTTAACTCAACCAAAAGCTAGAGTGCTTAGAAACGGCAAAGAAGAAACCATTGAGTGTAAAGACATTGTCTTAGATGATTTAGTATTACTAAAAAGTGAAAATCAAATATGTGTTGATGGCAAATTATTAAGTGGTTCAGTCATCGTTAATGAATCTGCATTAACTGGTGAAAGTAAAAACATTATTAAGAAAGTTGGAGATGAATTATTCTCTGGTTCTTACGTTATTAGTGGCACTGGTATTATGCATGCGGAAAAGATTGGCGAAGAAAGTTATATTGAAACAATTCAAAGCAAAGCCAAGAAATTTAAACGTTCACCTTCTGAAATCTTAAGAACATTAACTTATATGTTTAAAGTCATCGGTGGTGTTGTTATTGGTTTAGGTATCGCGACATTTACTATCTATGCGATTAGAGGTCAATTTAATAACTTTGCATCCTTTAAACAATCGATGAGAGGCATCTCTGGATCGATGATTGCGATGATACCAGCGGGACTATTCTTATTAACATCTGTTGCTTTAGCGGTCGCAGTTTTAAAACTTAGTAAAAAAGGTGCGAGAGTACAGGATTTCTATTCTGTTGAAATGTTAGCGAGAATTAACGTTTTATGTGTTGATAAAACAGGCACTATCACTAATGGTGAGATGGATGTCAAAAATGTCATTCTTTATGGTCCTAACGGATATAGCAAACAAGACATCGATCAAATCATGTCAAATCTATTAAAAGCCACAAAAGATAGCAATTTAACTGCAAAAAGCCTGCAAAAAGCATTCAAATACGAATTAACTAAAGGTGTTGTTAAGGCTTTACCATTTAATAGCGAGAACAAATATTCAGCCGCTTCATTTAAAGGTGGAGAGACTTATGTTTTAGGAGCTGCGGAATTCTTAAATATCAAAAACTTATCATCCGTTCAAAGACGTGTGGAAGAGTATACATCTCAAGGCTTAAGAGTTCTTGTTTTATGTAAAGGTAGTAAGCCAATTACTGGAGAAAAAGTTGAAGGTGAAGTCGAACCAATTGCCTTTATTGTTTTACAAGACCACATTCGTGAAGACGCCGTAAAAACTTTTAAATGGTTTAAAGATAATAATGTCAAAATCAAAGTTATCTCTGGTGATGATGCAAGAACTGTTAGTCATATTGCTAGTGAAGCCGGTATTGAAGGAGCTGATAAGTTTATATCTTTAGCAGGTTTATCTAATGAAGAAGTTGAAAAAGCCGCTTTAGAATATGAAGTCTTTGGTAGAGTTACTCCTGAACAAAAAGAAATCATTGTTAAAGCCTTAAAGAGTAACGGCGATTGTGTCGCTATGACTGGTGATGGTGTAAACGATATATTAGCTTTAAAAAGAGCAGATTGTTCGATCGCTATGAATAGCGGATCTGAAGCTGCGAAAAACGTTTCTCATATCGTTTTAGTCGATTCTGACTTCTCTTGTTTACCGTCTGTAGTGGCGGAAGGTAGAAGAGTTATTAATAACTTACAAAGAACTGCTTCTTTATTCTTGGTGAAAACCATCTTTGCGGTTACGACCACGACAGTATTTTTGGTTTTAACTATTGCTTATAAAATTACTTATCCATTTGAAGCAACACACTTCCAGTTATGGAGTGTCTTCAACATTGGTATATCCGCTTTCTTCCTAGCTTTAGAATCTAATAACGAACCATTAAAAGGAAGTTTTGCGGGTTCAATATTTAGAAAAGCGATTCCTGGATCTCTAGTTTTATTAGTTCCAGTAGCGGTTATATATTTACTATATATCTTCCAAGATAAGAGGATTTTATATACAGGTATTTATTCGATGGATGTTGCCACGAATATGTGCGTTATTGCTTTTACGGTTTTAGGCTTAGTAATATTACTAAAGATTTGTTTACCACTTAATAAATATAGAGCTATTGTTTTTGGTGGTTGTTCATTAATTGAAATTGCGGCGTTAATAGCAGCGGGTATAGTTTCTTATAATGTCACTAACAAAGAATCACAATTATACAAATTCTTTACCTTTGGTATCGAATTCCCATCGTTAACTTTAGTTAATTGGTTGGTGGTTGCTATAATAATTGTTATGTTAACAGCGATTTATTTAATCGTTACATATATTGTTGAAGTATTTAGGGGAGAACATCAAGATGTTAAAAATTAATCCAGAAGTTAAAAAGGCTATTATGGAAAATAGACCAGTTGTGGCATTAGAGAGCACAATTATTAGCCACGGCATGCCTTATCCAAAAAATGTAGAAACTGCTTTAGCAGTGGAAAAAGTGATTAGAGATCACGGGGTAGTTCCTGCCACTATTGGTATTATCGATGGTGATGCCATTGTTGGTATGACACCAGAAGAGATTGAAGAGTTTGGTAAAAGAAAAGGAATTATTAAAGTTTCTCGTAGAGATTTACCAGTTGTATATGCGAAGAAATTATGGGCCGCCACAACAGTGGCTGCGACAATGATTATCGCTCATCAAGCCGGTATTAAATTATTTGTTACTGGTGGAATTGGTGGTGTTCATAGAGGCGCTCAAGAAACTATGGATATTTCCGCTGACTTACAAGAATTAGCCAAGACTAATGTCACGGTTGTCTGTGCGGGAGCTAAAGCCATTTTAGATTTACCGTTAACACTTGAATATTTAGAAACCATGGGCGTTCCAGTTCTCGGTTATCAAACTGAAGAACTACCAGCTTTTTATACCGCTCATAGTGGATTAAAAGTTGATTATAAATTAGAAAATGCTAAAGAAGCCGCTTTAGCGATGTATGAAAAAGAAAGAAATAATCTTAGTGGTGGTATTTTAATTACTAACCCGATTCCAGAAGAATATTCTATGGATAAAAAAGTCATCGATGAAGCGATTGAAAAAGCTTTAAAGATGATGAATGAACAAGGTATTAAAGGTAAAGAAACTACCCCATTCTTATTAAAGACTATCGTCGAGTTAACCGGCGGTGACTCTTTAGAGAGTAATATTAAATTAGTTTTAAATAACGCTGCTGTAGGTAGTGAAATCATTAAGGAGTATTGCAAACTTAAATAATGAAAACTGAATATCGTTTAGCGGAAGCACTTAAGGAAATGATGTCTCAAGTCCCATTGGACTCTATTTCAGTGACCTCTTTAACAAAGAAATGTCGTGTAAATAGACAGACATTTTATTATCATTTCCACGATATTTATGATTTATTAACTTTAGTTTATTTAAATGAAGAAGTTCCTGGATTATTTGAAGCAAATAATATTAAAGAAATGTTAACTTTAATATTTAAATATTACACCAGAAATAAAGCTTTTTTAGACGCTTCACTTAACTCCGCGGGTAAAAGTTTAGTGGAAGAATTCATGCATAACGCCTGTTATAAAACATTCTTAAGATTTATTACTCTTTTACCAAATAGCAAGAAGCTTCATATCAATGATAAGAAAGCTGTTGCGAGATTTTATGCTTTAGCATATTCTCATAGCATTATTTATTATTTGTCCACCTATAAAAATAAAACCTTAGAAGGTTTAATGAATTGTTTTGTCTTTGAACCAAGCGATACATTTGAAGTAGCGGTGGAAAGACTATTATCAGTGAGGGGTAAACAATGATCGATTTTGAATTTTGCGTCCCCACGAAGATATATTTCGGGAAAGAAAAAGAGAATGAGATTGGTAAAATCTTAAGTTCTTATGATGCCCATAAAGTTTTAATTATTATCGGGCAAGGTTCAGTGAAGAAAAGCGGCTTATTAACTAAAGTCATCACTAATCTTGAAGAAGAAAAAATAATTTATCGCGTCATCGAAGGGGTGAGGGCTAACCCAACACTAGAATTTGTAAATGAGGCTAATAAAATTGCAAAAGAATTTCATCCTGATTATTTATTAGCGATTGGTGGTGGTTCTGTAATTGACACCGCTAAGTCAATGGCGGCTAGTTATTATTATGATGGAGATCCATTTGATTTTAATTCTCATAAGGCTAAGCCAAATAAAACCTTACCTATTGGAGTTATCTTAACTATTTCCGCAGCAGGAAGTGAAATGTCAACCTCTTGCGTTATTCAAAATGACGCTAAAAATGAGAAAAAAGGCTTTAATTCTCCATTAATTCGTCCAGTTTTTGCGATTGAAAACCCAGAATTAACATATACAGTTTCTCCTTATCAAACGGCATGTGGCATCGTTGATATTATGATGCATACGATTGAAAGATATTTCCAGCCATCTGGTAATAATGAACCTGCGGATAGATTTGCAGAAGGCTTATTAAAATCCGTTATCAAAGCGGGACAAAAGGTGATGAGAAATCCATCTGATTATGAAGCTAGAAGTGTACTTATGCTCATGAGTAGCTTATCTCATAACGGCTTAACAAATATTGGTAAACCATTTATGATGCCTGTTCATCAATTAGAACATGCCTTATCTGGTTTATATCCAAGTATTGCTCATGGAGCAGGATTAGCGGTCTTGTGGCCAGCTTGGGCTAAATACTATTTAGAATATGATGTTGATAAATTTGATATGTTTGCTAAAAATGTATGGGATAGCAATATTCCTAATAAATTAGATAATGGCAGACAAGGAATAAAGATGTTAGAAGAATTCTTCCGTTATATCGGTATGCCATCTAGATTAATGGAATTTAATGTAGGTAGGATTGATATCGATAGACTTGTGGAACTATTTACCGATAAAGGCACACGTGTCGTGGCCCATCAAGTAAAGCCAATGGACGGAGAGGTAGCAAGAGAGATATTCAAATCTTGCTTATAGAAAGTAGGTAATTGTTATGAGAAAAGAAGATGTATCAGGATTTATAGTCTATCTATTGATATTAGCGGTCGCTGTAATATTTGGTATTACAGTTTTAAGAGAACACGCCGCAAACTCAGATATGGAAACATATGTTTATGTATTCTTTATCTTAGGCGCAATTGCAGCAGGTGTAATTTTAAATGCTGTCATGTTTGAAGTTGCCCATATATTAGGCGCACGTGCAGGTAGATATGAAATATTATCAGTCTGCATCTTAGGTTTATTATGGTTTAAAGATGAAGGTAAAACCAAATTTAAATTCTCTGGTTATGACGGATTAACTGGCGAAACAAAAATCTTACCTAAGAAAGATGTGGATAAAGAACCTAACCCCACACCATATTTAATCTTAGGATCATTATTCTATTTAGTGGAATTAATTATCGTTATTGTTTTATTCACTTTATTTAACAATAGAGCCAATATGGTTTTATATAATATCGGTTACTTCTTATTAGTCGTAGTGGTTATCGGAGGTATGATTCTTTTATATAACATCTTACCGATGAAACTTGATGCGATGACTGATGGCTATCGTATGAGAATGACCACCAACGCTGCCAACAAGATTGCCTTTAATGAGTTGTTACGTGTGGAATATGCGATTAGCCAAGGCCAACAAGATGTCGAAATCGCTACCTTTAATGAAATCACTAACTTCACCGCTGAACTTAACTTAAATAAAGTCTATATGCTTTTAGATAAGAAAGAATTTTTAGAAGCAGAGAAATTATTAGATATTATTCTTAACGGCAAACAAACTTTATCACCAAAAGTTTATAACAGAGCTAGAGCGCAAAAGATTTATATCAACATCATTACTAAACCAATTGAAGAAGCTAAAGAATTTTATGATAAAGAAGTTCCGATGTCAGAGAGAAGAGATATCTCTAATGACTTCTCTATGGTTAGTGTTCGTACTTATATCTTAATGTCTGGTTTATTAGATAATAGTAAGAGTGAATGTCTGTTTGCGATTAACAAAGTGAGAAAGTGTTTTAATAACACTCCAAAACAAAGAAGAAAAGTCGAAGCGGAACTTTATAATGATGTCTTAAAAAGAATCGATGAAGTTCATCCAAACTGGAAATTAAGCGAATATAATATCGTGTACGAAGAACCTATCGAAAAGAAGAAAAAAGAGAAAAAATAATAGCAAATCCTTATTATTTCATTAAAAAACGAGAGTTTTCCGCTCTCGTTTTCTTATCTATTAATCTTATAATGATCTTATTGATTCAACAGGAGGTTTTCTTGATGAATGTAAGACTGGTAATAATGTAGCGATAAATGATATTACCAAAGCAATACCAATAATTAATAAGAATGTAATGATGTTAAATTGTAAGATCGATAAACCGATTTCTGAGATAAAGTAATTATCTAATGACATATCAGTTACAATGGTTATGCTTATCGCTAGGATTGAACATATTGCGGCGATAAATAAGGATTCAGAGAAGAAGATTTTAAAGACATCAATCTTTCTTGCACCGATCGCACGTAAGATACCGATATCTCTCTTCTTAGTAGAAATAGAAACAGAGATAAAGTTCAGTAACATTAACGCGGCGAAAACACCGAAACCAACACCAACCCATAAGAACACATTCTTTAAGATGATAATCATAGCGACAACAAAATTGGCTTTTTGATAAGCTGGGCTAGTTAAGTTATAAGTGAAAGTTTTATCGTTACTCTTACGCATGAATTCAACTTCGCCAAAAGAATAGTTAGTTTGAACCATCGCTCGTGTATATCTAGCGTCTTCTGGAGCGACATAATTAGTTTCATAGAAGTAGATGCTTTGACTACCGCCGCCCTTACTTTCTAAGGTGATGGAATCGATATATGATTGTTTCATTAAAATCATATCTCCACCATAAGATTCAGCATCAACGGTGAAATAACCAACAACATCGATTTTGCCTGTTTCGCCATTGTAGTTTTTATAATGTAGTTTTGAAATACCAACTGGATTAAAGACACTATCCGCAGGAACTTTATAACTAACAAATGTATAACCCGCTAAGCGAGAATACCATTCAGATGAATATGGGGAGAGGCTTCTTGAGAAATTATCTTCAAGGAATGTGGTAGCTTTTGCCACATCTTGAGAGGTCCAATCTTCTCTACTCATTTCAGCCAAAGCGACCATGTCTGGGTTGTTATCAAAAATTTCTTGATATTGGCTGTCACGATAGCTATAAGCTAGGTTTAAATAATGATATGGGAAATAGTTTGGAACAAATTCATCAAAATGTTCGACCATGATGTTATATAAGAACTCAACATCGCTAGTCTCGTTATAATCAGAATTATAAATTTCATCTATTTTTGTTCTATCCGTTTCAGGAAGAGTGGAATAAGATGAAGAGTTTCTAAACTCACCAAAGAATTCTTCAATTTTATAAGCAACTTCAAATTCATCCCCAAATTGTTCAAATATCATCGCGGCTTGTTCTAAAGATTCAGGGGCTCCAATATTTGTAATAAGCTCTTGAATTTGATCACTAGCGCTTTGTGCATAAATTGTATATATTGGCATGAATTTTGAAAAATTACTATTGTTATAAGAATTTAAGAAAGATTGATAGAAATTAGTGACAACGCTTTGTGAGTTACCAAAAAACATACTTTCACCAACATAAGCTTGTTTATCGCCTAATGATGAAATGTCAGTAACGGGATTACCATCTCTATCGTAGAGCTTAATATAAGCTTTGTTTGTGTTATAAGTAGTTTCTGTATAGAAAGCTTGACCAAAGTCTGGTGTGATATCTTCTTTAATTTCGTATTCGCTAAGTCTAATACCATTACGATAGTAAAGAGGAATATAGACAGAGGAAGAATTCTTTTGAACAACTTTGTCATATAAATCAGAAGTAACGAAAGCAACAGAGTTAAAACTGTCGCCCATAAAGGCATAGAAATCATTAGATAAATCATCTTTTTCTTTAGAGGATAAACTACTTTCTTCGCTCGCTAATTGTTTATATTTTTCTGGAATAGCGCCTGCATCATAGAAACCGGAAAGAATTATTGGTTTAGTGCTGTTTCCAAAGGAAAAATTAAATTCTTCACCAATTAATTCATTGATTGATTTTTTAGTGGTGGCTTCAGAATCAATGAGCATTTCACCAAATATTTTTGGTAAAAGAATTTCATCTTCATTTGTTGGATAATTACCTTCAATTTGATAACCGAGCTTTTTAACCATTTCTTCTCCAGCATCAGAATAATAACTAATTCCATAATAAGTGCTATAGTATTTAGCGTTCTTTTTCATGCCTAATCCCATGAACGGGAAATTAGAGGAACCGTAATTATTAGATCCTCCAACACCAACATAGACTAAGCCGTGGCTATTTTCGTTTAATTGTTTAACTTCATTAATACCAAATAATTCTTCACGTGTGGAATCATATTTATTTTCTCTAACCACTTTACCATCACTGATTTCTTGATAAACTTGTTTACCTTTAGAAATCTTTTGTAATGGTTCCGCTAAATAATCGGTTTTCTTTAATGTTTCACTATAAGTATGTGAATCGTTATATAACATTAATCCAGCAGCTACACCAAATAGGGAGAAACTAATTACGGATAAAAGAATAGTAAATACTAATCTAACTGGTTTAGTTTTTAAGGATGATAAACCCATCTTAATGGATTTACCTAACGGCATTCTCGATTTGATAAATTTTGTTTTACTAGCGTCATATTCTTTGACTTTAACTTCTTTAGTCTTAGCAAATTCATCACTAGTGCCATCTTCTTGGATACGAGCGATCTTCATGGATTTAGAAGCGTTATCACCACTGGAGATAAAGACTTTTCCATCACCTTGTTTAATCGCATCATATAATTTTTCAAAATCGGCTTTCGTTAATTTCTTCGCATCTTCAATCTTAATCGCATGAGTATTGATGATCGCGACGTTATCAGAGATTCTTTCTGGTTGTTTATATTCTTTTGTTTCATCGCTTAAAACTTTTCCATCTTTAAGTTCGATGATACGATCACCAAATCTTTCGGCGAAATCTCGATCATGAGAAACAACGATGACTAATTTATCAGAAGATAATTTCTTTAATGTTTCAAAAACTTGTTCACCAGTTTTACTATCTAAAGCGCCTGTTGGTTCATCCGCCATAATGATGTTAGGGGCTTTAATAAGGGCTCTAGCAATCGCGATTCTTTGTTTTTGACCTCCGGATAAGGTATTTGGTTTTCTTTTCGCAAAGTTTTCTAAATCAACTTCTTTTAATAGATGGTCAACATCTTCTTTTTTAACTTTTTTGTTTTGTAATTCAATCGCTAAAGCAATATTTTGTTCAACGTTAAATTCGTTAAGAATGTTATATTCTTGGAAGACGAAACCAACGTAAGTATTACGATAGCTATCAAAATCGGATTGAGAGAAATCTTTACTACTTCTTCCTTTTAAAATGATTTCACCAGAGGTTGGGAAATCTAAACCACCGATGAGATTTAATAATGTGGATTTACCACTTCCAGATTTACCAAGTAAGAAGATCATTCCTTTTTCAGGAAAATCTAAAGAGACATTATCTAACGCTTTAGTGTCTTCTCCACCTTTTGTTTTGTAAATCTTTGTTAAGTTTTTAATCGATAACATAATTTACTCCTATGTTTATGTAGTTAATATAATAATAACAAAATAAAAAATTATTACCATTTAATAGTAATAACTTTATCCACAAGTGATAGAACTTTTTCATTTGGTTGTTCAAATTTATGGACTAATCCAATAAGGATGTCATCCGGTACTTTATTAGGCCACACTCTTTCACCATTATAATGTAATGATTTTTCTAATGATGTCGGGAATAAGACTAATATCTTTTTATCGTATTCTGGAGTGGTGCTTAAATATTTATATCTCACCTCATTAACATCATTTAAAGCATCTAATATAACGGTGACATCGTCACCTTTATTTGCGTATTCATGAATTCGTCTTTCAAATAATTCCCAAACTTCTTTTTGATGGGAATGATCTTGATAATCTCCATGAGTTATTTCTAGTCTTACTTCATCACTATTGATGATGTAGACATTTTCATGTTCAGCTTGATATTTTTTAGCCCAGGTTGTTTTACCGGCTGCTGGGACAGCACTAAGCATAATTAATGTTTTCATACTTCTCCTTAAGTGTCCAACCTTCAAAAGGAACGAATATATTATAAATAATAAGGATATTAATTATTAGAGTTTTTTGAAAAAAGATAAGCTTATTAACTTATCTCTCTTTCTTCTTTAAATAATAACCAACAAATATGAATCCGACCATCGTGGATGTGATGCTTAACATGATCAGTATCATCGTTAATCCGCTTGTGTTTGAAATAGGTGTAAAAGCCCTATTAGAAGTAACGGCTTTATTTAGATAATCAGGATAATTTGTTCTATTTGGATATTTATTAACAACTTCAACATATCTAGCTATGGCTTGTTCTAATTTTGTACCAAGTTGATTTGGGTTTGCTGCTAAAACGTCATTCTTTTCAGATTGAGTTAAAGCGCTATAATCCGTATTTGTTTGTTTCCAATTTGTGGAATTTGGAGGAGTAACACCATTATCACATGTGACTAGTGATAAAAAATTGGAGGCCCATGTTTGGCATGTATATGAAATATAATAAGCTTTAACGCCCTTAGAAATACCAGTAACAGTAATTGTTAAAGAAGTCCCCATTCTTGGGAAAGTGTTTTGAACAGTTGCAGCGGTAACTGTTACATCGCTTGTTGTATTTAAAGAGCCGGTAGCAACAGTGGTATCTCCTACTTTCATTGTTATAGTTCCAGCTGTGCCATTGAAACCACCGAATTTACAGCTAAATTCAGTAATTTTCATTGTTGCAGAAAGAGTGGTTGTAAGAGTAATAGAAGAAGCAGGTTTGCTACTTGAACCAATTTGAGAATAATTAGCGTTTGGGGTAAAAGAAGTTGTTCCTTCGGTTGTTATAGTCCATGTATTTGATAAAGAATCATCACCAGTAACGCTAGCACTATTAACATTAACATCACCTGTGCCGTTACCGAAATTAATTGTTCCTGTACCTTCTTGTGGATCACTTGGAGAAGGTGAGGCACTTACGGTAATTGTATAAGTCTGTGATTTTTCGACATTGTTTTCTGTATAAGTAACAGTGACTGTTTGTTGACCTGTTGTGGACATGTCATATCCAGTAAATTCTAAATTTTCGCTATCCGAAACATCTGCAGCAGGATAAGTGGTTGAATCTGTATATGAAGCGGTAACAACCATTCCAGCATGGCTAAATGAATCACCTTGTGTGAATGTTGTTGGATATGTACCACTTAAAGCAATACTTGACAACACTTTTTCTGATGGAGTTGGAGTTGCTGATTCGTAATAAACAGTTATTTTTTGGATTCTTCTATTTCCTGAAGTTCCACCAATTGTAAATGTAATTGAAGAAGCGCTTCCTGTCCAAGTTCCGCTACTATATGTTCCAACATTTGTGGTAATGGCATTTGATCCGTCACTACTTCCAAATGTTAATTCAATTCTCTTTATTGTTTTTGATGTACTTGAAATAGTGAACGTGTTGCCGCCATAACAACGAACAGCGGTTCCGCTTGTGTAATATTTAGGGGCATTGTTGTTTGTGCCCTTATCTAAAGAAACTGAACTATATGTTGCTGATAAACTTTCAACTACTTGTTCATTACTATAACCTTGAGCAGTGAAATCTAATATTTCTGATTCAACTTCAGGGTCGTCTCCACCTCCACCGGAAGAATTAACGGTAACAGAGCACGTAACAGGAGTGGCAGTAGAATAAGACGCTGTAATAGTGGCGGTTCCCGCTGCTACTGGAGTAACTGTACATGTAGTGTTATTTGTTCCGCTTCCAGCAACAGTAACAACATCTGTATCAGAGCTTTCCCATGTTACGTCACCAGAACCATTAGTAATGGTGGCGGTAATTGTGCCAGTGCTTCCACCTTCAGTTAATGTTAAAGAAGTTGGATTAATTGATATTGTAGGGTCTGTAGATGGAGTAGGATCATCTGTATATTCTGTAGCGTTGGGATTTGAACCCCACAATGTATTCACATATTC